>CAXPTH010000029.1:0-16635 GCA_964220215.1 Alteromonas sp. | reverse complement strand
CGCCCAACCACAAGTCCCCTTTAGGGGATTTAGGGGCCTAGGTATAGGGGCCTAGATACACTGACCCCAGCTAAAAAGACTGAAAAACGCTCTTTTTTTCTTGACTGAATTAGAGGTATTTCATGGCAAAAACCCGTCAACAATTAATAATGATGTCATCGTTGTTTAAGTGTACCAAATTTATGCGATGGGCATCGAACGTACGCATTGAATCGCATCAACAGCCAATCAAAATACGTTGTTTTGATTAAAAAGTTGACAAAAAAATATGGGGAGTTTATAATTGTATTAACTTTATTTTTTAATAAAAAAATTATTTATTTTACTACACAAAATAAATTTGCTTAAAAAATAAGAGGAGGAGTAAAAGCAATGCTTAGTACAATCCAAGCTGCGGCTAATTGCTTACTTGGCAGTTGTTGTACGGATCTCTACAATACCACAGGGCTCGATGGCCAAATCAATGTGGACCCCCCCCAACGATAAAACCACTATCACCTGCTATACCCCTCATAATTATTTTGAACCAATCTCCCCGCCCCGCTTCACCACCAAAAACTCCTTCTGATTGTAGTGATAATAATGATTCTAAAACATCTGAACATGATGGACAAAACATCGAAAATCTCCAAGAAATTCTTGAAAAAAAATTAGAAGAAAATTTGAATGCTGATGACAATTTAGAAAAATTTAAGCGTGTGGCGATTGATTACATTGATGAGAAGCAACTTAACTATGCGTTAATGATCGCACTCTACCTTTGCCTCAAAAATGAAGATTATAATTCGGACGAACATCTTAGCACAGCTTGTGACATTATAAGTGCAGTAGTCGACAACAATAATTATTTCGACTGGGATATCCTTAATGAATGTAGCGCCGCTATCGAATCCATGAAGAACATAATTGCTCAAGAAAATACAAGTTGTGCTAACAATGAAAAGTATTTGGACCGTTTGAAGAATCTTGAGTCACAATTAGACGCTATTTTCAAACATCCCATCAGTTCTAACACCAATATATCAGATGATCTTCAGCAAAAATTAAACCTGATTCTCTATCATACCATCTGTTCTGCTGACACTGATACCAAAGAAAATCCTATATCACAATTAGACACTATTTTAGACCTTATCAGCGATTCTAACATCGATATATCAGATGATCTTCAGCAACAATTAGACACTATTCTCAACCTTATCCTTACCAGCCAAAATAAAATCTCTTTGCAACACAAAAATTGAAAAAAACCATTCAGACACTAGCCAAAATCCTTCAGCAATTACTACCACTATGTTGTTGGCGACCCTAGTCACCCCAGGCCCCTAAATCCCCTAACGGGGACTTTTATGCTTTTGGGTTGTTAACACAACTGCATCTAAACTTAACCCATTGCTATGGTGCCGCCTAAACGCCTCGCCCAACCACAAGTCCCCTTTAGGGGATTTAGGGGCCTAGGTATAGGGGCCTAGATACACTGACCCCAGCTAAAAAGACTGAAAAACGCTCTTTTTTTTCTTGACTGAATTAGAGGTATTTCATGATCTAAAATCTCAGCAATAGCCACAAATATTATTTAAAAATCATAATTTATTTTTAAATAAAAAGAGTATTTACAGTTGATATTTTATATTTATTTTGATATAGTTATTTTTATATTATTAAACAAATTGATGAAGAGCATAAAACTAGAGGAGAAAAAATGAGCACTTATGTAACACCACCTGTAACACCACCTGTAACACCACGTAGATTAGATAGAACCCGTAGTTCTGTTGCCGCCCCCGGAGCACCTATAAGAGATAAAAGTCGCCAAAAAGGGCGCGATATTGCTACAATATTTACAAATTTAGAGGATTTAAGAAGTACAGTGAGTATAATAGCGACAAGATTGAGTGAGCATGAAAATCAAAAATTAAATGAAGAAAAACGTATAAATTTTATTTTTTGTACTTACATAAATTTATTGGCGTCAAAAAAAATTCCCTTAAACGGTTTAGTCCAAAATAAAATAGAGTCGTTTTTAGACAATAAAGATATTTTAATTTCAATAAGAAATAATTTAGAGCTTGTCGAGTATATAATTAATGATGTGCGTGAAATTATACGAACGCTTAGTTCAGCTTACCAGCATTTAAATCAAATATATAACGAACTTGCCACCACCGACGAATTTGAAGTAATGAGCGGAATATCTAATTTTACAGACCAACGGATTGTACTGAATAACGTGAATCAACGCATTGAGACTCTATATCCTCAAGAAAACACAAGAATGAGTATTGATGATCGAATGGAAGCTATAGAACCAATAATTCGATCCGTTAGACAACAAATAGATCGTCTGCATACCGTTAATCGATTCCAACCGCTCCCGCGCCGGTGATCCTATGACTCCAAGATTATCAACACAACACACACAAAGGACCCAAACACCGCCACAAGCAAGCCCCCGACGAAGCGCATCAACAGAAAGCACCGTTCAAACAGCTTCTTGGTATGATGGATATTCTAACGCATCAACAAGAGAACCTAGCGGCACTGGAGACCCTAATCCCACCCCAATAGAACACGGACTTGTCCGTAACTTATTGGATGAATTTAACGCAGTTGCTTGAGCTGCTGAAGAGCACAAACTCCCCTAGGCCCCTAAATCCCCTAAAGGGGACTTGTAATACAATCTCAATATACAGTAGTTGTTAACAATCCAAAAGCATAAAAGTCCCCTTTAGGGGATTTAGGGGCCTAGGGACTTAGGGGCCTAGGGATTTAGGGGCCCAGGCAAACTGCCCCCAGTTAAGAAAAAGTGCACCCACCAACTTAGCTATTCAAGAACTAAAGACCAGGCCGGAGACCCTTATAGTAGACCCCCCATCTATGCTAAACTAGTAACTATGATAAACAAAGAGCAAACACAAAACAAAACAGAATCATCCGAAACCAAATCAACCGTCGATATTTTCGAAGAATCGTTGATTATGCACAAAAACCTAAAAGGCAAGTTGCGCGTTCGAAGCAAGTTGGAAATCAACACCCGCCACGACCTCGCCCTGGCCTACACCCCCGGTGTCGCACGCATCTGTGAAACCATCGCTCAAGATCCCGCCAGTGTCTACGACCTCACCATTAAAAATAATACCGTCGCCGTTGTCACTGACGGATCCGCCGTCCTCGGCCTGGGCAACATTGGCCCCGAAGCCGCCCTGCCCGTTATGGAAGGCAAATGCATGCTCTTTCGAGAATATGCCAAAATTGATGCATTTCCCATTTGTCTAACCACCCAAGATACCCAAGAAATCATCGAAACCGTCCGGCGGATTGCCCCCGTTTTTGGCGGCATTAACCTCGAAGACATTGCCGCCCCTCGATGTTTTGAAATCGAAACCGCCTTGCAAGACCTCGGCATCCCCGTCTTTCACGATGACCAACACGGGACATCCATCACCCTACTCGCCGCTCTAATGAACGCTGCAAAGCTAACCGGCAAACGCCTATCCGACCTAACCGTCGTGATTAACGGCGCTGGGGCTGCCGGCACCGCCATCGCCGAACTCCTGTTGGGCCATGGATACCCCGATACAGAAGCCGTCAAGCAAGTATTCATTTGTGACCGAACGGGTATCTTATCCCCAGATCGACCCGATATCAGCACCCTGCCGGCCAAACGATCCTTAGCAACATTAACCAACCCCGGTTGCAAAAATGGATCCTTGGCCGATGCCCTCGTGGGCGCCGATGTATTTGTGGGCGTGAGCAGCGCCAACTGTGTAACCCAAGCCATGGTCCGAACCATGAATCCCGACCCATTCATCTTTGCCATGGCCAACCCTATTCCTGAAATCATGCCCGATGAGGCCAAAGCAGCGGGTGCCGCCGTGGTTGGCACTGGCCGAAGCGATTTTAACAACCAAATTAACAACGTGTTAATTTTCCCAGGGATCTTCCGAGGCGCCATCAATGCCCGATCCGCAACCATTACCCCCAAAATGAAGGTGGCTGCAGCCAAAGCCTTGGCTCAGTCTGTGCGCGATATTACCCCCGAGGCTGTGATCCCATCGGTGTTGGACAAAGATGTCTCGTATCAGGTCGCTAAAGCCGTTGAGGCCGCCGCAGGTAGCTAGTCCTCCCCCCACCGATCACACAACCAGTCGACCTCCGAATCCCACGGCGCTTGAGGCTTTTCGGCTGTAGCAGCGTTATGGGTATTGAGCTGGTTGAGAAACTCCGTGCATCCGTGCACCGGACACCCCTGCCGTCGAACCACTCGGGCTAAGGCACGGTCATCGGTGACCACAATCTGAGCATCTGGATGCGCGCACTGGGCGGTTTTTTCAATAATGTACTCATCTGCAGACTGGTCCGCTGACGTAAAAACGACGGTGTACTTGCGCTGGCGCTCATGCGAAACATCCCAATCATGGCCATCAAACACAATCCAATAATGGGCGGCTGACCCCTTAGCGTTTATATACGCAATAAATTGCCTTTCTTTATCGGCATCGGATAGGGCTAACTTTGGCATGGCCCCAATGATGTTGTATGCATCCAGCCAATACTGCATGGGTTAGAGCAACATACGAACCAAGGGAATCATAAAGACCCGAATAATCGGCATCAACACACCCAAATAGGCCAACATGAAAATCAAAGCAAAGCCGTAGGGCTCGATGCGATACAACGTTTCTCGGATGGACGGTGAAGCCCAATGCATCAGAATTTTTGAGCCATCCAACGGGGGAATCGGGATCAAATTAAACACCATCAAACCACTGTTAATCACAATGGCTTGCTGGCAAATCACAATGGCCGTGGTAACATCGCCCACACCCGCCCACAGGGGAATGATTTTGAGCCCCAGACTAGCCAACCAGGCCAAAACCAAATTGCTCACCGGACCGGCCAATGCAACGAGCATCATGTCTCGGCTGGGATTGGCAAAATTTCGGGGATTGACCGGCACCGGCTTTGCCCAACCCAACCAGACCGATGCCCCAGTCACCATCATCAACATGGGCAACAAAACCGAGCCCAACCAGTCCATATGAACCAGGGGATTTAACGACAAACGACCCATGGCCCGTGGGGTAGAGTCCCCCAGATAATCCGCCGCATAGCCGTGCGCAACCTCGTGCACAATCACCGAAACCAATAAAATTAAACCCAAACTAAGTGTCATTGGTATCCTCCCACGCCTGCTGATAGGCCGCTTTTAATTGTTTCGTGTCCAAATGCGTATAAATCTGAGTGGTTTGAATGGACCGATGGCCCAACAACGCCTGAATCCCCCGCAAATGGGCCCCATTTTCCAATAAATGTGTCGCAAATGAATGCCGCAAGGTATGCGGAGACAGCGACACGCCCACACACCGAGCTTGCCGAATCACCACTTGATAAATAATTTGGCGGGTAACCGGCTTTCCCTGCATGGTTACCATCATATAGGGCGAATTGCCGTCGGGACGTTCGGACTCATACGCCTCCAAGCACGTGCGTACCCAGGCATTAAACGGAACCAAGCGATGCACCTGGCCCTTGCCAATGACACGAATAATGCCATCGGCCCAATCCACGTGCTCGCGCCGCAACTGCGCCACCTCAGACACCCGCATCCCACACGCATACAAAAGCGCCAGCATCAGGGCATCCCGCTTGGGGGTTCGGGAGTGTATGGGTTGGGTTAAAAAGGCTTGCGCTTGCGCTTGGGACAATACCGTGGGCAACCGACGCGGCAAGGTCGGCATTGCACCGGTTGATCCCGTTTCAAGCCCCAAAAACTGGCGATACAATCGAATGGCCGCCCACTTGCGCCGAACCGTTGCTTTGGCATACCCCCGGCTGCCCAAGTAATCAGCGACTCCAGCGAGGTCCTCACAGCCATTGCAGTGAGCCAAAATAGCGGTAATATCCGATTCATACGCGGCTATTGTCATCGGCGCCAAACCTTTTTCAATACGCAAATAGGCCAAAAACGTGTCCAAGTGTGTCACACCGCCATCCCAAGCACTACCCGTGAGCGAGGATAAACCCTGTTTTCTTGATATTGCACGCATAAATTCAGTATACTGTTTACCATGTATGCACTATATAGCGTAGCACACATTGTCGCAAGTTCTGTACCCTGCTCGCACCCTCAGCACGGTACTTAAGCAAGGAGATCGTATGGAAAAAATTGCAATTATTGGTGTTGGATATGTTGGCTTAGTCACCGGAACCTGTTTGGCTGAATTGGGCAACCACGTCACCTGCATTGATTTGGACAAAGAAAAAATTGAACAGCTCAACCAAGGCATCGCCCCCATCTACGAACCCAACTTAAATACCCATATTCAAAAAAACATTGCTGAGAAACGCCTACTGTTTAGCACAAATTTAGCCAAAGCCTTGATTTCGCATGACATTGTTATTGTGTGCGTTGGAACCCCCATGGATGACGACGGCAGCGCCGATATGGCCGATTATTTTAGCGTTTTGAAAGCCATTGCGGATTTTATCAAAGACACACGACCCGTTAGCCGAAAAATTATTGTCAACAAAAGCACCGTGCCGGTTGGTACTGGAAAAAAAGCCGAGTTGTTTTTACTGGAAAACGGCGTGTATCTATCTGAATTTTCAATTGTATCCAACCCAGAATTTTTGCGTGAAGGGTCTGCGGTCCATGATTTTTTCCATCCCGATCGGATCATCATTGGCGGCAATGACACCGAGTCTGTGAAACGGGTCCAATCCATTTATCGCTCGTTGTATCGCTCGCGAAACCCCATTATGTTAACCAGCATTGAAGCCGCTGAATTAACCAAATATGCCGCCAATGCGTTTCTGGCAACTAAAATATCGTTTGTGAATGAAATTGCCAATTTGTGCGATACCTTGAACATTGATGTATCCCAGGTCACCAAAGGCATTGGCGCAGACAATCGAATCGGCCGATACTTCTTGCATCCTGGACCGGGTTACGGCGGCGCCTGTTTCCCCAAAGACACTCAGGCATTGGCCTTCATTGGCAAAGAAAACGGTGTGGATCTCAAAATTGTGAACGCTGCTATTGAGATTAACAACAACCAGGTTAGCATTATCGTTGAAAAAATTCGGAGCTTGGTGGGCGATTTGACCGGCAAACACATTGGCTTATTGGGCCTCTCGTTTAAACCCGAAACAGACGATATTCGCAACGCCCCAGCCTTGGCCTTGATCGAACTGTTGCTCCAAGAAGGGTGCAGCATTTCCGCCTACGACCCCGTGGCCATGCCCAACACCCAAGCCGAAATCGGCGCGCGCATTCAATACGCCAAAGACCCCTATCATGCCGCCAACGATGCCAATGCCATTGTATTAATGACCGAATGGAATCAATTCCGGTTGCTGGATCTTCAAAAACTCGCCGATGCCGTCCGTGAAAAAAACTTTGTGGATGCCCGCAACGTTTACGAAGTGCGCGCCATGCACGATCATGGATTCAGCTACCGAGGCGTGGGTCGCCACAGCAGCGATGGCGAAAAAACCGTGCATTTGGAAGACATCGAACTGAGCTACGGCGGATTGTCTGATTTCTAACGACTCGCTGGGCGCTCTGAACACAAAAAAAACAATTTTTGATTTGGGTGCTGGCGGAGCCAAGCAACGGTTATAAAAACCATTCAAGCTCAAAGCCCCGCCAGCTTGAGGGGTATCTATAGTATAGCAACTCTATTCAATATATGCAAGTGTTTTTTATTCTGGCAAAAATACATACAGCTGCCAGGCCTGAAATGCTTGCTGAGCCATGGCCTGAACATCGGCATCTGTATAGGTAGACAACCGGGTTAATTGGGTCTCATGCGTATCCAGGGGTAGCCCCCATAATTGGTACCGGGCCGCTTGATGCACCCGTGCGGATGGCGGGTCGTGCGCTTGCTGATAGGCATAGCGTATCTGGGCCTGGGCCCGTTCGCGCTCCTTAGGGTCTAGACCGGCTGTTTTTAAAAGCTCAACCGTATCCACCAGTTGCTGCTGAACGGTTGCAACGGATTCGGGGCTTGTAAGTGCGTAAATATAAAAAATCCCGTGATCCCGATAAAACTGAGGCACCCCGTGCACCACATACACCAGCTCTTGCCCCCGCAACAGGGGATGTAGGCGACCACCCGGATACTGCATGCCGGCCAAAACCGTATCCAGCATCTGCCAATCCATCTGGGCATCCGGATCATCCATAGCCGCAGCATCCACAGCCAAAATAACGGCAGCCACCGGCTGTTTGAGTGTCTTGGTATGGCTATCCTGAACGCGTTTGGGCGCCATGGCGATTTGAGGCCTTGGGGGGCTTTTAACGCCATGTCCAAATAAATCCTGCATTTGGCTTTGCATGCGAGCGGGATTAAAATCCCCACTCACGCTAATCACCAACGGCGCTTGCTGCAAGGCCCGATATACCGACCGCAGGCTGTCTGGGGTTAATGCGGCCACATCCGATTCCTCGCCATCCAGGGGAATGGCATAGGGATGCCCCTGAAAAAAATGTGCCCGAACTTGGGCAAAGGCATCGCTGGCCCAGTGATCCCGCCGTTTGCGAATGCGGTCCAGCAACAACCGTTGCTCAACAGCCACATCATCCGGATCAACCACCGGATCATATAGGGCTGTATGCACGTGTTGAATCAGCGTGTGGATAACGCCCGGTGACGCTGTCAACTCAATGACGGATTCATCATGCCCCATGGACAAGCCCACCTGCGCCCCCACCGATTCGGCATACTGGCTTAACCGATTGGCCCCCAAGCCAAATAATTGACTGGCTAGGGCGCCGGCACCCGGGGGTTCAGGCGCCGACCCATGCAAGAATCGAAACACAACCCGTACGGCAGGGTCGGATGCATCGGGCTGACTGAATACGGGCACCCCGTTGTTTAGGGTTGCACGGCGATACTCCCCGGTATCCCCGGCGGTGCTTTTGGCCTCAGTCCAGGGAACAAGCCGTGTTGTCATGGGCATGCGCTGGTGAATATACGCCTGCCAAACGCGCGTTAAATCAGCCGCTGTCACCGACGCAAATTGACGGGCATAGTACCCATAAAACCCAGGCCCTCCAGTGGCCAAATGCGATTGGGCCAATCGATCCAATCGATCCGGTAACGCTTGACTGAGCAGGGCATCCGCCGCTAATTTTTGTTTTTTGGCTCGCCGAATGGCTGCGCGTTTAAATGTCACCGTATTCAGCGTTTCATACACCGCTTGAATGGCGGCCTCGCGCTGATTGGGATCCACCGACAGCTGAATGTCAAAATAACCCGTCACGCCCACCGGGGTGACTGAATGCACGGATACGGCATTGGCCACCCCTTGCTTAATGACCAACTGTTGGTGCAACAACGACTCACGCCCATGGCCCAAGATATAGGCCAATAAATCCAACGGATATAAATCCGGATGCGCCAAGTCAACCGTCGGAAAGCGAATGGATACACGCTCAACCGCTGTGGGGCCTTCCACCACCAACTCCCGGGGCATCATCACCGGCTTGGGTTGAACCATGGGCATCGCCGGAGCCGTGGCATGCGCTTGCTGACCAAACGCTGCCGCTATACTGGCCTTCACGGCCGCTACATCCACCGCACCCCCAACCAAGACAATCATATTCTCGGGAACATACTGACGCTGATAGTAGGCTTGCAAATCCGCCGGCTGCAACGCATTAAACCGCCCCAGACGCCCCAAAATGGGATGCTCGGCGACCGTGCCGGCATAAAAATTTTCTTGTGAATACCGATACACCAACCGGTTGGGATCCGCCCAGGCTCGTTGCATTTCTTGTTGAATAACCCCACGCTCCCGCTCAACTTCTTGGGGGTCAAACGCACACGCAAACAACCATTCCCCCATAATTTCAATGGCTGCCGTCACCGACTCCGGCCCCGTATTAATAAAATAACCCGTATGGTCATCGGTTGTATACGCATTAAACGCCCCGCCCAAGTAGTCTATTTTTTCTGAATACATCTGCTCCGAGCGATGCGTCGTTGACCCGCCCGCAACCACATGTTCTAAGTAATGTGAAATGCCCGAGCCCGCCCATGGTGACTCGGTCAGTCCGCCCGCTTTGACCACCACACGCACACTGGCCACCGCCGCTTCAGGATCCGCCACAATATACACATAAGCGCCATTATCCAATTGATAGGCATGCTGCTGCGATTCGGCGCACAGCACCCCACTGCCAACCAGCCCCCAAACCATGAACCCAAGCCCCAGCAGTCCGATTCGCCATCGTTGAATCTTGAGTCCCATATACTCGCTCATGCTACCATGCCCACACAGCAATCGCCAACCAAGGGCTTACACACCCGTAAGCCCTTGGATCATGACCGTATCATCAAATTGGTGCACATGGGTATGCGAATAACGCAAACACCGGTCCAATGCGTCTGGGCTGTTGCCGCCCCACCCCCGTGAGCCACCCAAAATACACGGGGCAATCATCACCATCAGCTCATCCACAACCCCCGCTTGGAGCAACTGATTGGCGACAATTCCACCCCCTTCCACGAGTAAATAAGGGGATCCCCACACGGCACTTATGGGTTCCGATGGGCCAAGGGTCCCGTTGGCGTTGAGCCGCTGAACATGGGTAATCCCTGCAGTGGATAGCGTTGTCGTGTACACGGGCCGATCCACAGCAAATAAACGCGTGTTGCACAATCGCTTGGGGGTATTGGGGTCTCGGGAAGCCACAATGACAGCCGGTGCCTGCGCATGCTCAACCCCATGCCGAATGGTTAATTCTGGATCATCCATCCAAACGGTTTGCGCACCCACCACAATCGCATCCACAGCGTTGCGAATTTGGTGAACATACCGACGCGCCGATACACTGGTTAAGTACGCACTATCGCCATTATCCAAGGCCAGCTTGCCATCCAAACTTTGCGCCAATTTTAAAGTGATGAAAGGCGCATCCGACTTGGGCCGATGAAACGCTGGGTTTAAGAACCGCGCATGGTCAGCCAATACCCCCCCCGTGACACCAATGCCCGCCGATTCCAATACGGACTGGGCCGGCAACCGGCGAACGTGCGGACTGGGGTCATCCACCGCCCACACGACATGGGCAATGCCAGCCGAAATAATTGCGTCACAACACGGCGGCGTTTTGCCCCAATGAGTACACGGCTCCAACGTAACATACAAGGTCGCCCCCTGAGCCAAATCCCCCGCTTGATCCAAGGCCAGCACCTCCGCATGCGCACACCCCGCCCGCACATGCACGCCATCGGCCACCCACTGGCCATCTCGGATGACTGCGGCGGCAACCACGGGGTTGGGTGCCCCTAGCCCCCGATAGGGATGGGCTTTTTGAATTAACGCCCGCATCACGGCTATGGGATCGCGCCAGGTCATGGTGCATACACTCGGTCATACACCAACACCGATTCGTTGTAATAGATTCGAATTTTTGTCCCCGACACAACCGGCACCGCCACATCAAACACATCCCCCGGTGGGTGTATCCCTGTATACACCGTCACAACATCCGTCTCTTGGGCCTCAATACGCACCGATTGGGTTGCCCAGTCCGAGGGAACCCAGCCAGACACAACCACATCGACCACCGCTTGTTGGGTGAGCGCAGACAAGTCCATATTGGGCGTAACGTGTCGGATTAAGGGCAAGCCCAAACTGGGCACGACGCTTAGGGTATTGTCGGTAACCGTTGCATTGGGCGTGGGCACTTGCGCAAGAATAATGCCCACAGGCTCGAACATACTGTAATTGCCGGATGCTACCGCCAAGTCAAATCCATTCTCCGTCGCTAGTACACGAACTTGTTCCAACGGTTTGCCCAAGCCATTGGGAACCGTTAGCATGGGCAACCCTTTGGAGACCATAACACGCAACGGACGCGACGCTTTCATCATTCGCCCGGCTGGCGGAACCGTTGCAATAACTGACCCAGACGGAACCTGAACATTATACTGATAACTCAATTGAAACTGGGTATTTGCCAAAATCTCTCCTGCGTCTGCCACGCCCATCCCCACAACATTGGGCACCGTCACCCTATGGGTATCTCCGGACGGCCGTGTATAGGCAAAAAGCAACACCAGGAACGCCAAGCCAACACTCACGCACGTCCACAGCACCCACCGCCAGAGCGACCGTTTCACACGGGCCCGGAGCAGGTTATCCAACCGAGGAATGGGCACAAAGCGTGGTGCAATGTACAGGTGGCCATCCACACCCCAATGAACGTCCGATAGGCTCAGCCATTGAATAGGGTGGCCAGCTGCCTGAAACCACGCTAAGATCGGTGGCAATGCCGCCTGAATTGCCGCCCGATCCGAACTGGTCACGGGCCGATTGGCATCCACCCCATCATCCCCATAATAATAGGTAAATTCCACCCCATCATAGTCATAATCTTGCAAGGGCAGCACACCCGTTGGCAGGGCGCCCCCTTGGGCTCGATACCAATCCAAATGCGCTGTTGTTACCGCAACACGATCAACCGGTACGGACTTACCCCTTCTTTCGACTGGTTCTTTTTTTTCTAACAAGGCCTTGCTTAACTTTTAAATTGCGTCGAACATCGATCAATACCGAGTCCGCCTGTTTCATAAACTGGTTCATTTTTTCTTCAAATGCTTCGTTGGCAACCGCCGGACTGCGCGGCACACGTGGCCCCTCAGATTGAACCTGACGAATGGAAAATTCCAACTGAGACTTATCGTTTTGGCGCAAAAATTTTACCTGAACTTCATCGCCAACCGATAAAATATCGGTAATATTGGTCACATAGTTTTCCGACACTTCCGAAATGTGGACCATGCCATCCTCCCCCGTTTCCAGACGCACAAACGCCCCAAACGACACCACGCTGGTGACGGTTGCGGTATACACAGATCCGGGAGTCAGCGCCTGGACTTCTGTGGGACTTGGGTTATTTGATTCTGTGATGACTGTCTCCTAATTTGATATACAACATCGTCTTTACTAACGTAATTTAACCGTTTTCGAATCAATGTGTCAACAAAATCAAGATTGTTCATGCTTTCCAATTCTTCTGTCATAACAGCTAATTTGGACTCCATCTCGATCATTTTTTCATGATTTTTGTTGGCTTGGATCCGATACGCCGTATACCGATACACATTGTGAATCGTTTCGACCATCAAATATCCCACCAGGCATACGCCCAAAATACCGATGGCGATTCGGGCCATTTAGAATGGGGATTGGTAGACGGCGGTTGTGCCCAACTCGGCTTCAATGCGCAAGAGTTGGTTGTATTTGGCCAATCGATCGGACCGGGATAGGGATCCGGTTTTAATTTGGCCGGCATGGGTTCCAACAGCTAAATCGGCAATAAACGTGTCTTCGGTTTCGCCGGACCGATGCGAGACGATGACCCCGTAGCCATGGGATTGGGCCAATTGGATGGCCGCCAACGTTTCTGTTAAGGTTCCAATTTGATTCACTTTAATGAGAATCGCATTGCCAACCTGGGCATCAATGCCTTTTTGTAAACTATCGGGGTTGGTGACAAATAGGTCATCGCCCACCAGCTGGACGGTGGATCCAAGGCCTTGCGTTAAGATTTTCCAGCCATCCCAATCCGATTCATCCATGCCATCTTCAATGGAGACAATGGGAAATTGTTGACAGAGGGCTTGGTAATAATCCGTCAGGGTATGGCTGCTATACACACTGTTGTTGCTTTCAAATCGGTATTGATGATCGGCATATAGCTCAGAGCTGGCAATATCCAGCGCAATTTTAACATCCGTGCCTGGGGTATAGCCGGCATCGCGAATGGCCGTCATAATCCAACCAAGGGCTTCTTCATGGGATTGGCTCATCGGTGCGAATCCCCCTTCATCCCCAACTGTCGTCGACAAGCCGTGTTGATGCAACACTGATTTAAGGGCGTAGAAAATCTCAGTCCCCATTTGGAGTCCGTGAGAGAAGCTTTTGGCCCCAACGGGAATGATCATAAATTCTTGGATATCCAGCGGATTGTTGGCATGGGCGCCCCCGTTTAGAATGTTCATCATTGGTACCGGCAATTGAACACCGGCTTTGCCAGACAGGGCCGCAATGTGGGCATACAAGGGAATGCCGGCGGACTGAGCGGCGGCACGGGCAACGGCTAGCGACACCCCCAAAATGGCATTGGCGCCAATGGTCGATTTGTCTGCGGATCCATCCACGGCCACCATGCGCGCATCAATGGCGGCTTGGTCCATCACATCCATGCCAACCAGAGCATCGTTGAGGGTGGTGTTAACGGCATTTACGGCTTGGTAGACGGATTTTCCGGCATAGCAGCTTGGATCGCCATCGCGGCGTTCGCAGGCTTCTCGGCTCCCTGTGGAGGCCCCGGAAGGCACTGATGCTCGGGCTAAAGCACCCGACTCCAACAAAACGTCCACTTCAACGGTAGGGGTTCCCCGAGAATCTAAAATTTGTCGGGCCTGTATTGCTTTTATTTTTGATGACATAGTGATCCAACTCCTCGCTACTGTATTGTATTAAGCCAATTGAATAGTATGATACCACACCTTATTAATTTAGCTCATTTTCACCCTGAGCCACTAGGACGGTGACGGCACAGTCGCCCACCACGTTAACGGTTGTGCGGGCCATGTCGAGGATTCGATCAATACCCGCAATAATGGCGATGCCTTCCAGCGGCAGCCCCACCGAGTTCAGCACCAGGGTGAGCATAATCAGACCGGCACCAGGAACGCCTGCGGATCCAATGGAGGCAAAGGTTGACGTTAAGACAAGGGTTGCATAGTGCCCGAGGGTCAGCTCGATGCCATAGGCTTGTGCAATAAATATGGCACATACCCCTTGATAAATGGCGGTGCCATCCATATTAATCGTTGCCCCCATGGGCAACACGAAGCTGGAAATGCTATCCGATACGCCCAAATTTTTTCGTACGCACCGGATGGATACGGGCAGCGTTCCTGAACTGCTGGCGGTGCTGTACGCAACGGCGATGGCATCGACAATGCCCTTAAAAAACCGAATGGGGTTGAATCGCCCAAAGACAAACAGGGCACCCCCCAGGATCACAACAGCGTGAATGACACAACCCAGATACACCCCAAGGACCACCTTTCCGAGTGGCAACAACACCGCTAGGCCATACTGGCTGGCCACATAGCCTATTAGACAAAACACCCCATAGGGGGCCAGCGCCATCACCATACCGGTTAATTTGTACATGCCTTCGGCGAGCCCATCAAAAAACGCAATCACTGGCTTTGCTTTGGATCCGGTTAGGTTTAGGGCAATGCCCAGCAGGATTGCGAAAATAATAATTTGTAGTATGTGACCGTTGGCCATGGCGGCGACTGGGTTTCGGGGAATGAGGGAGACCAGCGTGTCGGCCCAGGATTGTGCGGGCGAATTCAATCCGGTCGATGCGGTCCCCAAATCAACACCAACACCGGGTTGCAAACTGGCGGACACCAGGAGCCCAATGGTAATGGCAAACGCAGTACTGCCCAAATACAACAGCAATGTTTTTAAGCCAATGCGCCCCATTTTTTTGGTATCATCGATGCTGGTGACACCCACCAACAGGGATGAAAAAATTAACGGCACGATTAGCATATTAATTAACTGGATAAACCCATCCCCGATGGGCTTGGTATAGGGGGCAAGCGATGGGAGCCATAGGCCAAATAGAGCCCCTGCAAACAATCCTATCAAGATTTTAGTCCAAAGCTTCATACGCCCAACTCCTGCACTGCGCTGTTTTATTCTTCATTCGAAACTGATACGTATTAGTGTAACATTAATGACGGCATAAGCCACGGATTTTGCCAGATGAACAGCCGTTTGTATTTAACGTAATAAAAATAAAAAATTATATTAAACCGAATTTTTGTTTGTCTAAGCAAGGGCGCTTTGATATACTTTGGTTTAGTCAGCACCGGCTGACGACAATGGGCTGGCTTTCGCCACACCTCAACAACATATCCATGTTTTAGGAGGTGATGACCATGCTAGAAAAGATTATTAAGTATCTATTCTCAGTATTATTAATATTGAAATTAGTGTTTAAAATCCTAGAAGAGCTGGCAACGGTTATAGCGGCCTTGACCAGTCTCTTCTAAAAAAACCCTGTCTCCCATTGGGCAGGTACTGTATTTAGTATACCAACCAATGCCCGTTTGGGCCAGTTTCTAAACTCACTAGGCACCTAAATACACCTAGGCACTTATTCCCTAGGCCCCTAAATACACCTAGACACTTATTCCCTAGGCCCCTAAATCCCCTAAAGGGGACTTGTGGTTGAGCGTGACGTTTAGACAACACCATAGCATTGGGTCAAGTTTAAATAAAATAATTTCAACAAACCAAATGCACAAAAGTCCCCTTTAGGGGATTTAGGGGCCTAGTTCTGGCTTTCGCCACACCTCAACAACATATCCATGTTTTAGGAGGTGATGTCAATGTTAGAAAAGATTATTAAGTATCTATTCTTAGTATTATTAATATTGAAATTAATGTTTAATATTTTAGAAGAACTGGCATTGATTTTTGAGAAAACTGCCAGTTTCTTCTAACCAAAATCCTGTCTCCCATTGGGCAGGTACTGCACTCAGTATACCAACCAATGCCCGTTTTGGCCAGTTTCTAAACTCC
>CAXPTH010000028.1:0-35310 GCA_964220215.1 Alteromonas sp. | reverse complement strand
CCCGCTGGCTGAGTGGCGCCGGAGGCGTTGTATCGAAGCCAGATTTTTAACTGTACTATTCGTTAGTATCAAAGTTCGAACATTGTCTCGCCAGCCATATTTTTACTTTTCTAGATATCACCTAGGCCTAAATCCCTTAAAGCCCCCTAAATCCCCCTAAAGGGGGACTTGTGTGCATTTGAACAGACATAAAACCATGCCGACACCCGCTGGCTGAGTGGCGCCGGAGGCGTTGTATCGAAGCCAGGCTACCCCAAATCCGTTTGGGTAAACAACACCACAGCGGTGGTATCGATATGCTGTTTTAAGGGGACATGGTCAATAAACCGGTACCCTTTTACATCAACCGATAGGCCTAAGTTGCTTTCATCAAACAATGTCACCAGTCGATCCACCTGATCCAATTCAATAGGCCCATCAATCACAAGATCCAAATCCGAATAATCCGAATAATTGCCCATTGCTCGTGACCCAAACACACGGACAGAATCGATCACCGTTTGGTAGCGACTTAAAATTGACCGAATAACCGCCAACTCATGCTCAGAAAGCCCATGCGTCATCGGACTTCTTTTTCTAGTTGAGCATCCAGTGCTTCAAATAGCGGCAAATACTGGTGCTGAATGTTGTCAATGACATGCGCATAAATAGACTGGTCGTATTGATGGCTCATTTTATTGCGATCATCCAACGCTTGCATCCAAATCTCACGATCCGCAATAATTTTAGACTGAATCGCTGTAATAATGACAGACTTCGGCGTAATCTTATCAAAAACAACCCCTTCATGCTCTAAATAATCTTTTAGCATCTTCCAAGCCAATTCCCACGTATACTCAAATCGCTGAATAACCCCTTCCGCTTCTAAACTTGATAACACCTGGATCTTTCTTAATTCAATCCCTTCCCGAAGCAACCCCAATGCTTTTTTATAATTATCAAAGCGATAGTGCCAGCGTTTCTTTTGACTCATACCAATACTGTTTCAAAAAACGATTGAATCGTTTCACACACACGCTCAATATCCGCCAGGGTTAAATCCCCAATGGTTGCCAATCGAAATGTTTGCGTGCCCGGCAATTGCCCCGGATACACCGTAATGCCCCGCCGATACAGATAATCATGAAATTGATCAAAATCAAACCGATCAGACACCCGATCCGTAGCCCGATATGCCGTAATTAAATACCCCTGATCCGCCTCAGCAACTACGGATTCAAACCCCAAGGCTAGCATCGTATCATACAGCCGGCGCCACAACGCTTGGTAGCGCGCATACCGAGCCGAAACCCCTTCCACCCGCAACTCCCGCAAGGCCGCTCGAAACGCATACGCACACTGTACCGGGGGCGTAAACCGACACTGACCCTTCGCCGCTACCGCCGCATACTCACCATACAAATCCAAATACAAGCTCCGTTTGGGATAGGCCTGAATCGCCTGCAACGCGTCCATACGTGCCACAACAAACCCCAAGCCCGCCATGCCCTGAATATTTTTATTGCTACTGGCGGCATAAAAATCAATGCCGTCTGCCACCAAATCCACCGGAACAGCCCCAAACGCACTCATGCCATCCACGCCCAACACAACCCCATACTGGTCACATAGTGCCCCCAACGCCGCCACATCGTTTAACAACCCCGTGGACGTCTCATGATGCACCACAAAAACATGGGTAAATTGACCCGACTTCAAGTAACTCTCAACCCCCGATACCGGCAACGCCCGCACTGGATCCGGCGAATACACCGTATACGCCAAGCCATGCACCTGGGCAATGCTAGCCATGCGCTGCCCATACGCCCCTTGATCAATAATTAACGCATGGCCACTCGCCGGCATCACCGAACTGACCATCGCTTCCACAGCCGCCGTTCCCGACCCACTAAAAAAGACCGATGCCACCGCCTCAGACGTTGCCGATGCCACCGCACAAACCTGCTGCCGACACGCCGCCATCACCCGAACAAACGCCTGCTCACGGGGGCAAATATCCGGCACAATTTGAGCCAACTTAACCGATTGGCTGGTTGCCGCCGGCCCCGGATTTAACAACAGGGTTCGCTTTGGATCCGGATACGCATCGTTGCACTCAATGTCTACCATCAAATCCTGGGCAATCGCCACATGATTCGCATCATCTACCTCCATCGCCTGTCCGTCTGTCATCAAGCATACCGCCGGTTCATTCGCGGCTATCAACGCATCTTCATAATCCATCATCGGGTGCTTAGCCGCATCGTAATGCGCCACCATGGCCTGCAATAAGGCCGGGCCAATCGTCGTTAACCCCACCAACACCGGCGCCGTTTCAACGGATGCAGGCGCTGTTTTCGTGAGTCCCACCACACGATCCTGCGCATCCACCTGCATAAACACTTCATCGCCATACCCCCGATACGGCATGCCCAACACACAATTGGGCTCTGGATGCTCCAGAAGATCGGACAAAACAGCCCGCTCATAAATCAAATCGGACTCCACAAGCACCACGGGCGTTTGAAGCCCCGTAGCTGCCACAATCGTTCGCAACGTTGCCATGCTGCCCGTGGTCGCATACGCCGCATTGGGAACACACGCCAAAGGGTAGCGCATCGCCAACGCATCATACCAATCGGCCCCATGCCCCGTCCCCACAATGATACGCTCAATCCCTTGGGCAAGCAGTTGCTGAATGCTGCGCTCAATGATCGAACAGGCCCCAATGGTCAGCGCACCTTTGGGCAACGGGGCATCCAAATGGGGCCGCAATCGAGACCCTTTCCCCGCCGCAAGAATAACCGCCGTTCGAATCATGCCACACCCCCCAAATACTGTTTGAACCGAGCCGCAACCGCTGCGGGTGTACACGTGGGCCGGCCCAACGTTGCCGGACTCCCCGGCGCAATCGGCACATGCAACAGCGTTAATTGAGGCTCAGCGGACCACTGCTGAATCTGATTGGCTAAGGCATCCAAACTGGCCACCGTCCGTGATACCGGATACCCCATGGCCCGGGCACAAGCCACAAAATCAACAGACGCCGCCACCGTGTCTTGGCCCCCGGTTGAATCATGCACCCCGTTATCTAAGACAATATGCATAAAACGCTTGGGCTTGTAGTACCCCACCGATGCCCAAGATCCCAATCGCATCAAGGCTGCCCCATCCCCATCAATCACCATCACCGGACACGTGGGCTTCGCCAACGCAAGGCCCAAGCCCAACGACGGCACGCAGCCCATAGAGCCCACTTGATACACCTGATTGTCCCGATCCCCCACTGTAAACAATTCTCGGCCCGTCTTCCCCGTGGTTGCCAACACCGCACTGTGGGGCGGTTGCGCCGCTACAATCGTTTGCAAGGCCTCGGTTCGGGTGCCAACCACCACCCGAGATGCCGATTGACTATGGCTCGGCCCCGTGTGAGGCACTGGCTGAGACCGCCCCGGGGTTTTGACCGGTTCAATTTCGCCTTTGGGAATCACCCAAGCAACCGACTGCCCACGACCCAAGGCCGCATCAATCGCATCCAACTGCGTCGCCAAGTCAGACGCAGAAAAAATAATCGTTTCCATACCCATTAACCGGGTCATGTCGGGGGTAATAGCCCCCATGAGTTCATGCTGAGGCTCATCCTGAATGCCCGGCTGACCCCGCCAACTAATCACCGTTAAAACTGGGACAGCAAACGGATGCGTCAACGACGTAATGGGCGACACCGCATTGCCCAAGCCCGAATTTTGCATCAACACCACCGGACGTTTGCCCGCCAATGCGGCTCCCACAGCAATGGCAACAGCATCGCCCTCATTGGTGGCATTAATATAGGTGTAATCCGCCATGGCCACATTAATCACGCCGGTCAAAAACGAGCACGGAACCCCGGTGTAACAATCAAATCCACGCCCCGCTAACGCTTGGCAAAACGCATGCGCTGAAAGCATTTAAACGTCAGCCGCCGCCGTCCAATCGGATAGGGTATTCACATCCACCCAACCGCCTTGGACATACACAATATGCACCGCAATCGTTTGACTGAGTCGGGTTAGAAACGCTGGCATCGTTATCGTGGCCAATTCCGATTCTGGCACACTGGCCAAGGCCGCTTGAATCGCACGACTGCCCGTTTTGGTTGTTTTCATCAACCCCACAAACTCACCCGTAATCTGATCCGGATTCATGGCACGCGCCATCTGCACCAAGGTGGGCGCTTGCTGAAGCTGCATCGGGTCAAATGCCTCGCTGGCTTGAACATAGTCCCGCCAGGCATCCGTTTTGGCACACTCCACATCCACCACAATCACCACATCCCCCGGATGGGATAAACATTCGTGAATAAAATAATGCTTGTACACAATATCCCCATAACTAATCACAGCCGCTGTATCCAGTCGGTCCGCCACAAGCGATAACGACTGCACCTCCGATGTCGTCGCATACGCATCGTTATCCACAAACGACACCCGATCCGATACCATTTTTTCCTTGTCATGCCCCCGCACAACCGTCACCTGACCAATACCAAATCGCTCCAAATGGTCCACTTGGTGATCCAAAATCGATTTGCCATGAACCGACAGCATGCTTTTGGGCCCCGACAATCCATCGATTCGTGACGCACCCGCCGCTAAAATAATCCCAGACAATTGGGTATTGTATCCCGGCAAATATTGGGTTTCGGCCTCGGCTAATTCATCGGCACCTTGAATCCGAAAAATATCCGATACCGAACTAATTTTATTTTCCACATCTTTCAATGTTTCGGTTTCATAAATGGTTTTCATCGTCGTTTGCATAGCGGACATGGCAGACCGAATGCTGTGATTGGCCCAAATCACCGTAGAAATACCCATGTTCCGAAATTGATCTGTGGGGGTGGCATAATACTTGGTGGGCACAATGACCACCGGCACCGGCGATTTCCACGCTTGCATAAACGCAACAATATCATCCGGCACCGCTTTTTTGCTGTGTACCAAAATGGCATCCGCACCCGCATCGGCATACGCATACGCCCGATCCAAGGCCTCACTGAGCCCCATGCCCACAATAAAGGCCTCAATGCGGGCCACAACCGAAAAATCGGGGTCCGATTGGGTATCTTTAGCGGCTTTGATTTTGCCGCAAAATTCCGAGACATCGGCCAGTTCTTGCTGCTCACCATTCAAAAACGAATTGGTTTTTGGAAATAGCTTGTCTTCCAAACACACACCAGCGATATCCCGCTGCTCCAATTTTTTAATTAACCGTCGAACATTGTTAAAATTGCCATAGCCCGTATCGCCATCCAGTAAAATAGGAATCGAGGTTGCATCGCTCATAAACTCCAACGTATCCACAACCTGGGTCCAAGACGCTTCATTGTTATCTCGCACGCCCATACTCGCCGAAATGGCCAAACCACTCGCCCAAATACCCGCAAACCCCGTTTCTTCGACCAATCGGGCGGATAGCCCATTGTGAGCCTCCATCAAAAACGCCAATTCTGGGCGCTGAAACAAGGCCCGCAACTGACTCGTTTTGCGTTGTTTCGTGGTTGTGTTTGTTTGTAAATTAATCATCATCTATACCTCCGGATGTTTAAATAATTGGGCAATGCGTGCATTGGGGCATACCGTTTTCAACACTTTGGATACCCAGGGCTTATAAGTACCCAAACTGTCTTCCCCAGAAAATGCGGCTGGCACCGGAAAGTCCACAAACAAGGCGTTCAGCCACTGGGATATAAGCCCACGCGGCCCAGAAAAACACCCGGCAATTGGAATCCGCCAGTTTGACCCAAACACGGTTTCCAAATAATCTTCGCATGGCGACGGCAAGTAATACCGACACCCATTGTAATCAAACGGCTGACAGTTTGAAAAAAAATCGGCTTTGTAATACACATGATCACACAACCACCGATGCCCCAACACCGTTAGAGGAAACTTCAACGCCTTATACGGCCAAATATCAATATAAAATGAACTGTTGGGCATGCTAAATGTGAGCTGATAATTCCCCCGACCGGAAATATAAAAACCGGCGGCCAACAACGCCGGCACGCAGGATCGCACCGCCGGCAAGTCCGAGAGGTCAATGCCAAAATCCGCATCGGTATCCCCCGGAATAATGCGATTGTCTCGAAAAAACCCCAAACAGGTGCCATACAAGGGGGTTAACCGAACTCCCGCCTGCGTTAAAATAGCATGAAACCGGACCAACCATTCATCCGGCGTATGGGCCATATGGGCAATGGGCTTCAGTTGATCCCCCGTATGAGGCAAAAACCACGGCCGTATAGACGAAAACCGAACCCCCATATTTATAGAGAATGTCGACCGACAGTATTAACGCTAATCATGCAATTCAGTATACCAAACGGATTGCACCACTCACAATTAATGAACCAAAACCGAAAATAAATCCCACGGGGTGGATTCCTGCCAACCCGTTTGCGCAGCGGCGCCTTCCGAATAGTGCGTGGCCCCATTGGGTTCAATCCCCGAGCCGGCCACCAGCACCGGAACAGCCTCCCGAGAATGTGTCTTAATGGCACACGGGGTTGGATGATCCGGCAACACCATCACCCGGGTATCGGGGTTGGCGGCCAAATACGCACGGGCGGGCCCGACAATATTCGCATCAAAATCCTCAATGGCTTGTACTTTTTTGTCCACATCCCCCAAATGCCCGCATTCATCCGGCGCTTCCACATGCACATACGCAAAATCATGATCCTTCAAAATAGCCTCAGCCGCTGCCCACTTGCCCGCATAATTGGTATCTAAAAACCCTGTAGCGCCCGGCACATCGGGCACCTGAAGGCCCATCAAACGACCGAGCCCTTTAACCACATCCACAGCCGATACCACGCCTCCCGTGAGCCCATGTTTCACGTGAAACGCCGGCACATCCACAGCCGTTCCAGGACTCCACAGCCAAATATCCGTCGCAGCGGTCCCCACAGAGTCAACAACCGCCTGCGCCTCCGTCATAATCGCTTGAATTGCGACTGAACCGCCTCCAGATGGCACTACGATGGGTTTGTCTGTTAAGTCATGCGGCGGAGTGCACACAATGTCTGGATACGACCCCGGCATCACGGCAATGTGCCGATAACTGGCGCCCACATGAAAGGTTACGCGCCCCGAAAAGTGTTGATTTAAGGCATCTAGAACACGCGCAGCCGCATCGGTTTGGATGTGATGGGCCGTAAAGCTAGTCATTGTGCCTTGGGTTATGGTGACCAAGTTACACCGAAACGCAATAGACCCTTTGGGGATGTCGACGCCCATGGCTGCTGATTCAATCGCCGCTCGGCCTGTATAATAGTCCGCAGGATCATAGCCCAAAATCCCCATGTTGGCCACATCGGAACCGGGGTAAAACGGTTCTTCAACGGTATCGACCAGCCCCACACGGCCTTGGATTGCCAAGGCATCCATATGGGGGGTCTTGGCATACGCTAAGGGCGTTTGATTGCCCAACGCCTCAATGGGCCAATCGGACATGCCGTCTCCCAAACATACAATATATTTCATACTTACAATCCCAGGGGCTTTAGCGCCGCCACAACCGCTGCATGATCGTTATCCACAACGACCGGTTCTTGCTGCACAATGTCAATGGCTCGGTTGGGGTCTTTTAACCCATGGCCTGTTAAGACCGACACCAACACTTGGCCAGCCTCAAACGAGCGTCCCAATTGCTGAACCGACTTAATGACACCGGCTACCGATGCTGCGGACGCTGGCTCGCAAAAAACGCCCTCTTCGGAGGCCAATAGCTTCTGGGCTTGGGTAATTTCATCGTCCGTGACCGATTCAATGACGCCACAGGATTCGTCCCGAGCCGCTTCTGCCAAATGCCAGCTTGCCGGATTGCCAATGCGAATAGCCGTCGCCACTGTCTCCGGTGTATCCACCACATGCCCCAACACTAGGGGGGCCGCCCCTTCAGCTTGATACCCCATCATTTTAGGGAGCTGGGTAATTTTTTTATGCTCATAATATTCGGTATACCCTTTCCAGTATGCGGATATATTGCCCGCATTCCCAACGGGAATGAAATGGTAATCGGGGGCCCGCCCACCCAATTGATCGACAATTTCAAACGCACCGGTTTTTTGTCCTTCAATTCGATACGGATTGACCGAATTCACTAGGGCAATGGGATGGGACTCACACACATCCCGAACAATGCGCAAGGCATCATCAAAGTTGCCCCGAATTTGCAAGACGAGCGCATCTTTAATCATGGCTTGAGACAGCTTCCCCAAAGCGATCTTGCCTTCCGGGATCACCACCACGCACCGCATACCGGCACGCACAGCATAGGCAGCCGCAGCGGCTGAGGTGTTGCCCGTGGAGGCACACATGACGATTTTAGCTTGGTCTTCAGCCGCTTTGCTAATGGCCATGCACATGCCTCGATCTTTAAAGGACCCTGTGGGGTTCAGCCCTTCAAATTTAACGTACCAATCCGCATGCACCCCTATTTTTTTAGGCAAATGCTTCAACTGAATCAACGGAGTTGCCCCCTCATTCAACGAAATAATGGGGGTGCGCTCGGTAACCGGGAGGTACTGTTTGTAATATTCAACAACGCCCGGCCACTGATTCATGATTTACTTGATAACCTTACTCACATCCATCAACGGGGTTGCGCCACCGGTAAACTGCGGCAGCTCACCATTCCATCGCTCAACCCGACGCAACTCAACCAAAGCAGGGTTGCCACGAAGCGCCCGCGCCTCCCGTTGAATGGCTTCCGCTCGGGCCTTGGACTTAACCGTTACCGAATAGGCTTCTGCATCGGCCTCCAATTGACGCTCAGCTGCCGCCGCTTCGGCTTGCGTGACGCGTCGAATTTTTTCATTTTTTGCTTGTAATGCTTCTTGTTCGGCTTTTACTTTTAGCTCAATGGCTCGGTTAAACTCTTCGGAAAACTGAAAGTCTGTAATCGCCACGTTGGCAATTGAAATACCGTTGGCAATGGCTTTTTCGTTTAATGTTTTGTCAATAAATGTTTGAATTGCCATTTGAATTTGCTCTTTAACGGTCTCGCGCTTGGTGATTAATTCTTCCGCTGTATATTTGGCGGTTACAGCTTTAACCGACTCCCCAATGGAAGGGCCAATGACTGTGGCTTGTATTTTGGGGTTAAGCCCAATTTTTTGAAAGGTCATAGGCGCCATTTCACCATTAATCGAATACTGAACCGACACAACGGTTCGAACCGTTTGCAAGTCTTTGGAGGAGGACAAGGCTTCTGAGTTGGTGCCATTCAACCGAATGTTGACCGGAACAACGGTTTCGATAAATGGGATTTTAAAGTGCAAGCCTTCATCTAAAGGGACCATTTTAACGGCACCCAATCGCTTAACAACGCCGACGGTTCCGGCATCAATAATGACAAATGCCGATGGGGCAAATAAAAAAACAAGGGCTAGAGCAACTAAATAGCGGGTGTAATTGGGAAATTTTAGCGATGATACATTAATTGTGTTTGCCATTTAACAGCTCCTTTTGTGATGATTCCCTCACGTCAATACACTTTTAGTTATAGCATAGTTTGCAGACACTCCGCAATCCAAGGGACTGGTCAACTTACTGGACTGGAACCTGCCACGACTGCCGAATTTGAGCCACGCGCTCGTCTTGCATATAGCTATCAAAATCCGTTCGGCGGTCAATCATGCCATACGGCGACACTTCTATAATGCGGTTGGGGACTGTGTTTAGCAATTGAAAGTCATGGGAGGTTAAAATCAGCCCACCGTCGAAGACCTCTAAGGCTGTATTAATGGCCGATATCGCCTCCAAATCCAAGTGGTTGGTGGGCTCGTCAAACAACAAGACATTGCCATCGGCCATCATCATGCGGGAAAACATGGCTCGGGCCTTTTCACCCCCAGACAAAACCTGCACATTTTTCTTGGCATCATCCCCAGAAAACAACATGCGCCCCAAAAACCCCCGAATGGCTTCATTATCAACGGAATCCTGATAACTAGACAACCAATCCATAATTGACATCTTGTTTTTAAAGTAATCGGTATTGTCTTTCGGAAAATACGACGTCCGAATGGTGTCCCCCCATTCGATCAACCCAGCATCCGGGGTTAGCTCACCAGCCAACACATCGAGCAATGCCGTTTTAGATACCCCGTTTTGCCCAACAATGGCGAGCTTTTCATCTTTTTCCAATGTAAATGAGACGTCCTTGAGCACCGGATCCCCGCCAACCGACGCGCTTAGGTTTTTTACAGTTAATACCCGGTTGCCACAGGATCTGAAAGGCTTGAAGTGAATAAAGGGGGAGCGTCGTCGTGAGGTCGGCATTTCGTCAGGACGCAATTTTTCAATCATTTTTTTTCGAGAGGTTGCCTGTTTGGACTTGGATGCATTGGCACTAAATCGTCGCACGAATGCTTCCAACTCCTGAATTTTTTTCTCATCTTTTTGCTTTTTATCTTGCTGCTGTTGCTGAATTAATTCGCTAGACTGCTTCCAAAAATCATAATTCCCAGGGTATAGCTTAATTTGGCCAAAATCCACATCCGCAATATAGGTACACACTTTATTTAAAAAATGACGATCGTGCGAAACCACAATGACCGTGTTTTTAAAATCCATAATAAACTTTTCTAACCACAAGACTGACAAATAATCCAGTTGGTTGGTGGGCTCATCCAACAACAAAACATCCGGATCGCCAAATAGCGCCTGCGCCAACAATACGCGCACTTTTTCAGCCCCATCCAATTGCGCCATTGGCTTGTCATGCTTATCGGTTGAGATACCCAAATCGGCCAGCATTGTTGCTGCGTCAGACTCGGCCACATAGCCATCCATCTCGCCAAACAGGGCCTCCAACTCACCAATGCGCTCGCCCTCAGCATCGGTTAACTCCGCTTTGTCATATAAGCGCATCCGCTCTTCATACACCGCATACAATGGCTTGTGCCCCATCAAAACAGTATCCAAAACCGTGTGCGATTCATAAGCAAAATGATCTTGGCGCAACATGGATAACCGACACCCATCGGGAATGTGAACAGCCCCGGATGTCGAATCAACATCGCCAGACATTACTTTCAAAAACGTTGATTTTCCAGCCCCGTTAGCCCCAATTAACCCATAGCATTCCCCTGGGACGAATTTTAAATTAACATCCTCAAATAAAACATTTCCACTGAAGGAAACCCCTAAATTATCCACAACTATCATACCCATTTAAGCATATCGGAAATGGGCGCTGTTGTCACCCCTAAACTAAAACCAATCCAGGCGCAATGACGCATACACCGTTTCATTGGATGGGGGCGTTGGCGTGCTCCATTGCAGGGGCTTGCTGAACATAGCCGACAACGTGATATCCCGCCATTGGTAATCCACACCCAGCGTTGCGCTCGCTAACGACCCCTCGCCACTGGCCCCATCCGGAGAAGCCCCCGTTTGAGACAATACCGTGCCGTGATCCAATCCCAAAAACAGGGACGCCGATGCACTTGGCAAGACAAACGACCGATGCAATGGCAACCGCCATTCGTGTTGCGCATAGTGCCCATAATCCCCAGACAAACTGCCATCAAAGCCCCGAACACTGTACCGGCCACCCAACGCCATCCGATCCGACGCCCAAAGCGTGTGGGGGCTCCATTGATGCAGGCTTGTCATGCGATAGGCAATGGGCGCTGTAAACCCTGGCACCGATAGATGCGTATTCAGCTGGGCCATCACCGTTGTTTTATCAAACATGAAGACCGGCTCATCCGTCGTTCGATTGGCTAAATCCGGGGTAGCATCCCACCACGGCAAGCCCCGATGCTGTGCAACGGATACCGATCCCGACACCCGGCCATACCAGTGATGCGACACCCCCAATTTCCCCACCGTTTTCTTATGACTGCCAACCCCCAATTGCGTTTTATTGAGCATTTGAATTTGATTGGACGCCGATAGCGCTGCTTCAACATGGGTTTTGCTGATTTGATTGCGAAACACCGTTCGTGTGAGCGACACCGTATTTTGTTCGGTGTGCCCATAGGCATTGGCATAGGCATACGGCCCTTGAGGAATCAGTTGTTGATACACAAACAAGCTATAGGTATACCCCATGAGCCAATAGCCCACCGGAACCGTAACGCTCGAAAACAGGCTCGAAGCCTGATTGTCTTGGGTCATGGCACTTTGGGAATAGGTCATCGCCCACTGGTCATTAATGGACAAAAAATTGTCTGACAATACCGTTACCTGTGACGGAAACGCATTAATCCGTCCATCGGTTTGATATAAATACGTAATCATGGCCTGATTCAACTGCGGTTTAGGCGCTGGGTGCTGGTTAATAATGCGGACAACTGTGCCGTAGCCGATTGAAGCGGGTTCCAGATCCAACACCATTCGATTTTGCCCCAATCGATTCACGTGATCCAACCCCTGTTCCAAATCGCGAAGGTTTAACACGTTTCCAACAAATGGAAATGCCAATGTAAGGGCAACCGGAGTTGCGCCTGTTTCAGACACCACCGCTTGAATCCGGCCCTCTTCAACATCAATCACCAACTCCCCCGATGCCATCGACTGGCCCGGTGCTATATAAGCCAGTGACGTTATATACCCGCGGGACATGTACCACGTGTTGATGCGATGCACCAAGGCGTCCATCGCTTGCATATCCATATCTGTGCCTTCAAACGCACGCACCAATCGACGCTGTTCCTTGCGTCCCATCACGGTAGCCCCTCGAATCGAAATTTTTTGAATGGAAACGGCTGGGCTTGTTGAAACGGCCATACGATGGGATTGCGTGGGCCACTCAACCCGTAACGCATCCAGTTTTTCATGGCGTTCCAATTGCCGGGACGATTGATCAAACCCCCACTGTTGCTGTTGTTGGTTGTATTGATTGTCCAGCACAGTACGGGCGGTGACTTGGGCGGTGCTCCCCCACAGTGTTGTACTGATACACACGATTATTGCCATCAATCTGAGCGGGTATTTATTTATGATCACTTTTAAAGTATACGAGCTAACGGCGACTGGTGTTAAGTTTCTATGTTAATTTTTAGACAAATTTGATATAATTAAAAACAGGACTATACGTTATATTTGTTGTTTTACTAAATAAATTTAAAAAAGGAGAGCAGTCGCTTATGCATTATTTATTTACATCCGAATCCGTATCCGAGGGACACCCCGATAAAATTTGTGACCAATTGTCTGATAGCATTTTAGACGCTTGTTTGGCCCAAGACCCCACCAGTCGGGTAGCGGCTGAGTGCTTTATATCCAACGATCTTGTTGTGGTTGGGGGTGAAATTACCACAGCGGCAACCCTGAATATTGACAGCATTGTTCGCAAAAAGCTCGCCCAAATTGGCTATACCGATGCCGCCATCGGCATTGATGCCAACCGATGCACCATTCAATCTGTCATTAATCAGCAATCGGCTGATATTCATCACGGGATTACCCATGAAGATCCCAGTCAATTGGGCGCCGGGGATCAAGGGCTTATGTTTGGATATGCCTGCAGCCAAACCCCAGAATTAATGCCATTGCCCATTATGCTATCGCACAAACTGGTGAACGAAATTGCCAACTTGCGGCATTCCGGCACGGTAGACTATTTGCTGCCTGACGCCAAATCCCAAGTAACCGTTGAGTATTCGGGAACGACGCCCGTTCGCATTCATACCGTCGTGGTGTCTACCCAGCATACCGAAGCCGTGGATACCGCTGCGATTGCCGATGCCTTGCATACCCATGTATTCCCAGCCGTTTTACCTAAAAAACTGGTGGATGCCAATACACGATTTTTAATTAATCCCAGCGGTCGGTTTGTGATTGGCGGCCCCAAAGGCGACGCCGGTCTTACCGGTCGAAAAATTATTGTGGACACGTATGGGGGCTGGGCTCGCCATGGTGGGGGTGCTTTTTCTGGAAAAGATGCCTCAAAAGTTGACCGAAGTGTTGCGTATATGGCGCGCTACATTGCCAAAAACTTGGTCGCCGCTGGCCTCGCAGCCAGCATGGAAATTCAATTGGCCTATGCGATTGGTGTTGCAGAACCGGTGTCCATTCATGTTGCCAGCGATAGTCCGCACGACACGGACACCTTGGTCAAGCTGATTCGAAACACCTTCGATTTGACCCCCGCTGGCATTATTGAAACTTTGTCGCTAACGGCTCCTGAATTTTCAAAAACAGCGGTATACGGGCACTTTGGCCGAGATGAATTCGCATGGGAACAAACCAACAAAGTCACTGAAATTCAGCGCAAACTAACCCCGGCTTACTGCCATTAAGCGTGCGGGCTTCCCCCGATGGCTGATGCGTTTGAATCGCTATTAATTGAAGCGCAGGCCAAGCAAACAGAAACGCTGGTGGATCAGTTATCTGCCGATTTTGTTGGTCTAACGGTGAGTGTGGCGGACATGGGGACTCGGGGCTTGTTTAGCCATTGGTTTTCGCATCATTTTCCCAAACACATTGTCGCAAGCCTGACTATTCATCACCCCAGCATTCTGATTCGCCCCCTGGGTTTGTCGCCAAAAGACATTCAGGCCCATGGGAAAACCAGCGCCGCTACCATCGAACAGGTGAGTCAGAAATTCCGGCACCTAACCGCCGCCCAATTGGGTCTTGCTCTGGGTGAATACAACGAAAACCACCGGTGTTTTTATGTGGGAATTAGCCACGCCAATCACACCGAATCAATCGTTGTGCCAATATCCGAAAAGCCAGCGGGCCCAACAATGGATACTGTCCTCGGAAGCGCAACCCTGGTACACTATTATATGCGGCGTGTGCGAAACAGACACTCCGCTCTGTAAATTAGCACACGGTCATGGTATCGTCGTTTTGACTCATAAATTAGTAAGGAAACAATAGTATGGATGAACAAAAACAGAAAGCATTGGGTTTTGCGATTGCCCAAATTGAAAAATCGCATGGGAAAGGGTCGATTATGCGCTTGGGCGATGCCCCCGATCGTGCACTTAGCGTTATTTCAAGCGGTGCCTTATCCTTGGATGTAGCGCTGGGTATTGGGGGGTACCCCAAGGGCCGAATTGTTGAAATTTTTGGCCCCGAATCCTCCGGAAAAACGACCCTGGCTATTCACGCCATTGCCGAATGCCAAAAACAAGGCGGTGTGTGTGCCTTTATTGACGCCGAGCATGCCTTTGATGCCAATTATGCCAAAAAAATTGGTGTTCAAGTTGAAAGTCTCTTGTTATCGCAGCCAGACTACGGCGAACAAGCCTTGGAAATTGCGGAAGCCCTCATCCGGTCCGGCGCTGTCGACTTAGTGGTCGTGGATTCTGTAGCCGCCTTGACACCAAAATCAGAAATCGAAGGCGAAATGGGGGACTCTGTCATGGGGGTTCAGGCTCGATTAATGTCTCAGGCCTTGCGAAAACTAACCGGTATTGTCAACAAATCGCAATCGGGCATTATTTTTGTTAACCAAATTCGTGAAAAAATTGGGGTCATGTTTGGCAACCCAGAGGTCACCCCGGGTGGACGAGCCTTGAAGTTTTTTTCATCCTTGCGGATCGATGTACGGCGCATTGAAACACTAAAATCCGGTACGGATATGATCGGCATTAAAGTTCGGGTCAAACTTGTGAAAAACAAGCTAGCCCCTCCGTTTAAAGTCACTGAATTTGATATTGTTTTCGGGGAAGGGATTTCCGCAACGGGCGATACCCTTGACTTGGCTGTAAAATTTGATTTAATCGAAAAAAGCGGCACCTGGTTTTCAATCGGAGAGCAGCGCATGGGACAAGGTCGGGAAGCAGCCAAAGTGTTTTTAAAAGAAAATCCAACGGTCATGACGTCTATCCGAGACCAGTTAATGGATCGGTTTGGCTTAAGCCCGTCGGGTCAGTCTGCGAGTCCGTCTGATGGATAAGTGGATCCTAATACTCAGCAGTGGCGCCCTTGTGGCTGGCTATGCGGTATTGTGGGTAAAACACCGAAGCAATCAAGCCCAATTTGCAGACGCCCAAAAAAAAACAGACCGAAAAATTAACCAGTTGCTCACCGAGGCCAATCGAAAAACACAAAAAATGGAATCCGACGCCCTCAAGCGAATTGCCCAGGAAGAGTCTGAGCGACGGCAGGCCTTGTCCGAAGAAGCTCGGGATGTGGAAAAACGCCTGGGGCGTGTTGAGGAAGCCGAAGCCCAGTTGTTGCGTCAAGAAAGCCGCCTGAACGAGGAAAAAGCCCATATCCAATCCCTTAAAGATCAGTGGGACTCTCGGCACCAAGAACTGGCGAACCAATTGGAAAACATTGCTAATTTTACCCAGGAAGAAGCCAAAGCCATTATTATTAAGCAGGCCGAAGAGGCCGCGGAACAAGATATTGGGACCATTATTAAGCAGTCCGTTGCCAAAGCCAAAGAAACCGCAAAAGAACAGGCCCGTGAATTGGTGGTCAATGCCATTCAACGCACGGCTGTTAACGTGGTGGCGGCTGTTACAACAACGGCGGTTCAACTGCCCAATGAAGCGCTCAAAGGCCGCATCATTGGTAAAGAAGGCCGCAATATCCGAGCGTTTGAAACGGCAACGGGTTGTGACATTATTATTGATGATTCGCCCGATACGGTTACGTTGTCGTGTTTTAATCCGATTCGACGCGAAATTGGGCGTATTGCATTAACCGACTTGGTATCGGATGGTCGCATTAACCCGGCCCGTATTGAAGAATCGGTCAAAAATGCTGAAGCAAATTTAGAAAAAACGATTGTTGGCATTGGGCAAGCAGCCGCTGAAGAACTGAATTTAAAATTTCATCCCAAGCTAATCGAACTAATTGGTCGCCTCAATTATCGAACCAGTTATGGCCAAAATATTTTAAAGCATTCCATGGAAGCGGCGCATATTGCCGGTATTTTAGCCACTGAATTGGGGTTGGATGTGGATTTAGCGAAACGGGGAACGCTGCTGCACGATATTGGGAAAGCCTTAGACTTTGAGACCGAAGGCTCCCACGTCGATATTGGGGATACGGTGTGTCGGAAATATGGCGAAAGTGACGCGGTGATTAACTGCATCAATGCCCACCACGAAGATGAGGCACCCGCCACAATTGAGGCTGTGATTGTCATGATGGCCGATGCTATTTCGTCCGCTCGCCCAGGGGCTCGCCGAGAATCAATCGAAAAATATATCGAGCGATTAACAAAACTGGAGGCCATTGCCAAAACATTTGATGGGGTTAAAAAAGTGTTTGCGATTCAAGCGGGGCGTGAAGTCCGTGTCTTGGTTGAACCGTCTGAGGTCCGAGACAATCGCATGTACAAATTAGCCCGAGACATTGCCAAACGGATTGAATCTGAAGTCGATTATCCCGGTGAAGTCACCGTATCGTTGATTCGAGAAACGCGGGCCTACTCAACCGCCAAATAAGTCCGGATGCTGCAGGCAAGGAACTTAAAAAAAACATACGGCAAACGCACCGTTGTTCACGATGTGAGCCTGTCCGTAAATGCGGGTGAGATTGTGGGTATTTTAGGCCCAAACGGAGCCGGAAAAACCACAACATTTTATATGATTATGGGCCTGGTTCAATCGGATCAGGGCGCCATTCTATTTGATGGCGTTCCGATTGGGCGATACCCCATGCACAAGCGCGCCCAATTGGGGTTGGGCTATCTGCCCCAAGAAACGTCGTTGTTTAAGAAGCTCACGGTGGCTGATAATATTTTAATGGTTTGGGAGCTCACCCAAGCCCCCATCAATCGAGCGGAGGAACTGGATCGGCTATTGGCCCAAATGAGCATCCAACATTTGAAACATGCCTACTGCATTGAACTGTCTGGCGGCGAAAAACGCCGGGTTGAAATTGCTCGTTTATTGGCCAATAAGCCCAAAATTGTCTTGTTGGATGAACCGTTTGCCGGCATTGACCCGATTGCTGTCGCTGAAATCAAACAGATTATTATGCAGTTGAAATCCCTGGGCTTGGGGGTGATTATTACCGACCACAACGTCCGAGAAACCTTATCAATTACCGACCAAACGTACATCTTGCATGACGGGCGAGTTCTGTTGCATGGATCATCGAACGACATTGTCAATCACCCCGATGCCAAGCGCTATTATTTAGGGGAATCGTTTCATTTATGATCACACGCTTTGATCGCCATTTGCTGGCTGAATGGAGCAAAACATTCGTATTTAGCGTGCTCATGATTAGCATTATCTTAATGGCATCCACCCAACTACTCACTTGGATTGCGACTGTGAGTGATTCCGATATTCCCCTCAAACCAGCGACACTCTTGTTGCTCTATCAATTGCCCGGCATTTTACTGTATGCGGTGCCCATGGGCAGCCTATGTGCCAGCCTAGTGAGCGTGAGCCAACTCAACCAACAAATGGCCATTGTGAGCGTCCGCGCCATGGGCATATCAATTCCACGATTAATTCAACCCATTATTGGTATTAGCTTGCTGCTCAGCCTTGCCAGTATTGGCATTAATGAATACGGCGTTGCGCCCAGCAATCAGGCGGCTGAGCGGATCACCCAACAGTTTACACAAACGGTTCACATCCCCGCCGTTCATTATCAATCCTTTGATTCATCGGGTTACCTTAAATACAGCTTGCATGCATCAACCCGTCCCCAAACGCCCACCACGTTGCACAACGCCACGCTCATTGAATATGCCCACACCCGCATTGTTCGCATGACACACGGTGCCATGGCCCAATGGCGAGACACCTACTGGGAATTTCGTGACGGCATTCAATTTGATATTGAGCCTCATCGCATTCAATCCCAAACCGTATCCGACCCCTGGGCATCCCAACTCACCACCCCCCCCAATCGCTTGCAGGCATCCGACACCCGTGCCGAGCAATTAAATAGCCAGGACCTTAAAGCCCAAATTCAGCACAAACAAGCCACAGGCCGCTTTAGCCGGGATGATCAGTTCAACTTGCATGTTAAGTTCTCATTGCCATTTACCACCCTCACGTTTGCCATTATTGGTGCGCTAATGAGCATCTCATTTCAACGCACCCGGTCGATGGCCAATGTCGGGATTGGGGTTGGCATTATCATTGCGTATTACGTCTTGCTATCCATCAACATGGGGCTGTGTTTGTTGGGGTGGCTCCACCCCATTGTTGCCGCTTGGACTCCCAATACCGCACTCATGGGGATTAGCTTACTGTGGTACCAAATTAAAGTTCGGGCGTAACTTATTGTGGGGGGCGGATACGCAACTGAATCACGGTGTTTTCCAGTGGAGCGCTGGCATACGTTAGCACCACATCCACCGCATTGGGGTCTGCATGCTGATGCATCTGAAAGGGCTGCGTTTCCGACTCGGCATACCCCAGCCCCGGGTAGTACCAAACAGTTCGCCCATTATCCGACTGAAACGCACTGCTGGGATACCCAAACGCCGCAACCACATCCGCGCGTTGGGTTTCCCCTTCGACGATGTACTGCTGAATCATTCGATGCATGACGGGGGGCTCCACATCTGCTGGATTTGCAGCCTGATGCATGGACGATCGCCCCGCACAACCGGCGAGCACCAATGTTAACCCAATCGCAATACACAATTTTTGAAACATAATAATTCCATTGAAAAGGGTACAAAACCGAAGCGACACTTGTCAAATAATTCTCTAAATTAATCGCTAGCATTCAATGTGTGACTATGCTAAACTAATCGTTGTGAGCAATGATTCATTAAACAAGTACGCAAATATCAAAGTGATTGGTGTTGGCGGCGGGGGTAACAACGCAGTCAATCGAATGATTGCAGCGAACCTAACCGGTGTTGAATTTTGGGTCATGAATACCGATTTGCAAGCCTTGAACACCAGCTTAGCCGATCACAAATTACAACTCGGAACTAAAATTACCAAAGGGTTGGGATGCGGCGCCCAAGCCCAAATGGGCGAGCAATCCGCCCAAGAAAGTAAAGACGATATCAAAATGGCCATCGAAGGCGCTGATATGGTCTTTATTACGGCTGGTATGGGGGGTGGAACCGGGACGGGGGCCTCCCCCATGATTGCCAAAATTGCCAAAGAAGCGGGTGCGCTAACCATTGGAGTTGTCACAAAACCGTTTCGATTTGAAGGCCCCATTCGATTGCAACAATCGGAATATGGCGTTCAGGCGCTTCGGGATGAGTTGGATGCCTTAATTGTCATTCCCAACGACCAACTATTAAAAATCACTGAAAAAATGACCACCTTAATTGATGCGTTTAAAATGGCCGATGATGTCTTGCGTCAAGGGGTACAAGGTATCGCTGATTTGATCACGATTCCCGGTCTAATTAACTTGGACTTTGCCGACGTTCGAACCATCATGTCAAACTCTGGCTCTGCCATGATGGGCATTGGAAAGGCCAGCGGCGAAAATCGGGCCACTGAAGCCGCTGAACAAGCCATTTCGTCGCCATTACTAGAAGAAACAATTACCGGTGCCAGCGGGGTCATTATTAATATTACCGGTAGTGAAACTATGAGCTTGCATGAAGTGGATCAAGCCGCTCAAACCATTTATGAAGCAGTGGATCAAGCCAATGCCAATATTGTATTTGGATCCGTTATTGATAAAGAGGCGGGTGACAATCTAATTGTCACCGTCATTGCCACGGGATTTAAACCAGACAAGCACCAAACCAACACAACTACCGCTCGTGGAACGTTTGTTGATAATCGCCGTTCAACGCAAGCAGAACACACACAGCCAACCCCTCAATCGGACCCTCAAGCACCTGTTCAGTTACACAGTTCAACACCGACCCCGTCACTGGGAACCCCGCACTCTGGGATCAACCAAACCGAGGATGCCAATAGCCCCGATGATGCCGATGACAGCGACCCCTTCCCTCAAACAACAGCCACAACCGTCACCCAAACCCCGGCTCAAGAAGCTAAAACCGTTGAAACACCTCCTGTTCAATATGATATTAATCGGCCACGTCCCGAAGACGCCGATATTTTATCCGACTCTTTGAAAGATGACCTGGAGTTTCCCGCATTTTTGCGAAAATAAACCTTGGATCGTTTTTTAACCGATACCCTGTCTAAATTAAACGACACCCACACCTACCGAAGCATCCCCAAACATGCCGATTACACGGCAACGACGCATGTATTTAATACCAATGATTATTTGGGATTTAATACTGAATCCTCCCGCATTCAAGCCGGCTTAGCTGCCGCTAATCACTACGGAACCGGTGCGACAGGGTCTCGGCTCTTGGGGGGGCACTACCCCACCCTCAATGACCTGGAATCGGCGCTGACATCCCGCCTGGGCAAATCGGTTCTGGTAGTCAATTCTGGATACCACGCCAATACCGGCCTATTGGGATGTTTGCCGCAACGCACCGATCTCATCCTTGCCGACAAAGCCTGCCATGCCAGCTTGATTGACGGGGCCCAGCTCTCTGCCGCAACCCTAAAGCGCTATCGGCATGCAGATTACGCGCATTTAGCCCACATCATTCACCAAAATCAAGCCAATTATGACCGCTTGTTTATTGTCACGGAATCTCTGTTTAGCATGACGGGAACGGCTTGTGATTTTGATGCCTTAATTCGCATTAAAAACCAAGCCAATGCGACGTTAATCCTCGATGAAGCCCACGCCGTCGGGTGTTATGGCGCCACGGGGATGGGCCTGGCTGAAGCACACGGCGTTCTGAATGATGTCGATATCATCATTGGTACATTTGGCAAGGCATTTAGCAGCCTAGGCGCCTTTATCGGAGGATCCTTAGACTTGCGCAACTACTTGATTAATCGCTGCCGGCCGTTTATTTATTCAACCGCCCTGCCACCCTTTGTGACCGGTGTGAATTTAGCCAGTGTCACCCAAAATCATGCCAAGAAACAAGCCGCCCTAGCCGCGATTACCCGCTACTGCCACCACCAATTGGATCGTTACCGAGCCCCAACCGCTCACCATCACATTGTTCCGCTTCCAGTGGGAACCCCCGAGAAAGCCCTTGCGTATGCGGATCAGTTGGCTCGCCAAGGCCTCATCACCACGGCCATTCGGCATCCCACCGTGCCCAAACACCAGGATCTCATCCGGATCAGCCTGCGTGCAGACCATACCCCAGACGCCATTGACACCCTTGCTCAGGCTTGGAAACGCTTAGTATGAACCCCCTACTCATCATCCCTGGCTGGGGGGTTTCCCCCCACTGTTTTCAATCAATCCCCAATCATCGCATCCCCGATTTCAGCTATACTGCCGATTGGCACTATGATTCAGCCGCTTGGATCACGTATGCCAAGGCCCATGGCCCCCTGGATTGCTTGGCCTTTTCCTTGGGTGGATTCATGCTGTCGTACTGGTTACCCGACTTAGCACCCTATCTCAAGCATATCTATCTGGTAGGGGTATGCGCACACTACGACCCCAAAACCATTACCCGATTTAAAAAGACCATTGCCAAAAACCCAACAGCTGTTTTAGACAATTTTCACACTGCCTGTTTTGAAAACGCCACCGAATACCAACGATTTCAAGACTACTTTCAACCCTTCTGCCACACCATGTGGTCCGGCCCCGATTTGATCCAAGGCTTAGCCCAACTGGAACGACCGTTTCACGTGAAACCATTGGCCGAATGGCCGGCGCTCACGCTCTATCACGGCCAACACGATGCGGTTGCCCCCATACATGCCACCCGGCTATTCGCCGACCGGCTAAATACCGAATGCCAGACCCTAAATACCGGGCACTTCCCCTTTCTAAATACTGAGTTTCAACAACAACTCAACCACCACCGCACAGCCAATGTTTGATACAGCAGCGCCCACGTACACCCACTTCAGCACCGTGCAACAGCACTTATTTGATACGGTTCTACCCACATACCCAACGACCGCCCCCGCCCATATTCTAGACATTGGATGCGGCACGGGTATAAACACCCTTAAAGTGCACCAGCGCTACCCAATCGCCACCCTCACCGGACTGGATCAATCCCCCGCGATGATTCAAGAAGCTCAGACGCTGCATCGTGGTATCACCTGGACCATTGGGAACGCCGATACGTATACCCACCCAACACCCGTGGACTTTATCAGTAGCCATGGGAGCCTGCAGTGGGTGACCGGCTCCATCGCCCCCATTATGGCCCGAAACCTAGCCCCCAATGGTCGATTTAACCTGCATATGTTTGGACCCGAAACCTATACGGAATTGAATCAGGTCCTGCGCATGGGTTGGCCCGACCATGCCCCCATTCCGGCAACACAGTTTCGAACCGCTGATGACTATGTCAATGACTTAGCCAATCGATGGGGGAAGCTGGTGCTTAGCCACACCCGCCTAACCGTCGCGTATGCGTCTATGACCGCCCTCCTGAGGGCCATTAAACACACCGGTACAGCCATGCCCACCGGCATGCGCATATGGACGCCCAGCCGGTTAGCCACTTTAGAAGACCTCTATCACAGACACTTTGGTGGCATTTGGGCCACGTATACCCTCATTAGCATCCGCAATTATGATTGATTTTGACATTCCATCCACAATCCAATGGCCCCAGCACCTATTTGTTACCGGGACCAACACCGGGGTAGGAAAAACCATCGTGACCGGCTTAATTGCCAAACAGTTGCAAGCCAGCCGACGGGTGATCACGCAAAAATGGATTCAAACGGGGTGTTCGGCCCCTATGGCTGAAGACTTGGCTACGCATTGGGCCATTCGACAGCGCCCACCCGAAGTCTTGGCGGACTGTTGCCCGTATCACTTTCCCTATCCCGCATCCCCCCATTTGGCGGCTGAATTGGAACACACAGCCATTCAGCCACCGGTCATTCATGCCGCCTTTCACCGACTCGCTCACCAGTTTGACACCGTAATTTGTGAAGGTGCTGGGGGCCTTCTTGTCCCGATCACCCCAACCGAAACCCTATTGGATTGTGTGACGGCATTGGCCTTGCCAACGGTTGTTGTTATTGGCAACACATTGGGGTGTATTAACCACAGCTTGCTCACCATTCAGACCTTGCGTGCCGCCAAGAGTCCCATTGTAGGGCTTGTGTTTAATGCCATTGACCCCAACACGCCCGACCTCATTGCCACCGACAACATGGCCATAATTCAAGCCAAAACCGGCTTGCCTATTCTGTTTTCAGTCCCCGATTTGAAACCCGCATCACCCACCGAATCATAAATCCAACACCCAACAAGACACTCCCTAAAATCCACACGTCTGATTCAATCCAAACGGATAAAAACAGGCACCCGACAAAGCCAAATCGCGAGACCCACGGACTGATAAACCGCTCCGAGCCTTTAATTTTTAGGGCGGCCAAATTGGTAATGGAATAATAGACCAACACATTCAGGGCACTAAACGTCCAGGCCAATTTTAAATCACCCGCGCTGGTAATGGCTAAAATTAACACCCCCACAAACAGCACCGCCATATACGGCGTGGTTCGGTTGGCGTTTAACCGGGTTAATACTCTGGGCATATCGCCGCGTCGCCCCATGGCCAAGATTGTTCGAGACAAGCCAAGAATCAAATTCAGCAACACACCCAACATGGCGGTCATCGCGCCAAACACCAAAATACTGCGACTAAAGGGCAGTTGAGCCACTTGTGCAACATGAATCAAGGGAGCCACCGTAGGGTTTTCCGCCAGTACCGCATGAAACTTGCCCCCAGTCAAAATAATGGCCACCAAAGAAACCGTGATATAAAGCACGGCACTGATCACAACTGTGAGGCCAATCGCTTTGGGAATCGTTTCTTTGGGGTAGCGAACCTCTTCCCCCAACGTCGCAATACGCCCGTACCCCGCATACGCCACAAAGGCCAACGCAACCCCATACAAAAACTCTTTAATGGTTCCAGAAAAAAATGGGGTTAAGCTGGTGATAATGGGCGCATGGTTGGCTTGAAATCCGGTAATAACAAACAAGATTAATGAGCCAATCGTTATTAAAACCATAGCAATATTAACCACATTGGCCTGCTTTAATCCAAATGCGGCAACAGCGGTCATAATCAGCACGGTGATTAAGGCAATAACCGTTACGCTGGGCATGGCACTCGTTGCTGAAAACCCCGCTCGAAAGTACGTGGCAAACCCCAAAGCGGCCGTCGCAGCCGAGGCTACTTTGGCCAATAAAAACAACCAACCCGCCACAAACCCCAGCCGGGCATTTAAATACCGACTCGCATATTCATACGCACCACCACTCACCGGATGGCTCACCGATAATTGAACGGTACTCATGGCATTGCAAGCAGCCAACACAGCCGCAATCGCACAGGCTAAAATAACCGAAGGCCCGGTAATATCCGCTACAATTGCCAAGCTAACAAAAACACCCGTGCCTAAAATAGACCCCAACCCCATCATAGCAGCACCCCAAACCCCTAATTGACGATGCAGTTTAATTGCGCTGCTCATAGATTCCTTAGTTTAGCACAAACCCGGGAGTCCATGGGACACGTGTGCTATAGTAGCACCCATGCACCCCCACATTATTTTATCGCAATCCGCTTGGGAGTCGGGGGTTTTGGCCTTGTGTCACGCAGATCCTGTGTTGGAAGCACTCATTCAGCGCTACCCCAACGAACGCATGCTCACACACTCCAATGCCCTAAAAACAATGCTCCGGGCCATTATTGGGCAACAAATATCGGTTGCCGCTGCAAATGCGATTTGGGCGACGATTGAGACTCAAGCAGGCCCTATTACATCGGCCAATTTGCAAACCGTGCCGTATGCCCAATGGCGAACCTACGGGCTATCGGACGCCAAAGCCAAAACCGTCGCCCGATTCTTGGCCTATATCGATGGCCGCCCCGACCCCTATTTTCATCAAACACCCGATGCCACCATTGCGTCTGAATTATTGGCCATTAAAGGCATTGGACCCTGGACTGTGGCCATGTTTCAAATATTTCACCTGGGGCATAGCAATGTGCTGCCCCTAACCGACCTGGGATTGCTAAACGCCGTCCGAACAGAATACCAACTGGCGAACCACACACACGCCGATGTCCGCACCTGGCTTCAGGCGCATGCCACCCGTTGGGAGCCCTACTGCACCCTCGCCGTTTGGTACCTCTGGCGCAGCATTGACCCCCATGTTGTGGTGTATTAAGCCCACCATTATTCGGTTGATCGATAGCGTATTCTCTCGCCAGCTAACGCTTGCTTAATTTTTATTTTTTTAATACTATAATATTAATATATGCAAATTAATTAGGATTTAAGATATAATTATGTTACTTATAACACCAACAAAAGCACAAAAAAAGCTTGCCGAACAAGCACGCAGACGACGGCTGCACATGAAATTGACGCAGAAAGAACTTGCCGAACGCTCTGGGGTTGCCTTGCCGACGCTTCGTAAATTTGAACAGACCGGAAAAATCTCTCTGGAATCATTTCTCAAGCTCCATATGGTTCTTGGTGGATTAGAAGACATCCTCAAAGCCACGCAAGTCAACGACACGATTTTTTCATCAATTGATGCGGTGTTGGACGCAAACAGCAATCCCCCCCGAAAAAGAGGAAAGCGCACATGAATACCCATCGCCCAGTAACCGAAATAACCGTCGGTATTAATTTTGGCAACGGCGTACAGGCTGTCGGCCGGTTAGCGACGCACAAGCACACCATTTATTTTGAGTATGATAGCACCTTCATAAACAGCGGCCTCGAACTATCCCCGCTACGCTTACCGCTACTACCCGGGGTGCAGCGTTTTGATTACGATCTTTTTGAAGGCTTGCCCGGCGTATTTAATGACAGTTTGCCTGATGGGTGGGGACGGTTATTGTTTGATCGTTTTGACCGTACTCAAGGACTATTGCCGTCCGACATCACACCGCTCGATCGTTTGGCACATGTTGGTTCGAACGCCCTTGGCGCACTTGTGTTTGAACCGGATCATCATACCGATGACACGCCCAGCGAGTTGAGCCTCGATCACCTTGCCACACAAACACAAGCCGTTTTGGCCGGCACATCGGATGACGCATTGGCAGCGCTGATCGCCTTGAATGGATCGTCGGCCGGTGCACGACCAAAAGCACTCATTGGTGTCAACGAAAAGCGGAATACTATTGTGCATGGTATCCATGATTTGCCGACCGGTTATACGCCATGGATGGTCAAATTTCCGAACAGTTCGGACGGCCTTGATGCCGGTGCAATCGAATACGTGTATGCCTTGATGGCAAAAGCGGCCGGTATTTCCATACCCGAGGTTCATCTTTTTTCAGCGCAGCGCGGCGCCGGTTATTTTGCGATTAAGCGGTTTGATCGCAATGGGAACAACCGCTACCACATGCACACCGCTTGCGGGTTATTGCATTCCGATTTTCGCACACCTTCATTGGATTACGCGGATCTGATCGCGCTGACGGGCATGCTCACGCGTGATGTGCGTGAGGTAGAAAAGCTCTATAAACTGGCTGTGTTTAACGTGCTGGCCCATAACCGCGATGATCATTCGAAAAATTTCAGCTATATCATGGATCGCCATGGTGGGTGGACCCTCTCACCAGCCTATGATCTTACATTCTCATCTGGCCCGTATGGCGAGCAAAGCACAATGGTGATGGGTGAAGGCAAAAAACCGAGCATATCCCACCTGTTAAACCTTGCGGATGAAGCAGGTATTAAAAAAAGCCATGCGCATGAGATTATTAACGCAACACAAGCAAGCCTGTCGCAATGGCCAGTGCTCGCAAAGCACTATGGCGTGAGTAACACGACCATTACGCTGATACAAAACAAACTATCGCAGGTGGCCGGTGAATAACATATACCAACCCCAGTTATGAAAGCGTATCCAATTTTCTAAATTTAATGGTGGAGGGAGCTGGATTCGAACCAACGTAGAGATAAACTCGGCAGATTTACAGTCTGCTGCAATTGACCGCTCTGCCATCCCTCCACACAACTCTATTACTGTACCAAACCATGGCTGAATACACAAGTCTATGCTAAAATAAGCCCCATGAAAAAACTAACGCAAATTAATTATTTTAATAAAAAAGGATTTACGCTTATTGAGCTAATCTTGACCTTGACCATCATTGGTATACTCACCGCCATGGTAACCCCAAAGTTTTCACTCATTCGCACCAAGGCCAAAGAAGCCAACGTGCGAACAGCCGCAACCGCTATTCAATTGGCACTCGAATCTCATTACCTCACGCACAGAGACTACCCAAACACCCAACCCATTGAAACCCTGCTTGCTACCTTGCAATCGGATGGCGCCCTGGGCCCTACCCAAAACCCCTTTACGCAGACACCCTATAGCGCCTCAGACTCCAGTGGCCAACTCGTTTACACTCGCACAGATACCGGGTATACCCTCACCGCCTATGGGCACAACAATACGGATGTTTTGTTGACGTATTAAACCGCGTTTTGAATCGCTGAATACAGTGCAATCCGCGCGTGTATCGCCGACAGGGCCCACTGCGTCGCCTGATCCCACGCTGGCTGAGACTCCCCACAGGTCGTTGCGACCAATTCTTGAGCCAAAGCGCCATGCTCATCGCCATCCAATTCAATATGCCGATCCAAATACGCTTTAAATCGTTGATGCGGCCCATCGCCGGGCAATTGCGCTAAAATACGGGAAAACATCGCGGGGATTATGGTTTCTCGACCAAACGCAAAACTAGCGGCCACGGCCACCGGGCCGGCTTGAATACACGCATGGGTATGCATTAAAAACGGCCGAACTGGCTCGGGAGCCCGGGCCAATGCATGATCGTAATTGTGTGAAACATCCGCTAAAAATGCCGCAATTGGGCCATCGTCCAGGCCAAGATCCACCATGCTTTGTCGATAAAACTGAAAATGACTCGTATGCTGCCCATCAATGCAGTCGGACTCTTCTTCTAACTTAATTGCATTAACAAAATATGCCAGCTTGGGCGTCGACGGGGGCTGCCACGGAACCGTTGTCGTTGTGTGCATGGTTTGCAAAGCGGTTAACAAATTCATAAAATCCCACACCGCATACACATGGTAGCTCATAAACAACCGCAATGCGTCTACCGACACCAACTCGGCATAAATCGGATGCTGATTTAATTCTGCCTTGGCCGTTTCTAAAGCCGCCAGCAATTGCTGCATGCGTGTCATGTGCGATCCCGTTTATCGCGCAGTTGATTAATCGCATTGATATACGCCTTGGCCGACGCCACCAGCACATCCAACGCAGCCCCACGCCCCACAAAAATTTGGCCATTTTCTTGCAGCCGAACCGTGACCTCAGCAATAGCGTCCGTCCCACCCGTAACCGAATGAATGACGTAGTCCACCAAATCAAACGTCTCGCCCACCAAGGCGTCCACCGTGTTGTAAATGGCATCCACCGACCCTTCTCCCGTTTCAGTCCCCACCCATTCCCGATCCTCCTGAAACAACGATACCGTCGCGCTGGGCTTCGGCCCATTGCCTGTAACAACCGCCACCGTATTGAGCACAAGGGCTGTGGCCCCTTGGTCTTGCTCATCCATAACCAACGCCTCAATGTCTCGATCCGTCAACTGCTTTTTGACATCACACACCCGCTTAAATCGCTCAAATGCCCGCGTAATATCGGCATCGGATGCCTGAATATTCAACGCCTTTAATTTGTCGATAAACGCATGGCGACCCGAATGCTTCCCCAACACCAACGTGCTGTCCACCCGACCCACCGATTCGGCTGTCATAATTTCATAGGTATCCCGATTTTTCAGCATGCCATGCTGATGAATACCGGCTTCATGGGCAAAGGCATTGGCGCCTACAATGGCCTTGTTGGGCTGAACAACGGACCCTGTAATGCGCGTCACCAAACGAGACGCCGCCATAATTTCAGGCGTGTGTATGCTAGTATGCACCCCCAAATCATCCGACCGAACCTGCAACGCCATCACAATCTCTTCCAACGGGGTGTTGCCCGCCCGCTCCCCAATCCCATTAATGGTACACTCAATCTGAGACGCACCGGCCCGAACGCCCGCCAAGGCATTGGCCGTCGCCAACCCCAAATCATCGTGACAATGCACCGATAAATCCACGGCATCAATCCCGGGCACTCGGTCCATTAAATACGCAATTAAGGCCCCAAACCCCCGGTCGCCATCGGGCAATTGATACCCAACCGTATCCGGAATATTAATGGTGGTTGCCCCCGCTTGAATCGCCGCTGTGACCACACGGACCAAAAAATCCCAATCGGATCGACCCGCATCTTCGCACGAAAACTCCACATCGGCCACAAAGGATTTGGCCAACCGAACCGCCTCAACCGCTGTGTCGACCACTTGGTCCGGCGTCATCATCAACTTGTACTGCATATGCACCGGTGAGGTGGCAATAAACGTGTGGATGCGCTTACGCTTGGCCAACGCCAACGAATCAGCCGCCGCCTGAATGTCTGCTTTTTTCGCTCGCGCCAAACTGCAAATAATCGGTGCTTTGACCGCCTGCGCAATGGCCTGAATCGACGCAAAATCGCCGGGCGAAGCAATGGCGAATCCGGCCTCGATAATATCAACGTTTAGCCGCTCCAATTGCTGGGCCACCGCTACCTTTTCTTTTTGGTTCATGGAACAACCCGGCGACTGCTCCCCATCGCGCAACGTTGTATCAAAAATTTTTATGTGCCGACTGGATGAACTCATGCGTTTACTTCCTGTTTTGCATTGTGCACCGCATTGCGGACCGCATTGCGAATAACTTCCGGCAAGGCCGGATGAATATACATCAACCCCGCCATGTCCGACACCGTCGCCTTCATATGCAAAAAGGCCATGCACGTATGAATCATGGTGGCCGCTTCTGGCCCAATAATATGCGCACCCACTAGGCGCAAACTGGATCGGTCAAACAGCACTTTGACAAATCCATGCTCGGATCGCAACGCCATGCCCATCGCAGAATCTTTATAGGCGTTCATGCCAACAATAACCCCCGATGCATCGGCCGGCTCACAAATACCCACCCCCGCAATTTGAGGGTCCGTAAATATAGCATGGGGGACAGACGGATAGCGCATCGGCCCCGATTCCGTCCCCGCAACATGACGCTGAAAGACATACTCACCCTCAAAATTGGCCGTGTGGCGGAAAAATTCCTGACCCCGCACATCCCCCAAAGCCACAACCCCATCAACCGCCGTCCGCGCATGATCATCGGTTTGGATAAACCCTTTGGGACAGCAGCAAATGTCTGTATTTTCCAACCCCAGCTGATCCGTCTCCGGCACAACACCGGCCGCCAGTAAGAGCTGCTCGGCCACCAACCGATGCGTTGCTCCCTGATGCTGAACCGTCACACAAACCCCCTCGGGGACCGACTCGACCGACTCAACGGCTGCATAGTCATAAACAGTATGCCGGCCCTTAAACACACGCTCAAATTCGGCTCGAATATCCCGATCCTCGCTCGGCACCAGACCACTGCGCACCACAAAGGTCACCGATGTGCCTAACGCTGCAAAATAATGGCCCAACTCCACCGCAATATACCCCCCACCGATGACAATCATCGAGGCCGGCTGCTGCGTTAAACGCAACGCTGTTTTATACGTTAAATACGGCACCGTATCCAATCCTGGAATCGCCGGAATGCGCGCTTTAGCTCCCGTTGCAATGACAATTTTAGGCGCTGTTAGCCGAGTGTCACCAACCTGAACAACGGTGTTGCTCACAAACCGGGCAGCGCCTTTAAACAACGTGACGTTATCCGTACGCGCATACAGCGGCTCGATCGAATCCGACTCGGCATCAATCACCCCCGACACTCGATTCACCAGCTGGGCAAACTGCACCCGATTCACAGCGGCTTCTATATCAAATCGATGCGCATGCGCAACCGTATCGGCAACCTCAGCCGCATGAATGAGCATTTTTGACGGAATACACCCATGATTTAAGCACGTGCCGCCCAAACGCCCCTTTTCAATGACCGCAACCCGATACCCCAAGGCTGCCGCTGGCCGGACAATTTTTGTTCCCCCGCCAGTCCCAATGACGATAATATCAAACGTTTCCATGTCTATAGTATATCAAACCCCTTCGTGGAGACAATTAAATATCGCGGTAGATTAGTTCAAGGGTATCGTGATAGTTGCCCGCTAGATCCATCGTTGTCTGAGTCTCGTCCCCAATATTCACCACAATATCGTATTTGCCATACGAAGACTGGGTCGGCAAATCAATGAGATAAATCACTTGGACGGCATAGCCAGGGATGGTTAAATTAGGCTCTAAATTTTGCTGAACATTGCCATCCAACACACTTGTTAGTGGGGTTAAACTCACTGAATAAGGAATGCCGGTTGACCCATCCGAATAGTCCGTTGGCTTCAACTCGCTGCCATTTAAACTCGACAACACAACCTCAAAGCCATCCGTAGTATTATTTTTAAAAGAAAAAGACCCCACTTTTAATTGACCATATTCAACATTGTCCAAGTGCCGATCCAGTTTAAACAAGCTTTTAGACTCTACCGGGTAGCGAACTGAAAACTTTTCAACAACGCCAAATGATACTGTGCACAACAGAAGCCCAATCAACAGATTGTAAAAAATGGATTTCATTTAATCTAAAGTATAGCCAAACCCCAGCCAAAATACAAGCCTACTCATCCAACGCGCCTAATTCTCGGATTAGCATAATTTTTCCGATATTAACAACCGTTTTGCCATTGGTCGTTGTGTCGTTAAGATCAAAAATAAACGGCTTGGAATTGTAATCCACAACTCGGATCTCATAGGCTTGCTCGGTATCTGCCTGAAATTCAAACCGTCCCGATTGATTCGTAAACCCATAAATGACCGATCCGTTGTCTTGACCTGTTACTTCAATAAATTGCAACGCAATGGGTTCTTGGTCCGCATCTAGAATCGTTCCAAACACAAAATAGCTCGATTTTTGACCCACGGTCGTCACATACCCTCGGCCATATTCGGGGGTAATATCTAAATTAAGGTCCGTAATGTCGGCTTTCTCTGGCAACTGATCAAACGTCAACAAAATAGCGGCGCTTTGCCCTGGAACCATACCCGTAACAACCGCCGGAAAGAGATCCCGAATTGGAAGATTGTCCGCTTGAATCGCATGGCCTTTGAGCAACGCGCTTTTTTGAACAATTCCAAACGCTTTCTTTTCACCCGCTTGGCCAAGGCCCCATTGCTTACCCACAAAAACAACCGATGTGGACAACTTGAAGTTTTGGGCATTTCGAATGTTTTCCGGGGTTCCTGTTAGCTGAGACGTCGTATCAAACGACGCGCCAACCAGATCATTGCTAAGTCCCGTAGCAAATCCCAGCCCAGTGCCTGTGCTCGAAGACGAATACTCGACGCCATTGTCAAACCCATACGCCGAATAGGTCCCGGATAGTGTGTTTTTGTTTTGATCGAATTCCACACTGACGGCTGAAGCTTCGCCTTGATATAAAGGCATCTCATTGCGATATGTCCATTGGGATTGGGCAGATGAAAAATCCACCTGTGTATTAATTGGATAAATGGGCTCTTTGGACCGATTGTAGCTCAGGCCAAACGTAAATACGTGATTGGGGGCCCGCTGGTTTTTCTTATGCGATTCCCAAAACAATGAAAAATTAACTTGCACATTATTATACCCAAAGCCAGTGGAAAACTGATTGCTGGACATAAAGATATCCGTCTCATTAATTTCAAATTGATTGGTAAATGTGAACGGGATTTTAATAAACCGCCAGGATTTAATCATCATTTGATTGATAACTTTCATCGTTCGTTTGGCCCGATACGATGTTCGTGAAATCGGCTCTGCGCTGGTGGAAAAGCCTAAGTAATTTTCAGCCTGGTTTTCAAACGACACCTGCCAACTGGCCAAGCTGGAATCCTCTTTGAGCAAAAAGGATATTTCGGATTTCACCGCATGAGAATAAATCCCATAATCCAAGTTTTGAGATTGAGCATACGATGTCTTAAAAATACCCAACGGGGTTCCGAACCGCAAATGATTTTCTACAAACCGCACCGACGGGTTTGTTTTGAATTCGGTTTCCAACGTCATATTGGACGCATATTGATTCAATGAAAAAAGCCCCACTTTTTGACTCATTAACGTATGCGGACGCGTCGCAACCATTCGGTCTTCTAAACTGCCCGAATCCCGACGATCAAATACCCCCCATTGCACATCAAAGTCATAATCTAAAGGCTCCATAAGATCATTGGATTTGTATTTAAAAATCGTTTTGCTTTTGTAGGTATTAGCCCCCACCATTTCAATAAAAATAACATTGGGCCCACTCGAAATTGGAAAGTTAATCGCCCGATATTTGCCCGGGTATAAGTCCCGAGAATTCGTCAAACTCCCATTGGTATACACATTTAAAACAGCCCGCTCGGTTGTTTCAAAGGAGAAGCTAGTTTTTTTTCGATAATCATCCCCCAACGAATGAATAAACGTATCATTAAGGCGAAACCCCACCAATTGCTCGTCACGCAAGATACCGGTTTGAAAAAAATATTGGTCGGTTGATAAAAACGAATTGAATTCAGCATGCTTAAATTCGTATCCAGCCGTGCTTTTTTTAAATTCGGAATCAAAAAATATGGGGCCCATGGCTACGTGATTGTTAATTTGAAAAAAATCATTTTTGGCCTCAACATTAACCTCAGGAAAGGCCACCATCGATGAATAATAGTTCACATCAAAATAACCACTCAGCCAATGCGATTCAAAGTCATTTTGATCATAAGCCCCAAACATGGCCTTGCTAAAATCAAGGGTCTGAACCCCACGCATTTCCACTGGCGTTTGAATACTCAATTGCTGACGCGCACCTGAAAACATAACAGAAAAGCCATTCTCGGTTAGCGTTGCCTTGTCCAAATACTCTTGATCCGCCAAGGCTTTATTCAAATCCGCAACAACACCCTTTTTTAAAAACGGGGTGACATAATTGATAAACACGGTTTTGCTAATTTTATAAAACGAAAAGTTTGTGTCCGACTTGATAACCGTACGGCCAACAAACATATCGTCAAGAAACACCCGCGCATCCACATCAATCCCCACACTTTTGGGCTTTTCAATCCCAAACAACTGACGAAACAACTCTTCCTCTGTCATAGCCTCTGGATCGATGAACCCATCGTCAGCATCAGCGTCATCGGATTCTGGTTCCGGCTCAACAACTGGCTCTGGCTCCGGCTCAACAACTGGCTCTGGCTCGGGTTCCGGCTCAACAACTGGCTCTGGCTCGGGTTCCGGCTCAACAACTGGCTCTGGCTCGGGTTCCGGCTCAACAACTGGCTCTGGCTCGGGTTCCG
>CAXPTH010000027.1:0-37388 GCA_964220215.1 Alteromonas sp. | reverse complement strand
GCCTAGGTGATATCTAGAAAAGTAAAAATATGGCTGGCGAGACAATGTTCGAACTTTGATACTAACGAATAGTACAGTTAAAAATCTGGCTTCGATACAACGCCTCCGGCGCCACTCAGCCAGCGGGTGTCGGCATGGTTTGTAGCTGTTCAAATACACACAAGTCCCCCTTTAGGGGGATTTAGGGGGCTTTAAGGGATTATGGGGCTTTAAAGAATTTAGGTTGCTTTAAGGGTTTTAAAGGATTTAGGCCTAGGTGATATCTAGAAAAGTAAAAACATGGCTGGCGAGACAATGTTCGAACTTTGATACTTGGTTAGACAAAGCTGAGGCTATGCGGTTGTTTGCTGAGACTGTTAAGAAATGATTTGATTCTGAATTCTGGCGGGGACGACCGGGCTCGAACCGGCGACCTCCTGCGTGACAGGCAGGCGTTCTAACCAACTGAACTACGCCCCCGTTTAGGCAAACCCTGTGAAAACAGAGTCTAGCTCATGGCCAGACTCTTATTTTACATTATTGTGCGAGGGTATTCAACTCATTCAATGCAATACTGACAGATGGACGCAACGTTGCGCATACCGCCATCGCTTGATGCACGGGGTGATTGATGAATTCATTGATCAATCCGTGATCCACAACCGTATTTTTATCCAGCTTGCACAAGGCTTGTTGAGCAATCGCATAATCAAAGCGCGGCGCCCACTTTCGAGCCCCCAATCGCGCCGTCGTGGAACAGTTGTCAATCATGTACGCAATGCCTTTGTAATCCAAATATGGATTTAACGAATCCACGCTTTCAATAATGGATTCATTGCACACTTCTGACCACGCATGCCCATGGCTGCGCAATACATCAATCTGGGCTATCATCGTCGCCACATACACACCCGCTGCAGTCGGGTCTATCGTTCGGCTTCCTCGATTCGCACGAACCGTTTCGCCCACGGCCCACATGGGGGTGCCTTCAATCGATGTCATCGGAAATGCGTCAAACCGATGATTGGCCAACACCACACTGTTGATCTCATTACCAGAGGCAACTTCATCATAAATTTCAGATAAAATCTCAGCTGCCGGCTGATAACTCACAGTGTATGCACGCGAAAATGCTTCTTGCTCCGTTGTCGTTAGCGCCTCGTAAACCGCCCGAATGCCTTGGGTAGAAATGGTTTCTGAAATCGGACCCGTGATTGTTTCAGCCGTTTGCTTAAACGCATCCGTTTCGGATACGCCCGATCGCACCAACCATCGCCATAAACTTTCCGCAATCCCATGGATCGCCCCCAACAAAATACCACGCTCACCAAAAATATCAGACTTGTATTCGCTTTCTAAAGTGGTTTGAAACACAAACGGCGCTCCAATCGCAACGGCCCATCCCAAGGCAATATCCGTGGCCTTGCCATCTAAATCTTGGTGTACCGCAAAACTGCAGTTAATCCCCGCCCCATTGACCGACTGCCCTTGCACATACAATTGCCGGACCGATGGCCCCATGCCTTTTGGACAAACCGCAATAATATTAATGCTGCCCGGGAAGTCTTGATTGTTAAATTGCAAGTGGCCCAATAAAAATCCGTGAGACAAGCCCAACGTGGCGCCTGGCTTGATGTGCTGGATAATTTTGGTGTATTCACTAACCTGAGCCGCATCCGCAATCAACAATAAAACAAGGTCCGATTCGGCAATAATGTCGTACATATCGCCCAGCGTACCCGACTCTTCCGTAAATCCAGCCGCTTCGGCTTTCGCCATAGACGCAGAGCCTTTTCGAAGCCCCACTTTAACGGTAATGTCAGTCCCGGCCAATGAATCCCGCAAGTTTTGGGCTTGAGCCGGCCCTTGCGAGGACCACCCAATCACCCCAATGGTTTTAATGCCGGCAAACGCCTGAGGCAATCGGTCGAATAAATGCCGCCCACCCCGAACAATGGTTTCGGTCTCACCGGCCAATGCAATGGTTTCTGTTTCAAATACTTGCGATGTAAATGGTTTCATTTATTCAACACTCCTTTTTCTTTTTTGCTTTGCACAATGCTGTGCTGCTGCGATCCATTATTTAATCAAACGGCCAACAAACACAGCGATTTGTTTGCTTACCTATTTATTACGTAGTATTATAGCATATCTTTTGTTTGGTTTGAGTGATTTTTGTGCAGTGACAGTTTCTTTGCATTGGGTGTAGACTGTAAACTACAATGTCGGATTGTCAGTCATTATCTGAACTGCTAACGTATTGCCAGGGGCATGGCGTGGATCTATTGGCCGTCACGAAATATGCAACCGTTGAGCAAATTCAAGCGCTTTATGCTGCGGGCATTCGCCGTGTCGGTGAAAATAAAGTACAATCGATGCAGGAAAAACAAGCAGTATTTAACCCACCCGATTTAGACTGGGTGATGATTGGCCATTTGCAACGCAATAAAGTAAAAAAAGCTGTGGCGGCCAGTCATCGAATCGAATCGATTGACTCGCTGCACTTGGCGCAGTGTGTGGATGCGGCGGCGCATGCGTCGGGAGTCATCATGCCGGTGTATGTGCAATTAAATATGACGCAAGAGCCCAATAAATATGGGTTTTCTGTTGCCGATTTTTGGGATGCTTTGCCCACGCTGATGGCCTTGCCCAACCTAGCGGTTACGGGGTGCATGGTTATGGGGCCGCATCCGGCATCGGATGCCGCAATTGCTGCGGTATTTCAAGAGGCGCGTGCGCTGGTGGATCAGTGCCAGGCACGGTATCCGGGGGTTTCTGCGCTTAGCATGGGCATGAGTCATGATTACCCCCTAGCCGTTCACGCTGGGTCTACGCAAATTCGCTTGGGTTCCCAATTGCTCGAATGGTTGTGACTTTTTCAATGATTACGGTATACTAAGGCACATACTTATGGGACTGTGGAACAATATAAAACTGTTTTTTGGATTCGAAGGGGATGCATCAGCCCCCGAAATCGCTATTTCAGAGCCAACATCACCAACATTTGCCAAGCAAAAGCACAAACCAACCCGGCAGTCCGTGGCGTCGATTCGCATTGAATCCCCTCGTATTTATGAAGACTCGTTAACCGTTGGAAATTATTTGCGCGACGGGGTTCCTGTTATCGTATTGCTGACTCACTTGGATGCCGATGTCGGCAAGCGTTTAATTGATTTTGTGTGCGGCACAACCTACGCCATTAATGGGGCCATGCAAAAAATTGGGGACGGTATCTTTTTGTTTGTTCCGCCGGGCGTGGTGATTTCAGATACAGGGGAATCAGCCCCTGAGACTACCCAAGCCAATCCCACGGCCCTTCATGCGTTGAATCAGTTGCAGTAAATGACCAATACGGACGCAACGACGACTGATTTTACCCATGTTGCTCAATTAGCACGGGGCATTCGGGGGTTAAGTATGGATGCTATTGAAGCCGCCAGCAGCGGCCACCCAGGGTTGCCATTGGGGTGTGCGGATCTAGTGGCGTGTTTGTATGCGCGTCATTTGCGGTTTCACCCACAGGCACCGCATTGGGCGGGCCGAGACCGATTTGTATTATCCGCTGGGCATGGCTCAATGGTGTTGTACAGCGTGTTGCATTTGGTTGGGTATGGCGTTAGTTTGGATGCCATTCGTCAATTTCGCCAATGCGAAAGCCCAACACCGGGGCATCCGGAGTATCGAGAGACGCCCGGGGTTGAGGCGACTACGGGGCCTTTGGGACAAGGTATTGCCATGGGGATTGGGATGGCGTTGGGCATTCAGCATCAAAACGCCGTGTATCAATGGGAATTGGATGCGCAAACCATGCCGCATACCTACATTTTAGCGGGTGATGGGTGTCTGATGGAGGGGGTTAGTGCAGAAGCATCGTCACTAGCCGGGCATTTAGCCTTGTCCAATGTGACGGTTATTTATGATGACAATGCGATCTGTTTGGATGGTCCAACGAAAGAATGTTTCACCGAAGATGTGGGGGCTCGGTATCGGGCCTATGGCTGGCATGTTATTCGCGTGGATGGGCACGACGTTGCGGCTATTGATCAGGCGTTGACCGATGCCCGTCAGCATCCAAAGCCGGTGTTAATTATGGCGAAAACAACCATTGGTCAGGGCGCTCCCACAGTGGCCAATACATCCGAGGTGCATGGAAAACCCATGGGGTCAGAAGAGGTCCGGGCCACCAAAGCGTATCATGGAATTCCTGCAGAGCCCTTGTTTTATGTGGATCCAGCCATTACGAATGCCGTAGCCGATTATAATGCTCGAGGCGAAGCCGCCGTTTCCCGTTGGGAGCGGCATATGGACGAGTGGTCGGCGACCCATCCGCGATTGGCCAAGCGATGGGCGGCGACGCAATCGGATGATGCGCCTGCTTGGAAGCAAACCGAACATGCGTTGCGAACCGCCACGGTGAAGCCCAATGCAGCGACGCGCGCTATTTCTCATGCGTTAATTCAAGTTGTTGTCGATAACTTGCCCAATGTTTTGGGGGGGTCTGCCGATTTGTCTTGTTCGGATTCAACAGGTATTGTGGGGGCCGGGCTCTTGTCGGCCACGCATTACGAACACCCTCAAATTAAATATGGCGTTCGGGAATTTGCCATGGCGGCGATGGCCAATGGCTTGGCGTTGTATGGGGGGATCTTGCCATACGTTGGTACGTTTTTGACGTTTTCAGATTATTGTCGAAACGCCATTCGGCTGGCGGCGTTGATGCAGCTGCGCGTCGTCTATCAATTTACCCACGACAGTGTATTTTTAGGCGAAGATGGCCCAACGCATCAGCCGGTTGAGCACGTGAGCAGTTTGCGCGCCATGCCGGGGCTTCAGGTTATTCGACCAGCCGATCAAACCGAGACCAAAGCCGCTTGGATTGCGGCCTTGCGCCACACCGGGCCAACGGCATTGGTGTTGACGCGACAAGCCATTAAAGACTTGGATACAACCGATGTGGACGGAGCGTTGCGTGGGGGATATTGTCTAGCCGAATCCCCAGGCGATGGGCCCTTGGATTGCGTCTTGTGTGCCACGGGGTCGGAAGTTGGTTTGGCGGTGGATGTGATGGCTCGATTGGAAGCCAACGGCCAACGTGTGCGGGTAGTTAGTCTGCCGTGTTTTGAGTTGTTTAATCAGCAGTCAGCGGCGTATCGGGCCTCGGTATTGCCGCGAACGGCGGGGACGATGGTAGCGATCGAGGCGGGTGTTTCCTTTGGGTGGCACGCCTATGTGGGACACGATGGCTTGGTGATTGGGGTCAATCAATTTGGGTACAGTGGTACGGCGGATCAATTGCGATCAAAACTGGGCTTTACGGTTGATGCCGTGGTAGCTGCGATTGAACAGCATACCCACTGTGCAGAGCCCGCATGAGCATTTTAATTGCCCTGTTGGGGATTAATTTTATTATTGTCATGCACGAGTTGGGGCATTTTTGGGCAGCGCGCTATGTGGGCGTGGGTGTTCATGAATTTGCAGTAGGGATGGGCCCAGTGATTGCGAAATACCGAGGTGCTCGGACCCTGTATACATTTCGATTATTGCCCATCGGGGGGTTTGTCCGAGTGGCAGGCATGGATGATGCGGATGAGACGGATAGCCCTATGAATGAGGGTTTGTTTTATGACCAGAAACGGTGGGCACGCGCATTAATTTTGGTGGCCGGTTCAGCCATGAATATACTGGTCGCGTTTGGTTTGTTTTCAGTGGTGTATACCACCACCGGGACGCCCGTGTTGCAACCGGTTGTATCAGAGGTGTCTGCGGATATGCCAGCCGATTCAGCGGGCATTCAAACGGGGGATCGCATTCTTGAAGTGGACGGCATCGCTGTGACAGCGGTTCGATCGGATATTATTGAGCGCATTGAATGGTCCGCTGGGCACCCGGTATTGCTGACGATTCAGCGGGGTGGGGATATCAAATTATTGTCGGTGCAGCCAGTTGAATCGGGCGACGGGTATAAAATAGGGGTGTCGTTTGGTATTGAGTATGCGCCGACGACACTATGGAAAGGGGTTCTTGATGGGGCTAAGATGACCGGAGCGAGCGTTGGGTCAACGCTGAAGACAATCCAATTGCTAATAGCACAAGATGTTCAATTTCGGGATCTCATGGGTCCTGTGGGCATTGTACAAGTGGTGGGGGCTCAAAAACTAGGGGCGCAGTTGTTGGCGATGGTGGCCATGATTAGCGTCGCACTGGGGGTCTTTAATTTATTTCCGTTTCCCGTATTGGATGGGGGGCATTTGTTGTTGTTGGGGATTGAAACGATCCGAAACAAGCGATTAAGTGTTGTTTGGGAGCGTCGCATTAACCAAGCAGGCATGGCTATTTTGTTGGCGGTGATGCTGATGGTGCTGTTTCAAGATATTAGTCAGTGGTCCATGCGCGCGGATCAACTTCGGTAACGGCGTGATTGCGATTCAATCGTTGTCGAAACTCTATGACAATGATTGTTATGGCCTGAACGATGTTTCTTTGGCCATTGATCAAGGCGAGTTTGTTTTTTTAGTGGGTCCATCGGGGTCTGGGAAGACAACGCTGTTTAATGTTTTGCATGGCCGTGAGCGTCCGTCCTCGGGTCGGGCACAGGTCTTAGCCTATGAATTAACCCGATTGCGGGCGGATCAATTGCCTGTTTTAAGACGGGATGTGGGCATGATTTTCCAAGACTATAAGTTGTTGCCCAAGCGTACGGTGTATGAGAATATTGCGTTTGTCTTGCAGGTGTTGCACTATAAGCGTCGGCGGATTCATCAGTTGGTGCATCAAGTGTTGGATTTGGTGGGGTTGACCAACAAAGCGCACGATTATCCACGCGCATTATCGGGTGGTGAGCAACAGCGTATTTGTATTGCTCGGGCAATTGTGCATCAGCCCCGGATTTTATTGGCGGATGAGCCCACGGGTAACTTAGATCCCGATACAGCCTGGGATATTATGCAATTATTGGGAAAAATCAATCAACGGAAAACAACCATTATTGTGGCTACTCACGATTGGCGGATTGTAAATAAAATGCGTCGTCGGGTGGTTCGGCTCATGAATGGCAGTGTCGTGAGTGATACGATTATGGGGCATTATGCCTAGTATATTCTTTTTTATTCGTGAGGCGGCGATTGGATTGCGTCGATCGGGATTAATGACGGTGCTGTCCCTCTGTACCTTGGCGGTGTCCATGCTTGTGCTGGGCTTTTTTCTGTTGTTTACTGTGAATGTCAATAATTTGGCTGATTTTTTTGTGTCTCGATTGGAAATCCGGGTGTTTTTTCGGGATGATATTACCCGTCGGGATAAGCGTGATTTTCATACGGTTGTTCAGGGGTTTGATACCGTTCGTGAGGTTGAATTTGTGGACAAGGCGGTGGCGTGGGAAACCCTAAAGCAGCAATATTCGGGGACGCAGTTAACAAGCTATATTGATAAAAACCCCCTGCCCGACACGATGATTATTCGTGTAACCGATCAAACCAAAATCCAAGCTATGGTGTCCAAATTGGAAACCTATACCACCGTTGTGGACGATATTGTCTATGGCGGTTATATTACGGAACGCATCCAGCTGTTATCCAAATGGCTACGCATCAGTGGTTGGGGGTTTAATGCGTTGTTGCTATTGGCGACGTTGATGATTATTGTGAACACGATTCGCTTGACGATTATGGCCCGGCATAATGAGGTCGAAATTATGCAATTGGTGGGCGCTACCCGTTGGTTTATTCGATGGCCGTTTGTGATTGAAGGCTTTGTGCTGGGTGTTGTGGGCTCGACCGTCTCGGTTGTGATGCTCAAGTTTAGTTATGATGCGGTGGCTAAATACATTCAGCAGCAGTTTCCGTTTATGCCCCTAATTTTTAATTCTCCGGTACTATGGTGGATTTATGCCGGTTTGTTTATAATAGGGACAGTGCTTGGTGTTATGGGTGCTTATATATCCATTAGCCGGACACTGGAATAAATCATGCTAGCACTATTTCGAAACAATATTAAATGGATTGGGTGGAGTATTGTTATTGCGTTTGCATTAACGATGTTTGCGGGGACGTTTTGGGGTGGTGGGGGCAGCAGCCGATCAGCCAGCACATCCAGCCCAGAACTGTCCACCGATTACGTTGCATTAGTTGGCAGTATTCCGGTATCGGGGCAAAAGTTTTATGGGTTTTTTTCAGAGGTTCAAACAGCGTCTATGGAATCCGACCAACATCGAAAGCCAAACCCGGAAATGCTGATGGAGCGCTATTACTATGCGTTTCAACGTGCCATGGAATTTTCAATATTGTTGCAGCATGCGCATGCGACTGATGTGAGCGTGACGCAATCGGAGTACAAATCGTATTTACAGCAGGTTATGCAGGGACTGGGCATTACACGCAAATCAGAATTGCGGCAGCGCTTGGCGGATAATGGCCTGCACTATGATCAATACAAACGCCGATTGGAAGACAATATTCGGGTTCAAAAAATACAGAAAACATTAAATCAGGTTTCGATTAGTGATCAGGATATCCTTAATTATTACACGGAGTTGTTGGCCAGCCATATTTTAATTCCCATTGATCCGGATCAGCCAGACGCGGCCAGGGCCCAAATTGAAACCATTCGGGATGATATTTTGCGGGGCAATTTGTCCTTTACCCAAGCGGCCAGTCAATATTCGGCTGACCCGAGCAATGCACAAAAAGGGGGTGATTTGGGCTGGATACGGTATCACAGCGTGGTGGCGCCCTTTGCAGATGCCGCGTATGCCCTGGATAAAGGGGCATTATCTGAGCCGGTGAAGACCCAGTTTGGATGGCATTTAATCAAGGTAGAGGACAGTCGACCCACGAAAGTGATTGAACCCGATGCGTTTGCCTCCGAACGCCAAACTGTGGCTCAAGCTCGGGCGCAATACAATAAAAATCAGTTGTTGGTGGATGTGGCGGGGGACAGCCCCTTGATTATTGTTAACCCACTGCTCAAAGGGGTGCATGCAATCAAAACGGGGGTGTATGCCGATGCCATTCAGGGGTTTGAAGCAAGCATATCCCAAGATCCGGACTCCCCCATTCCGCATTATTTTCTGGCCAAGTTGTATGCTGAAAAAGACCAGCATGATTTGGCTGAATCCGAATGGAAAAAAGCCGGTTTGAAAGCCGATTTAATGCAGGAGACGAGCCCATGGCCATCGGTGTATGTGGGCCAAGGCCAGTATTATGCTGAGCAAGACCAACGCACCAAAATGAAAGCGGCGTATGCCAAAGCCTTGGACTTGGGTAAAACGGATTTAAACACGCTGGATGCCTTGGCCGATGCCTATACTGAAGCGGGCATGGTGGCTAAATTTAATGCGGTGGATCAACAGCGGCAGGATTTGCAAGCGGCGTTGAAAGCCGATGTGGATGCTGCCGCAAGCATTGTCACGGAACCCCAATAATGCTTCACGATTTAGTCGGAATCGTGGTAAGCTAAAGACTATGTGCGGGATTAGCTCAGTTGGTAGAGCGTTTGCTTGCCAAGCAAAAGGTCGCCAGTTCGAACCTGGTATCCCGCTCCAAATAATAGCACATGACCAAGGAGGCTCTTTATGCGTACTGTTTTAGTGGGGCTTTGTTTGGGTTTGGGGCTTGGTTTATGGCTTGTTCGAGATCGCTTATACGCCGATACAGCGGATATTCCAGCGGTTGCTGCGGATTTGTATGCGATTAACATTAACACGTTATCGGGGTCCCCGTGGGCGTGGGAATCGGTACAAGGCAAGCCAATTTTGTTTGTCAATGTGGCGAGCAAATGTGGCTTTACGTATCAATACGAAGGCTTGCAAACCTTGTATGATCAATACAAAGATCAGGGGCTCGTGGTTGTGGGCGTGCCCAGCAATAGTTTTGCCAACCAAGAACCCGGCAGCGCCCAATCAATTGCTGAGTTTTGTTCGCTAAATTACGGCGTTTCATTCCCCATGACTGAAAAAGTGCCGGTACGTGGCCGATGGATGCATCCGCTGTACCGCTATTTAACCCAATCAAACCCGGATTTGTCGGGCAATATATCGTGGAATTTTAATAAAATTTTAGTGGATCGCAATGGAGCGGTTGTGGCTCGATTTGGGTCCCGGGTGAAGCCGTTGTCCGATACTTTGGTGCAGGCAGTTGAGAAAACTCTGTAGTTTGGTAAAATAAAAGCTATGTTAGTGCAACTGGATGCGATTGCTTCACTGTATGCCCGTTTAAAGCAGGTATTGGATGCAATTGACCAGCCTTTAACGCTGACGGAAAAATTATTAATTAGCCACGCGGTATCGGGTACTGAGTTGGCGGCCGTTAAACAGGGGTATATTGATTTAAATCCGGATCGGGTCTGCATGCAAGACGCCACGGCACAAATGGCGTTGTTGCAATTTATGCAATCGGGCCGTGCGCAAACGGCGGTGCCAACCACGGTCCATTGCGATCATTTGATTTTAGCTGAGCATGGTGCTGAAGCCGATCTACAGCGTGCCATAGAGTCCAATCGGGAAGTGTATCAGTTTCTGGAGCAGGTATCGGATCGCTACGGCATTGGGTTTTGGCGGCCTGGGGCGGGGATTATTCACCAAGTGGTGTTGGAAAATTATGCTTTTCCGGGGGGTGTCATGATTGGCACCGATAGCCATACCGTGAATGCGGGCGGCTTGGGCATGTTTGCCGTGGGTGTTGGCGGTGCGGACGCCGTGGATGTGATGACGGGGTTGCCCTGGGAGTTAAAGTTTCCTAAAATTATTGGGGTTCGTTTAACGGGCCAGTTTCCGTCTGAATCCTGGACCAGTCCCAAAGATGTTATTTTGTACTTGGCGGGTTTGTTAACTGCGAAGGGTGGGACCAACGCCGTCATTGAATACTTTGGCCCTGGGGCTGAATCGCTGTCCTGCACCGGTAAAGGTACCATTTGCAACATGGGCGCTGAAATTGGGGCAACCACATCCGTCTTCCCGTTTGATGCCTCAATGGCCGATTATTTGACCCAGACCAATCGGGCGCCAATTGCCGAGTTGGCCGCTCAATACCAACAGTATTTTCAACCAGATCCAGCGGTATTGGATGACCCCGATCAATACTATGATCGAGTCATTGAAATTGATTTATCCACATTAGAGCCCCATATTAACGGGCCCTTTACGCCCGATTTAGCCTGGCCGTTGTCTAAATTTGCCGATGCTGTGACGGCTAATGCGTATCCAGAGGCGTTGTCTGTGGGGTTGGTGGGCTCATGCACCAATTCATCGTATGAAGATTTAAGCCGTGCCCATCGAGTGGCCAAGGCTGCGGTGGATGCTGGGCTTAAGGCTCAGTGTGAATTTACCATTACCCCCGGTTCAGAAATGATTCGCGCAACGGCGGAGCGCGATGGCCTGTTGGATACGTTTCGACAAATGGGGGCTGTTGTATTGGCGAATGCCTGTGGCCCGTGTATTGGCCAATGGAAACGCCACGATTCTACAGAAAAAAATTCGATTATTACATCGTTTAATCGCAATTTTGCCAAGCGCAATGACGGCAACCCGTTAACGCATGCCTTCGTGTCTTCGCCTGAGATGGTCACGGCTATGGTCTTGGGGGGGCGCCTCACGTTTAATCCAGCCACGGATACGTTAACCACGCCGTCGGGGGATGCCATTCACTTGCCGGCACCATCGGGGGATATTTTTCCAAAATCGGGCTTTACGGATAATACCTACGGTTATCAAGCCCCGTCCAATGACTTGACCCAGCCGGTAACCATTGACCCAGCGTCCAAGCGATTGCAAGTCTTAACCCCCTTTCCAGCCTGGGATGGTGCTGATTTTACCCAGTTGCGGTTGCTGATTCAAGCGTCAGGTAAATGCACCACCGATCACATTTCAATGGCCGGGCCTTGGTTGGTGTATCGTGGCCATTTGGAAAATATTTCAGATAACTTTTTAATCGGGGCAACCAATCGCTTTACCGGGGAAACGAATGCCGTTCTCAATGCCGTGACCGGAGAGTATGGCCCGGTGCCAGACACTGCCCGGCAGTATCAGCAATTGGGGGTGGGCTCCGTTGTGATTGGGGATGAGAACTATGGCGAGGGCAGCTCTCGGGAACATGCGGCCATGGAAGCCCGGTTTTTGGGTGTTCAGGTGGTTGTGGTTCGGTCCTTTGCTCGAATTCATGAAACCAATTTGAAAAAACAAGGGGTGTTGGCCCTGACATTTGCCAACCCCGATGATTACAATCGGGTGCAAGAAATGGATCGGATATCCATTCAAGGGGTTACCCAATTATCCCCGGGTCAACCGCTAACGATGGTCGTGCATCACGCCGATGGCACCACGGAATCGATTCCCGTTAATCATACGTACAATGCCAATCAAATTGCTTGGTTTCAGGCGGGATCTGCATTAAATAAAATTCGATCGGAGTCGCAGTAATGCGGGTTCGGTTTGCGCCGTCTCCAACCGGCAATTTGCATATTGGCTCATTGCGAACAGCGCTGTTTAATTGGTTGTTTGCCCAGCGACACGGGGCGACTTATATTGTCCGCATTGAAGACACAGACAAGGCGCGATCTACGCCAGAATTTGAAGCCAATATTATGGCTGGAATGGCTTGGGTGGGGTTGAACTACGATGAGGGGCCGGATTCCAACGGGGCTTGCGGGCCGTACCGACAATCGGAACGGTCGTATCACGATGGCATTCACCAGGTGCTGGACTCGGGGCATGCGTATCGGTGTTTTTGCACCGAATCAGAGTTAGAAGCCGAAAAAGCCGCCGCTGACGCAGCCAAACACCCGTATCAGTACTCGCGCAAATGCCGGCACTTATCCGAAGCCGAGATTCAGGCGCGATTGGCATCCGGGGTGCCGCATACCATTCGATTTGCAGTGCCAGAATCGGGCGACTTAACCTTTGAGGACGCAGTCCGGGGCTCGATTACCTTTGATTTGGCCTTAGTATCGGATTTTATTTTGGCCAAGTCTGACGGACTACCGAGTTATCATTTTGCCGTTGTTGCTGATGATATCGCCATGGGCATTACCCATGTGTTGCGTGGGGAAGATCATATTTCCAATACGCCCAAGCATATTTTATTGTTTCAAGCGTTATTGCCAGCTGGTCAGCCGATCCCTACCTTTGGGCATTTCCCCATTATTTTGGGCCCGGATCGCACAAAATTATCCAAACGGCATGGGGCAACGTCCATTACAGATTATCAAGCGCAGGGGTTTTTACCTGCTGCTATTGTGAATTATTTGGCTTTGTTGGGCTGGTCGGCGCCGGATGGCCAGGAGATCCAACCGGTGGCAGACATGGTTCGCCAATTTTCCTTGGACCGCATTCATAAAGCTGGGGCTATTTTTGATACCCAAAAATTGACTTGGATGAATAAGCAGTATATTAAGCAATTAAGTTTGGCTAATTTTCGATCGGCTGTGGCACCGTTTTTGGACCCGGCCTTGATGGCGGATATTGCCAACCAGATTTCCGATGATGCCTTGGATCGTGTGTTTGATTCGGTGCGGGACAGTGTGGATCGGTTGGATCAAATTAATACCGTGTTGGCCGTCTATGCTCGAACGGATGCTCAGCGTCGGGAGCAGTTGAGCGATACTGTGTGGACCGATGATCAAAAAACACTATTAGCCGCGGTGCATGACGCATTGGGGTCTTTGAGTGAGTTGTCGGATAAAACTGCGATAAAATCCGCCTTAATGGGGGTTGTGAAGGCATTAAACATGCCAACGGGATTGGTGTTTAAAACAGTTCGGTTGGCGATATCTGGGGAGGCATCGGGCCCAGATTTAACCACATTGCTAAGTGTGTACCCGATGTCTGTGTTGCAGGATCGGTGCCGTGTCATTATCCACAGTTCCTGACACACTCACGGCTTTTTCTGCTGTCAGCCATCCGGACCATGTCTGGCCGATTGCCTCGGAAGATTTTCAGAAATATTGCCAAACGGACACCCAATTTAGCTTGGCATTTCAGCGAAAACCCGGTAGCCTGTATGGGGAGATTCATTGCCGATTGCGGCGTCAGTTGTTTAATGATTTGGATCATCGGTGTGAGTTGGTGCAACGCAAATTAAAATCTGCGGAGATTTGGGGGTGTGTCACTAATTTTGCGGGGGGCGGGGATTTGGTGGATGCGTATGACATTGGGGCCAGCCAGTCGGTGTATCAACTGCACTATCGTCAGGCAGAGACTACCCGCATCGTGACGGTGAAGCCTGAATCGGCGTGTTATCACAGTTATTTTATTGCAATTTTAGACCAATTGGGGTGGCCAACCTATCAGACCCAATGCTACCGTGTGAGGGGGATGGACTGGCGGGTGTCGGATTACTTGGGGAGCACCACCCTGCATGGGCTGGGGGTGTCTGGGCATGCAGCGCATAGCAGTCATGTTGTTGGTTTGGCTAGACAGGCGGCCTTGGGGGATGTGTTTGGGCGTGGGGATCGGCATGGGAATAATTATATTGTATCCGACGAGGGGGCGTTGTTGCCCATTGATGTGGGGTATTTGTTTTACCCCAATAATGACGATTGGTTGGCCCAATATATTCAGGGCGGGGTGTCTGAAATTAATGCCTTGGATCCGCATCAATTGGATGCGTTTTTTACTGTTTACACGGACACCATTCACTGTATTTCAGACCGGTATGCGGACTTGCAGGCGTTTTCATGGGCGTATGGTCCAGATATTGGCCAACAGTTTGATGCGGTCGTATCCCATCGCATTGTTGTGTTGCGCAATCAGTGTCAGCATCGGGGATGGCATCGGCGAACATGGTACCGAGACTATTATGCTGAATTTTGGTTTCGAAAAGCCATTAAGCCGTGGTTCTACCAATTGATTCAGATGGACCCATCGGTATTAGCGGATTCAGAGTTTAATATGTATCAGTATCAAAGCGCTCACGATCGGACCACGTTTTTTTCATTGGCCAATCTGTCGATTGTGGATCGAATTTGCACCTTGGCAGAAGACCGGTTGGGGGTAAACCCAGCGGCGGTTCATGCGGCCGCACGCGCGGACGTGTAAATGCGCTATTGGGTGTTGCCATCGGTGGATTCCACGCAGTTGCAGGCTCGGCGATGTTTGGATCAATACGGTTTAGAGGCGTCGGGCCTGGTTATTTGGGCGCGTCAGCAAACTCACGGGGTTGGGCAACAGGGCCGGCCGTGGGTATCCGCGTTGGGGGGGATTTATATGACGGTGATGCAATCGGTTCCCACGGCTCGGTTAATGCATGCGCCTACCCAAGTGCCGGAACGGGTTGCAACCGCATGCCAATCCGTCCTAGACGGGTACGTTCGGGCATGGGTCAAGCCGCCCAACGACCTTATGGTTGGGGATCGCAAACTGGGGGGGGTGTTGTGTGAATCCTTGGGAACCGAGGACCCCGATACCCGAATGCTACTCATGGGGGTTGGGCTCAATATTAATCAAGATTCCGTGGTGACGGACGCTCGGCATGTGGCCACGTCATTGCGGCAAGAGACCGGCCAGTCGTATAATGAAGCCATGATTGTTTCGGCCATAGCGACGGAGATTATGCAATGCCTGTAAGAGGGATTCGGGGTGCCACTGTGTGTGCGGCCAATACCGAATCGGATATTTTATCGGCAACCACAGACTGTTTATCGGCAATCTTAAAGGAAAATTCAGTGGTTATTTCGGATATTGCCTCAGTCTTTTTTTCAGTTACCCCGGATTTAAATGCGGCGTTTCCAGCGGCAGCGGCCCGTGCAATGGGTTTGGCACATACCCCATTGCTTTGCTTGAACGAAATTGATGTGCCGGGGGGGTTGGCTCGATGCATTCGAATTTTGGTGCATGTGAATACAGCAGTTCCCCAATCGGCCATTCAGCATGTGTATTTGGGTGACGCAAAGCAATTGCGGCCCGATCACAATGTATAAGCGCATTGGCATCATTGGGCTGGGCGTTATGGGGGGGTCCTTAGCGGCACGCATTGCCCAGCAGTATCCGGATACAGAGCGATACGGGGTGGATCCAGATCCTGAGACACGGCAATACGCCTGTGATCGGGGATGGGTTACCACGGCAGTGGCGACAATCACGGATTTACCAACCGATTTGGATTTAGCGATTGTGTGCACCCCAATTGCTCACGTTCAAACAGCGTTAATGGCTGTATCCAAGCATAGCGAGCAACCACTCGTAGTGTCTGATATTGCCAGTGTGAAAGCGCCGCTAATGGGACTGTCTGTGAAGGCCAATCAAACCTATATTGGGGGGCATCCCATGATGGGTTCTGAAAAAATGGGGGTTGCGCATGCTGGGCCACAGATCTTGGATGGGGGGCAGTATGTGGTGGTTCCTCAAGTCCCTGACAGCCCAGAAGTACCGATTTTTATGCAGTGGATTGCGGGCATGGCGATGCAGCCCGTGGTGCTAGATGCGCACGATCACGATCGCTGGGTCGCGTTAACCTCGCATATTCCCTATTTAATGGCTTGCCTGACAATCCGGGCGACCCAGGGCCATGCGGTAGACCCAGTGGTTGGCCCGGGCTTGCGGGATACAACTCGGGTAGCTGCGCATGACCCCGCTTGGGGGGCAGATGTGTGCCGGGAAAACACGGTAGCCATTGCGACTGGCTTGCAGGGTATTCGGGATGAGCTAGACCATGTGTTAGCGATGCTCAAAACCGATCCGGATCAAGTCCTAAGCTGGCTCTCGGTGGCCAAGCATCGCCGGGATGCGTTGTTTAATACGCTGCCCACGCCGGGGCATTGAGCTGAAAGGCGAGTCGGTGTTGGGTTGTGGGGTGGGTGAACTCAAGATAGTTAGCCTGTAGCAAGTGCCCGGGATAATGCTTGCTGGGTTTGCCATACAGCCCATCCCCGATGAGCGGGTGGTGTTTGTGGGCCAAATGCGCACGAATTTGATGGGTCCGTCCCGTTTTGGGGGTGACCAATAAAATGGATTTGGTGGAGGTTCGATACAGGCATTGGCAATGGGTTTCAGCGTCTTTGGCATCCGGGTGCGCTTGGGCAATCATTTTGTAATGACTACGGCCACGGACACGCCGGAGGGGTTCCGCAATAACAAACTCATCGGTGTGGACTCGGCCATGCACCGCTGCAATGTAGCGCTTCACCACGGACCGGGCTTTAAATTGGGCGCTCAGTATGGCATGGCTGGTGGCATGCTTGGCCACGACCAAGAGCCCACTGGTATCGCAGTCTAGCCGATGCACAATGCCTGGGCGTGCGGGGTCAAACGCCGTGATGTCTAAGGCATCCCCCCAGCAGTGCACCAGGGCATCGGATACCGAGGGCAGGATTTCCCGCCGGGATGCCGGATGTGTCAACATACCGGCGGGCTTATTTAAAACAGCGAGGTCCCCATCTTCGTATAAAAAATCCAGGCTCATGCCTGTCTCAGGCTCCGATAAATGAGCAACCCAATGCCCACGGTAATGCAGATATCGGCAATATTAAAGACCGGAAACCGGCCGATTGAAATAAAATCAATGACAAACCCATGGATCATACGGTCCAACAAATTGCCCAACGCCCCAATAATTAACAATCGACTACCCAGCGGGGAGGGGCTTTGCCAACGGTCAACATGAAAGGTCGCCATAAAATACAGGCTAAACAGGCTCGCAATACCCACCAACCACGGGGTTTGTCCAGCGAAAAACCCATAGGCGGCCCCGCGATTGTACACCACCTGCAAGGCAAGCCCCGGCATCAGATGGATGGGCGTATAGGCGGGCAAAAGCGCCAAGCACAGGTATTTGGTGAGTTGGTCCATGCCAATGCCCAAGCCCAGGGCGGCGTAATGCCAGGCCCATCGGCTAAAGCGGTGCGTTAGAGCAGCCACAACTGGGCCCACGATTGGAGCGTCTGAATAAATAGCCAGCCAACCCCAATGCCAATGCCCTGAACCAGCCCCAAACACAGGCGATAGACAATGGGCAGTACGGTACTGGGGGATGGGGTTTGGGCCTGACGGGCAACAGGGGTGATTAAATGCCGTTTGGTTGTATGCAGAGTCTCAATCGTATGCGCTAAGTTTTTGGACATGATTGGATGGCCGAAATGCTGGGTAATGGGTGTCCCTCAAGAACGGCTAAGCAGGCCCCGCCACCGGTTGAAATGTGGCTGATGGCAGTGGTGTCGATGTCAAAATCATGAATCGCTTGAACGGAGTCTCCGCCGCCAACCACACTGGTACCCGTATTGCGGGCAACGGCCTCAGCGATGGCGCGCGTGCCGGATGAAAACAACGGAGTTTCAAAGGCCCCCAATGGACCGTTCCAAATAATAATTTTGGCGTTTTGCACCCACTGGTCAATAAAGGCAACACTGGTGGGGCCAATATCCAAGCCCATGTGGCCATCGGGCAACGCTGTTGTGGGGTAGACCTCGGCTGTTTTGGCTTTAAATCCAGTCGCGCACACCACATCTTGGGCAATATAGAGCTCCGTGGGGCTATCAGCAGCTGCGGCTAAAAAGGCCGTGGCTGTTTCCAACAAATCGGGTTCATACAACGAGTCACCAATAGCAAACCCTTGGGCTTTTAGCAAGGTAAACATCATCGCACCCCCAACAACCAATTGATCCACACGCCCCAATAAGTTTTGAAGCACACCTAATTTTGTGGAAATTTTAGCACCCCCAATAATGGCTAATTTAGGGGCATCGGGTTGACTCAGGGTTGCATTGAGGTAATTGAGCTCAGTTTCGACTAAAAACCCAATGCAGCTGGGTAAATGCTGGGTAATGCCGGCAGTTGATGCATGGGCCCGGTGCGCCACACCAAAGGCATCAAATACAAACCGATCCCCCAAATTGGCCAATATGCGGGCAAATTCAGGGTCGTTGGCGGCTTCTCGTGCATCAAATCGAATGTTTTCTAAAAGCAATACCTGTCCATCGGTCATGGCATTCACCATCGCCACTGTTTCGGCACTATCGATGGGGGATGGGCAATACTGAACCGCCTGCCCCAACTGCGTGGCTAGGGCTTCTGCAACCGGCAACAATCGATACCGTTTGGATACACCTTTGGGTCGGCCAAGATGAGACATTAAAATAATGCGAGCGCCTTCTTGGATTAAAAACGTTAACGTGGGGAGGGCCTCAATAATACGGGCCTGATCCGCAATGGTACCATTGGATCGCAAGGGAACATTGAAATCCACACGAACCAACACGCGTTGGCCCTTTAATGTACCGGTCCAATTGGAGAGCAGGGGGGTCGTTTGTGTCAAAACAACGGCGCTCATGCGCCAGTAATGGATTTGGCTAGATCAACAACACGGTTAGAGTAGCCCCATTCGTTGTCGTACCAGGCAACGAGTTTAACCAAATTGCCCATGACCATTGTGGATAGACCGTCAATAATGCTGGAATGCGGATTGCCAATAACATCGCATGATACAATTGGCTCTTCCGTGTACTCCATAATGCCGGCTAAATCTCCAGCAGCAGCGGCTTCCAACGTGCTCATAATGGTTTCACGCGAGGGCGCTTGGTTCAGCACCAAGGTCAAGTCAATGACGGACCCATCTTTAACCGGTACCCGCATGGCCCCACCATCGAGCTTTCCAGCCAAATCAGGGATAACCAACCCAACAGCCTTGGCGGCTCCAGTGGTTGTGGGAATAATGGATTCCGAGGCGGCGCGTGCCCGACGCAAGTCGCTGTGGGGCAAGTCTAAAATCTTTTGATCATTCGTATACGCATGAACGGTGTTCATGAAACCTTTTTCAATACCAAATGCATGGTGAATTACTTTCGCTAATGGTGCCAAACAGTTCGTGGTGCAGCTGGCATTGGAATAGGCAACGATGTCGGACTTAATTTCGGCATCATTAACACCCAAGACAATGGTTTGAATGCTATCTTTCGCTGGAACCGTTAAAATCACTTTTTTAGCACCGGCTTGAATGTGATCCAAATACCCACCGCGGTCACTCGTGCCTTGTGTAAATATACCGGTTGATTCAATCGCAACATCCACATCGTGGTTGCTCCACGGCAAGTTGGCTGGGTTGCGCTCGGCATAGACGGGGATCGAAACGCCATCAATCACGATGGCCGTGTCTGTGTGCGAAACGGTTCCCTGAAAGCGACCATGGACGCTGTCATATTTGAAGAGATGCGCCAATGTTTTGGGGTCGGTTAGATCGTTGATGGCGACAACGGAGACTCCAGGCGTAGCCAAGGCTACTTTACATACATTTCGGCCAATACGACCGAAGCCATTAATTGCGAGTTTTATTTGTGTTCCCATAATACACTTAAGTATACAAAATTATGGCTGGTTTTGTCTACATAATTTGTTTACAAATAGAGGGGGTTACGTGTGAAATTTTCGGATATACGGTAAGGCATCGGCCACGGCTCGCGTTTTATCCGCATTGGTTTTTAAAATTCCTTTAATGTTCCATTCGCCGGTGACAAAGGCCTGCTGGCGAGCGGGCGATAGCTGGCTGGACCAGGTTTGATCTCCCGCTTGAATCTGTTGGTTTCCCAAGTCAAGGGTTAGGGTGGAGCTGGCATCGGCGACGGCGTTCATGATGGCATCAATATCGGATTGCAATACGGGGATACAGGGAACGCCAATGGCTTGGCAATTGCCAGAAAAAATATCTGAAAACGATACCCCCACAATGGCCTTAAAGCCGTAGCGCATAATGGCTTGCGGGGCATGCTCTCGGGATGACCCACAGCCAAAATTGGCTCCAACAACTAAAACGGTTGCGCCCAAACGGTCGACAGCATTGAGTGGAAAGTCTTTGGGGGATCCGTCTGCGTGGAATCGTTCATCATAAAACAAATAATTTCCCATTTTTTCAAAGGTAATTTCTTTTAAAAATCGGGCCGGAACAATCCGATCCGTATCAATATCATCGCCTGGGATAACAACAGCTTGTCCGGTAACCGTGATTATTTTCATGCGCGACAATCCGTAATACAGCCATGAATGGCAGCCGTAGCCACCATCGCGGGACTCATTAAAAAGGTTCGACCGGTGGCGCTGCCTTGGCGGCCAATAAAGTTGCGGTTGGAGGATGAGGCGCATCGCTCATTGCCGACCAATTGATCGGGGTTCATCGCTAGACACATGGAACATCCCGGGGATCGCCAATCGGCACCCGCCGCTTTGAAAATTTTATCTAAGCCTTCGGCTTCGGCCTGTTGTTTAATGGCGGAAGAACCTGGAACAACCAAACACCGGACCGAGTCATGGACCCGCTGATTGGTCAATACGGCAGCGGCTTCCCGCAAATCAGGCAATCGGGCATTGGTGCACGATCCAATAAACGCAACGTCGATGGGGGTCCCCGCAATCGGATCGCCGGGGGTTAGCCCCATATGATCGTAGGCCCGCAGCATATCGGCATCGCCGTTGGGCATTGGTAACCGCTCCGAAATCCCAACGGATTGCCCTGGGTGAATGCCCCAAGTTACCATGGGTTCCAGTTGGTTCCCATCAATAAAGACTTGGTCATCAAATTCGGCTTCGGGTTGGGTGCGAATGGCTGTCCAATAGTCAAGCGCGGCTGCCCATTGAGCATCGTTGGGTGCATAGGGGCGGCCTTTCATATACGCAAACGTTGTTTCATCCGGGTTCACATACCCCACACGGGCGCCGCCTTCAATGCTCATGTTGCAGATAGTCATGCGGCCCTCCATGTCCATGGATTCAATCACGGATCCAGCATACTCGTAGGCATACCCGATGCCGCCATGAACCCCGAGGGTCTGAATAATCTTTAAGATTACGTCTTTGGCAGATACACCAGGCGCCAATGTGCCGGTGACTTGAATTTGGCGAACTTTCAATGAGGGTAAGGCCAACGTTTGGGTGGCCAAGACATGTTCAATTTGGGTGGTGCCAATGCCAAAGGCTAAAGAGCCAAACGCCCCGTGCGTACTGGTGTGGCTATCCCCACACACAATGGTCATTCCCGGCTGTGTGAATCCCAATTCAGGCCCAACAATGTGGACAATGCCATATTGTCCGGAATCTAGCCCAAAGAATTGAACCCCAAAAGCGTTTGTATTGTGTTGTAAGGCAGACAACATGGCTTCGGCTTGGGGGTCTTGAAACGGGCGTTGAATGGAATCAGTCGGCACAATATGATCCACCGTTGCCACTGTTCGATCGGGATAGGCGACCGTTTCACCGTGTTCACTTAACTGGGAAAACGCCTGTGGACTCGTAACCTCATGCACCATGTGAAGGCCAATAAACAATTGGGTGTCTCCGTTTGGTAGGGTTTCGACAGTGTGCCGATCCCAGACATGATTGTATAATGTTCGTTTTGCCATAAGTGTCGTCGGTTAGTTCATTAAGCGTTCGTCAATCTGCTTAATAATGTCCAAAAAATTCTTAAGGTAATTATCCAGCAAATGATGCCAATGCGCAACTGGTTTTTGGGTGTATTCGCTCAAAGCGGCTTCCAAAGCGGCTTCAAATGCCTCGCTGTCATCGTCATCGGATAGGTCCAAGGTAAACGGCAATTCCATAAAATCATCGTCCAGGTTATCTGAAAATTTAGAGCATACAATCAGTGAGGCGTTGTCTGGATTGGCCAAATTTTGAATATGCTCAATGCTAACAAAGGGTAAAAAATCAGTCATCCAATTCGGCAGCGTGTTAAACGGGCGTTGGAGTGGGATTTCGGTATATAAATCAAAATATAAAACGGTGCCAAGGACTAAGTCTTCGTCGTCATCGGGCATCGCATCTGGGGGCAATGTGGCGGTTGTGTATTCCAACTCGCAATAGATTGGGTAATTTTCCAGCCGTTCCAATTCTTTTCGCAGGCGCTTGAATCCATAGGGCTGGTCATTAATCACAATCATTTCTGGCTTCAGCAAGGGGTGCTTGCCAATGAAGCGCTCCAAGATGCTGTGTCCATCATCCGACATGAACATCACCCCATCCACAACGTGTGCATGTTTCTTTAATCGATTAATAATGACTTTGTGTAGCAATGGCATCCTATATTAGTTTATACTAAAGCGGTGGTTTTGTACTACATTAAAAAAATTAAATTAAGCATAATTTCCAGATATTATCGGTATAAATTTTCTTTGAATGCGGTCGCTGGCATTTGCCATGGACCGATAGACCCGTTGTTTACGTTTAAACACACGGTATGTTTGGCATTTTATCCGTCTCATGTTCATTTGGGTGATCAGCTATTTCATTTGCCCATGGTGCATATGTTGATTTCGCAGGGTATTTCCGTGCATATTTTGGGGCCAACGCCATTGGCGTTTTTGTTTGAAGCTATGGGCTGCCAGATTCGATCCAACGGCCAATCCAGCCCAGGTTCAGTTATTGTGACGAAGCGGGACTGCTTGTCTGAAGTTATTCACGAGCCGGGGGGGTATTTTTTGGGCTTAAATTACCGGCGAATGCCGGGGCCGGGGCGTATCGGCGATTTAATTTCCAATGCGGTTCAGTCGGTCTTGTCTCCGTGGGTTGCTGTGAAAAAAATGGAGTTCCCAGGTATTGATTCGTATCTGGGCATGACAGAAATGCCGGCGCGTTCATGGCCACCCGGCCCAATTGTGGTGGTTAATAATTGTGTTAATTCCAATCGGGTCAATGCCCGGTTGAAGCAACGCAGTTTTTGGACGCGTGTGTGCCAACTAAAACACAATGCGACCGTTCTGTTTATCGGAGAGCGTAGCAATACGCCGTTGCCCGCTTGGGTTGACCAGGACTATCGTGGGAAATTGTCATTTTCTGAATTGTTTCGGTTGTGTCACACGCATGCGTCAGAAACTACGCTTGTAACATTTGATACAGTGATCGCCCATATGGGGGTGCTTTGTGGGGTTTCGGCAGTGCATGTCGTTTGTAAAAGCAATAAACAGTTGGTTAGCCAACGCTTTGTTCCATTTGTTAGTATAGCCAATCATCCATCTACGCAATGCGTACAACTATATTGAAAGCGATCGTATTAATGGTAAGATAATTAAAGATATGCACAGTATCCACTCAATCATTCTAAAACTGAAAGCCAATCGGTATTGGGGGTTGTTTAATGGGCTTTACACACTTTTTTTTGTTGCCATGGCGATGGGGATTCCCTGGGCATTTTCAGATGAAACGCGGTCGGTATTTGAAATCAATAAACTCTTGGTATTGCGCTTTGGCTCAGCGGCAATGGCTGCAACGTGGCTCATTGAATCCCTATTTTTTACCCGGTCGTATAGAAAAACAGGGCTTGAGATACCCATTGCCTTGTGGGTTTTATCCAGTATTGCCAGCACAGTGTTTTCGCTCAATCCACGCCTCAGTCTGATTGGGTCGTATGATCGATGGGAAGGCCTGATCACCACGCTTAACTACTGTTTTTTGGTGTTTGCCAGTGTGACACTGTTGCGAACCAAAGCCATGGTGGCTTGGGTCTTGGGTACGCTTTTAGTGGGCGGTGCGGGGTCGGCGGTGTATGGGGTTATTCAAAGCCTGGGTTTGGATACAATGAGCTGGAGTGCTGATGCCACCTTACGGGTGTTTGGATGCATTAACAATCCGGTGCACTATTGCCCCTATGTGAGCATGCTGGTCCCGGTTGGCTTGGGTGTGATTATTTGGTTCTGCCAGCGCAATGCGGCGGTGCGGCCATGGGTGTTTCGAGCCCTTTTTGTGGGACTAGCAGTCTGTACGGCTTTGTTGTATTATGCCCAATATTTATCCTACTCACGGGCAACCTGGACGGCATTTATTGCGGCACTGTCTTTTTTTTATATTAAAATCAGCACAACCACACCACTAGCCCAACGCTGGCGCCAAGTGGTCTACGACGGGGCGTTGTTGCTGTTTATGGGTGTTTTGTATTTGTCTGCTGTATTTTTCTTGCACAACAAATCCGAAACCTTGGCGGTGATCATTTACAGTCTTGTGTTGGTGATGGTTGGGGTTGACTACTGGTTGCATCATCGACGCTTGGATTGGCGTGTGCTGGGTTTGTTTGGCTGCATTGCGGCAACAACGGGTATTTTTGTTGTGGGGGTGCATCTTTGGCTCGCGATTCTTGTGGCAATCGCGTTGGTGATCGGGGTGGTGACCCTGCCGATTTCAGAGACCGCTTCCCGAGATTTTTTACTGCGATATGTCATTATTGGGGCCTTTATCCGGTTGCAATTTGTGGGCATTTCCTGGATTGAAGCGGGTGTGTTTCTGTGTTTATGGCTTGTATATGGTTACTGGATGATTCCCCATGCCCATTTAACACGGTTGAGTCGTTGGGTCGCCAGTGGCAGCTTAATTCTGTTTGCGGCTACGTTATCGTTTTCAAGCGTGGTTGATTTTATTGGTAATGCTGGTACACAAAAGACAATTACCAGCAAGATTAACAGTTACAAAAACGATGCCATCAAAGGAACGGCTCGGACCTCAATGTGGAAAAGCAGTTGGCCGTGGTTTTGTGACAACTGGGTGGTGGGCACCGGTCTGGATACCATTAAATATGCATACCCCAAATACCGTCGCTCAGATTATGGGCCCTTGGAGGGGGGGCATCATTTTACACCAGACCGCTTGCACAATGAGTATTTGAATACCTTGGCGAGCAAAGGGGCCCTTGGTTTTTTTGTTTACTATGGGCTGGTTATTGGCGGTTTGGTTTTGGGTGTTTTAATGGGTGTTGGCGATTTAAATAAGCACCCCAAGGGTTATGTGGCGCTGGGGTGTTTGGCTGGAGCCTTAATTTATTTGGGGCAGGTGTTGTTTAATTTTGGGGTTGTCGCCACGCTGTTTCTGTTTTATGTATTGCTTAGTGTTGCGTTTGTGGTCAATCAGCCAATGACGGATCAAATGGAATGATTAAGCATACCCTAAAACTGAGTGTTTTGTTATTGGGATTTGGTGTTTTGGGGGTATTTTGTTGGCATACCGTGAATGCGTACAAAGCCGAGCGTGCGTATCGCAATGCGTATTATCATCACGTTTGGAAAAAATACCCGGAATCCATTGCATACTATCAAAAGGCGATGCAGTATGCGCCCTTGGAGGCGTATTATCGATCGCAGGCGGTGATTACGTATACAGCGTGGTTGGCGACCAATCCGTCTCCCCAAACAACACGGGATCGGCTGCGGGATCAGATGGAAGCCACGGTTCGTGAAGCTATTAAATTGGATGACTTATCCCCGTGGAATTACACCCAATTGGGTCAGATTTACATCACAAAATCAAAAGAGCCAAACGCCGATAAAACAGCAATGCTTAAGCAGGCCCAAGCGCACTTTGAGTTGGCTCAGGCGATTGACCATCAAAACCCATTGTTTTCCCGGTCATTGGCTCAGTTTTATCATATGAATAATCAATTGGATCAGGCGGAACACTATTATCGGTACACGTTGGATTTGGATGCGCGACCGGGTCAGTTTTTGGATGTTCGGTACAACGTCGGCGCGTTGTATTTAAATCGCGGAAAGCGGGATTTAGCGTATACCTATTTTGAGTCAATTGCGGCGGCAGACCCCATGTATCAATCGGTCAGCGATATTTTGGCCAAGCTGTACTATGAAGATAAAAATTACCCCAAAGTGCAGGAACATTTGGAGAAAGCCTATACGGCAAGCCCCTACAGTTTGGTGGCCATTGAGCGGTTGGCTAATTTTTACTTAAATCAAAAAGACTATGCGAACGCTGCTGTGTATTATCAAAAACTCATGAATCTCAAGCCGTCTGAAGCCATCTATCAACAACGGCATGCCTACGCTGAACGATTGGCCAAACAGTCGGTTAAATAATGGGGCAGCCAGTCGCTATTTTAATTGCAGTGGATACCGGTCAGGGGGCATTGTCCTGCCGGGAGTCGTTGGTGGAGCTGGCTGATTTGGCCAAAACGGCGGGGATTGCGGTCAAAGCCTGCATCAGTCAGCAGCGAGATACCCCACATCCGAGTTTATATTTGGGTGCGGGTAAGTTAGACGAAGTTGCTGAGCAGTTGGCGGGGGTTGATATTGTGATTGCGGATGATGAACTGAAGCCCCGCCAGCAAAAGGCCTTGCAAGAACGGTTTAAATGCAAAATTTTGGATCGAACCAGTTTGATTTTAGATATTTTTGCGCAACGGGCCCAGACGCATGAAGCTAAAATTCAGGTGGAGCTGGCTCAGCTGACGTATTTATCAACGCGATTAACACGGCTGTGGACGCACTTGTCTCGGTTGGGGGGTGGGGTTGGTACACGGGGGCCTGGGGAAACTCAGTTGGAAGTGGACAAACGGTTAATTCGGGCTCGAATTAAAACCTTAAAGGTGCAATTGGCTCGGGTGCGAAAAAACCGAGACACCCACCGCAAAGCTCGGGGGCAACGCCCCCACAGTGTGGGCGCTATTGTGGGATATACCAATGCTGGGAAATCCACATTGTTTAATAAAATTACAAACAGTGATGTGGTGCAGCAAGATGCCTTATTTGCCACCCTGGATCCAACCACACGGCGGTTGCAGTTGCCCGATGCCCCGCCCGTTTTGGTGACGGATACGGTGGGGTTTATTCAAAAGCTACCGACGATGCTCATCGATGCATTTTATGCAACATTAGAGTCGGTCTATGAAGCCGACTTTTTTATTCATGTTGTGGATGTCTCGTCGCCGCATTGGCTGGTTCATATTGAAACAACGCAGTCGGTGGTTCAGGCCAATGACCACCCGGTGTTCTATGTATTTAATAAATCAGACCAAGTGGATGCTGATTTAGATCTTGATGCGCTGGCACTACCGTATAGCCCAAAGTGTGTGATGTCGGCCCATAATCCAGCGGATATTGACCAGCTTAAGGCGGCGCTGGCGACGTTTATTACCCAGTTTGAACACACACTGGTGATTCCTGTACCGCATACGCGAGCGGATATTCGGAATTTGTTGTATAAGCATGGGCGGGTGATTGCCGATGTCACGCGGGAGACGCATTCAGACATTACGGTGAGCATTCAGCCAACTTTGGGTGAAAAAATTAAAGGACAGTTGTAATGGCGTTGGCGACCCGATTAAATCGGCTGGATGTAACGCGTATAGGAAAGATTTTGCCCCTATTGGCCTGTGTGTTCGGGTTTTTTGCTTATATGGCAATGAGTCAGACGTTTACCTATTGGGGCGATGAATTATTTACTATTTTTTATGCTAAAAAACCCTTAGGTGAAATGCTTAAACAGTATTTTCAACAGCCAGATCCGGGGCATCCGGTTGGCCATTATTGGGTGACCAATATCTGGCGCAAGGTGATGCCTGAATCGATTGTATACGATTGGTGGTTTAATGTTCTGCCCATTGCCTGTCATTTTGTTGTGGTTGGGGGGGTAGCCATGCGTGGGTTTTCATCGCTATCCCAACGCTTGGCCTTTATTGGCGTCTGTACTGTTTCGTCTTATTTTTTTATGTATGCGAAACAAGTTCGTTATTATTCATTTGCATCGCTATGGGTGATGGTGAGTCTTTATGCTTATTATCGATGGGAAAAAACGGGGCAATGGCAGTACGTGGTCGTTGGGTGTGTGAGTGGTGTTGTTTTATTAAACAGTAGTTATATGGGTTATTTGCTGTTTGTGACTAGTGTAGCTGGACGATTGTTAATGCGAAAGCGATGGCCAGATTGGCGTCAATTCAGTGTAGGAGTTGGGATTAATTTGATTGGAGCGATTCCGGTACTTGCCTTAAAATCCAACCAGTTTTCTACGCAATTGGTTCAATTTGATTACTCGATTGTTAAACAATTAATAATCAGAATTTTGTATCTGCCGTATGCTGCCGTGGTGGGTGAGTTTTTGCACCCAATTGGGTCGCTTGTGGCCGCTGTATTTGTTGGGGCGTTGGTTGTTTTTGTCTGTCGTCAGGCAACAGCCAGTGCGGATGAAACGGTTCGTTTTTCTATGTATTGTGTTGGCGTGCTGTTTTTTGTGACTGTTTTTTTTACAACATTTTTCTATCCGTATGCCATTCAAAGCACACCCCGATTTTTAATGCCAATAGTTTATTTGTTTGTGTATAGTCTGATTAAAGTTCGTGTGCCTTCATATTTCATCATGGGGTGGCTGATGATCAACGCCGTTGTCTTGGTGTGCAATGTCCAAAAAACTTGGTTTATTCAGCCAATTTTGTTCATCCCCCATGATGAGATTGTATCGCAAATTCGTCAACAACCCCGTTCAACCCAATGCATCATTAGTTTTGTTGGCTCTACTGCGCTTATTTCAGATCATGATGCCAGTTTTGCATCCCCCATACAGTATTTATACTTGCGACATTTTCCGGATCGAGTGGCCAGTGGGATTGATCATACTCGCGATTATTTTCTTGTGCACGATATGCCATTGCGTGTCGACAATAATCGAGTTTTACATCAGATCCAGCAGGCATTTCCTCAGCACACAATGCATGCGACGGGGTTTGATAATATACCGGATATAAATAAATCAGTGTTGAGTCAGTATTGGGGTCTTAAGGCTCAGTATAAATATTATGCGATTGGTTTAAAAGCCAGGCAAGCTGATCCAGCCCCCGTAAACCAGTAGGGTAATGCCAATGGGCAAGGTAATGCTGGACAAAATCGTGGTCATGACCACGAGGCTACTAGCGAGTTTAACATCCCCATTCAAGCTCTGTGCGACAATAAAGCTAGCGACTGCGGTGGGAGTTGCCATGAGCAGAAATAAAACCCCAAGATCCAGTCCCGAAAGCCCCAGAGCAAGGCCAATGCCAACAGCCAATGCCGGTGCAATGATTAGCTTAAGCCCACACACCACAGCATGCACCCAAGAGAGGGATAAAATCGTTTCTTTGGTGCAGGTGGCTCCAATGCCAATTAAGGCCAATGGCAAGGCCAAGGCGCCAAGGTATTGCAAGGTTTGTTCGGCGACGGGCGAAATCCCCCAGTTGTAATACGCAAAAGCAATGCCCAACAAGGCCCCCCACAGCATGGGTGTTTTTACAAACGATTGCCAATAACTTGGTCCATTGGTTTGGGGATTGTAGTAGTTAAACACCACAATGCTGCCCACATTGTATAGAGGGCTGATAAACGCCAGCAGCAAGGCCGCTTGGCTAAGGCCGATGTTGCCCCATAACAGCCAGGCAATGCTTAAGCCAATAATACCAAAATTGCTCCGAAACCCCGCCTGAATAAAAACGGCTTGATTGGGCCGGTAATAGTGACTGAGAAGAACGAGCCCCAAACTGTACAGGGCCAAGGCCAGCAATGCCGCCCAGACTAAATTGAAGGTGGCCAACTCATGCAGGGGGGCTTTGGCTATCTTTAAAAAAACCAGAGCGGGGAGTGCTGTTTGGAAGGTTAGCTGGGATGCGGTTGTGACAAACCGATCCGTGAGCATGCCCCGGTAGCGCAAGAAAGCCCCCAAAAATACAATGATAAATATTGGGGCAATTAATTTGAAAACCAATACAAATAATGCCATACTAATATACTGTAACACACTTCCAAATTATGACATCATTATTTTCAAAAATTATTGCGGGTGACCTCCCCAGTTATCGGGTGTATGATGATGACCAGTTTGTGGCCTTTCTAGACATTAATCCAATACAGCGTGGGCATACCTTGTTAGTCCCACGGGTGGAAGTTGATCGATTTTTTGACTTGCCAGAACCCGTGTTGCACGCCAGCATGACCGTTGCCCAGCGCTTGGCACGGGCCATTGAGCAGGCGGTGCCTTGCAACCGAGTGGGGGTGCTGGTGGCCGGGTTGGACGTGCCCCATGCGCATATTCATTTGGTACCCATTCAAGGAACTGGGGATTTATCGTTTGCGAACGCTCGACCTGGAATCCCCGAAGCATTGGCGGATTTAGCGAGACAGATTCAAGCGTTTTTATGACGGCCTAGTGCGATGGCGGTGACGGTTCAACAGTATTGTGAAGAGTCATCAATTGCCAGTTATGTTTTAACAATACTCAATGCATTTGTTGAGCGGATCACAGCCATTGATGCAACGTATCGGGTGCATAGTCTTATTCTTGAACCGGACAATGCGCAGGTGGTGGCCAAAGTCGTGGATGCGGACCCACTGGTGTCTGTTTCGCTCTATACGGCTTTACGAACAAAAGTGGGGCAGTTGAATTGGGGGGTTGATCAATTATCCAGTCCCATTGAGTTGGAGGATCCCCCGGCGCATAACACGCAGTATTTTGTATTGCGGACGTTGCGGCATGCGTGCATGGGTGTGATTGCGGTGGGGCATGCGGGAGTGTGCGATCCGGCGGTAGCCGAGGCAGTCGAATGGTTGGCCGCCAAGGTGTTGCCGGTGGTGTTGCGCCGACAGCTGGAGGATCAATCGCAGGACAAGCCAGAATCCAGTGATTATGTTGTCATGTCGGTGTTGCATGAAATATCGTATGAATTGGGTCAGTCCTTGACGCATTCACAGGCGGTTTCCATTATGTTTGAGGCCTTAAGAAAAGTGTTGGACATGGATCTCTTTTGCGTATTTTTGCTCGGGGTTACGTCCAATGCAGCCAGTAAAGTGGTCTTTTATTTAAATAGTCCGGCTGACAATCAATTGGTTGAACATGTGCGCGATGAGGTGCTCAAGCACAGTTTGCCATTTTTGGGGCGCATTGTGGATGCGCGATCAGCCAATATTATTCGGCAAATTGGGTATAATGTCTCTGAAGAATTAAGTACAATTAAACAACTCAATTCGGTGGTCAATGTGCCCTTGATTTTTCGCGGGCAATTTATGGGGCTTGTGTATTTGGGGACGCATCGGCATCAAGCCTATACGCAATCCGATTATACGTTTTTGCATACGATTAGCAACCAAATTTCAACGCATTTATGGCGCATGAAATTTATTCGTGCGTCTGAAAAAACAAAAATATCGTCCATGATCGGCTCCATGACCGAAGGCATGATTATGTTGGATGAACATCATGAGATCGATATTGTTAACCGTGCGGCAAAGCAATTTTTGCAGATTAGTACGGACGTGTCATCCAATGCGATTTTGGATAAATTAAGCGATTTAGGGATAATGGATTTGTTGGTTCAGTCCATTATTGAGCAAAAAGCGTTCACCGATATTGAGCTGAATGCGAACGAGCTGGTGTTATCGGCGAATATTGCCCCGGTGTGTGGGGTGGATAAGCGCCCGATTGGGACGGTTATTGTGTTGCGAAATATTACTAAGGTGGCCCACATTCAACGGGTGAATGAGCAGCGGTTGTCGATTATTGAGCAGGTGACTAAAATTTTGAATTCGATTACGGATTTGGATCGGTTGTTATCCGTTTTGTTGCAGCTGTTGTTGTCAATTGGGCATGCCGATATGGGGTGTATTCAATTGAAGCAAGGCACGGCATTTGTGACCCGTGTTCATGAAAATTTTCCGGATAAGATCAGACGTCAATATCGATTCGTATCGGGGCAAACGTTATCTCAGCATGTGGTTGAAACACAGACGTTATTGGCGATTAAAAATTATCATAGCGATGCCTTGTTGAATCAAAAGACTAAAGTGTTGGTGGATAGCTACGTATGTATCCCAATTAAATTGCAAGATAAGTTAATTGGGATTTTGCACGTGGTCCAAAAGTCAAAACCAGAGTCTAAGCAGCTTATACAGAGTGACATTGATACATTATCGACGATTACGGCGTTGAGTGCGGCCGCGATCCAAAATGCACAATTAATTGAAGACACGTTATCCAATCAAAAGTTGGATCAAGAGATTCAAGTGGCCTTTTCAATTCAAAAGCAATTGTTGCCGGCAAAAGTTCCAGAGTCCCCGCACATTCAATTTGGCGCTATGTTTAAACCAGCCGCTGTGATTGGTGGCGATTACTATGACTTTTTTGAGTTGGGGAATGGGTGTGTGGGCATTATGATTGCGGATATTATTGGCAAAGGCGTGCCGGCAGCCCTGTATATGGTGATGTTTAAGACCTTGGTGCAGATTAATATTCATCACGATATGCAGCCCAGCCAGTTATTTGAACGGTTGAATAATATTATGGTGAAAGAAAGTTTATTTAGTCGATTCATTCCCGTTTTTTATGGGGTGTTAAATACGGAAACCTGTGAGTTTTGGTATTCAAACGCAGGTCATGAGCCCCCCATTTGGTTTACACAAGAGAAAGAATACATGCTAAAGGCCAAGGACCCGCCATTGGGTATGGATGCCGATATTGTATACAACGAAAAAAAGATTCAATTAAAGCCCGATGACATTGTGTGCTTCTTTACCGATGGGTTGGTGGATGCTCGCAGTAGTGATAATCGCTCGTATGGGTATCGTCGGTTAAAAAAGCTCGTTCGCCACTACGATCATTTAACCGGACAAGCATTAATTAACCGGATTTATGACCACGTATCCTCGTTTTCAACGGGTCGGGCTCAGCATGATGATTTAACCATTGTATTAATTTCATGCAAATCGTCTCATACGAAAACAGAAATGAAATTAACAAAATCTAAAACGTTTTCTGTGCAAACCCATAAAAAAAGTATTAGCGAGGCGCGGCATCATATTGCGCAGTTTTTAAAATCATTGCCCTTTTCAAAATCCAGCCAGTTTGATATTAAATTGGCGGTTAATGAAGCGCAGGCCAATGTTCTTGAACATGTCTACGGCGGCAAAGAAGATGAAAAAATTTATTTCACCTTGCAGTACTATCCCAATCGCTTGGTCATTATTATGAAAGACACCAAGAAAAAGAATGCATCATTTTTGAATTCGGTGCAGACGTCGCCCCTAATTCACCTAGAAGGGTCCGGTTTAGGGGTGTTTTTAATTAAACAACTTATGGACGAAGTTTCGTTTCTACAAACCGAGCTTGGGGGTGTATTGACAATGACAAAATTTATAGTAGAATGAACGGTATAGATTTGTGTTATACTGTACTTAAGGTAACAAAAAATACATGGAACTTTCAACAAAAACGCTAGAGTCTGACATATTGAAAATCGAATTTTCTCCATCGGATGGTGACACAGATTTGTCGGATGGTATTGAATTTGACATTGAAAACCAGGGCAAATTTGTTGAACTAATTGAAACCGTTTTAGACCAAAAATCCCCTCATATTTTGTTGGACATGACCAATATTACCTACATCGATTCCTCGGGGCTATGGGCGTTGTTTGAAGGGCATCGAAAGACCCAAAGAATTGGACGATCGTTCTTTTTGTGCAATGTTACCAAAGACGTTAAACGTGTTTTGGTGATTACTCAGCTTGCCTCCAAGTTCGTTATTGTGGATAGTGAGGCTGAGGCAATTAAATCCCTGGCGTCTTAGGGGGCCTCGGGTTTAGCGGGATTTGTTTAATGCAGTCAATCACGGGGGTGGGGAATTGGTTGATATCCCCAAGAATGGCTTTAATTTTTGATTGCCCAATAATTTGCAACAATAACTGACTGCGAATGGCTGTATGCGGCTTTAGACCATAGCTAATTAAGCTGGGCAACGCTAACTCAGGGTATTGGCTTACAAACGCTTCAACGACGGGTTCCATGGCGGTATCGTGGGGATCTAGGTATAGGCTAACAATGGCTGTAATAGTCTCTTCGTCTAAGTGATTGGGCGTTGTCATATGCATAATCATTAACAACCGCATTGTTTCGGGGTTTTGGGCGTTTTGAATGTAGGGTAGTAGCTGTTGGCGATAGGTATAAAAATCGGCAAACAGTGTTTTGATTAACAGAAATGCAATCGTTTCTGAGCAGCTGTCCAGGCAGTCTAGCAACTGGCTGACGGTATCAAGATCGGGATCCTTGGATAAAAAAAGCTGAGTAATAAAATTAGCCTGACGAAATTCGTCCCAGGTTAGAAATTTTGACTTGAAACGTGCTTGATTTGATTCTTTTTTATTGTCCATACAATTTTTTTTGATTTTATCTCGATAGTAAAATATAGAGACAGCGCATAAATCTTAACCGTATTGTATCAGATTTAGTCGCTGTGGGGTAATAGGAGCGATACGAGTAGGGAGGGTCTATTGGCAACATATTTTGATAAATCATTCTTTCCATATAATCCAAACAGTGATATTGGGATGTATGGAAAAGCCTTTCATATGGCTCAGCCCGATTTACCAAAAGATTTGGCGGATGCGTATTACACTCGGTCGTGGCAGGATACCGATAACTACGGGTCATTCCAGCATACGCGGATGTTTTTGGGCATGCTCAATAAGTTTTTTGATCGACCACAGGATGAAGCCCGCTATTTTAAAAGTTTATCGTCAACGGAACAGTATGCGGAGCGCAGTCGTTTGCCACAACGCGATGGGGATTATTATTGGTCCATGCGCCAGACGGTGAGTAACAAGCTTGGAATGTTGGACGAGTCGATTAACCCGTCTGTGTATCGGGGGGATTTAAATGACGATGGCGTTATTGATTCGGATGATGCGTATTATGGTGTTGGTCAGTTGATTTGGTCATTGGTTGGTCGCCCGGGCGTATCGGGTCGCTATTTGAACCAAATACAGCGGGATTCCATGGGAACGTTGGTGCCTCAATTTTTAGATGGTCGAATTCCGGATTCGGTTGTTCAAGATATGGTGGCATCCATTGGGTCTGTGGAGGACGCAGGGGTGGATTTGTTTCAGTTAACCGAGTCACAGAGTCTGGCGTATGCACAGGGTATGGCCAATGGGGATCATCCGTTATCTGATGCGTCGCTCTATGGCTTAGCGGTATTGTTGGCTACCAGTCAGCACGTATTTTTGCAGGGACGTCGAAATTTATTTGGATGGGCGACCCAGGGATTTAATCAATGGGGGTCGGATTCGGCGGTGGGTGAATCCAAAACGCGTCAGACAATTTTATCCACGTTTAATCCCCAAGATCAACTGGTGTTTGATCAGCAATTAGCGGGCGACATTGATACGGATCCGTTGGGGGCTATGATCCATGATTTATCGATTACCCTGGGCGATCCGGAGATGGTCTATCGGCAACAATCGGTGATTCGAGATTCAAGTGAACGCGTCACAACCTGGGTGTTTCAGTCTCAGCCGGCTGATGACGACGAAGCCCCAACGTGGGTGGGGGTGTCCCCAGTGGCGGATGGGTTTGAGTGGCAGCATGGGACCTATCAGAATTCAACGTGGACCCCCAATGCCGTGGCCGTTACTGGTTTGTCGCAGCTGGATCGAAATAGTATTGAGCGGCGTTTAATGGCTTGGAATCCGCTGCGCACCGTTATCCAGGAGATTATGGACGGCGCTGTTCGGTATTTGCAAGCTCAAACGGGTGATGATATTAGCGCATCGGGGCTATATGCTCAATCGCAAACGTCTATTGAAAGTATGGGGGAAGCGAGCGATTCCAATGACGCTCATACAGCGTATCAGCAATGGCTGCAGGCGTTTCCTGTGGCAACGCTCTACCGGGCCCTGGAATTGGCCGAGGGTTCGTCAGACACCGATTTTTCGACGTATCAGTCGGTGTATACGGTTGAATCAGCCGGTTGGACGAATCCGGATGATCCGGGGATTTCAATTTCGGGTAACCGTCGGGTGTTTGTTGACCAAGGGTATTTTTATCGCATGAATGAGTCCATGACTCAGCAACTGACAGCCGATAAGCGACTATTTTTAAATAAAGGGGTCGCTCAATCGCGGGCCAATGCGACGTACAATGAACGGCGCCGAGACAAACAAGCGATGAAAGCTGCGCAGTGGGTTCGGGATTACAAGGCATGGCGTGATGAGCAAGACGCCCTGTTGTCATAATGCGCGTTGTTTCAATCGGGCGTGCTGATGCCGCAAATGCGTTTGATAGGTTTTTGAAAAAATATGATTGCCGTTTCCATCGGCAACAAAATAATAAAACGGAAAGTTAGGCTCCGGGTGAATGGCCGCGTAGAATGCCGCTGCACTCACGGTGGCAATCGGTGTGGGGGGCAAGCCAAAGACTCGGTAGGTATTGTACGGAGATTTAACCGTTAAATCATTAAACGTTAGTGTTTTTTTGCGATAATTGCCCAGTGCGTAGGCAACAGTGGGGCACGATTCCAAGCGTTGATTTCGGTTGAGTCGGTTGTGAAACACCGCAGACACCTTGGCAAATTCATCGGGGTTTTGACTTTCTTTTTCGATGAGTGAAGCCAGGGTTAGGGTTGCGTGAAAATTAGCCTGGCTGGAGGGGTGTTTCATCCATACTTGGCGGTGCAGCTGCTGGATAAACACGCGCACCAACTGCGCATCGGACATGCCGGGTTCAATAAAATAGGTATCGGGAAATAAATATCCTTCTAAAGTCGTGGTTGGGTTTTGTTTCAATAGCGGAAATTCGGTCTCTAAATCATGTTTGGCCTGGGTTTGAACATAGTGAATAAATTGCTGAGGGTCTCGGGGGTCCACGGTGGCCAAGGCCTGTGCAATTTCTGGGAGTGCCATTCCCGGAATAATGGTCAATGTTAGAGTGGGGGGGGTTTCTTAAATAGC
>CAXPTH010000026.1:0-7373 GCA_964220215.1 Alteromonas sp. | reverse complement strand
CAATTAAGCAGCACGGGCTTGGTGGTGGTTGGGGGAGTGCGATGCGTTCGTTTTCAGGTCGCTTGCGGTGGCATTGTCATTTTATGCAAAAGTTGGAAGATGAGCCCCGTATTGAGTTTGAGAACATGCATTCGGCGTATAATGGCTTGCGTGAAGATGCCGTTAATGATGCCTACTTTGAGGCATGGAAAGTGGGGAAAACCGGGTTTCCTATGGTGGATGCTTGCATGCGGGCGCTGATTGCAACGGGATGGCTCAATTTTAGAATGCGAGCCATGCTCATGAGTGTGGCCAGTTACCATTTGTGGTTGCATTGGCGGGAGCCGGCGGTGTATTTGGCTCGATTGTTTGTGGATTATGAACCGGGAATTCATTACAGTCAGGTTCAAATGCAATCGGGCACAACTGGGATTAATAGCGTGCGTATTTACAACCCGATTAAACAAGGCTTGGATCATGACCCAGATGGACTATTTATCCGCGAATGGGTGCCGGAATTGGCCCAATGCCCCACGGAATATATTCATACCCCCTGGCAGCATGGGTATTATATGGCGCCGATTGTTGATGAGGCCCAAGCTCGACAATTCGCCGCGGCTCAGGTCTATGGATTGCGCAAGCAAGCCGCGCATCGGGCGGAGTCTCAAGCGATTGTGAAGCAGCACGGTAGTCGGAAGCGACCCAGAAAACGCCCGCCGAATCCATCCCATCCCGATCAGTTGCGATTGCCTATGTAAGGGGTGCTAGGCGATGCCAATGCTCAAGCAGCAGCCAGCCAACTGCTCCTGTTTTTAGGATCCACAATCCGGTTCGATAGGCATTCAGGCGCACCAATAGTGGGATATTTTTGGGGTTTCCGTGTGCGCATAATTGATTATGAATTGGAACGATTTTAATAAATGTAAGCGACCAAATCAGGGCTAATAGTGTTGTTGTCCAATAGAGTGCTGGGGTGTGTGCATTGGGGAAGGCCCACAGTCCGGCCAGTGAGGTTGCTTCAGCTAGCATGATTGGGATAACGACATACGAAATTCGACGTACATGGGCCATGGCATAATCGGCGAGCTCTGAGTGCCCAACGTGGGCAAACTGTGGGTAAATGACCACTTGGACCAATATAATTAGCGTGAGCATGCTCAGAGACGCAATGGCCTGTATCCATAGAATCGGGATCATTGAGTTAGGCGGTTATAAGGCTGGCCCAACATAGTCGCCGTTAATGCGCCAATAGCCGGTTTCTTTAATTCCCAGCTCGGTTTCATCCTCGCTTTCATCGTCATCGCTGTTTAATGTTTTGGGGTTGAATCGGCGGATTTTATGCGGATGTACCGAATAGACAATATTGCCGGTATACCGATGCACATGGTAGCGGTTCATTCGGGATATAATCCGAATGTAGGCTTCTTCAGAAAGCATCATCATGGGCGTGGCTGTGGGACTTAGATGAGCGAATGTCGTCAGTTGAGTTTGAGGCTCAAACTCATTTTGAATATCAAGCCTTGTTGTTTGATCCTTCCCTGCTCGAACTAAGTCCAGATGACTACTGCCAATTATCCGTGGAGACGATCCAGAGTGTATGGTTTGAAATGGTAATGTTGACATAAAAAATGTGTTTTCTATCCTATAGTATACAAATAAATACGTTTAAAATCCAATTTTGTTATTAAATTGTGTTCATTCGACACTGAACTGTGTATAATAATAAGGCATTTATAGTGTAATTAAAATTTATAATTATTAAACATTTGTTAAATTTTCCTAAACAATCGCAATGATCATAGAGCCCTTCCATTTAAAAATAGTTCAGTCTGTGTACCAAACAAAGACCCTAGTGGGTGCTTCAAAAGCATTGTGTGTGACCCAATCGGCATTGAGCCAAGCCATTAAAAAATTGGAAAAGCAATTGGGTGTGGTGGTGTGGGAAAAGTCGGGGCGCACTATACAATTGACCACAGCCGGTTTGTTTTTGGTGGATGCGGCGAATCGAATTTTACCGCAATTGGAGCAGCTGGGGCACGATGTAAAAAAGTTAAGCGCAGGCGTTGTGGGGCATTTGCGTATTGGCATGGAGTGTTATCCGTGTTATCGGTGGATTCGACAAATTATTGGGACCTATTTAACGGATTGGCCCGATGTGGATTTGGATATTTTGAAGCAATTTACGTTTAAGGGGTTGCAAGCCTTGCTGAATCATGAGGTTGATATTTTAATTACACCGGATGCGGTGAGCCATCGGGGGGTTGTGTTTTATCCGGTGTTTGACTATGAACAGGTGTTGGTGGTTGCCAATGCGCATCCGTTTGCTGGGCGTGCCTATATTCAGCCCGATGACTTAAAAGACCAGATTTTGATTACGTATCCAATTGAAACGCATCGACTGGATGTTTATAAAGACTTTATGACCCCCCATAAAATTTTGCCAAATAAGCATATTTATATTGAAGATACCGATATTTTATTGCAAATGGTAGCGGCGAATCGTGGGGTATCGGCATTGCCCCGTTGGCTGGTTGAAGAGGAGCAGCGTCAGTTTGGTATTACCCCGGTTTCGTTGGGGGATCCGGGGGTGTTTCAAACCATTCATTTGGGGGTCCGGGAGGATCGCAAGCGTCCAGCATATCAGCGGGCATTTTTGGAATTAGCCGGGGCTCGGCTAAGCGAATAATGGGTGTATTACTTAACGAAATAAAGAATGCCGTCCAGAATCATGTGAATGCCGATGGCACCCATGAAAAAGCCATTGAGCCGCATAAAAATTCCCATGTATTTATCAAAAGCAATTTGTTGACGCCGTCTGAATTGGTCTTTGATAAACACAAATAGCCACACAAGACTGTAGTTCAGCAGAATAACGCTAAAGATTGTACCTAGTATTACGCCAAAACTGCTGGCGCTTCGACCAATTAAAATAGACAAATACAGGGTTCCAGAGCCAACCATGAACGGTAGAGCAATTTCCGAGGCTAGGTCATCCAAGTTTTCTTTGGTTTGGATCATACTTTTAGCGCCATACATAATAAACGAGAAGGCATAGGCAAAAATAATAATGCCACCAAAAATTTTAAACGATTCAAACCGTATTTTGAAAAACTGGGTAAAAATCTCATCCCCAATTAATGCAAAGATGACATAAATAGCGAAAGAAATTATCGACGCTTTTGCATAAATTAATGAAAATGTTTTGACATCCAAATCATCAATAACACTTTTAAGATACAACACTTGTGCGAATGGGTTGATCATAATTAAAAACGATACGGCCAATTCAAGCATGATGATGGCCTAAAAATTGAGTGATATGGTCAATCAGTATGGTGGGGTGTTCGGCATGCAGCCAATGGGAGCCGGGCATGGATACAATGTGAGCGTGGCTAAATAAGCGATCAATAGTCTCTCTGTCTGTATCCAAGACATAATCGGAGTCCACACCCCGCAAAAACAAGGCCGGAATCTGAATCCGATTGGATAATACGGGTGCTGCCATAATGGCCGGTTCTTCTTGGCGGAGCATCGCCAATGGAATTCGCCAATGGGGTTGTGGCGTCATCACTAAATTATGAAGTAAAAAGGCACGGATTTCCGGTTGCTTGACGCCATGTTTGGCTAAGGCTTGATCCGCCTCTGTTCGGGAGGATAAGGTCTCACAGGGGATGGCTAAGCAGGCGTCCATTAATGGCGTTTGACGCCCCAACGGGTATACTTTCGGGGCAATATCGACGACGACAATGGACTGAAATAAATCGGGGTAATTATGGGCCACTTGCATGGCGACTTTCCCCCCCATTGAATGCCCAATAAAGCACACCCCAGTGGTTAGGTTTAGAGCCGTGCACAACTCAGCAATATCGGTGGCTATAGCCGCATAAGTCATAATCGCATGGTGTGGGGAATCTCCATGGTTGCGCAAATCAGGTAAAATGACCCGGTACTGCCGACTCAACTGCTTGGCAATGCTGAGCCAGTTTCGCTTAGAACCAAACAAACCGTGGGCAATCAAAAGGGTGTCTGCTGTGGGTTGGCTAGGTTCTAGAATTTGATAATTTAATTGCATTGTCTTACGCTATAGTTTAACCCATGCCGTTGGGTGTCGGCTACTGACCCGATCAATTAAACGACAGGGGGGTTGTTGGGCTTGGTTGGATTTGATATAATTATCAAACTGTAAAAATTAAAACATATAAAGTAGTGAGAGAAGTATTATGATTGCAATTATTGAACAAGGAAGTAAACAATTTAAGGTTTCAGTTGGGTCTATTGTTGATATTGACCTTGTTGAAAATCCGCCGGAGTCTATTTCATTCGATAAAGTATTGCTTGTTTCGGATGAGTCCGGAACCACTATTGGGAAGCCGTATGTTGAATCCGCTGTGGTTCAGGCAGAAGTATTGGAGCCGCTTCACAAAGACGAAAAAGTCACAGTATTTAAGTTTAAAACAAAAACGGGGTATAAAGTCCGACAAGGGCATCGTCAAAAATATACCCGGGTTAGAGTTACGGCCATTGAGTCGGGTAAATAGAAGGAGTCGATCATGGCACATAAGAAAGGAAAGGGAAGTACTAAAAACGGTCGCGATAGTCAAAGTAAACGACTGGGCGTTAAACGATTTGGGGGCGAATTGGTTTCTGGAGGCGAAATTTTAATTCGTCAGCGAGGTACGCAGTTTCACCCAGGCGATAATGTAGGGTTGGGTAGAGACTACACGTTGTATGCTAAAAAGACAGGGACGGTGACATTTTCTCGCTTTTCAAAGCAGCGATTAAAAGTGTCAATTGTTCCAGTTGAAGCTGTTTAATTGGGCCCCGTTATAGGGGGTTTTTATGGCGTTTGTTGATACGGCAACCGTATTTGTTGAAGCTGGGCATGGGGGAGCGGGTGCTGTAAGCTTTCGGAAAGAAAAGTTTGTCCCTAAGGGTGGACCGGATGGTGGCGATGGCGGTCGTGGAGGGTCGGTAATTTTGGAGGCCAATGCCGGTTGCCAAACCTTAATGGATTTGCGATTAAAAAAACAATACAAGGCACCCAATGGGCAGCCGGGTCGTCCGCGCAAGCAATATGGTTCCAATGGCCAAGATTTGATTTTACCGGTTCCCTGTGGCACGTTGATTTACAAGGCCGATACGCAGGAATTAATGGCCGATTTGGTGACCCATGGCCAACAATGTGTGGTGGCGCGTGGCGGTAAGGGGGGGCGTGGCAACACGCATTTTTCAACGGCTAAACACAAAACCCCTCGCTATGCGCAGCCAGGGCTTCCGGGTGAATCCGAGCACATTGCCTTGGAGCTGAAATTGTTGGCGGATGTGGGGCTGGTGGGGTTGCCCAATGCGGGCAAATCGACCTTGCTTAAGGTGCTCACCGGGTCCAACGCTAAGGTGGCCGCTTATCCATTTAGTACATTGCGTCCCAATTTGGGTGTGTTGGAACACCATGGAATGGGCCGAATTATTGCCGATATTCCGGGTTTGGTGGAGGGCGCGGATAGTGGCGTTGGGTTGGGCAATGCGTTTTTGCGTCACGTGTCACGGACCCATATGCTCATTCATTTGGTGAGTGTTGCGTATCAAACCCCGGAGTCTTGTTTGAATAATTACACGATTGTGTTAAATGAATTGAGAAAGAGTGGTATTTTAGATCATGTGGGCCGTCGGGCGATGATCACGGTGTTGAGCCAAGTGGATGTGCTAGACACGGGGGTTGTGGATGACTTCGTTTTGGCGTTTACTCAGGCGGGGGTTGATGTGCATGTGATGTCATCGATTACACAATTGGGATTGTCTGAGCTAAAGCAACTCATTTGGGAGGCCTTTGAATGACCATTGTTGTCAAAGTGGGTAGTCGGGTATTAACAACGCCGGATGGCCAGCTCAATTTGAACCAAATGCGCCAATTGGTTGCCGATATTATGGCCTGTCAGCAGCGGGTATTAGAGCCAATCATACTGGTTACGTCCGGCGCCATTGTGTGTGGGTCTGTGGCACTCAAGTGTCCGGTGGATACATTGCCAGACAAGCAGGCGGCTGCAGCGGTTGGCCAAGGGCTACTGATGACAGAGTATCGACAGTTTTTTAGGGATTTTGGGGTTCAGGTTGCCCAAGTATTGGTGACTCATGACAGTTTTGAAGAGCCAGAAAAACGACGCAATGTTAAAAATACATTGGATGCATTGTTGGCCAAGCAGGTGGTACCAATTATCAATGAAAATGATACGGTATCCACGGCTGAAATTAATTTGGGGGATAATGATCAATTGGCGAGTTTAACCGCACGGTTGGTGGGGGCTAGTCAATTGATTTTGCTTAGCGATGTGGATGGTGTCTATGGACCCAATGGGGATGTTATTGCACAATTGGATAGCCGATCTGTTTCAATCGATAGCCTTGTGGATGACGCCAATCGGCGAGTATCCAATGGGGGCATGCGGTCAAAATTATTTGCAGCGTACGACGCTGTTGCGGCGGGGGTTTCAGTAACCATTGCCAATGGGACCACGCCCAATATCGTGGCACAGGTGATTGAGAATCGGGGTGTTGGAACCCAAGTTATTTAGGAGCGTTATATGGAAATCGAACAACAGTGTCAAATGGCTAAGCAGGCATCCGGAGCAATGGCGGCTTGTTCAACTGCGGATAAAAATGCAGCCTTGCTTGCCATGGCGGATGCCTTGGATGGGGCGCATGCGGCCATTTTATTGGCCAATCATGCGGATATCCAGAATGGCCAATCCAGTGGCTTAAGCACGGCGTTGTTGGATCGGTTGAGACTCACAGAGGATCGGCTCCTGGGTGTGGCCAATAGTTTGCGCGATATTGTGGCGTTGCCGGATCCGGTTGGCCGTGTTGCTACAGGGTTTCGACGGCCCAACGGTCTTCAGATTATTCAACAATCCGTCCCCATTGGTGTTATTGGTATTATTTATGAAGCACGACCCAATGTGACTGTGGATGCGATTGGATTGGCGATTAAATCCGGGAACGCTGTGGTGTTGCGCGGCAGTCAATCGGCCAGTCATACCAATCGGGCGTTGGTGGATGTGTTGGTGGCGGCTGCGGCACCCTGGATTCCAGACGGGGCTGTGCAATTGTTACAGGATACTAGCCGCGATGGTGTTAGTGTGTTTTTGGGGATGCGGGATTGTATTGATGTGATGATTCCACGGGGTGGTGCGGGCCTAATTCAACGGGTGGTTCACGAAGCAACCATGCCAACGATTGAGACCGGTGAAGGGGTGTGTCATGTGTATGTGGATGATCAGGCCAATGTGGACCAGGCCTTGGCTATTGTACTCAATGCCAAGACCCAACGCCCATCGGTGTGCAATGCGTGTGAAACCGTCTTGGTCCACGAGTCGCTGGCAGATCGGAAGAGCGTCGTG
>CAXPTH010000025.1:0-38139 GCA_964220215.1 Alteromonas sp. | reverse complement strand
ATTGTAATCGGGTTTTTTGACGACATTGTTGTGAGCACCTTAGGCAAGCAAGAAGGGCGTCGCTTACTCCCCTTAATTTTGTCTATATTTGTCTTTATTTTGGTTTCCAATTGGATTGGTATTTTTCCTAATGTGATTAAAACAGTGGGTACTTTAATGGGGGTTGTTCATGCGTGGATAAATCCCGATGTTGTGTACGATGCTGTTTGGTATAAAGCGCTATTGACGTTTCCGGATTTAAAAGAGCCAACCCGTTCGCTCAGCACGGATTTGGGCATGGCCCTTTTGGTTTTTTTGGTTGCGCATGCAACAGCGATTCAAAACAAAGGGGTGCTGGGTTATGTGCGCAGCTTTATTGACGATCCGTTCCCAATGAAAGGCTGGAAGGTGTTGTTTTTTTGGGCAAACCCATTTTTTTATCTAAATTTAATTGGTCAGGTGGCCAACGTGGTTTCGCATTCTTTTCGATTGTTTGGGAATGTGTTTGGGGGCGGGATTATCATTATTATTGTGTCCGAACTCTTGCGCCACTTTTTAGTCCCCGTTGGTTTGTTCGCTTTCTTCGGTTTGTTTTCCGGCTTAATTCAGGCGTTTGTGTTTTCTATGTTGGCTGTATCGTACATTAATCAATTGCAATAATCATGACAAGCTATTTAATCGTAAAACTATGTTCAGTATTGGGTGCGGGTTTGGCCATTGGCCTAGGCGCCATTGGGTCAGCGGTTGGGGAAGGGTTTATTGCCATGAAGGCGTTGCAGGCGCTGGGGCGTCAGCCAAAAGCCTCGGGCCCATTGCTTCGTACTATGCTGATTGGCCAGGCTGTGACAGAAACAGCCGCTATTTTTGCATTGGTGATTGCGCTGGTCTTGTTGTTTCAAACGCCCGATGCCAGTGTGAGTTGGATTAAAGGGGTGACGTTTATCGCAGCCGGTATTGCGATTGGGTTTGGCACGATTGGGTCTGGACTTGGGGCGGGGTTGCCGGGTGGGGCTGCCTGTGAAGGCATTGGGAAAAACCCTAAAAACACCGATGTGCTGTCCTTGCATATGCTGATTGCTCAAGCGGTGACTCAAACGGCAACCATTTTCTCGTTGACGGTGTCGTTGATTTTAATCATGTCTACACCGGAGCCAACGCTGACCGCAGCGTTTGCGCTCCTGGGTGCCGGGTGCGCCATTGGTTTTGGCGCTATTGGTCCGGGCATCGGAGATGGGCTTGTGGCATACAATGCCAATCGAGCCGTGGCTAAGAACCCCAAGCATATGGCGCTATTAACGCGCACCATGCTGATTGGGCAAGCCGTTACAGAGACAACAGACATTTACGCAATGGTTGTATCGTTGATGTTGATTTTTGTTGTGTAGCGTTGGTATGATAAGTGAAGAGTAGACAATACAAGGAGGACTAAGTAATGGATGAAGGACAAATTATTATTAAAGCAATAGCACTATTGGCAGCTGGCTTGGCTATGGGTTTGGGCGCTATTGGCCCAGGTATCGGCGAAGGATTTGCGGCTGGAAAAGCGTGTGAGTCATTGGGTCGACGCCCGGATGAAGCAAACTTGATCACGCGAACAATGTTGATTGGTCAAGCGGTATCTGAAACGACTGGTATTTATGCCTTGGTTATCGCATTGATTTTAATTTTCGTTGTTTAACCGCAGGGGCTTCGCATGATTTCAATCAATCCGTATGAAATCGTTATGCAAATGGTGAACTTCTTGGTTCTCTTTTTGTTGCTCAAGCGGTTTTTGTTTAAGCCGCTGGTTGCATTTCTAGATAGCCGAGAAGACCAGATTCGGGGTGCTTTAGCAGATGCCAAGGAAAGCAAGGCGTCTGCTGAGCAGCTGCTTCAAAATCAAGAAGCCGCGTTAAAAGAGGCTCGTTTGGAAGTGCGTGAGATGCGCAAGCAGGCCGAGCGGTCGATTCAAGAAGAGCGAGAAACACTTTTGTCTAAAACCCGTCAAGATATTGATGGTCGGTTGAAAGAGTCCCAAAAAGAAGTGGATCAGCAAATCGCTAAAGCTAAAAAAGAAATCATGGATTTTTCAGGGAAGTTGTCTGTATCAATCGCTGAGAAGTTAACCGAAGAAACATTAAGCGATGCGCAGCATGGCGCTGTGGTTAATCGGTACTTGGCGAAGGCGTCGCAGTAATGAAGCAGTCTCAAGCTGTTGTCAATCGGTATTTGTCGGCATTAACGGCTGGCATTTCGGACTCGGAAGCCGTTGGTTTGCTTGAGTCTGTGCGAGAGGTTTTGCTTAAGTGGCAAGACACGCCGGGGGTTTTGGATTTTTTTCAGTCTCCAGCTACGCACAAAACAGACAAGCTTGGGATGTTGGACCGGGTGTTTCCAGAGTCCGGCAGTCCCCGGGTTAAGCAGTGTTTTAAATTGTTGATTCAAAACAATCGGCTGCAATCAGCGGGAGCTATTTTAGATGGCATTCAAGCCAAAGTTGATCAGCTATCTTCCACACAAACAGTGACCATTACCACGGCTTCGCCGATTGGTGGTGCTGAAAAAGACAAGTTGATTGCGTTGGCTAAAAAACAGGCGCAAACAGCGTCAATACGCCCAGTATTTAATTGTGATAAGCATCTGTTGGGCGGGTTTAAAATTACAATTAAAAACTGGGTGCTGGATGGGTCTGTGGCGAGTAATTTAGAGCGATTGAAGCGTGAGTTTGTATAAAAAAGGATGGTGTTATGGGCATAAAAACAGAGGAAATTACAGCAATATTGGAAGAGCAAATCAAAGCGTTTGATGTAAATGTAGAGGCCAAAGAAATTGGGCGTGTTCTGCAAATCGGGGACGGTATTGCGCGTGTGCATGGTTTGGACAATGTCATGGCGGGGGAGCTGATTCGGTTTCCCAATGACGTCATGGGTATGGTGTTTAACCTGGAGCAAGATAACGTCGGGTGCGTTATTTTTGGAACCGGCAATACGGTTCGGGAAGGGGATCAGGTTGAGCGCACTGGAAAGATTATGTCCGTGCCGGTTGGGGATGCGTTGTTGGGGCGTGTTGTGGATCCTCTGGGGAATGCCATTGACGGCATGGGGGATATTCAGGCGAGTGGTCGATACGATGTTGAGCGTGTGGCTGCTGGGGTGTGTGATCGGCAGCCAGTGGGTGAGCCCATGCAAACGGGAATTAAATGTATCGATACGATGATTCCGGTGGGGCGTGGCCAGCGAGAGTTGATTATCGGCGACCGAAAAACCGGCAAAACAACGATTGCGTTGGATACCATTATTAACCAAAAAAACACCGATGTTATTTGTATTTATGTAGCAATTGGTCAAAAACAGGCGACGGTATCCAAAGTGGTCCAAACCTTGAAAGATCATGGGGCGATGGACTACACCATTGTTGTGTCAGCCAGTGCATCGGAGTCGGCCACGTTGCAATACATTGCGCCGTATTCGGGTTGTGCCATGGGGGAATACTTTATGGACAACGGTAAGCCGGTTTTAATTGTGTACGATGATTTGTCTAAGCACGCCACGGCGTATCGTCAGTTGTCATTGTTGTTGCGTCGGCCGCCGGGTCGAGAAGCGTATCCGGGGGATGTCTTTTACTTGCATTCTCGGTTGTTGGAGCGTGCCTTGAAGTATTCGGATGAAAAAGGCGCTGGGTCTATGACAGCGTTGCCCATTATTGAAACGCAAGCTGGGGATGTATCGGCGTATATTCCCACTAACGTAATTTCAATTACAGATGGACAAATCTATCTAGAAAACAATTTGTTTAATGCGGGGATTAAGCCGGCTGTAAATCCGGGCATTTCGGTATCTCGGGTGGGCGGTAGTGCTCAAATCAAAGCTGTGAAATCGGTGTCTGGAAGCTTGCGACTGGACTTGTCTCAGTATTGGGAAATTGCCGCGTTTGCTCAATTTGGGTCAGACTTGGATAAAGCAACCAAGCAGCAGCTCGAGCGAGGCAAGCGATTGATTGAGGTGTTGAAGCAAGATCAATTCTCGCCATTGCGTCCAGCCTTGCAGGTCGCTAGTATTTATGTAGCCACGCAAGGGTTTATGGATGCTGTTAGCACGGCGGTTATTCGTGAATTTGAAAAAGAATTGCATGCACGACTAACAACGAATCATAGCGATGCTTTGGATGCCATTGAATCAACAAAAGTATTGTCTGATGAAACAAAAGCCGTCTTTGAGTCTGTTGCGAATGATGTTCGGTCTTTATTTGCAGATTAAATGAGTACTGAGCGCGATTTACGAGACCGAATAGCCTCCGTCAAAAAAACCCAAAAAATGACGGGGGCCATGAAAATGGTTGCTGCTGCTAAATTTAAGCAACTGAACGACAAAATGAACGCATTTTCAACGTTTGCCAATGCGATCAATCGGTCGATTCAAACGGTTTGTTCAGATTTAGCGCATGACAACGACTCGGCCGTATTTCAGCGCAACCAGTCACCCCTTCGGTATGTTATTGTGCTGGGTGGGGACCGGGGGCTGTGTGGCGGTTTCAACTCAGCGGTATTTAAGCAAGCGCTGGCAACAATTGAGACGGACAAAGATACGGTCTTTGCCGTTGGCCAAAAAGCCCGTGGATTGTTTAAATCCCATCGGATTGATGCGCATACTTTAAATTGGACGGCAGATTCCGATGGGTTTCAGTGCATCCAAGATCAGGTCTCAGACTTTTTAGCGGGGTATCAGCGGGGGGAATTTGGTGAGCTACTTGTGGTTCGCCAAGCATTTTACTCGGCCATTCGCATTGAGGTTCAGGTAGAAAGCCTGTTGCCCATTGCGATTAATACAGAAACAACAAGCACAGCTGCCAGTGGCCAATACGATTATGTCCCATCCCAAGGGGCTGTGTTGGATCAACTCGTTCGTCAGTATTTAACAACACAATTGTTTCAGTGGGTGGTTGAAAACCGTGCGGGTGAAGAATCCTCACGAATGAATGCCATGGAATCAGCCACAACCAATGCGGGGGATATGATTAAAGAACTGGAATTGTCGTATAATCGAGCCCGTCAATCGGCAATTACTACGGAATTAACAGAAATTGTAGCGGGTGCTGAAGCCCTCGTGGATGCGTAATTAAGCAAGGAGTAAAGGAAGATGAGTAAACCAACAAAAGGTCAGATTGTACAGGTCATTGGTCCCGTTGTGGACTTTGAATTTGAACGGGGTAATTTACCCAATCAAGGCGATGCGATTGAGCTAACCAAAGCGGACGGAACAACGATTGTGTTTGAAACGATGCAACATTTGGGGAATGACGTTGTTCGTGCGGTATCGATGTCCAGCACAGACGGATTGGTTCGCGGCATGGAAGCCACGCAAACGGGATCTCCGATTACGGTTCCGGTTGGCCCGGAAACCTTGGGGCGTATTATGAATGTGGTTGGCGATGCGATTGATTATGGAGACCCGATTAACGCTAAGCACAAGCGGCCTATCTTTAACACACCACCCGCCTTGGTCGACCAAAGCACATCCACCGAGATGTTTGAAACGGGGATTAAAGTTATTGACCTGCTTGCCCCATACCCTAAAGGAGGTAAAATTGGCCTATTTGGGGGTGCCGGTGTGGGCAAAACCGTTTTGATTATGGAGCTGATTCGAAACATTGCGACCGAACACGGGGGGTATTCCGTATTTACCGGAGTGGGTGAGCGAACCCGGGAAGGCAACGACCTCTGGTTGGAGATGAAAGAATCTGGCGTATTGGACAAAACAGCGCTTGTGTATGGGCAGATGAATGAGCCTCCCGGTGCTCGATTTCGTGTTGGACTTACGGGCTTGACTCAAGCGGAGTATTTCAGAGACGAAGAAGGCAAAGACGTTCTATTATTCGTGGATAATATCTTCCGATTTGTTCAAGCGGGTGCTGAAGTATCGGCACTATTGGGCCGGATGCCCTCAGCGGTGGGTTACCAGCCAACCCTAGGGACGGACGTGGGTGAGTTGCAAGACCGCATTACCTCGACGAAGACCGGTTCAATTACCTCTGTGCAAGCCATTTATGTACCAGCGGACGACTTAACGGATCCGGCTCCAGCCACAACGTTCTCGCACTTGGATGCCACAACGGTATTGTCTCGATCCATTGCCTCTGCGGGTATTTACCCCGCGGTTGACCCCTTGGAATCAACCTCGACAATCTTAGACCCCAACATTATCGGGAACGAGCACTTCATGGTTGCTGAAGAAGTGAAAAAGATTTTGCAAAAATACAAAGAATTGCAAGATATTATTAAAATTCTAGGGATTGATGAGTTGTCTGAAGAAGACAAAGTAACCGTGTCTCGGGCTCGAAAAATTCAAAAGATGTTTTCTCAGCCATTCTTCGTGGGTGAGCAGTTCACGGGCCTAAAAGGGAAATTCGTTCGCAAAGAAGACACTGTAGCCTCGTTTAAAGGCATCGTTGAGGGGCAATACGATGACTTGCCTGAGCAAGCCTTTGCGTGGGCCGGTGGCATTGACGATGTGATTGAAAAAGCCAAAAGTATGGACGTCTAATGGCTGACGAATTTGCGTTGACTATCGTGACTCCAGAGGGGGAAGCCTTAACGGCCAGCCCTCAGTTTGTGAAGTTGCCAACCGCAACGGGCGAAATTGGTGTCTTGGCCAATCATTCGCCGTTACTGGTTGCCTTGATTCCCGGTGAATTTGTGGTCGATGGAGCAGACGCTGGCACGTATTTTATTCCAGGCGGATTGGCAGAGATTACCCCAACCAGCGTGACGATTACGACACATTACATTGAAAGCAGTCAAACCACAGATGCCCGTCGGGCAGAAGCGGCCCTTGAGCGCGCCAATGAGCGACTGGAAAGCACCAATGGCACCATCAACATGGTTCGAGCTGAAAATGCCAAAAAACGAGCCATAGCCCGGCTTGAAGTAGTGAATGCCCTCGCAAACTGAATGAGTGCAAATCCCCAGCATAAGGCCGTTGTTGTTTTGCCAACGTACAACGAGGTGGGGTCTATTCAGTCTGTTGTCACGGGCATACTGGATCAACAAACAGAAATTTCAACGCATGCTTTGCATATTTTAGTGGTGGATAGCCGATCAACTGATGGAACGCTTGAGCAAATAGCTAAGCTTCAAAAAAAGCATGCGGCGGTGTCGATGCTTGACTGTCCTCAGCGCGGGCTTGGACGTGCGTATAGCGCAGGCTTTCAGCATGCTATGGACCAGTTAAATCCAGATTTAATTATTCAGATGGACTGCGATGGGCAGCATGATCCGGCCAATATTTCCATGTTTATTCACATTATTCAACACGGGTTTGATTGTGTGATTGGGTCTCGGTTTGTATCCGGGAGCCAGATGGTTCAGTTTTCTAGGTATCGAACACTAATTAGTAAACTTGGCAATGGCTTAATTCGATGGAGTGGCCGGATTGCTATCCGGGATTGCACATCCGGGTATCGGTGTATACGCGCGTCGATCCTAAAGCAATGCCAGTTTTCCCGGTTTCGAACAACGGGGTATTCGTTTCAATCGTCATTGGTTTCGGAGCTTACTCGGTGCAACGCCCGTGTTATGGAGTACCCCATTATCTTTGACGAACGGGCACACGGGGTGTCTAAATTGCGCATGGCGGATAAATGGGATTTTATGCTGAATGTGCTGTTTATTTTTATGAATCGGTGGCGACGGTAATGGAACCGGTCTATTTTTTGTATCGTTGGCTATCGTCTCGCCGGGTATTTTATGTGGTGTTTGCTACATTTAGCCTGTATTGGATTTCCGACTTGTTTATGCAGTATTTTTTCTTGGAGTTTGCGATTTGGGATACGGTTATTCAAGCCCAGCCGTTGTTGCATTGGGTGAAGTATGGTCAGTATTGGTTGGACATTATGAATGTCCACCCGTGGAACGATCATTTTTATGCGGGGCTGTTATTGCTAATGCCATTGATTGCAATCGTTCCGTCACCCATGTGGCTGCCAATTGCGAAAGTGTTGAGTTATTTGTCATGTTCATGGCTATTTTTTCATTACGGGAAGAAGCATTTCAAAGACCTGCGGTGGGCTACGGTTATCCCCATTTGGTGGTTCTTTCAAGACATTATTATGGGGGCCATCAAGGCCAATTCTCATCCAACTAGCATTGCGCTTCCCTTGTTTGTTCTGGCCTTTTTTTTCGCGCTAGAAAAGCGATTTGTTTGGATGTGGCTGTCGCTAATAATTTTGGTATTGTTCAAAGAGCATCTGCCATTGGCTTGGGTTTCATTGGGGATGTTTTTAATTGTAGAAACCCAAGAGAAGCGCCAAGGTATTTGGCTGTGCACGTTGGGTGTTTTGGCTGGCTTGTTAATTTTTTTCGTTATTATGCCGTCAATGGGGCCTGAGCATATCAATGTTCAGCAGAGCCGGTTTGGTCCATGGGCGGCGTGGGGTTTGAAAGCATTGATGATGATAAAATCACTACTACCGTTTGGGTTTATTCACCTAATGCGGTGGCGATCGTTTTTGTATATTTTGCCAATATATGGTGCCTATCTTGCAAGTCAATCGGAGGGCTTTTTTTGGGTGGGTGGCCATTATCACGACATTCAACAAGCGTGGTTAATGTGTATTTTATTCTATTTAATCAAACAGTGTTTGGATGGCCAGCTGACCTGGCCCCGAATCTTGCAGCGATACCCCAAGCCAATACTGACTGTATTTAGTGTAGCCGTGGTTGGCATTGGAATTAACAGCTTGCCCATTATTCAAGATTATGCCGGCGTGCCATTTTCGGAGCTAAAAACACGGTATCAGGTGACGCGAGCCATTCAATCTGTTCGCCATGCAATACCCGAGGGGGTTTATATCTATACGACGGAAGAGCTGGGCATGTTTTTTGCGGATCGGTATCTTGGCGAGATCAATGGGGACACATTGTCTCAAACTCGGCCCCATGTAATTGTGTATCGTCCCAGCTCACTCCAATACTATAAAAACTTTGATTACGAAGGCTTTCATAATCAAATTCAATTAGCGGTTAGAAACCAAACGCTTTTTCAGATAGATATCGCACCGGATCTAATGCTTGTTGGGAATAACGTCCCTAGTTTAACGAGCTTTAAAAACGATATACCAGCGAAGGGTATCTAATCACTAGATTCAGACTCGCCGGATTCAGTTGACCGGATAAAGTATGGTTTTTCTTGACACACTTTGTGTTGAATGGTGGAGGTGATTTCAAGAATAAACCCCATCGTCAAGAACAAGGTGCTAATCACAAGGCCAATGAGCCCGCCTAAAAATAATGGCCGAGTGCCCATATGAATGCCGAGCCATAATTTTTGATAGATGGTCCAGCTGATGGCACCTAGGCTTAGCAGCGTTAGGCAGGCGCTGATTCGGCCAAATAAGTAAAACGGCCGGTTTTTGCACCGGGTTTGAAGCCAAAAGAGCAAAATATCAAAAAAAACATCCACAATACGAGACAGCCCGTAGTGACTGGTTCCGGCAAATCGAGGGGGGAAGCTGACCGGAACATCAACCACGGACCCGCCCTGTTGCCAAATTAGAATGGGTAAAAATCGATGGTGGCCAGCGCGAATATGCAACTTTCGAGCCAATTCACCTTGAATGCACTTAAAGCCACCCATATCTTTGGAGGGGCATTGGGTGACCCAACGCAAGATGGCATTGGCAATTCGACTGGGCAGTTGACGCAATAGCACAGAATCCGTCCGGTTGCGCTTGCCCGACACTAAGGCGTATTGACCGTCGATGGCCACAGTAACCAAGCAGGGGATTTCTTCAGGTAAGTTTTGCAAATCGCTGTCCATAATGACCACATAATCCCCAGTACTTTCTGAAATGCCCGCATATGTGGCGGCCCATTGTCCGCTGTTTCGGGCTAAAGAAATAAGCCGGACGTTGGGGTGTTTGGGCAAATGCTCGCGGACAATGGTGGCCGTGTCGTCGGTGGACCCATCATCCACAATGAGGCATTCATAGTTGGGGAATTGGGCATCCATAACAGCGGTAACCCGGCGAATAAACTCGGAGGCACAGGCCGATTCATTGTGCATGGGCGATACAATCGAAATTTTTTGTGTCATGCTTTTTTTCTTATTAACATTAAGTTTCGAATATAAATCAAGGTGTTTAAGCTAAATCCAGCAATAAAGACCCAATCGCCAACATGCACGGAATAGGCAAGTAAGATGCCGCTGCCCAGTAAGCTTAAATACCAAAATGATACGGGAATAACGCTTTCTTTCTTATACTCAGAATATAGCCATTGCACCACAAACCGGGCGCCAAAAATACCTTGGCCCAAAAACCCAATAAGCAGCCAGACGGGATCGTTAAGTTCAATCATAAATATTAGTGTACAGTAAAAATAGGCAGTCTAGAACACTAGCTGGTCTAAAGGTGTTGCTTTTTGGGTTTATTTGTTTTTTATGATATGATTTTTTAATCATGTTTTGTTTCTTTCGCCCGTTAAATTGGATACAAACGCCAAGGTTTTTTTGGGCGGTGTATGCAATCTTTTCGGTTGTTTGGATGGTCCATCCGGTTTATGAGCTGGTTTTTTTGTATCATCCCACGTTTGATACGGGCATGCACATTCAGCCCATTGTTCAGGCGGTTGTGAATCAGCAGTATTGGAACACGTTGATTGATGCGCACCCGTTTTCCAATCATTTTCGACCGGGTTTGTTTGTATTCGCACCGTTGATTGCGGCGTTTCCGAAGGTGCCGCCCACATTATGGGCCCCGCTAGCCAAATCGATTGCGTTTTTGGCGTGCCCACTTATTTTGCTGGCGTTGAGTCGGCGGGTGCTGGTTAATCACCCACAGTGGGTGTATGTGATCCCCACGTTTTGGCTATTTAGTGATATTCTAATGGGGGCGCTGGGCAAAGCTAATCAGGCAACAGGCTTGATGCTTCCGTTTATTTTATTGGGGTTTTTGTGGGCGTATGACGGCTATTTTTGGCGATTATTTCCACTCGTTCTAGGGATCAGTTTGTTTAAAGAAAACATGCCGTTAGTTGGCGTTTGTTTAGCCATGTTTATGGGGCTTCACACGGGGCAGTCGTGGCGGCGAGCCAGCCTATTGGGTGCGTTTTCAGTGGCGCTGGGGTTCGTGATTGTCTTTTGGATCATGCCTCAGTTTGGGGCTTCGGATGCATCCAGCCAGATCGCTCCGTTTTCAAATTTGGGCCTTAAAGCAATTATGGGGCTTAAGCTAATGCTGGCTACGGCATGCTTGCCGTTGCTGTATCCCAAAACGCTACTTTTTTTCTTGCCATCGCTAGCTGTGTATTTACTCATTAACTTTGTTAATAAGCCGAATGTTTTTTGGCTGCTCGAGCACTACCATGATTACACCATGACTATTCTTATGGTGTGTGCCCTATTTGGGCTTAACCAGTATCTAAACAACCGGTCGTGGTTTAAGCGATCGTTGCCGCGGTTTGCGTCGGTGTTGGTGGTCATTTATATTGGGGTGGGGCTAACGACTGTTCCCAAAGAGTTTTATCTTGTTTCTGTGAATCTTGAATGGCTCAATCAGCCCCTTATTCAACGATATCGCACCAATAAAGCGTTGCGCGCTATTGTATCTCAGATTCCCAAGCATTACACCATAGTTACGACAGAAAGTTGTAGCTATCCGTTTTTGGCGTATCCAAAGCTTCGGCAATTTTCTGCAGTGCATACTATTTCGGCGAATTCGCCGACTATTGTTGTTATGCCTTCGGTTCAACACCTATCGGGTGAATCGGTGGTTGATTATCAGCGGGCCAAAGCCTATATTCAGGATAATTTGGGTACAAAGTGGCACGTGCATCCGTTGACGAGTCCTAATTTAACCCTATATGCTAATTATCCGAATGATTAAACAGTTTTTTGCGCTCTTTACTCTATACAGTCCAGTGCCTAATCACTAGCCGCCAACCCATCATCCGATGTGTGAAAGGTGAGTTCGGGGTTGTCGCTGATTTCACGCTCGACGCTCCACTTGGTATCGGCCAAATAAACGAGTCGGTCGTGCTTGTCTCGGGCCACATAAGGCTTTCGGTTCCGAATTAAGGCCTCGATTGCCGCATCCGGCCCGCTCACCCAGCGCGCTTGGGTAAACGGTACGGCTTCAAACTGACACCCCGCTTTGTACTCATGCGCCAGCCGATACTGAATGACCTCAAATTGCAGCTGCCCAACGGTGCCCACCAACAACTGTTGATCCAAGACCCGGGTAAAGCACTGCGCCACTCCTTCTTCCGTTAATTGCTGAATGCCTTTTTTAAGGGCTTTTTGCTTCAAAGGGTCCGTAATGACGACCCGCTTGAAAATTTCTGGCGAAAAATTGGGAATCCCTGTAAAGACAACCGGGGCCCCGTCACTGAGGGAATCCCCAATTTTTAACTGCCCAGTGTCATGCAAGCCAATAATGTCCCCCGGATAGGCCACATCAATGATGTGCTTGCTTTGGGCCATAAAGGCTGTCGGGTTGGCGCATCGATACACTTTGCCCGATTGTACGTGGGTGTATTTTTTATTGCGCTCAAATTGGCCCGAACAAATGCGCAAAAAGGCAATTCGGTCCCGATGATGCGGGTCAATGTTGGCATGAATTTTAAAAATAAATCCGCTAAACTTGGGATCCTGGGGGGATACCGGTGCGGCCGTGGTGGGCCGCGGTTGGGGCTCTGGCGCATTGGCCACAAAACAATCCAACAACTGCTGAACCCCAAAATTATTCAACGCACTACCAAATAAAACCGGTGTAATGCTCCCCGATAAATAGGCCGATCGATCAAATGCCGGATACACGCCTTCAATGAGCGCAACATCCTCCCGAAATTGCGCATATTCTGAATCGGACAGGGGTGAGCCAGGCTGGTTCAGCGCATCGTCCAAAATGACGGTTTCTTTGGTGGCCTTGGGCTCAAAAAGGGCCAAGTGCCGACGGGTGAGATCGTACACACCGCGAAAATCCCGTCCCATGCCCACCGGCCAGCTCATCGGGCATACGGCAATGCCCAGCTTTTCTTCAATGCTGTCCAGCAATTCAATCGGGGATAAGCCCTCGCGGTCTAATTTATTAATAAACGTAATTACGGGCGTGTTGCGTTGCTTGCAAATCGCTAATAATTTATAGGTTTGGGCCTCAATCCCTTTGCTGGCATCAATCACCATGATGACGCTATCCACAGCTGTGAGCGTCCGATAGGTATCTTCACAAAAATCCTCGTGACCGGGGGTGTCCAGCAAGTTGATTTTGATCCCGGTGTATTCAAAACCCATCACGGATGTGGAAACGGAAATGCCCCGTTGCTTTTCTATTTCCATAAAATCGGATGTGGCGTGCCGGCTGGCTTTTTTGGCTTTAATGGCTCCCGCTGCATGGATGGCCCCTCCAAAGAGCAAGAGCTTTTCGGTCAGGGTGGTTTTTCCGGCATCTGGGTGGCTGACAATGCCAAACGTGCGCCGGCGCTGTATTTCTGTTTCTAAACGCATGCGTCTAGTATACCATTCGAATCGCGCCAAGTGGGCGGTCTTTGGTATACTTAAGCGCATGCATGCTGTACGAATTGCATGGGTAATGGGCGGGCTCGTGGTTTATGCTGCCTATGCACCGGTGGACAGCGCGCTGTTGTCTAGAGATATTGAGCTGAAAGAAGATCCTCAAACACGGCAAATCAACTGGATCAAAGGCAATTTTTTGGCCAGCGAATTACTAGAAAAAAAACAGGTAGCCACGCAGTTTTTGAACCAAGCATTTTCGCTAACATCTGGTGATCCGTCCATCCGTGCCGCGCGCAGTCACCGGGAGCCCGCGATTGACTTTGTCTTGAACCGAGAAACACGGGATGCGTTGACCGGCAACACCATTGTTCGCCTTCAGCAAACGGTGAACGGCGTTCCTATTTTTGGTCGTGAAATTGCGGTGCACATTGCGCCACATAATGCTGTTCAACTGGTGATTGGGAGCGTGATGGACACGGCGATTGACACCAATCCAACGCTGTCTGCAGACCAAGCAACAACACTGGCTCGCCAGCATATCGCAAACCACGCCAGTGGGGACTATGTTGTTACGCAGGCGGCTGCATTAAGCCTTGTGGTTCATGAATCAATCCCGCAACTGGTGTGGCATTTGGTGATTGAGCCGGCTGGACGCTTGGGTGCTCGGTGGCAGTATTTTGTGGATGCGCATACCGGAGACATTGACCGGTTTAACTCAACCCCGTCGCATTTGAATCGAACGGTGCATGAGCTCACCAATGTTAGCTATCAACCGTCGTTTGCTGTCGATTTTGAGCCAACTCCCGAATTGCAAGAAGGGGGTAGCCAAGTGGGAATTAGCGCTGTTTTTACAGACCCGTACAGGTTTGTTGGCGACACCGATCGATATTTTAGCGAGCATCATACCCATCACGGGATTAATGGGCAGGATCCGTCATCCATTAAGATTTTAGTTGATCCTGCCCAAGGCCCCCGAGCCAGCGCTTTTTACGCTTATGTTAATGAACAGGATTATGTTGGGTTTCATGGGAGTTTAGAGAGCCACTTTGCTCAGGATCTGGATATTGTGGCGCATGAGTATTGCCATGGGATTACGGCACACACATCCGGTTTGATTTATGAGTTTCAAAGCGGGGCGCTGAACGAATCTATGAGTGATATTTGCGCCGTTTTGGTGGATAATTTTGTTAAGGAGTCTGGCGAACAAGATGCGGAGATTTGGTCCATCGGGGAAGTGGGGTATGGCTCAGCGGTGCCCTTGCGCCGTATGGACACGCCAGCTGAGGATGTGAACTATGCTCAGCCGGAGCATATGGATGACTTTAAAGACATGTCCGAGAATGAGGACAATGGTGGCGTGCATATTAATAGTGGCATTGTTAACAAAGCATTTTATATGGTGGCACAGGGTGCGGGGTTGGCGAATGCGGCTCAGCTTTACTACCGGGCGTGGGTGACCTATTTTAACCAAGACACTAATTTTGTGCAGGCCCGTCGGGCGGTGGAGCAAGCGGCCATTGACCTATACGGCTCAGGGGCGCAGCGTGTTGTTCAGCAGGCATTTGATTCGGTGGGGATTCTGGACACGGTCGGGGCCTCGGAATCGGCTTCGCCAGATTCAACAAATTCCCTTGGGTTTCTGGCTGGACCAAACCCCTACCGTGGGGCCCCCGTACAGCATATGATCTTTCAGTTTGACCTGCCAACGGAGGCGGATGTCTTAATTCAAGTGTATAGCTTGAGTGGGCGGTTGGTGTATGAGCATGAGGCCCGGTATGGGGCCGGCATAAAAAAAGCAGCTTGGGATGTGCGAGACTTATCCGGGGTTCCTGTGGCCAATGGCATGTATGCTGCGTATATTGTGGCCAAACAGGGCGGGTCACGCTGGGTTAAAAAGCAGGCAATCGGTATTTTGCGATAATGCGCGTGATAATGACTGTTGTGCTAAGTGTCATGATGGTGAGTCTTGGCGGACAGGCTGCAAGCAACGCAGCGGCGTTTATGGATAATCCCTGGGGGGCTTCTGCAGATGCCATGGGGGGCGCCTTAACGGCTGATTCTGGGCGTATTGATGCATTTTTTATAAACCCGGCAGGTTTAGTGGGCATGCCAAAATCCAACCTTCAATTTACCAGCTATCGACAGCTCATCACGAATTACACCACCCTGGTGTGGGCTGTGCCATACAAATCGGGCACGGTTGGTTTGGGGTATGTGTCTGCTGTTACGGATTTATCCATGGAAACAACCATTGGCAATGGGGGTGACGTTGTGGCAACCGGGGGGTCCTTTAATTACGTGGGACAAGGACTAGTCTTTTCCCTGGCTCATCCGGTGGCCGCTCGTTTAGATGTAGGCGCATCAATCACGTGGATTCAGGAATCCATGTATGGGTATCAGGCCAATGGGCGCGGGGTGGATGTTGGGGCCATTTGGCGGTCGCCATGGTTGGCCAGTAAGCGGCTGGCATGGGGGGTGTCGGTTCGTCATGCGGTGCGGCCTCAGTTGACATGGAATACGCCGTCTGGAGCTTCAGCCACCATGCCACAGCGCGTGCAGTTGGGGATGCGGGTGTCGCCCACCCCCGAATGGTTGCTAACCACAGACATTCAGCAAATCGAGGGGTATGATTCGGTGATTCTTGTGGGGTCTGAATATCGGGTGCTTCCGGTCTTGCCGCTTCGCATTGGCTGGCAGCCCGCACAGCTATCTGTTGGGCTGGGTCTTTGGCTCAATGCGTCTATGCAGGCTAATGTTTCCCTGGCAACCCCACTGAAAAACAAAGGGAAACATGCGGACTTGGATGTGGTTCGTCTTTCAATCGCAACGGTGTTTTAATCTCGTTTAGACCAATCATGCGAATGGTATTCCGGTACTATTCATTAAATGGATCGCAGGGCCTATATAATAAAAAACATTGACAAAACATCTATTATTTTTTACTATGAAGTCAATTAAGCCAAATCAGGCTTAATTGGTTTTAATGGGGAATGTCTTTTTTGGGTTATGTTTATTCGACCAAAAATAAGTCAGTACAGTTCAAATCAATACGGGGAGTATTTGTTATGTCTTTATCACCACTATCATCACCACCACCATCATTTTCACCACCACCACGAGCAGCACGAGCACCACAACCATCACCACGATCACAAGGAGATCCGCAAACCCCGAAGTCAAAACAATCAAACTCTTATCCAAACGACGGGTCAGCGGAGAAACACCGAAAGCCATCTAAAAACCCAACAGCAGAATCGTCAAAGGAACCGACACAAAGCACAAAAGGCTCAGTAATGGTGGGATTCACTCCTGAGAGGTCCAATAAGGAGGATTTAGGTAGTGTGCAGGCCGATAAGCCTTTTCCCTTGACGTTTCCTAAAATTGATCCTTTTCCCTTGAGTGTTACTAAAAGTGATGGTTCAGGCGGTGACTATACACTAGTGTCGCATGAGCAACAACAACGACTTATAATGACATCACTAGCTGCTGTTACTCCTGCAAAATGTGACAATGAAGCTAAGTTGCGAGAGCGGCTGCCGTTCTGTCAAGAAGATAAGGTACTACAAGTTCCACAGCAAATGCTCGAGTGTATTGCTAAGTCTGTTTTGTCCAAAGATAGTGATAGCCCTACAATAACAGAATTGGAAAGAAAATTTGGGAGCAAAATTTTTACAGAGCTGGAGGGCTGTGACGGCTATTTAGCTTTCGACTTGGAAGAATTGGCTAAAGGTATCGCTGAAAAAGAAAGCGGAATCTTGGAGTCAGTAATCAGCGCAACAGACGAATCAATACGTGATGTCATGGTGCAACGCTTATGCAGTAAATTAGACCTGTCTAGTGGAAAGCTAAGAGAGTATCTTTATGATCTTGAAAGTACGAGCGCCCAGCAGATTCATGGACCTGGTGGCGATGACGACATAGGCAAATATGCCCGTAAGCTTGTCAAGATAATTGCTAGCGATGCCGTTTCCAAAAGCGGTGAATTTGATGATGAATTCATTAAAGCCGTTGTGCTAGGTAATAACCCAAAATACGTGAGAAAAAAACTAGTACAGTTAAACCAAGTAGCTACCGAAGCTATCAAAGCTGAATTTGGGGTCGTTCATCCCGACGATGTTAGGAATGGCACAGTTGAGGGTGTTATCGCTGGTGTTAAGAGACAACTCGGATTAGAAATAGATGTCACTGAAGAACTCAAAAAAAATGAACAAGAGTTCACAAGCCAACTAGCGAAAATTGAAGCAAGCAATCCTTTTATTAATGAGCCGGGAAGCCAGCCTAAGAATACCCAACAGGAAATTGCCAAAGGTAAATATGATAGCTTCCAAAAAAAACTCAAGAGACTAAAGATCGCCGATAGAATAGTCAGTAGCGGCTGCAAGGCCAATCCAGATACTGATAAAAGCGGTTTGCTTAAATGTATCGCTCAATCATGGCGTGATTCTTACCCAGAAGACGCTGGGAAACGTACTGACTTGGTCTTCACAGATGAAAGGTTTGATTCCGATTTTTCCGACCAAAATATCCGTACGGCAAAAGACTTGTATTTATACCAACAACTCATGCAGTTGAGTTTAAGCGGCAAAGTTTTCTTGCCTGATTATTGCGAAGATCACTCACGGCTGAGTGGTTTTAGAGAGAGCTTCCAGCATAGCCAGTATTTCCCAGGGGTTTACATAGTAGAGGGGGGGGCTGCTGCAGGTGATGAGGCTGCTAATCAATCGAAAAAAATAATGGATCAATTAATTAGAGATGTTGCATTATCAAAGGTAGGCTTAGAGGATGGCCAAAAGATTGGTGCTGACGTTGTGTCTATTAGCCATATTGAGGGTGATATCCTTCCAATTAGCTGTATTCAGGTAAAGAGTTGTATGGAGCTAAATAAAACTTATGAACTGATTAATTCTGCTAATAATCAATTAAGGGGGGTTGGGGCAAGAGGCGGAGCTAAAAGAGATTCAGAGGTTCCAATTATCACTAGTCAGGGAGTGATCAAGATTGATATTCGTCCGAATAGGCCTGATAGCTTTACAGGAATAGATTTTGAAGAAGGAGATCCAGTAGATATTTTTTGTAAACTAGTTACTGGGCCCATCGCTGCAATCAAAGACGAAGAACCGGTTTCTAAAAAAAAGCCTCAAAAGGGAATCTCTAATCATAATATTGTTCTTACATATTATCGAAAAAATAAGTCTGAGTTTGTAGAAGTAGTGTTTGATAGTTCCAAAGAAAACATTAAGGTGTTTGAATATCGGAATGTGAATACTTTTTATAGTGAAAAAAACTTGATGCTACGAAGTCAAAGCTATTCGCTTTCTAGAATCAATGGAGGTATTCATTTTGAGAGCCTGTGCGCACTGAGGATTGCTTGCTCATTACCAGTCAATGTAATAGACTCTCCGATGGCTCCAGATGGTCTAGCACTCAAAGTGAATCATGAACTAATAGAACAAGCCTTAGCACCGAGTTGTTTTGTAAGGCGAGAAAGTTTTGTTGTTGACGAAGTTGGCGAAAATAAAAAGAGACAAAAGGGACCAAAGGGACAAAAGGGACAAGATAAACAAAGTAGTAAGCCGCTGCCGGATGTTTGGGACACATTGATTTCTAACAGAATTTTGAATACAAATGGCAAGGTGATTGGGACTAATGATGATATAAAAAAGTGTGTGGAAGGTTTGGGTTTAGACAATGCCGATTTCAAGTATAGAATACTTGAAATTTTGCAGCAGGCTAAATCTGCTTCGGAACAGCTTCAACAGGGGCCAGTTCTCAGCATATTTCCGGACTCTGCTGATGTGTCTGATGATAATGTAGAAGTTGAGCGGTTTCGTCTAGAAATTCCTGGTCGAAGCTCTGGTGAAGCTAGAGTTGTTTTGTCTAAACTGAAGTAAGCAGAAAGGCAAATTAAAAATTTTAAAAAAAATGCCTCAATCATAATACTCAAAATATGCAGTAAGAAGACGGGACTGTTGCGAAATTAAATAAATCAGCCAGCTTACAGCTGGCTGAGTAATCCTTTATACTTAGTAATTATATATGAAAAGCATAAGGAGGACACAAATGGCATTTTACGACATTGATTTAGAAAAGAAAATAGAAAGTAATCATGCGTTACGAAAAATCAATGAATGCATCAATTTTTCAAGTGTGGCCTATCGAGTAAATTCAGGAAAATCTAAAGTGGGTTGACATGGATATGGGCTAGATTGTGGATTAAAGTGTTTGTTTTTGCAATTTATGGTCGATCATTCGGATCGAGAAATGGAAAAGCAGCTGAGGTATAACCTGGCGTATCAGTGGTTTTGTTTGTTTACGGCCTTTGAGCAACAGTCCCAAGATCTAATGCTTCTAGTCGCTCTACAATTATTTTATCTAGGGTAGCCCTCAGGTCTCTTTGACTCAGAAACTTGGCTTCTGGCTGTATCGCTTTATATAGTTCGTTCTGTAGCGTGGAAATGGAATTATTTTTTTCTCTATCTGAGAGAGGTTTGTTCCTGAGGTCTCCCAGTAAGCCTTCGTACATATCTTGAATGTTGTTTTTCTGAAAAAAAAAATTGGTCAGCTTGGTTAACTCTGTATACGCTAGTTCGGTATGGCACTCCCAAATTACCATGCGTAGCCCAGCTTGAATATGAGTTTCAGACAAACTCGGGGGAATCGTTATCAGGGGCCATAATTTATTATAGATACTATCTATGAGATGTTTGTTATACTCAGTGTCTGCGATGTAACTTGTGATTTCTGGATATGTTTCGGCACATTTTGTTTTAATTAGGTCCCTGCTAAAAGAAAACGTGATCTGATTTGCTAAATTTTGTTCGAATACTCGTTGATACTCGTTAATTTTCGCTCGCAAAACAGTGTGTCTGACTTCTTCAGAGAGTGAATGGGCTTGGGGGTGATTGATTATTGCTGAATACATTTTCTTAAAAGCCATTTTTTTGAAAAAAGGAAAGCTCGGTGTGGCGCTTGTGTTTTCTGAGAGAATTCTATCATATACCTGCTTGCATAGATCTAGAATTGTTGGCGAAACAAAAGCTATATTTATTTGGCGCTCAAATTCGGCCATTTGTGGTTTTTTTGAAAATAGTTTGGCATGGCTTTGGTTAATATTGCTGATTCCCGATAATACTTCCTGTAATGTCAAAAAGGGACGGATGTTGTGGTAAAGCACAAAATTCGATAGTTTATTCTGTTCGGGAGTAGAGAGACTGTCTTCTTTGAGGGATTGACACCTATTCGTATGACTGGTGTACCTAGGGCTGATACAACTTTTATTCATTAGCCCTTTAATTATTACACAAAATTGTTGAATAATGCAAGGTCTGCAATTTTTTTGATTTGGAGCTTTGTTTATTAATCAGCATCAAAATTTTAAGTTTTTTTGTTTAATAAAATTATTTACAATATCAAAAAACTATGCAAAAATAAGCGTGTTTTGTCGTGGTTATTCAGGAGTTTTGTATGAATTATAATTTGGTTGTTATTGTTGGACGTTTAACAAAAGACCCGGTCTGCCGAGACCACAATGAGTCTACGATGGCGCAGTTTTCATTGGCGGTCAATCGGTATAAAAAAGACGGGGAGTCTCAGGCTGATTTTATTCCGGTGGTATTCTGGGGGGATAGCGCTGTTCGGGCAAGCGAATGGCTTAAGCGTGGGGACTTGTGTTTGGTTCAGGGTCGGGTGACGGTTCGATCGTATGAAAAAGAGGGGCAAAACTGCTGGTTTACAGAGGTCGTGGGGGACTCGTTTCGGTTAATGACGCCCAAGCCGTCCGAGACAGAGCCGGTGGGTGTGGCTGCTGAGTAAATAGCGTATACTAATGGGCATGACTTCGTTTCCGGTTATTGCATGTGATTCCCATGCGGCGTATGTATCCGCTATTCAAGCGGTTGATCCGGCTACATCGGTGCTTGTGGTGCCCAGCATGCCCGTGAAGCGGTGGGTTCAGGCTCAGTTTGCCGATGCGGTTCCGGGGTGTTACACTGCGGCTGAATGCTTGGCCTCCGCCTCAGGGGTCCCCGCGGCATTGTTGGGGTTGCGGCAAACCTGTCCAGATTCAAGCCTATTGCGCACAACATTTTCAACGCCAGAGAGCTTAATGGCGTTGTTTTATTGGTGGCGCCGGTTTCCGGATCGAGCCGCGCACATCCCGCCGAATCGCCTCACGGGGTCCGTGGCGGTGCTATTGGCCTGGCTGGATGATTTTGAGCGGCAGTGGCAGCCCCAATGGGAAATGCCTCGTTTGGACGGGTGTGTCAATGCGTATATTGTGGCTGGCTCGGCGTGGGATTATCAGCGCTTGGTTCAGGTTTTGGCCGATGCGGGGTATGCGCTTACGTTGATTCAGCGGCGATTCTTGGATGCGCCCCCAGCCGGATGGCGGGCGGACGATTCGCGCTATTATCGCTGCCAAACGCCCATGGATGAGGCCCGGTTGGCCATGCAAACAGCCGTTCAGCAAGCGGCGTCTGGAATCGCTTGGTCGGACATGGTCATTGTGGTGCCGTCTATCCGAGTCTATGGCCCAATGTTTGAACAAGTGTCGGCTGAGTACGGGGTGCCCGTGTGTGGGTTGCCAGACCTGCCGGTATTGCAGACCCTTGTGGGTCAGTTTGTGGCGGCGTTGTTGCGGGCAATTCAGGCACCAGACCCGAGCTTGGCCATGCGTGGGATATTGGATTCGCCGTTATGCGCAACGTATCGGGGGGCGCCTGTTGATTGTGCGGCAGCTCGGCGGGCGATTGCGGCCCCCTCAGAATGCGATCCGGAGGATCCGGCTGTTTCAGCGCTTGTTTGCGCAGTACAGGCATGGGTGCAGGGGGTGCCAGACTCGGCCGATACGCTGCTTGAGGGGCTTCGCGAGTGGTTGACAGGGGTAGACGCTGAGACGGTATCGTATTACGCGATGGTGGCTGCCTTGCGGTCCTTTCAGGATGACTATGTTGATGTGGGCGGCTCCGCCATTCAGGTGCGTGAGGATCTGTTGGTGTACTTGAGCGGCGTTGTGGTTTCACGTGAAACATCAGGGGTTCCCGTGGTCTCTTTTTTAGAGGGTACCGGGGCAGCCCCGTCGGTGGTCATGGTGTTGGGGTGCGATCAAGACGCAATGCCCCGATTTGAATCCCCAACGTATTTAGGCCGATTAATTGATGAGCCGGATTGTGTGGCTCGGTATCAGAGTGCTGGGGATTATTACAGTGGCTGTCCGGCGCGTGAGCGGTGGTTTTCGTATGCGACCGGAGAATCGCAGCTGGGCCCAAGTCGTTTATTTGATTCGGCTAGTGAGTGGGAGGTGCCGCTGTTTCAACCACTGGATACTCCAGCGGCCTGTGGGGTGTTGCCGGACTCAAAACCGCTGGTTTTTCCGGCCGAATTGGCCTTAAGCGCAACAGCGATGAATGCGTATGCCCAGTGTCCGCAACTGTATTATTATCGCTATGTTTTGAATCTGGATGGTGTGGCTGTGGATCGTCTGGGTGTTTTGTGGGGGGTGATGGTGCATCGAATCGCTCAGGTGTTCTTGTCTGGGTTGTCTTCAGACGAGGGACGCTTGTTGGCAACCGATTCGGCGCAATTGCGGCCGGTGTTGTCAGCAGCGATTGAGTCGGTGCTGACCAGCCAATCGTGGCCAACGCATGGGGTGTTGTATGTCCGGCAGGCTTGGTTTGAAACGGGGCTTTTGGATGCTTTTTTGGCTAGTTTTGAGCGGATGGGGTTGCGTGTTTTTCAAACAGAATATGCGTTTGAATCCGTTCCGTTGGTATCGGGAGCGACGGTGTCCGGGGCCATTGATTGTATTTTAGAAGACCCCAGTACGGGTGCATTGGTGGTGGTTGATTTCAAGACGGGGGCAACCGTGCCGTCTAAAAAAGATTCGGTTACGGGCAAGCACCACCAGCTGGCTGTCTATGTGCATGTTGCTCAGGCGTGCTTTCCGGATCGGCGGGTAGTGGGGGCGTGTTTTTGGCACATTAAGGACGGCTGTGTTGAGCCGGTAATCGTGTTAGCCGATGATGATGCAAAATCAACGCTATTTAAGCCATTTAATCAGCGGTTTCATGCGCTGGATGCGGCGTTTCGGTCCAATCAGTCGTCGCTTTGGGAGGCGCTTGTTGCATCGATTCGGTCGGGGCAGTATGGCGCCCCGCCCAATTTGAGCCCCAATACATGTTCCCGCTGTGTGTATCAATTTATGTGTTCGGAAATAAAATGGGCGTAGATCCTGCGTTTTCTCAGTATCAGTTTGTTGAAGCGGTGGCCGGTGCGGGCAAAACTACGATGCTGGTTAATCGCTTTTGTTCGGTGGTTGGTCAAGGAGCCGTGGTGGCGATTACCTATACCAACAAAGCGGCCTATGAAATGAAGCGGCGTATTCAAGCCCAATTGGGGCGACCGACGCCCGTGTTGGTTATGACGGTGCATCAGTTTTGCGGTATGATTTTGCGATTGTTTCCGTTTGATTCCCAGTGGCCCATTGCGTTTTCGGTTTTGGATGGCGGCGCTGCCGATATGCTGCGTCGTCAAGCGGTGGCGCGTGTGCTGCATGAGCGGTGTCGGCGGGCGGATGCGGATTGGTTGGCTCTGGTCGCTTGGATGTCCGATTATCAGTTGGAGCGTATTGTGTTAAAGCTCTTGGCGTATCCGGGCTTGATTGCTGGGCTGAGCCAGTCGGTCCCGGCGTTGTATCGGTTAACATGCGAAAGTTTGGCGGTCTATGGGCAGTTAAAGTCAGGCCAAGGGGCATTGGATTTTGATGATCTAATGAGCCATGCCCAAGCGGTGCTTAAGCAAGTGGGGAGTGGGCCGGTTCAGCATCTGTTGTTGGACGAGGCTCAGGATACCAATGCGGATCAATGGGCGTTGGTTCAATTATGCGGGGTCTTGCGAACCGATGTTTCACGTGAAACATCGGTCTTCATTGTGGGGGATGCGGCTCAGTCTATTTATTCGTTTCAGGGGGCAGAGCCGGATATCTTTTACACAATGGCAACGGCTGTTCGAGGCATGCCGGGGGGGTCAGTGGCGAAGTCTGTTCAGAATTATCGGTGCTCAGAGTCTGTGATTGAGTTTGTCAATGGGGTTTTTTCCGGCTGGATGCCAGAATTTCAGCCATTGGTGCCTACGACCGGTGAGCAGGGGTCGGTGCGGTGTTGGTTTGGGGCGATGTCGTTTGATGCTCGCATGGATGCCATTGCGCAGTATTGCCATGCCTATATTAACCAACACCCCGAGCGTACGTGGTCCGATATTGCAATTTTATGCCGAAAAAAGAAGTCGTTCTCACGGTATCGGGCGGCGTTGGTTGCGCGGGGTGTTCCGTGCTCGGTTCAGGATCGGTGGGGGTTTTATCGGCAACCGGAGGTTCGGTTTTTGATTCAAGCGATTCATGCGTTTAGCGATCCGTATGCAGACGAGGCGTGGGTGGCTGTGCTGGCGGCGCTGGGGGTTGCGCCCGGCACGTTGGCGGTGCTGGCGGTAGAGCGTGGGCGGGCTTGGCCGGATCGTCTGGTGCAAATCCAAGGCGCTGACGCATCTGGGTGGCAGAGCTTATGTTTGACGGCCCATTCGGTTTCTGTTCAGGCGTGGTTGTATGGGTTGTTGACGGGCTTGGGTGTCTGGCGCTTGTTTCCGTCGCCGCAGGCATGCGCCAATATGCGACAGTTGATTCAATTGGCCGTGGCGGCGTTGGCGCGGCCGGGGATGGCGCTGCCTCAACTGATTGAGGCTTGGTACGATGCCATGCGCCATGACACCAGTGTTGAGCAAGCCTTGGTTGAATCGGTGGCTGGGGTTCGGGTCATGACCATTCACTCAGCGAAGGGGCTGGAATTTGACTGCGTGATAGCACCAGAGTTGGATTCGCTATTTAACCAGTCAAAAGATCCGGTATTGGTTGATGGGGGTGCGCTTTCGGTTAATGTGCCGCCGTTTGAGGCGAGTCATGACGCCGTTTATCAGCGGCTGCGTGAATCCGCGTTGGATGAGGAACGGCGGTTGTTTTATGTAGCCTGTACCCGTGCCAAGCGGGATTTGTATCTGTTGGGTGTGCCATCGGCGGCGCCCAAGGTCAAACACATGCTGGATGTGCTGCGCTCGGAGTTGGTGATCGATGATGCGTGGGTGACCCTTCAATCAACGGGGGCTCGGTATGCCAATGGGCCGATTGATGGGTGGGTGGTGGCATCGGGGTTGCCGGTGCCGGACACTGGTTCGTCTGTGCTCGTGTATCATTCGCCACCGCCGTCTCGGCAGTATGTATCGGTATCTGCCTTGGGGGATTATTTGGTTTCACCAGACTCGTTTGCCATGCGGGATGCCGCTCGAGCCAAGAAAATGGCCCTAGCCGATGGGGTCTTAGCGGCCCAGTTTGGCGAAGCGGTCCATGCGGTGTTTGCGCACCAATTGCGCTATCCGGATGTGCCGGGCATTCAGGCCATTAGCGATGCGGTGGTGGATCGCACATGGATGGCGGTGGCCCAAAAACATCGTGCGCGACTTCAAGCACTGGCGGACCGCTTTCAAGTATCGGACTGTTATGCTTGGTTGTTGTCGGGGTTGGTGCATGTGGAGTGGCCGTTTTCGGTTTGGATTGAGGATGTGTGTGTGTCCGGCCGATTGGATGCCTTGGCGTATTGCAATGGGGTGTGGTGGGTGGTTGATTTTAAAACAGACCGGGTTCCCGTGGACCCCTTGCCGATTGCGTACCAACGCCAGTTGGCCATTTATGTGTTGGTTCTGGGGGTGTTGTATCCCAACCAACCGTGCCAGGCGGGCGTGTACTGGTGTGAGACCGGCCAATTGGTTCCCCACGATGTTTCACGTGAAACACAGGCGCTTCGAGATCGCATTGTTGGGTTCCCGGCGTGGATGCAGACGGAGCATGAGCGATGATGCGCACAGTCATTATTTTAGCGTTAATGATGGGCGTGGGGGTAGGCGTGCGTCTGTATCATCATTGGGTGATGCCGGTTCGCATTCATACCCCGGAGCCGGTTGTGGCGGCTGTCGCATCTGCGAATTATCAGGTGCTGATTCAGGTGTCGGGGGCGGTTCGGCAGCCGGGTGTGTATCCCGTTGCCCCGTCTGCACGGTTGCTGGATGTGGTCAAAGCGGCGGGGGGTGTTTTGCCGGAGGGGGACGTGTCGGGCCTAAACTTTGCCAATCGCGTGACGGACGGTCAGCATATTATGATTCCGTATCGGCAGTCGACAGTGCGCTCAGGGTCCGGTCCAGTCTCGATCAACACGGCATCGGTATCAGAGTTGGAATCTGTGCCTGGGATTGGGCCGGCAATGGCGCAGCGAATTGTGGCGTATCGAGCTGAGCATGGGGGGTATTCGAGTTTGCAAGAACTAACCCGTGTGCCGGGTATTGGAGAAAAAAAGTTGAATCGGATTAAAGCATATATAAGGATGTAAGAATAATGAAAATAACACAAAAAAAGAACAAAAAATGCCAGAGACGCCGGATAGCCAATCAAAAAATCGTTTTGCTTGGAGTAGAGAGTCGTCCCCACGCTCAACCGTGTGCCCGTCTCCGGTCATCGATCGAATTGCGGTGTTGGGGCGCTTGGATGGATCCGATTGTAGTGACACTGAGCCGTTTGAGTTGCCGCCGGCGGCAATTGATGAAAAAGAGTTAGTGATTGCCCGTGTTAAATCGGATGGACTGGCGTTGGAAAAAGAGTTGCCGCTCTTTCAATCAGATAGAGAGGTTGTCTTGGCTGCTGTAAAACACAATGGGTGCGCACTCGAATTTGCCGCAGATCATTTAAAGGATGATTATGCTGTTGTTTTGGAAGCCGTGCGACAGCGGGGATGGGCGTTGAGTTTTGCCAGCTTACGCATGAAAAACAATGATACCATTGTCTTTGAAGCGCTTAAACAGAGCTCTCAGGTGGTTTCTCTTCTCGATGATACCAGGCCTTGGAAAAAACCAGAGCTGAACCGATTGATTCAGTCCATTCGGAAGCAGGAGGCGCAAGATTTGCAACGGGCCCTGGCTTTGCCTGGTTAACTTTTTTCCGATGGCTTGGCGCTGCTGGCAGCTTTGAAGCAAACCGGGCGGATGCAGCGGCAGACGTTGCTTGATCCGGCGGCTTTTTTGGCCCGCCTCGAGGGGGTAATTGCTTCGGTGCCACGGCAAAGAGACATGCAAGCATTACGAATACAGGAGCTTTAGGGCTAAAATGGTGGCTGCAAACACGACTGTAATGGCGTTGGCAATAATAATGGCTGTATCGCCAATTAAACAGCCATATACGAGCCATAGGCTAACGCCAATCGTAAAACACACATACATGCTGAGGGATAATCCCTCCGTGTTTCGGGTTCGAATAACTTTAATGGCCTGGGGAACAAATGCCACGGTTGTGCAGGTTGCCGCTAGTAAGCCGATCGATTCAGTGATTAGTGGCATAGTCTTGGTCTGTGAGTGAATGGGTGTAATTGGATGGCGGTTGAATGGATTGGTGGGGGCGTGGAGACTGCTGCGCCGGAGTCCTTGTTATATTGCGGAATGGATTTGGGCTTGGTTATAGCAAACCCGTTCTGGGCACCTGCCATTAAGACAATGCCTAAAGTGCTCACACAGGCTATTCCTAATTTCCGTAAGTCTCGGCCAAGCGGGGATTCAGTTCTTCGTATTGTCATTAATTAATTTCCTCAAGGTAAATTGCTGGCGGAGAGGGAGGGATTCGAACCCTCGCTGGCCTTACGACCACTAACGGTTTAGCAAACCGTCCCCTTATAGCCACTTGGGTACCTCTCCGGCAATGGTTTATCGTAACACGTTTGCGGGTTTCGATCTAGCGTTTAGCGTCGCGCTGAGCTAATTTTTAACTCACGGCCATTAATTTCAGTGCCATTGAGCTTTTCGATTGCGCTGTTGGCATCGGACTGATTGTCCATCGTCACAAAGCCGAACCCTTTGAATCGTTTGGTTTCATAATCGCGAATAAAACGAACCGCTTTAACCGGACCGTGTTCGCCAAACAAGGCACTAATATCATCTTCCGTTGATTCATAGGGAATATTCCCAACATAAATATCCATAAACTTTATCTCCTTTAAACTATTGTTAATTCAGGGGGGTAATGCGCAACACAATATTTATACGTGTCTAATTAAGAGTATATAGCTTAGACTTGGCATTGCACAAGCAGTTAAAAATAACTAAAAAACAACCAAATTCAATCTTTGGCGTTTGAAATAATTAAAAAATCAGTTGACTCACAATGCCGAATTCATTTATATTGTAATTTAGGTGTTTTGTTGGTAGCGCATTAAGCGCTTTTTTAGATAAGGACTGATAAAAAATGAACAAAAAAAAATTGATCGAAATTATGCACGATGAGTTTGGGTATACCAAAGACATTACAAAAAACGATGTCAAAGAGATGATTGAATTTATGTTTGATTCAATTAAAAGCCATTTGGTTCAAGGTGAGCCGGTTTCAATTGTTGGCTTTGGCAAGTTTGATGTGCGCAATCGGGTGGAGCGCATTGGTCGAAACCCACAAACGGGCGCTACGTTGGTGGTTCCGGCAACCAAAAGCCCATCGTTTTCACCCAGCAAGAATTTGCGAGATCTTGTCCGAAAGGGGTAGTGTTTCTCACGTTTGAAGGCATTGAGGGGTCTGGGAAATCCACCCAGCTAGAGCTATGGGCAGCGTATCTGCGTGAATTGGGCCGATCGGTCGTGGTCACCAAAGAGCCCGGGGGTACCCGCTTGGGCACGCAGATTCGAGGCCTAATTTTGGACGAGGCAATGATTCACGATCACCGCACAGAGCTGTTGCTGTTTTTTGCGGATCGTTTGGAGCATATCCATCAGGTGATTCAGCCGGCCCTGTCCCGTGGGGATGTGGTATTGTGTGATCGCTACATGGATTCCACCTGGGCGTATCAAGTTGGGGGCCGAGGGTGCAGTGCCGATCTGCTCAACACCTTGGGGGCGCATGTATCATTGGTTCCCGATCACACGTTTCTGTATGACTTGCCAGTTTCGGTGGGGTTGGCCAGGGCCAGCGCACGGGCCGCGTTGGATCGGATTGAGTCCCAATCGGTGGCGTTTCATGAGCGGGTTCGAACAGCTTATTTAGCTTTGGCCCAGCAGCATTCCCGCATTCATTGCCTGTCGGTTGAGAATCAAACCCCCGATGCCATATTTCAAACCACGCGCGAGTGCGTTACACTAGTGGATGTATGAAAACGCCAATTCGAGTTGCTATTAACGGGGCCCATGGAAAAATGGGTCAAGAAACCCAGACCGCCATTCGCAATGCCGATGGCCTCGAGTTGGTCGCTTGCTTGGACCTGGGGGATGATTTGGCGGCTCGGTTGACCGAGACAGCCCCGGATGTGGTGGTGGATTTTACGCACCCCGATACGATCCATGCAACCATTCGAACGATTCTCAAGGCCGGGTGCCATGCCGTGGTGGGAACCACCGGGATTCATCCCCATGAAGTGGCTGATTTTGAGCCCGATGTGCAGGCCAGTCAACGCAGTGTACTCATTTGCCCCAATTTTTCCATTGGTGCGGTTTTAATCATGCAGGCAGCGGCTCAAATGGCGCCTTATTTACCCCATGTTGAAATTATTGAACGGCACCATGAACAGAAAGTGGATGCTCCCTCAGGGACGGCCTTAAAAGCGGCCGCCGTTATAGCCGCCGCAATGCCAACGGTTAATGCCGGTATCCCAACGAGTCAGGAACTAGTCCCCGGCTCTCGGGGCGGGGTCAATGAAACCGGGATCCCCATCCATGCCATGCGCTTGCCGGGACATTTGGCGCAGCTCGACATTTGTTTTGGCGGGCCGGGTCAACGGGTCACGGTGAGTCACGATACGTTGGATCGGGGGGCATTTATGCCTGGGGTTGTGCTGTCTGTGCGGTGGATGATGCAGCATGCACCCAGTGTGCGATACGGATTAGAATCAATTATGGAGGAGACACAATGAAACAGTATAGCGTGGCCGTTGTTGGCGCAACCGGATTGGTGGGACAAGCCATTATTGATTGCTTGATTGAACGCAATTTTCCCATGGGATCGGTCCGATTGTTGGCCTCGGAGCGCTCAGCGGGTCAATCGCTATTGGTGGGGGATGACACCGTTGTGGTTGAGGCCTTGCGGCCGGAGTCCTTTGCTGGGGTGGATATTGCCTTATTTAGCGCAGGGGGATCGGTCTCTGAGGTGTATGCGCCGATTGCGGCTCAAGCCGGGGCTATTGTGGTGGACAACACGTCGTTTTTTCGCATGCACGATACCGTGCCACTGGTTGTCCCTGAAGTCAATCCCGACGCCATTGCTCAGCACCAAGGTATTATTGCCAACCCCAACTGTTCAACGGCTCAGCTGGTCGTGGCGTTAAAGCCCATTCATGAGCGATACACGATTACTCGATTGGTTATTTCAACTTATCAGTCGGTATCGGGGGCGGGCAAATCGGCGATTGATGCGTTAGAGCAACACACGACCCAATTGCTGAGCGGTCAGGCCGATGCGGTGCCCCGGCATGCGATTGCCTTTAACGTGGTGCCCCACATCGATAGCTTTTTGCCCAATGGGTATACCAAAGAAGAAATGAAAATGGTGAATGAAATTCAGAAAATTTTGGGCGAGCCCGGTTTGCCGGTCAGCGTGACGTGTGCGCGGGTGCCGGTATTCATTGGGCATAGCGAAGCGGTGACGCTCGAAACGGCTCAGCCGATTGATCCGGCGGATGTTCGTACGGTGTTGGCCAACACGCCGGGTGTTGTGCTCTTGGATGAGCCGATGAAATTGGATTACCCCACCCCGAGAGAATTTGCGGGCCAAGATCCCGTGGGCATTGGCCGAATTCGACAAGATTTGTCCGTCCAGAACGGCATTGTGTTTTGGTGTGTTGCGGATAATCTTCGCAAAGGAGCGGCCCTCAATGCTGTCCAGATTGCGGAGCTTTTGGTGGCCCGACAACTCGTATAGCCCGGCCTACTGGCGGGTCTTAAAGCGTACGCGCCAGTACTACAACCGGCAAGCCCGGGTTCATGGCAATTCTCTAGCGGCTTTGGGGTGGCAGACTGCGGCGGGGCAAGCGGCTCGGTTTAGTCAATTTTTACAGGCGTTTCCTGCCCAGTCCATTGTGGATTTTGGCTGTGGGCGGGGGGACTTTTATGGCTTTTTATGCGATCAGGGGTGGACGGGCACGTATACCGGCTTGGATATTAGCCCTGAGATGATTCGATTGGCCCGACAGCGCTACCCGGCAGCCACATTTATTCTAGGTAGTTTGGCCGATATACCGCAAGCGGACATGGTCGTGGCCAGCGGTGTGTTTAGTTTGCGTATTCCGGACCCGCTGTATCACTTGACCACACAGGTTGGGGCGATGGTGGCACGGGCCAACCAGTGTGTGCTATTTAACGCCCTGAGTCAATCCTGCGAGTCCCAAGTACCCGGGTTGCAGTATTACAACCCCACGCACGTCCATCGGCTATGCCGCCAATGGGATCCCCAGGCAACCCTTATTCGAGACTACTGGTCCGATGATTTTACGATATGGATTAAAAAGCGCTAAGCCGTAGGTAAACGCGACACTTTTGTTTGATGCCACTGCCAGGCGGTTTGAATCATGGATTGACTATCCGTATACGTGGGCGTCCAGCCCGTATGCTGCGCAAAGGCGCCGGGTTGGGCCACTAACTGCGGCGCATCGCCCACACGGCGATCCCCCCACACCACCGGAACGGATCGGCCCGTGACCGCTTCAACCGCTTGAATAATGTCCAACACCGAATGCCCTGTCCCCAACCCCAAGTTATAGCAGCCCGATATGTCGGTCGTTTTCAACGCTTTCAGACCCAATACATGGGCCGCGGCAATATCGTTTACATGGCAATAATCGCGGATGCAGGTACCATCTGGCGTGTCATAATCTCGCCCAAAAATAGTCACGGCCGGTCGGTTTCCCATGACGGCATCCAAACACAAGGGAATTAAATGCGTTTCAGGATTGTGCGCTTCGCCAATCGTTCCCCCCGGGTCTGCTCCGGCCGCATTAAAATACCGAAACGCAACATAGCGCAGCAACCCGGCTGCGTGGTAATCGGCCAACAACCATTCGATCGCCCGCTTGGTATTGCCATACGGAGTTAAGGGCTGGCAGGCCTGTGTCTCGGCAATTGGGTCTCGGTGATCCCCATACACCGCACACGTCGATGAAAAGACAAAGTCCCGAACCCCGTACTCTTGCATCACCGCAATTAAGTTGGCCGTTCCCATTACATTGTTGGTGTAATAATAATCCGGGCGCTGAATGGACTCCGGGACAATCGAGGCTGCCGCTGTGTGCACCACCGCGGTGATGGGATAGGCATCAAAACACCGGCGAATATCCGCTATAGTGCGCAAATCGCCCGACACAAAATGCCCCCACTGAACAAAGGATCGGAACCCCGTGCTTTCATTGTCCAACACAACCGTGTCATAGCCAGCCGCCGCAAGCTGTTGATTGATATGCGCCCCAATATATCCAGCACCACCGGCAATTAAAATCATGCCCCTAGTGTAGCATACAGCCGAGCTATTGTGGCTCCAAAATAGCTTTTAATTGCTTCATACCCGCACGCAATAACCGAGAGACATGCATTTGGGATAACCCCAATTTTTCGGCAATCTCTTGCTGGGTCCATCCGTCATAGAATCGATGCTTAACAATGGCTTTGGTCCGATCATCCAAGGCCTCGATGGCAGAGTTGACCGCGCTGTAGTCTTCGGTTTTTCCGGTTGGGAATCGCTCACACGGGACGGTTTCGAGCAAGGATGGCCCCGATTCATCGTGCAAGGATTTATCCAAGGACGATACCCGTGTAAAGCTGCTAATTTCTGAGCATTCCAGCACCGATTCAAGGTCCAGCTCCAACGCATCAGCAATCGCCCGAGGGGTGGGGCTTTTGCCGGTGGTTTGCAAATGCTCTTTCATAAACCGGCGAATACGCAAGTCATTTTCCTGCACCGTGCGTGGAATGCGAATGATGGACAAGCTATCTCGAATATAATGCTTAATCTCACCCACAATTGTGGGAATGGCAAAGCCAACAAAGTTGGTGTTTTGATTCGGATCAAAGCGCTCAATGGCTTTTAATAACCCAATGTTGGCAATTTGAACAATATCGTCTAAATGGGTCCGGTCAAAGGCCATCTTTCTGGCTAAATGATGCACAAGGCCTTGATGCGACTCCAAAATATCGTTTTTTAAGCCCGGCGATGGGTTTTTGTGATATGCAACTAACAATGCCTGATCATGCTGTGCCATAATAGTAGGAGGGTCCTAATTTTTAAAATTACATACAGAAATTATCATCAGTATATCATGATTAATTGTAAATTTGATACGGATTGCGTCCCAAACCATGGTACACTTTTGAATATGAATTATTGGAGTCACACCGATTGCATTCAACCCGGGGATGTGTACGTATGCTTACCCAAAGGCGAACCGTATATTCAAAAAGCGTATGCCCGTGGCGCATCCAGACACATCAAGTTGAATCGTCGCGAGTGGGCGGAATTGGCCCGAAAGCTAACGGGAAATCCGGCTGATCTTTTAACCGTTATTGGGATTACGGGCACCAATGGCAAAACATCCGTGGCCAGTTTTGTCACCCAGTGTTTATCGGCATTGGGGCAAAAAACCTATCAACAAGGCACCTTGTCGCATGGATTAACCACCCCGGATATTATGGTCACATACCAGACCATGATTGAACACATTGGCCAAGGGGGTACCCACTTTGTGATGGAGGTATCCTCCCATGCCATTGACCAGGATCGCGTGTATGGCATTGATTTTGACATTCGGGCCTTGACCAACATTTCGCGGGATCATTTGGACTATCACATTAGAATGTCCACGTATCGGGCCACCAAATGGCGGTTTATTAACGAAGGCAATCACTTTGCCGTGGTTCCGCCGGATCACCACAACATTCCCATTCCCATCCAAACACACACCGTTATGGATGAAAATTATCGGGTGACCAAAGGCATTTTACGCAATTTAGGGTTTTCAGACACGGCCATTGATCCCGCCTTGAAGGCGGTTCGGTGGCCAGAGGGCCGATTGCAAACCGTGTGCAAGGTTCCGTGTCGGGTGATTGTGGATTTTGCCCATACCCCCGATGCGTTGACCCATGCGGTTCAGGCGGCGCATCAGTTGTGTTTGGATCCGTCGGCCCAATTGTGGGTCATCTTTGGGTGCGGGGGGGACCGAGATCCGGGCAAACGGGCACCCATGGGCGCCATTGCAGCCGCCTATGCCGATCAGATTATTTTGACCAACGACAACCCCCGGTCCGAAGACCCAGACGCCATTGTAGCGGATATTCAAGCCGGCATTGCGCAAGCGGTTCCCGTTTCTGTAATTTTGGATCGGAAAGCGGCCATCCGGTATGCCATCGAGCGTGCAAACCCCAACGATGTTGTGCTGGTAGCGGGTAAGGGCCATGAGCGGACGCAAGTGGTGGGCGATTCGGTGACAGACAGTCACGACCCCAGCTTGGTTCAGTCCATTGTTGCGGAGCTTCGGGGGGACTAATGGCCATTCAGGTGATTGCGGATTGCGTCACACCCGGTGATACCTTTGTCCCCATGCAATTGGATGGCTACGATGGCCATCAGCATGTGGATGTGGCTGTGGCGAACGGGGCCAGTCGGGTGGTGCGTATGGATGTGCTTCAGCAAGCCCGTGCTCACCGGAAAAAAGCCCGCATGGGTATTATTGCTGTGTTGGCCACAGACCGCGATCCGGGGCAGCGATTGGCGCGCGTCTTGGGCATGCAGTACAGCGTTTCATGTGCGGCTGCCAGCGTGTCTGACCCGATACTATCCGCGGCCCTAGGGATTTTAAATGCGTCAGTATCCACCGATATTTTGGTGGTTCCCGTTGTGCATAGCGCACGCAACCGGCGGGTGCTTCAATGCCTATATCCCACCCATACCGTCGTGTTGCCTGGTTTGCAAACGCAAGCGGACAAAGCGGCCGTGCTGCTCCCCTTGCGCAAGCAGTTTCCCTTGGTGGATCGACACGTGTATTGGCCGTATGCGGATCACCACTACCAACGGATTTCTCAGAAGGCTCAAGCCCTGGGGTATCGGGTGTTGCCGTATTCGGTGGGGCAAGCAGAAACCCACAGCTTGATGGCCTGCTATCGGGTGGGGGAGCAATGGGGGTTAAGCGCAGCGATGATTGGCATGGGGTTGGTTCATGATCACTAAGGGGATTCTTTTATTTGGGATCAGCCTTGTGAGCTTTATGGCATTTAGTTGGTGGTTGATGCGCTTGAATGCCCACCAGGAAATTTATGATTTGGCCCCTGAATCCCATCAGAACAAGCGGGTGCCATCGTTTGGGGGGGTGGTTATTTTGGCGTTGGTGCTGGTTGCGTCGGTATGCTTTGGGTATTGGGCCGATCCGGTGGCTCGGTGGGTGCTCTGGGCTGGGCTGGGCTACGGGATTATTGGGTGTTTGGATGATGGCTTAGCGGGGTGGCGATCCACCAACCAAGGGCTATCCGCTACGCAAAAACTGGTGTTGCAGGTGGGGCTTGGCGGGGTGCTTGTGGCCGTGTATCCAGCCCCCCTCACCGCCGGCTTAATGGGCCTTAGCCTCCTAAGCCTAGTCGGTGCGAGCAATGCGGCCAATTTAACGGACGGGTTGGATGGTTTATTGGCGGGCATATCGGTATTAATTATGGCCAGTTTGGCTGCGGCGTTTCATGGGGGCGTTTGGTTTGTATTGGCCATCGTATTGCTGGCTTTTTTGTGTGTCAATCGCTATCCCGCTCGCTTATTTATGGGCGATAGTGGATCCTTGGCGATTGGGGGCATGCTGGGTGCGGTGACAGCCGTGATGCATAGCCCTTGGCCAACTGTGATGTTGGGTGGGGTGTTTATCCTAGAAACTCTCAGTGTAATGGTTCAAGTGGTGAGTTTTAAATGGCGAAAAAAACGGGTCTTTTTGATGGCGCCCCTGCACCATCATTTTGAGCTCAAGGGCATGCCCGAGCCCAAGGTTGTGCTGCTATTTTGGAGCGTGCAGGCGGTGTGTTGCGGGCTATTTTGGTTATGGGTTCACGCGTCGTAGTCACCGGTCACGGCATAACGGCCCAAGCGGTACACGCCTACTGTGCTCGGGTGGGCCATCCGTGTGTATCCCTGTCCGATACGGTTATTCACGCCACCGACTGGGTCGTGATGAGTCCGGGCGTCGATCCAACAACGGTGCCAGTGCCAGCGGGGGCCGTGATGCTATCGGAGGTGGAATTTGCGTATCGGGAATGGGAACGCCGGCCGGCCGATCAACGGCCTCAGATTATTGGCGTAACGGGGACCAACGGAAAATCCACCACGGCGACACTCATCGCGCGGGTGCTCGACTGCCCCGTTGTGGGCAACATTGGGGATCCGTTAATTGGCTATGTGGGGGGGTCTCATAAGCACTTGGTGTGCGAGCTGAGCAGCTATCAATTGGAGCTCTGCGATCACTTTACCTGTACCCTTGCGGTTTTGTTGAACATTCAGCCCGATCACCTGGAGCGACACGGCACGCTAGACGCCTATATGCGTGCAAAGATGAACATTGTTAATACCAACACTGCCCATGTTGTTTATAATGCTGCGGATGAGCGCCTAAAAGCCCAATCCAGCGCTTTTGGCAATGCCGCTCACCACCCGATATACCCCGAAGCGTTGCCCGAGTATTCGACATGGGCGACGGGCCCGGCTCAGTGGTTGTCCGTTCAGGCGGCGGTGTCGGTTGGGGCGTTACTGGGGGTACCTGCCGCCCAGATTCGGGACCGTATGGCGCAGTTTCGGGGGTTGCCGCATCGGATGGAGCGGGTGTTGGGCGGGCCGGCGGGTGTTGCGGTGTACAACGATTCCAAAGCAACCAACCCAGCAGCGACGACGATGGCGGTTGCCTCTGTAGCGGGAGAATCGCCGGTGGTTTTAATTTTATGTGGGCAGCCCAAGGCGGTGTGTCATGCGGATTTGTGGGCGCAGATTCATCAGCATGTGACGGCGGTGGTGGTGTGTGGGGGGTTGGTGCCCACAGTCACAGCGTTGGCTGCATCGGGCCAGTTGACGGTTCCGGTGACGGCGGTTGATACGGTGGCGGAGGCGGTTGAGGCGGCGTTTCGGTTGGCGGCTGGGTCTGGGGTGGTGCTGTTTTCCCCGGCGGGCAGCAGTCACGATGCCTTTGAGACCTTTGTGCAGCGTGGGGATGCGTTTAAAGCGTGTGTTGCGGCATGGCGATGACGCGAGAGACGGGGCCGGATTGGGTGTTTTTGTTTAGTGCGTTGGCGTTAATTGCGATTGGGATTGTGATGACGTTATCGACCAGTTCGGTCTTGGGGTTTAAGCAGTATCAGGACAGTTTTTTATTTATTCGCAAGCAGGGGTTGTTTTTAGTGTTGGGGTGTGTGGCGATGGCGGTGGCGATTCGGTTGCCGGTTGCGGTGTATCGGCGATGGGTGGTGCTGGGGTATTGGGTGAGCGGGGGGGTTTTGGCGTTGACGCTGATTCCGGGGGTGGGGGTTGAGGTGGGGGGAGCGAGTCGGTGGTTGTCGGTGGCGGGGCTTCAGTTTCAGCCCATTGAGTTGGTGAAGGTCTTTCTGGGGGGGGTGTTGG
>CAXPTH010000024.1:0-17608 GCA_964220215.1 Alteromonas sp. | reverse complement strand
AACTCCAAATCCAACTACACCTTCAGGTTCAGGTTCAAATCCAGGTTCAACTAACGAAGCTATGGAGCAACTACAAGCCGATGTAAGGCAACTACGAACCGCTGTAACTGGTTTAGGTGCTAGTTTTCTTGGTAGTGTAATTGGTCTTTGCACAACTACGGCATTTTATAGGTTTGTGACTCCTCCAAGAGGAAGACGTTATACTGATTCTGTTGCTGCTGCTGCTGGTGCTGCTGCTGCTGCTGCTGCTGGTGCTGCTGTTGGTGCTGCTGCTGGTACTGCTGCTGGTGCTGGCTTGTCTGCTGCGATTGCGCCGGCTACACCAGGAGCCAGCGCAGGTTTGGGTGCTACTTTTGGTAGTATTAGTGGTACAGTAGGGGGTTTTTTTGCTATGATTTTTAATTCAGTTAATAGGAACCAGGTTCGCCCAGATGACAATGATGAAGAAATCCAAGAAATATTTAGGGGAATTGAAGCGGATTATGAAAATATTAAAGAGAATTGTGAAAATATTAGACAGAATTGTTCAATGATTGAAAAAGATATTGCCTCTATTAATGAGTTTAAGTCAATTAGTCTTATTAACAAAATAAATTTGCTGACTAAGAGTCGCGAATTTTTTATCCGTATAAATAAAAAGTTACTGAACAAAAAGACAAAAGACAACAAAGAAAGTATTGATGTTCTTAAAGAAAAATTGCAGGAGGAAGAAGAGATAATTAAATCTATTAGTAATTATGAAATTGAGATTGGTGTGCTTAAAACAAATGCTGAAGAGGCTAAGACATTAGCTGAAGAGGCTAAGACATTAGCTGAAAAGGCTAAGACATCAGCTGAAAAGGCTACTGAAGAGGCTGAAGGATTAGCTGAAAGGGCTAAGACATCAGCTGAAGAGGCTAAAGGATTAGCTGAAACTGCTAAAGGATTAGCTGAAAAGGCTAAAAGATTAGCTGAAAGGGCTAAGACATCAGCTGCAGAGGCTAACAGATTAGCTGAAACGGCTGGTCAAAAAAAAGAATCTGTAAAAAACCAACTCAAATCTGCTAAAGATACTGAAACCGAGCTTAAGAAAAATATAAATCTTTATAATATTAATTTATTACCTAATATTAGGGATTCGATTGCCGAGTTGCCGTCGGGAGTCCTGGATGATGTTGACTATACAATCAACTTAACAACACTTGGTAGCAATATAAACGCATTATTAGTCGCGGGAGGAGCTCCACCGCTACCACTAGAAGCACCACCTCAAATGCAGCCGCAGCAATATGGCAGGTCAACAGACGCCACTTAGGTCTATAGTCATTAATCCCATTCAGCCAGCTATGCGCTGGCTGACACCCAATCCCGAGGTTCCGTAACCACCGCCATAAGCTCAGCCTCCGGGCTACCCGGAATAATCTCCCGATTATACGACCACATCGCATGCCGGGGCATTGAAATCAAAATACTCTCCGTTCGGCCACCCGACGCCAACCCAAACTGAGTCCCCACATCCGATACTAAATTAAACTCCACATACCGTCCCCGGCGGTACAACTGCCACTCCCGCTGGGCATCCGTATACCCCCGCATGGACTGCCTCTTAAGTATTTCACCATAACTCGGTAAAATGCTGCTCAAACCACCCTCAGCCAACGCATACCACGCATCCGCCGGTAAATCCGACCGCTTCATGTAAAACGTACCCCCAACACCCCGATGCTCTTTGCGAAATGGCAAATAAAAATAATCATCCGCCGCTGGCTTTAACACCCCATACAAACCCGCATCAACCGCATCACACGCCGCCTTTTGATGCTGATGAAACAACACGCAATCCGATTCATCCAGATAATACGGCGTTAAATCAGCCCCACCCCCAAACCACCACGTAGCCACACCGCTAGCCGACTCCAATTCAAAATATCGCCAATTAAAATGAACCGTCGGCGCCATCGGATTTCTAGGGTGAATCACCCCACTAATCCCAACCGCATAAAAGGTCGCCGTATGAGGAGCCAAGCCCAATCGCCCCGGGTCAATCGCCAATACCTGAATCATACGATCGGTTAACGGCCCCCGAACCTCCGAGACATTCACCCCACCCCGTTCAATAACCGCCCCATCATCCAACACACCCGTCAGCCCACCCCCACCCGATGCATACGTCCACGGGTCTTTGTAAAACGCTCCCCCATCAATGGCTTCCAAACCGGAAATAATCTGAGACTGAGCATCATACACCAAACGGGCCATTGCGGCACGCATGGTCATTGCGTGGCTAAAAATTGATCCAAGCCCCGTACCATTGCCGCAACATCCGACGCATCGTGAACCGATGACACGAAATAGGCTTCATACGGAGACGGGGGGATCAACACACCCGCCGCTTTCATCGCCGCGTAATACTGGGGAAATAATGCCGTCTGGCTCCGCTGAACATCCGCAAACGATTTTGGACATTCGTCTGAAAAAAAGACCGATAGCATCGACCCAACCTGCGCCACCGATACCGGCGTTGCATACCGAGCACTACACGCTCGCAGTTCTGATGCCAATTGCGTGGCTGTTTCGGCCGCACGCTCAGCGGCTTGCGTTTGAACAATGGTGTCGATGGCCGCAATGCCTGCCGCCATGCATAAAGGGTTTCCATTAAAGGTACCCGCTTGGTACACCGACCCTTTGGGTGCAAAATAATGCATATACTCCGTGCGTCCCCCCACGACCGCACAGGGGAGCCCTCCGCCAACAACTTTGGCCAAACAGGTGATATCCGGCTGAATCGAATACAAGGATTGCGCGCCCCCCAACGCAGACCGAAATCCGGTCATGACTTCATCAAAAATTAATAGGCTCCCCGATGCCTGGGTTAACGCACGCAACGCAGCCAAAAAGCCCGGCTCTGGCGCAATCACCCCCATGTTGCCACACACCGGCTCCACGATAATGCCCGCAACCGATTCCGATTCAATCAACGCCTGAACAGATGCACGGTCATTGTAATCGCACAGTAGCGTATCCGTATCCGCTCCGGGGGTTATGTGCCCATGATAGCAGCCCCGAAATTGAATGATTTTAGATCGACCCGTAATTCCTCGCGCCAATCGCATGGCATTGAGCGTCGCTTCAGCCCCCGAGTTTACAAATCGCATCGTCTCCATGGTGGGATACACCGACTGAATGCGTTTGGCAAATTCAGCCTCAAGCACCGAACAGCTCCCAAACACAGTACCCAGCGTCGCTTGCTGACTCACGGCGTCAACCACCGCTGGATGCGCATGACCCAATAACAACGGGCCGTATGCCAACACATAGTCCACATAGACCGTTCCGTCTAAGGCCGTGACTTTGGACCCAGACCCCGATTGAATAAACAGCATCTCACCATCGCCAGAAGCACCCGTTCGAATGGGGCTATTCACGCCATCAATGAGGTAGCGCTTGGCGGTTTCAGCGGCAGTATTCATGTTCATATCTCTTATGGTACCATTGAGTGTATGATTGTAACCAGATTTAAGCTGAAATAAGCCAGATTTTGCCCGTGTATTCACCCTTAATGAATCCAGACTATTGGCAAGCCCCAGAATTGGCGACCGACGATCTGACCTATCATATTAGCCAAGATGGGCAAACGGCTCGCGTTGCGTTTAATCGACCCGAAGTCTTGAATGCGTTTCGCCCCGAAACCGTGGATCAATTATTAACCGTGTTGACTCATATTCACCACGAACCCCGCATTGGGGTTGTGCTGTTAACCGGGAATGGACCCTCTAAAAAACATGGAAAATGGTCTTTTTGTACCGGGGGGGACCAAAACGCACGGGGGCCCAATGGGTATCAGTACGCCAATGCGTCCAAATCGGACAGTCCGTCAATGGGCCGACTGCATATTTTAGAGGTTCAGCGAGCCATTCGATTTTTACCCAAAGTCGTGATCGCCGTGGTTCCGGGTTGGGCGGCTGGCGGCGGGCATTCGTTGCATGTTGTGTGTGATTTAACCATAGCGTCCAGAGAGCATGCCCAATTTAAACAAACCGATGCCGATGTAGCCAGTTTTGACGGTGGCTATGGCTCCGCCTATTTAGCCAAACAAGTCGGGCAAAAAAAAGCTCGGGAAATTTTTTTCTTGGGGCAACCCTATGACGCAGAAACAGCCGCTGCCATGGGGACGGTGAATCGGGTGTGTGAGCATGAAAACTTGGAATCTGATGCCTGTCAATGGGCGGAACTCATTAATCAGAAATCCCCCACGGCGATTCGCATGCTTAAGTACGCCATGAATTTGCCCGATGATGGGATGGTTGGGCAACAGTTGTTTGCCGGTGAAGCCACACGCTTGGCCTATGGAACCGATGAGGCGATTGAAGGACGCCAGGCATTTTTAGACAAACGACCGGTGGACTATACGTCATTTCCTTGGGCGTTTTAACCATGCGTGTATCCCTATTGGGCACCGGGTGGCTGGGTAGCGCCTTGGCCCAGCATTACCTAGCCATGGGTTGGTCAGTCATGGGAAGCACCACAAACGAGGACCCTAAAATTCCGGGCTTGCAGCATGTGCCCATTCAACTGTCCGCCACGCACACACCGCCATTGCCTAGCGAATTTTTTAATACAGACTGCCTGATTGTCACCCTGCCATTTCGGCGAAGCTTCATGGATCCGATGGATTATTTAAAGCAGTGCGAAAGATTAAGCCCTGTATTGGATCCCGATGTGATTCAGCACGTAATTTTCACCTCCTCAACCGGCGTATACCCCAATCATGGCCAACTGGCCAAGGAATCGGATTGCATTGTACCCGAAACGGATCGCCAACGGGCCTTATTAGCCGTTGAGGATTATTTTTTATCGGGCCCTGTACCCGCAACAGTTGTTCGATTGGGCGGGTTGTATGGGCCAGGGCGTGAAAAGGGTCGGTTTATTGCCGCTCGGAAAGCCAACGGACAGGCCTTAGGCGGCAACACACCCGTAAATATGATCCATCTCAACGATTGCGTTGCGTTGATTACAGCAATTATTGACCAGAAAAAAGTCCAGACAATTTACAATGGCGTGCACCCGGACCACCCCACCAAGTCTGTATTTTATGGACTGGATTTGGGTGAAGACTGCCTCCCACACAAGCGTGTCTGTTCGCAAAAAGCAACGGATGAATTGGGCGTTGTTTTCCAAAATTATGCTACACTGTAACTAATTATTATGACCAAACAAGCAATTCTAAAACTTGTTGGCTTGGTGCTAATTATTGCTGTATTAAGCCTAATTTTAACAAAAACCAATGCCCTGACCTGGGTGCAGTCCGACGGCGGCATTGACCCCACAAGCATTCGCGCCAGAATCCTATTTTCAGGCCTGGTTGGACTGGTCTCGGTGACTATTTTACCAACCGCACCATTTTTAATGGCCAGTGGGTATTTGTTTGGCCCCCTATTGGGCGGGGCTTTATGCTTGGCCGGTTTGACATTGGGGGCATTGATTGCGTTTGGACTAACCCGATACTGTTTGTATGATATGATTCGAACCCCTCTGTTTAATCGGTTTCCAAAGTTATCCAAATTGGATCAATCGGTTCAAAAGAATGCGTTGTGGATGGCCATTGGCATTCGATTTATCCCGATTCCAGCCTGGGCCATTAATTACGGATTATCGCTGTCCCCGATTCGGTTGTTTGATTATGCCTTAGGTAGTTTAATTGGGTTGGCCCCCATCACCTTTATTATTGCCAATATTGGCAGCAACTTAATGAATATTAAAAGTTTTGAATTTATTGTTTCTATTGTCCTGTATTTACTGTTTTTATTGGGTGTAACGCTATATCGAAAAACCCAATCTTAGATTGGCCATGCGCTTATCCAGTTTAATCCCAGAGGATGATTCGGATCACATTTCGTTTCGTCATTACGGGCACACGTACAGCGTGGGTGAATGCATCGGAAAGGGCGGCTTCGGGTCTGTGTTTTCAGTTTTAGGCAAACCGCAATTGGTGATCAAAAAGATTCCCATTAAAACCAAGCGCCAACTTACGCTCATTCAACAAGAAATCGAATTAACACGTATGCACTTGGACCATCCCTTTATTATTCGTAGTTTTGAAGAGTATTATGACACGGACAATCAAACCATGTATATTTTGTATGAACGGATTCAGGGAATTCCCCTACACACCCACATTCAGCAATGGGCCAGCGAACCATCCGATACCGCACAGGCGAGTCGTTGGCACATTGCACGCCAAGTGTGCTGCGGCATGCATTACTTGCATACCCAAGGGTTCACACACCGGGATATTAAACCCCATAATATTATGATCCAAGAACACCCCCTGCATGCTAAATTAATTGATTTTGGATTGAGCCAACGCAGTGATGCCAATACGGGAAGCAGTGGCAGCAAAACATACAATGCCCCCGAAAAATTTGATGCCAAATACCCGCAAACCCATGCGGTTGATTTGTGGAGTTTGGGGTGCCTATTGTTTCATTTGTTTTTTTACAAAACTATTTTTGCGCATTCAAAAACCAAAGTGTTCGATAAAAAAAATACACAGGCAATTCCAAATATTCATCATCGATTGCATCAGCACCTGGATGCATTGATCGCCGAGTCTGAGCCAACCACATCCCAAATTCTACCCCTAATTCAAGCCCTACTGCATCGGGACCCATCCCAACGCCCATCGGGGCACGAAGCCTACGAGTATTTAACGGTGCATGCCCAAGACATTGCGCCGGTTGATCACGACTGCCTACACCCGTCTCAACCGGACGGCAATACTAAACACTAACGCAATTAATGCCAAGCCCATCAGTTGATGCAGGGATGCCAAGTGCGTCGGCACTAAATACACCAACGTCATAATGCCCAGTGCAATTTGCATGCCAACCGCAACACAAATAAACAAACACCAGCGTTTTAATGCAGATGAAGACCCTTTGGTTTGAAAAAATACCCAGATTGATGTCACGCCAATCAAAACACCAAAAAAGCGATGAATCCATTGCATAACATAGGGATGAGGCTCTTCAATGGGCAACCATTGGCCATTCATTAAGGGAAATGTATTGTAGCCGATACCGGCATCCAAACCGGCTACCACCGCCCCCAACATAATTTGAATGCCTAGCATGCTGCATAATCCCCACAGGGCATACCGCATTCGTGGCATACAAAACAAGGGGGCCCACGATTGGGCCAGCAAACCCACACACAGCAATAATAAGGCCGTTGCTAAGGACAAATGAATCATTAAAGCATATGGGCTAACCGATGGTGCATCAACAAGCCCAGTTTGGACCATCAACCATCCCACAATACCTTGCATAACTACGCCTAAAAATACTAGACTGGCTGACCATCGGCGCTGCACACCAAATACCAGCGCCCCCAATAACGCAACCAGCCCAACAATTCGCCCCATAATGCGATGAAACCATTCCCAAAAAAAGAGCCATTTGAACTGGCTTAATGAAATGCCCTGCATCACTTTTTGATACTGTGGGTAAGCCTGATACCGAGAAAACTCAACCTGCCAATCGGTCCCCGTTAATGGGGGCAAAATGCCACCAATGGGCCGCCAATCCACCATGGATAGACCCGCCTCATACAACCGGGTCAACCCACCGACCAATACCGTTGCGAATACCAGGCCAATGAGCAGCCACAGCCACGCATTAAACAGTTTAGATGTGGATGGGTCGGTGTTCGGTCGCATCCAGGGCCGCCTCTTTCAATGCTTCGCTAAATGTTGGGTGTGGGGCACATAGTCGTGCAATATCTTCAGCGGATGCCCGGTACTCCATCGCTGTAACAGCCGAATGAATTAAATCGGCAACCCGCGGGCCAATCATATGAATGCCCAAGACTTCATCTGTTTCTGCGTGAGCCAACACTTTAATGAAGCCATCGGATTCTTCTGCGGCTCGTGCACGCCCACTGGCTTTAAAGGGGAATTTTCCGGATCGATACGGGACGTTAGCCGCTGTTAATTCGGCTTCTGTTTTACCCACAGCCGCAACTTCTGGCCACGTGTACACAACCCCAGGAATGCAATTGTAATCCAAGTGTGGTTGCTGACCAGCCATCATCTCCACGCATACAACCGCTTCTTCTGACGCCTGGTGCGCCAACATGTAGGCCTTATGGCCCCAGGATTCACCAGAAATCACATCCCCAATCGCATAAATACTGGGGACCGTGGTTTGATACGCGGCTGTCACTGGAATCCGACCCCGTGCATCCAACGCAATGCCCAACTCAGATACCCCCAACGATTCGGTATAGGCTCGGCGCCCCACGGCAACGAGGACAACCTCAGCCTTAAATTCAACGTCGGCATTTTTTTGTTTGGCTGTTAGGGTTGCATTGGTTTTGGTGACGCTGCAACCGGTTACCTCTGTACGCGTATGAATCTGAATGCCCAATTTTTTCAAACTTTTTTGTAGTGCACGCCCCAAGTCAACGTCCATGGCAGAAATCAAGCCACTCGCATATTCAACAATGGTCACTTCTGTGCCCAACCGGGCATACACCGATGCCAACTCAACCCCGATCACGCCACCCCCAATGACAATCATGGTTTTGGGTATCTTAGGCAAAGACAACGCCTCGGTTGACGATAAAATCCGTTTACCATCAAACGGAACACTGGGTAGCGGTGTGGGCTCAGACCCGGTTGCAATTAAAATGCGCTTGGCTTCCAAGGTTTGGGTATCCACGCACACGTGATTGGGACCAACAATCGTGGCCGACCCATGCACAACCGTAATGCCATGCTTGTTCATTAAATAATCAATGCCACTAACGGTTGAATTCACAACATCTTGTTTGCGGGCCATCATTTGCTTGAAGTCAATGCCCAATTCTTTAACTGAAATTCCGTGGACTGAAAACTTAGACGCTGCCTGATGATAGTGTTCAGACGAATCCAATAATGCTTTGGATGGAATGCACCCCACATTGAGACAGGTGCCGCCCAATGTTTTTCGTTTTTCAACCAAGGTAACCGTCATCCCCAATTGTGCGGCTCGAATCGCCGCTACATAGCCACCCGGGCCAGCCCCGATAATTAATAAATCTACCATTGTCTATACTCCCAATAACAACCGTGTCGGCGACTCAATTAACGCTTTAATTCGAACTAAAAATTGAACAGCGTCTTTGCCATCAATTAATCGATGATCGTACGTTAATGCAATATACATCATAGGCCGAATCACAATTTCGTCGTTCACAACAACGGGACGCTTCACAATATTATGCATACCCAAAATAGCACTTTGCGGCCGATTCACAATGGGCGTCGATACCAAGGATCCAAAAACACCCCCATTCGTAATGGTAAACGTTCCACCCGCCATGTCATCGGGGGTTAACTTGCCATCACGCCCGCGTTTGGCATAGCCTAAAATGGCTGATTCAATTTCATTAAAACTTAAGGCCTGAGCATTGCGAACAACTGGAACGACCAACCCTTTGGGTGTTGATACGGCAATCCCGATATCACAGTAATCGTGGTACACAATGGCATCCGGCTCAAACTGAGCATTAATTAATGGAAACTGCTGCAGGGCATCGCACACAGCTTTGGTAAAAAAGGACATAAAGCCCAAGCCCACGTCATACTTTTCTTTAAAGGCATCTTTGTACTCGCTACGCAACGCCATGACAGCGGCCATATCCACTTCGTTAAATGTCGTTAGTAGTGCCGCGGATTGCTGAGCGTCGATCAATCGAGTGGCAATGGTTTTTCGCAAGCGACTCAACCGCTCCCGACGCACCCCACGCTCGCCAGCATTGCGGGTTGCTGGCTGTTCAACAGGGGCTTCTGTGGTTGATTCCGCTATAGGTGCCGAAGCCGCACTGGGAACATCGGATTTAATAATCCGGCCATTGCGACCCGTTCCGGTCACAGCATTGGCATCAATCGCACGCTCACGAAGCAATTTTGCTGCAGCTGGTGACGGATGACCGCCTGGCTGAGTCGCCGCAGGTGTGGCAGCTGGGGATTCAGCTGGGGGTGTCTCAGCCACTTGTTGAGCCGGCGCTGGGGCTTGGTCAGACGGCTCAATGTGGCCGATAACATCCCCAACCGATACGGTTCCATCTTCGATTTTAACACGCAAAATGCCCGCTGCTGGGGCATTAATATCCATAGACGCTTTGTCGGTCTCCAGTTCCAATAAGGCATCATCCAACGCAACATAATCCCCATCGGCTTTATACCAAGAAGCAATGTCTGCTTCTGTAACACTCTCACCGGCTGCTGGTACTACAATGTCCACGGTCATTTTTATACTCCTTTAAATGCTGATTCAATCAAACTGTCCTGCTCTTTGGCATGCGTTTTTGCATTACCAGCCGCCGGACTGGCACTCACTTTACGCGATACGCACTGAATGCCTGTAAATAGTGTTGGCATCGACTGAGACAAATACCACCAAGCGCCCATATTTTCAGGCTCTTCTTGGACCCAAATATACGATTTTGCAGACTTGTATCGTTGTTGAATTGCCCGCAAGGCTGTTTCAGGCAATGGATACAACTGTTCCAAGCGAACCAATGCGACAGTGTTAATGCTGTTGGCCTCGCGGTATTGGTTTAAATCATAATACAATTTACCGGAACATAGCACGACTCGCTTAACCGCACTGGGCTTGACGAATGCATCATCAATCACTTCTTGAAACCCACCTTTAGTGAGGGATTCAACGGGTGACATAACATCCGGATGGCGCAACAGACTTTTGGGGGACATTACCACCAAGGGAATTCGAAATGGGTTTTCAATTTGACGCCGCAACGCATGGAAAATGTTTGCCGGGGTTGTGATGTTGGTGACGTACATGTTATTTTCGCCACACAATTGTAAAATCCGTTCCAGCCGTGCACTTGAATGCTCCGGCCCCATGCCCTCATAGCCGTGGGGCAACAGCAGCGTTAGCCCACTCCACCGATGCCACTTAGACGCCGATGAACTTAAAAATTGGTCAATAACAATTTGAGCCCCATTGGCGAAATCCCCAAATTGAGCCTCCCAAATCACCAAGTTATTGGGTTGTGCCCACGAGCATCCAAGCTCAAACCCCAGCACACAGTATTCCGATAGCATGGAATTGTACACGGTAAATGGCGCTTGTTTCTCATGAATATGATTCAAGGGAACGTAGGGAATTTCTTCTGTTTCATGCTTTAAAACAGCATGACGATGCGAAAATGTCCCGCGCTGGGCATCTTGGCCAGATAATCGCACCGCATGCCCATCCGCTAGCAAGGTCCCATACGCGAGTTGCTCAGCAACCGCCCAATCGACCTGACCATCGGCATACATTTTTTTACGGCCATCTAAAATCTTTTTGGTTTTAGAAAATAGAGGAAAATTATCTTCAATTCGGGTTAATGCGGTCATCACCGTATCCAACTTCTTTTTGGATACAGCGGTTTTAACCGATTGATCAAAATCTTGGGTATTGGGCATCCGCAATTGCGTCCACTGGCCTTTGAATGTATCCACACTCAACGGCTTATCTTCTGCACGGGCCGCATCCAACTCGGATTGCAAATGCGTTTTCATATCCGTCATGAGCTGCTCGCAATAGGCTGCATCTACAATGCCTTCCGCCTGCAATGTACGGGCGAACAAGTTGTATACATTGTCGTGGTTTTTGATGATGTCATACATCACGGGCTGCGTAAATCGAGGCTCATCGCCTTCGTTGTGCCCATAGCGCCGATAACCCAAAATATCCACATACACATCCATCTGAAATTCATAGCGAATCGCCACAGCCATTTGCATGGCATGCACCACAGCAATGGGGTCATCCGCGGATACATGAAACACGGGTGAACCCGTTACTTTTGCTAAATCCGTACAATACATACTTGAGCGACCTTCCAGATAGGATGTGGTATACCCCAGCTGATTGTTAATCACCACGTGAACCGTTCCCCCATTGTCATAGCCATTCAGCTTCGACATATTGGTCACCTCATAATTGACCCCCTGTCCAGCCAGTGCGGCATCCCCATGAATCAAAATCGGGACCACATCGGCATACGAGGCATGCCCATTAACCGCTTCGCTATTTTTTCGTTTGGCGTATACCACTCCTTGAACAACGCCATTCACGGCTTCCAAATGCGACGGATTCGGGATAAGACTCATGTGCACGTCATGGCCGGCCTGTGTTGGCCGATCCGTCGAATACCCCAAATGGTACTTCACATCCCCATCCCCCCCCATGGATGGGTCGATGGATTGCCCATCAAACTCTCGAAAAATTCGCTTGTATTTCTTTCCAAAAATAGCTGAAAGTACATTCAATCGGCCACGGTGTGCCATGCCCACAACGATTTCTTTGGCTCCATACGCAGCCGCTTGTTCGATAGCCGCATCCAAACCCGGAATTGCAGCCTCAGCGCCTTCCAAGGAGAACCGCTTTTGCCCCACATACTTGGTGTGCAAAAATGATTCAAAAGCAACCGCTTTGGCCACTTGTGACAAGATTTTCTTTTTTTGATCGGCATCATAATTCGGACGATTGGCAATCGGGTCAATGCGGTTATACACCCACTGACGCAGGGCCGGATCGGGATTGTACATAAACTCAACACCAATCGACTCACAGTATGTTTGTTTCAAATGCGCCACAATGTCACGCAACGGAGCCAACGGCAACCCAATATCAGCACCCGCTTCAAATGGCGTGTCTAGGTCATCCTCTGTCAATCCGAAATAACTTAAATCCAAATCGGCTTTGTGCAATCGACGTTGCCGAATCGGATTGGTTTTAGCAATTAAATGCCCACGCGATCGATAGGCATGGATTAGTTTAGCAACGGCGATTTCTTTAGCGTGAACCGAGTTGTCAGCGCCCAACGTATCCAGCACTTTGTGATCCGAGGGCAATTTTGAAAACTCGTACCCTTCAAAAAATCGGCGCCAATCATGATCGAGCGCCTCGGGATTGGTTTGATACTGTTGATACAAATCATCCACATACGCTGGATTGGCATTGTTTATATACGAAAATGTGTTTGTCATGCGTTATTCATCCTCACTACTTGCTTGTTAACATTGAATGGAGCTCCCGAGCGGGATTGAACCGCTGACCTCATCCTTACCATGGATGCGCTCTACCGACTGAGCTACAGGAGCCTATGCCTATCATTTCAACTCTCGAACCAAGTTGTCTAACTTGATTTGATCGCAAAACTTAAGCAGATGCTGCCGATCAACAATACCATTTGCAACAATGTTTAGCAAGACCTTTTCACCCAAGACCATATTAATTTCATGGTATTTCTCTTCAGAATAATACTCTTCAACCCCGGTATACTTGTCTTGAATCGTTACAATTGCAACAGTATCGAGTGCGTCGATCAGCATTGGTTTTTGAATCACCATGGCAATTTCATCAATTTCAGGGTCATTGCGAACCATGTTGATATCGATGGTGTACTGTTGCCCATCATGCTCACTCGTGTATTGCGCTGAAAACAAAATATCCAAGCTATCATCACTTAAAAGATCCAGCCCATGGCTATGATGACTGGCTTCGTCTAAGCCCATCGAAGCCGTCTGCTCTTGCTTGGGAAAAAACGCAGCGTAAATCGCTTTTCGCTCGTCTTGCAATTGACTTAAAACGCCATGCACAATGCGCTGCGCTTCTGTGTAATTTTCTTCTTGAATCATGGATTTTGCGTGATCCAGACGAACTAAAAGATCCAATTGGCGGGTCTTATCGACGGTCTGAGCACCAATATTGCTTACAAAAATAGCAAAAATAGATGCGGTTATACACGCTGTTTTTAGGTTGAACTTTTGATTGCGCGCTTTATTGACCATAGTACAGTATCTAGAATACCAAAAAATATGATAAAATTAAAGAGAACTATGACAAAATCAACGCACCACCATGACATTGAAAATCATCACGATGAACTTTTCTACCTAACATCGCGACTGGATCGTGTCGTATCAACCCCAAACTCCCACCATGATTTGCAGGCTATTATCGAATTTTTAGAGCATTATGTATGGGATCATTTTGCTTTGGAAGAGCAACTGATGAAATCGGCTGATTTTGACGGCTACAGTGAGCACTATGCCGAACACAACCATTTTCGGGCCCTAGTATTGCAATTGCGGCCTTTATTTGACCGACACGCCTATACCCATGTCGCTTTTCGTATTCGCCAGATTACGGACAAGCTCATGCGACATATCCAAACTGTTGATGTAAAATTAAAGACGCTATGAAGAAAGATCCTAACGCTGAATTTAAATTATTTCTAGAAAAAACCGGTAGTCGATACTCAACTCAAAAACAGCGCATTGCATCCGCTATTTTTAACACGAGCTCGCATTTTGAAATTGAGGATTTTATTGTTACGATGCGAAAAGAAGGACAAGATCTGTCTCGGGCCACAATTTATCGAACGGTGAAACAATTGCTGGAAGCACAGCTCATTCAAAAAATCACAACACAGGATGGCAAAGTATTTTATGAGCGCAATATTGAAACCCATCAACACGATCATCTCATTTGCAGTGAGTGCGGTTCTATTTTTGAATTAGTCAGCGAAAAAATTACCGATTACATTGATCGTTATTGCGAAAAAATTAATTTCAAGCCAGATTATCGATCCTTGCATATTTATGGGGTTTGCAACCAGTGCAACACGAACGATGGCTAATATTATTCCCGCTATTATACTAATAGGACTCTGTTTTCTTGGGTTTGGTGTTGGGGTTTTATTTTTTGGAAAACCCGCAGAAAAGACACCGTGCGGCAGTGTCCCCGAGGCGTACAGTCACGACGATTGCCCCTCTAAAAAAATGGGGATTTGCCCAACACTCGATGACACTGGGTTAATTTCAAAAATTACCCGGCCGTTCTAGTTGCCAATCGCTTGGCATACGGCATCTGGGTGCCCATCCACTTTTACGGATTTCCAAACCTTTTGAATGCGACCCGTAGGATCAATGAGCACCGTTGAGCGAACAATGCCCATATACGTCTTGCCATAATTCTTTTTTTCCTGCCACACGCCATACGCTTGGCATACGGCTTTGGTTTCATCGGCCAGCAGCTCAACGGTCAGTTGGTGCTTATCCCTAAATTTTTGATGACTCGCAACACTATCCGCAGACACCCCCACCACTACCGCTTGTTTATCTGAAAATTCATTGGCTAATTTTGTAAACCCAATGGCCTCTCGTGTGCATCAGGGAGTATCGTCTTTGGGATAAAAATACAGAACTAAATAGCGCCCGGCGTAGTCCGCCAAGGTTCGAACAATATTATCGTGATTTGGCACTGAGAAATCCGGTGCTTGGCTACCAATAGCAAGTGTCATCGTTTATACCTCAATCGTTGTGATGCAATACATCGTTTAATGTTACCGTATTTTTCTGAATGCTGCACATGAGTTGACCCGTTTCAGAGTTTTGCAAAAACAATAAATTATCCTGTCCAGACAACGTACTCGCTTTAACAATCTTTCCATTAAACAAGACTTTTTTTCCCGCTGTGACATAGGTACCCGCTTCAACGGTACAATAATCTCCCAACGAAATCCCAACTCCTGAGTTAGCCCCCAACAAGCACCCACTGCCAATGCGAATCACATGGTTGTTTCCGCCCGATAAGGTGCCCATGATGGAAGCGCCGCCACCAATATCGGTATTGGCCCCTAGGGTAACACCGGCGCTTACACGGCCTTCGATCATACAAGGCCCCAAACTGCCGGCATTAAAATTCACAAACCCCGACGGCATAACGGTGGTGCCTTCAGCCAAATAAGCCCCCAAACGTACCTGGCTACCCGATGCAATCCGAACACCAGAGGGAATATGGTAGTTAAGCATATACGGAAATTTGTCCACGTGGGTAACGGTTAGCTCTTGCCCGTGCGTCCAGGCGATTTGCCGTTGCGCATCAACGTCATCGGGGAGCATGGGGCCGGACGACGTCCACGCAACAACTGGCAAAACTGAAAACAAACCGTCCAAATTTAAACCATGGGGGGCTACCAATCGGCGGGATAACAGTTGTAATTTAAAATACGCCTCATCGATTGTTTGAATCGGATCATCGAGTGTATCCATACGCATTGTAATTGGCTCATATGTCAAATAGGGGGAGTCCTGAATCGCATCCCACAGCAGCCCCTCAACTGGCTGGGTATTCATGGAAACAAAGGGAACATCTAAAGTAACCCCATGACGCTTGCGTCGAAACCCAGAACCAAACCAATGTGTCATACCAAACAGACTACCGCAATTGCGTACAGCCTGACAAGGGGGTTATAGTATTTGCAAGGCACGCATCAGTGTCTGCGTATAAGCATCAATATCCGCCAGCACCACATATTCATCGGGGCGATGGGCTTGTGCGGTTAATCCAGGGCCATAATTAATCGCCGGTATGCCCATTTCAGCAAACTGAGCCACATCGGTCCACGCTTGCTTGGCTTCAACAGGTACGCCTGTTGCGGCAATAAATTGCTGACACACATCCGAGTCTAGCAAGGCACCAGCCGGTGCGTGATCTGACACGACAACACGTGCTGTTGGGGCATGGCGTTGAATCCATGACCGACCATCCGCTTCTGCTTGTTGCATTGAATATACAGGGGCATACCGATAATTAATATTAGCCTGCCATTGACCCGGGATTGTGGTTCGCCCGGGTTCGCACTGAGATTCAGTAATATGCATAACATCGTAAAAGTTAACGCCCATAACGGTGTGCTCGATAGGTGCTTGATCTGCCAACGCCTGAATCAATGGCAATGCCGCATACAAGGCATGGGTGCCATCCCAAGGACGTGCCGAATGCGCCGCCTTTCCAGGAACTGTCACAGTGTAGTGAATGCTGCCGACACATCCCAGTTGAATGGTATTGTTGGTCGGCTCAGCAACAATGGCAAAGTCAATCGAACGAAAGTAATCGGGCATGGTCTGACGCAACCCATACAATCCGTTATTGACCAAAGGCGTATCTTCTTCCCGATTATACGCAATGAATGACACTGAATGGGTCTCGAAAACCGTAGCCAGCGTTTGCATCATAACGGCCAAACCTGCTTGCATATCGGACGCTCCGGCCCCATATCGTTTACCGGCTTGGTCATACGGTTCAAACCACTTGGGAACCACATCCGTATGCCCAACCAATGCGATATGAGGGCCTTGATTCACGGGCCCTTGGATAATTAAGCCATCTGCGGTATCGCATAAAATTGTAGCGTTTGGGCATTGGCTCAGTACCCATTGTCGAATAAACTTGATTTTTTCAGCTTCATGCCCCGTGGGTGACGGAATCGCTAACAGCTGTGTTAACAGATTCATACTAGCGCACGGACAGTACGGCAATGGCTTGTTCAATCGCGATTTTGAAATTAAACCCAATCGCAAACAAGCCCACCAACATCCCCCCAACGAACAGAATCAGACCAACTTCAAAACAGTTGGTCCGACTCCATGAATAGTTACTCGATAATTGTGGTAACAACACCGGCGCCTACAGTTCGGCCACCTTCACGAATCGCAAAGCGCATGCCTTCTTCACACGCCACCGAGACCATCAAGTCAACCGTCATTTTGACGTTGTCTCCG
>CAXPTH010000023.1:0-78217 GCA_964220215.1 Alteromonas sp. | reverse complement strand
TGGAGATCATCACAGGCTTGTTCATTTAGTTCAGTTCCGTTGAGGGTTTGGTTCTGAGCCAATTTTTGGCATTTAGTCCGAACTTGACTAAGCTCATTCGCTGTTAAGTTTCTCCCACAGTCAAATTCTAACTTTAAGCATCGGTCGGTGGTTTGGACGGTTACCGTGGTGGTGGTTCCTGTGGCGGTGGTGGTGGTGGCGGTGGTGTTGGTTCCTGTGATCTGTGCGACTGCATCACAGGCTTGTTCATTTAGTTCAGTTCCGTTGAGGGTTTGGTTATTAGCCAATTCTTGACATATATTCCGAACTTGACTAAGCTCATTCGCTGTTAAGTTTCTCCCACAGTTAAATTCGAAATCTACGCATCGGTCGGGGGTGGAGACGGATACGTTGGAGCTGTTGGCTGGTCCATTTGCTTCATCTACAGCATAGCTAACCGTTGTTGTAATGGTGGTGGTTGTTGCTACAATAGCTTGTATTGTCTGTCTTAGATTAAAATTATCAGGCAAAGTATCATCATGCAAAGTATTATTAGCTACTTGTAACAAAGCCATGTAGTTAGTCGGATCAGATAAGTCGGTCTTATTATCACCCAATATACCCTGTTCGCTAAGAACGGTTTCTATATCGCTATCCCCTATTAAGTCATTGAGCAGACCTTTGATTAACTCAATGTTGTCGATCGCTTGATTACGGATATCATCATCATTTCCTGGATTGTTATAGTTATCTAAAACTATGGCCAAGGCTAAGTCTGAAACGCCGTAGTCTACATTACCACCGACTATTTGACTAATAACGTTATTGTAATTATCACCCAATTGGCGGGGGTGGGCTGAAATGGCCTGACTGAAAGGGAAGCCAGGAGCCTGGGCAGCCTGGGCAAAATTAATTGGGGCAGAAAAACCACTGTGGACATGAGAAGGAACACCAGTCGGGGATTTGACCAACTGTTTGCCTGCAGGGAGTGTCTCAGGACCTGATGCCATGTTTGATATAGCTGCAGCTCCTTGTCCCATTAACAAGGCTGAAAAAAATACTCCCGGCAAACTTACACCCCTATCATGGCCATTAGTGTTTTTTATTTCATTATTATATTCTTGAATTAACTTTTCAAGATCTGGGTTTGTCTCTGAAGTACGCGAAATTGTAATGATGCCGTCACGGTCTTTTCTAAGCGCATAGTTCATTGGTGCGCCGGGGGTTTTTAGACTCTCAATTTCACTATTAAGAGACTCCGCAAGTGTCTCATTGCTGCTAAATTGTTGAGTTATTGATTCTAAAGCATTAATAGTTTCCTGTCTTTCTATTTCTTTCTCTAGACCTTGGTAATACTTTAAGGTTTCTTCATCCAGCGTGGTTTTTTGGGTTGCTTGACCATCTTTTTTGGAGATGAATTTCGTTGTTTTCCATTGTATTCTTTTAGGAGGGTTTTTCCTGTCAATATTTAACTTCTGTGCTCTTCGCTCCAGATCGAGCATCCATTTTGAACCGGGATGCTCATTGTCCCAGTTAATAAGTTCCTGGACAGCATCGTTGAGGTCGCTGTTATCTAACCCTTCCTTACAGTGGTCCTGGAAATTCTGGATTAATGTCTTCGTTTGTTTTTTGACTATGGTGTGTATTGGACTTGGGGACCTAAGTTTTCTCGTGATTGTAAAAGATTGGCTAAGGGCCTTGGCTTTTTTAAAATCCGCACGCTTAGTTTTAGTGTTCAAAAGATAGTTATGGATATCAGAAGCGGTTAGTTTTTCTTTGATAGTATCAGCAATTTTTTGGTTTTTAATAAACTCATCGCAGAATAGTTCAAGGCACTCAACCCATTGTTCAGTCTTATCAAAATTTCTATCCGTGATTAGTTTAGTTTTTATATGATCAATTCCAGTAATAAGAGCAGGGTTTTCTTCCTTTACACGATCAAGCTGATGTGCAGCTATGGCTTCAATGTATGTTTTCTTAATGAACCTTGTAAGGTGCGTTAGTTTTAGATTTGAAGAATTATCTAGTTTAGATTTTAGGCCGTTTTCAAAATCTTGAACCCACTGGTGTCTTGCGGGAATACCGTTGGCTGGTTCATTTTCAAGACAACAGCTATCCTCTCGAAGGTCTAATATTTCTTTAAGCATACGCCTGAATTGACGATCTACTCTTGGTTTGGGACTAGTGTCTTCATTTAGACGATTGAGCGCCCTAATTATTATGTTATTGCCATTTTTATAATCTTCTGAAGTCGAATGCGCCGGATCACGCAATTTATCTTGCATACCAGCATAACTGTCTGGCGTTGGTTTACGCTCTGTATGTTTTGTATGGGTTGGTGCTAATTGCACAACAACTGCTTCTGGTCCTATTGATTTTGTTTGTCTTAATTCTACTGCTCTTGCTGGTTCTCTTGATTCTGATTGTCTTGGTTCTAGTTGTCTTGATGCTATTCCTGATCCTGGTCCTTTTGCTGCTACGTTTGTTGTAAAGTTAGTCATATGTATTTCCTCCCTGAATTAAAATGTAATTCCGCTAAAAATAGTCCCGGTTAGGGTTCGTTCTTTGGTTAATCGCTTCCGGCCCTTCTCGTCAACAGACAATTCCCCGGGGTTTTCTTGAAACCGGGCTTGGATGCCAACATGGATCGCCTTTCGGGTTGCCATGATTCCCAACTCGCCATACACAGATACTTGATTCTGCGTGTAATGAAATTGGCGAATGGTTTCGGGAATCACAGAGTCTGCTTCTTCGGTGCCTTGAAATTCAGAGTAGTCATATGTTTTAATATTTTGTTTGGGCAGTTCAATGGCAGTGCCAGAAATAGTGGATGCGCTGATGGCAAGACCGCCGCCCAAATAGCCATTAATAGTTGCTACAGGCGTAATTTTTTTGTATATAGGCCCACGCAGTCCCACACGAAGCGTATGGCCACTTTTACGAACAGTCGCTTCTGGCAGATTGATGGTTCTGTATTTAGCATTAAATATATTTGTGCGATATATATAATCATTAATCGACAGATCAAATTGTTTATATGTGTATACGGTTGGCACATTAATAACAGTGGCGGGTGTAGTTTCGCTAACGATATGGCGTCCGTAATTGGTGACTAGCCACAGAGACTTTCCGATTCGGCGTCGGTTGAGTTCAACCCCGCCTTCAATGCCGTACACACGTTTGGCTTCAATGGATCCATGATCGCGTCTACTAGTATGCGACATATCTATAACGTCGATGTACCGTTCTTGCATAACTTCTGCTGGGGGCTGGTTGGATTGATACGGGCTGTCTCCCAAGGCAAATCCCCCATATGCGCGGATCTGCCATTGGTAATTCCGTGTAGCTTTGCGGGCTTCAGTGGATACAGACGGCGTCGGCACAACTTCAAGAGATTTCGTCGGCACAAATTCAAGAGATTCCGTCGGTACAACTTCAAGAGATTCCGTCGGTAACTCCGGCTCAATCATATCGGGCTCAATCGTGTCGAGTGCGATAGACACCGTCGGGGTTACAGGCTCCGTGACCACACTATCTGGGGATATAACCCGTGGGGGGCCCACCAGATCAACTGCTTCAGCAGCGTTCATGCCTGCGCTGGGCGTTCCCCCCCAAGCCTGCGCAGACTGAACCCACTGTGTCGCTGTTTGGGCATCAATCGCTCGCTTGGGGAACACATACCCTGGCCCAATGGGTTGAATCACGTTGGCATTGACCAAGGCCTTCAATGCTTTTTTGGCCCAAGGAACAGTAGTGGCGTCAATGATCGTTACGGACCGAGTCACACCGGCGTCCCACTGAGGGCTCTGTGCCACAAGCATTCGGTGAATCATGACCGCTGCTTGGGCCCGAGTGGCTGTCATATCGGGAGAAAACAACGTTGCACTGGTGCCTGACTTTGTGTTGCTTTGGGCTAGGTAGCCATTGAGAATCAAACGTTGGGTATCTGTGATTGACGCAAGGTCAGCGTACTGACGGGTATAATCCCCGTCCATTTGCTTTTCAATCGGAATTAAAGGGGCCAGCGCTTCCACGACTTCAATGCGCGATAGGGTCGATGATGGGCTTCCCCAGGCACTGGATACCAATAACACCGTTGCAACGAATGCCAACACGGCAGATTTATTTGCTTTTAAATTCATTTTTTTAATCTCTATTTTATGTTTTTTTATGATAAAAGTTGTTTTTTGATGTTTTAAAAAACAATAACATGAATCTATCATAAAGCGTATATTTTTTTCAAATATATTTTATGTTGCCAAATTAAAAAATGCTTAAAAACAATTTAATTGAATGATTTTATTTTGACAAAATTGTTATTTTTTTATGGAAATGGGTTAAGTTTACTCGAAGAATTCATCCAGTTTTGGTGGGTCCATCGGGGTGTTTCTTGGGATGTGTCAGCAGCAGTTAGGCATCTAGCATGCGTTGAATGCATGCGGTGGCTTTTGCTTGGGTTTCTGGGTCAATCGTAACCTGTTGGTAGGGTTTCGGGTCGGTTAGCGCGGTTACAATTTGATCCAAGGTATTGGATTTCATATACCGGCATAAGGTACAGGTTCCAATAAACTGTTTATCGGGATATTCCAGACTTAACCGATTGGCCAACCCACATTCGGTCAGCAAGAAATACTGTGGAGCCTGGGTGGCTTTAACCGTGGCAAGCATTTGCGAGGTACTCCCCACAAAATCACATTTTTGGGTAATTTGTGGATGGCATTCGGGATGCGCTAAGATCATCACTTCCGGGTGTTTATCCCGCACATAGTCAATCATATCCGGGGTGTATTCTTCATGCACATAACAGGTGCCGGTGCTGGTGCGAATGGTTTTTTTCACGCCCCGTTCAGCCATCACCGCTTGGATGTTTTTCCCCATGAGTTGATCCGGCAAAAAGAAGATATCGTCGTTGGGTAATGCTGCCACAATATCGTAAACGTTGGACGATGTAACACAAATATCGCACTGAGCTTTAACGGCCGCAGAGGTGTTAATGTAGCACACAAAGGCGCTGGTGGGGTATTCGCGCCGGAGTTGAGCAACGTCGTTGGCGGTAATGGAATCGGCCAAGGAACAGCCGTTAATGGGGCTGGGAATCAGTACGGTTTTATGGGGATTGAGCAATTTGGCGGTTTCAGCCATAAACCGAACCGCGCTAAATACGATGGTATCGGCTTGGGTGGCTTGGGCCATGCGACTGAGTTCTAACGAATCGCCCACATAGTCCGCAACGGTGCTGACAATGTCAGCATGAACATAGGAATGGGCCAAAATGACCGCGTTTTTTTCCTGTTTAAGGGCTTGAATTTTTTGAATCGTCGGCCATAATTTTATGCAATCGTCTCGGGTGTAGTGTCGGGTGCCGGTGGGGGCGTCTTTCAGGGTTTGGTATAGGTCGTTGGCGGAGTTCATCGCGATCCAATGGCCTGTACGGGGCAGGCAGCTTGTGCGTGGCGGCATCGGTGGCGGGCGGTGTCGGATTCGGGTTGTTGTTTGACATACACCATGAGTTGGTCGGGGGTTAACGCAAAGGTTTCGGGCGCCAATCGAACACAATTGTCGCAGGCGATGCAGGTGTCTTGGATGTAAACCGTTGCTTTTTTTGTCATTATTTGAATTATATAGTGTACCATATTGGGCGTCATTCGTGGAGAAATTTCGTATAGTCTTCCAAAACAGAATCAATCTGTGGCATAATACAAATCATAATGACAGTGTGGCGAATAGCAATTGTGGGGGCTGGACCAGCGGGTCTCTATTGCATTGACGCTATGAAGAAGCGGGATATTCCGTTTCAAATTGATGTGTTTGATCGGCTACCAACGCCGTATGGCTTGTTGCGTGGTGGGGTGGCGCCGGATCATCAAAAAATGAAACGGTTGGAATCGTTTTATGAAAAATTGTTGGCCGATGAGCGCGTGAATTTTTATGGCAATGTGGTTGTGGGTACTGACATTAGCATGCAAACCCTTAAAAATTATTATGATTCGATTGTTGTTGCGTGTGGGGCGGAATCGGATAAACCCTTGGTGATTCCGGGGCATGACTTACCGGGCCATTATGCGGCTACTCAGTTGGTGGGTTGGTACAATGGGCATCCGGATTATTCGGAATTAAAGTGGGATTTTTCTGCCGAGTCGGTGGTGATTATTGGCCAGGGTAATGTGGCCATTGATGTGGCTCGGTTGTTGGCGAAAACGCGGGCAGAATTGGCTCAATCGGATATGCCAGAGCCCATGATTGAGGCGTTGGCCACGAGTGCCATTCGGGATATTCATTTGGTGGGTCGGCGGGGGCCTGTTCAGGCTGCCTTTACCCATATGGAATTGCAAGAGTTGGGGGAGTTGGCGGATTGTCAGGTGGTGATTAACCCCGATGATTTAAAGCTGTCAGCGGCGTGTCAGGCGGAATTGTCTGACAATCGAAAAGCCCAGAAAAATATGGCGGTTCTGGAGGCCTTGGCCGCAGCGCCAGTGCGTGAGACCAAAACCCGGATTCATGTTCATTTTTTTAAAAATCCGCGCGAATTGGTGGGAACGGATGCCGTCACCGCGTTTGGATGGACCCAAACACAATTGGTGGATGGGCGAGCGGTTCTGACCGATATTCAGGGCGACATTCCCTGTTCAATGGTATTTCGCAGTGTGGGGTATCGGGGGGTTCCAGTGCCACAATTGCCGTTTGATGTGTCTCGGGGTGTGATTCCCAACACAGCGGGTCGGGTGGATGCGGCATCGGTCCCCGGAGTCTATGTAACGGGGTGGATTAAGCGAGGCCCGACGGGCGTTTTGGGTAGCAACAAGCCCGATTCTGAGGAAACAATCGCAACCATGGTAGATGATGGCATTCAGGAAGCGGCAGTCATTCCGGATACGCAGCACCTGTTATCGGTACTCGAAGCGAAAGGGGTTCGTGTGGTTACCGAATCGGATTGGTATGCCATCAAAGCCGCTGAAGAAGCCGCTGGACAAGTATTAAATAAGCCGCGTGAAAAGAAAATTACGCGGGCCGATTTGTTGGATTGTTTGTCATCGTAGCCGATGCGAATTAATTATCGAAAATTTGTGCCCAGAGTGGGTGTCTTGTTGGTTTTGGTTGCCGGGGTGATTGGGCTGATTGTTCGGTGTTCGGCACCAGCGTCCCCGGTTCTGGGTGGGGTTGCGTATCCCATTCAGGAGCGTGTGCACAATTATGTTCATATTGCCGTTCAGCCGGTATGGTACGCCGAATCCAATACGTGGTTGTTTTCCGTACGCATGCAAAGTACGCAAAACCCTAGTTTTTTAACGATTCCGTTAAATACCGTTGCCTATGTTGAAACGGATCAATACGGGAGTCAAGTCCCGAATGATTGGGTTTGGACACAGCAGGATAGCCATGAAACGCATGGGAATTTAACATGGACGCCAGTGGTTGAAGACGCAGCGGTGTCAGCGGATGGGTCGGTCAATGCTGGTGGGCGTATTGCCTTGGTTGTGTACGTGGATGAGCCGATTGAGTTTAGTTGGACATCGGCGTCCGCTAACGCAACATAGCTTTGCTTTTTTGCCACAATTGGCGCAATCCAGAGGGCTTTTCAATCGCAATGCACTTGGTTCTTAAGCCAGCAACGATGAGGCCGATGGCCGTAAAATAGGCCGAGCTTTTGACCCAATCGCGCAGGTGTGTTGGCATGAGTGGCTGGGGGATTCCGCCAAACACAGGACCCAGGTAATGTCCCAGATTGTTGAGCAAGCTCCCCCCGCCGCATAAATAAATGGGGGTGTTCGCCCAGGATTCAGACCAATTGGTTTTGCGAATCAGTTCAACTAACTCGTCGATCCGTGCGGTAATAATGGCGGTTAACAATTCGGATTCAATGATTGTGTTGCCCCCGGGTTGATGCACGCTAATGGGTTTGCCAGGACTGGTTCCCACACTGCCAAATAGCAACTTGAGTCGTTCGGCTTGTTCGGTATCAATGGCCAAACAATGGGCAATGTCTTGGGTGACGGTATCGCCGCCAATGGGGATAATCGTAGCCTCGCGCAACGTATGATGCCTGAAATACCCCACCCGGGTTTGGCGAGCGCCAATGTCCAAGACCCAGGCGCCGGTATGCTGGTGTTCCGGTGTAATGAGCAAGTCCCCGGTGGCGACCAGATCCAATAAAATACCCTGTGGGTCTAATTTTAATTGCTTAAGCATCCCAAAGACAGTTGTGATGGGTGGGGTGGGGGTCAGTACCAGGTGCGAGGTAATTTCCAAGGACTTGCCAGAAATTCCCCGGGGGTCTTTAACGATTGTTTGGTCAACACAATAGTGGGTGGGGATGGCATGAATAATTGTGGTGTCGGCATCCACATCCGGGAGTTGGGTTGAGCGTTGGAAACACTGTTGGATCTCAGCATCCGTGATGGGCGTCGCTTGGGGTTTGTGAATAAACCCGGTGTGTTTTTCAAAATTTAATTGGTCTTGGGGTAAAGAGCAAATCGCTAGGCTAGGTAAGGTTCCGGCAATGGATTTGGCGCGTTCAAGGGATTGTTTAATGCTCGCAGATAATTGTGGTTTGCTGGTAATGGCGCCTCGTTGAAACCCGTGGGATGGGCTAATGCCAATCCCATCAATGGCAATGCGCTGATCGGACAAAATGCGAGCAATAACCGTGCAGATCTTATGGCTGCCAATGTCAATGCTGACCAATTGATTAGCTGCGGTCATGAGTGTATTTTACTATAACACGATCGGTGTAGCGAAGATCAATATACTGCATGGTGTGGGTATCGGCGTTGTGCTGTAAGAAGATATCCAGAGCATCCAGTTTTTCATCGAGTTGGGTGAGAGGGCCCAGTTTGATGGGTAGGGCGTCATTCAGATAAATAATGTAGTCGTTTTGAAAGGAGGTTTCAATTTGCAAGCTGCCAAGATTGGGGTAGCTGGATAGTCGATGTTTAATCATGTTGAGTGCGTCGAGTTGGTGCTGAGTGGCCGGTGCCCCTCGAATAATCATCATATCCGGGTTGTTTAATTGGTTGGGGGCTGGGAGCCGTGGATTCAAGATGCTGCCATCGCGGTGCATGGCGGTCGTTTTATGGTTTTGAATAAAGAGAAAGTCGGGAGATTTTTCTTGGAGTGTAATGTGGCAGGTTCGCCAGTTTGGAAATTGATAACGAATGGATTGAATGCTGGGATGGGGCTGTTGCCATTGGGGGAGTAGTCGGGTACTCATTCTTGCCCAGAGTGCGGACGTTCCGACTAAGCGTTGAAATTGGGCGCGTTCGGTATCGTCAAGAAACGCCGTAGGCTCCAGGGAGACGGTCGTTAGCGGCAGCCAGACTCCGACACTGATGACCCCCACAATACCCATATAGATTGGCAAGTACTGCCAGCGAATCATGGCGTGACGTGTGCCGATTGTAGCATGATGTGAATTAATTCATCATAGTCAATGCCGGCATGCTTGGCTTGTGCTGGCAGATCGGACAATTCGGTTAATCCCGGAATGCTATTCACTTCCAAAATATAGGGGGTGTTGTCGGGTGTTACCCGCATATCCACACGAGCAAAGCCCCGGCAGCCCAGGGTTGTGAAGGCGGTTTGGGCAATGGCTTGGCATTGATGGGTGACACGTTCAGGCAGGTTGGCGGGCAAAATAAACTGAGTAGCACCGGCGGTGTATTTGGCTTCATAGTTATAAAATCGGTGCTGAACGGGTTGAAGTTCTAAAATGGGCAATGGAATAAAGTGGCCATTTTTTTCCAATAAGCTGACGGTTATTTCCGTGCCAGGAATATAGGGCTCAATCATGGCGGATCCAAATTCGGCTAAGACCCGGTGATAAATGTCGGGGATGTCGGTGGCCTGATCCACAATATAGACCCCAAAGCTAGAGCCTTCCGATTCGGGTTTAATGACAACCGGTCCGGATGGTGTGTCTTCAATGCGTAAGGCTGTGGGGCATGGCAAGTTCGCCTGACGCAGCAGGGTGTTGGTGACACGTTTGTTCATGGTGACGGCACAGGCGCGGGTTCGAGAGCCTGTATAGGGGGTGCCAATTGTTTCAAAAAAGCCTTGAATGGTTCCGTCTTCACCACCGGGACCGTGTAACGCAATGAAGGCGGTGTCGCAGTCCAACAAGGCGTGATGGTTGACCGGGTCGATGATGCTGGCCGAATACCCCAGTCGATGCAGGGCGTCGAGAACCCCCTGGCCCGATCGCTTGGATATGTCGGCTTCGTGGGAGGTTCCACCACAAATAACCCCGATATGCCCGTACTGATCCGTGCTCATAGGGCTTGGCAAACCTCCGGGTTGAGTGTGATCTGGGTTCGGGTGTATACGCGGTCTTGGATTACGTGGAGCAGGGATTGAATATCATGAAAGGAGGCGTGTCCAATATTGACCATAAAATTGGCATGTTTGCAGGATACCTTGGCTCCCCCAATTTGATACCCTTTGAGTTGGCTATCGTCAATCAGCTGAGCGGCGGATGCATCCGGTGGGTTTAAAAACATGCTGCCGTAGGTTTTGTCGCGCAACGGCTGGGCGGTTTGGCGGCGTGCGATGGCATCGGCAATGGCGGTTCGAATGCGACTGGTATCGGTGGGTGTTAGGTCAAATTCAGCGCCTACAATGGGCATTTGGTTTTCTTTAAACCAGCTGGATCGATACCCAAATTCGCAGGAATCCACCGAGCGCCAGGCGAGTTGGTTGTTGGCATCAATGTAATGAACGCGGTGAATCCATTGGGCAACTGTTTGTCCCCAACAGCCAAAATTCATCGCAATCATGCCCCCAATATAGGCGGGAACCCCGGCCGCTAATTCGAGTCCAGAGAGTCCCCAGTCGCTACATTGCCGCAACGCTTTTGCAATGGGGGTTCCAGCCGTCATATACACGCGATTATGATGGATTTGATTTATGGTGGCGTCTGTGAACCGGACGATGGGCGTTGGGTTATCGGGGTCTAAAATCGTGTTGGAGCCGCCGCCAATCAGATAGTGCTTGGGGTAGGTGTGTCGCGCTTGAATCAAGGCCTCAGCCGTTGGGCATTCCACATACAACGGAGCCAGGCCAGTGGATTGAATGCTGGTCAAACGGGCAATGGGATAGCTAGACTCAAACGTTTTGAACAACACAGGCATCACGGGTTAATGCGTCGGATAGGGCATGGGCAACCGTTGAAATTGTGCCCGCACCCATCGTAATCACAACATCCCCAGGCTGCAACGCTGGGGCCAGCTTGTCGGCTAAGGCGTCAATATCGGATTCGTATTGTACGGTAGCCGTGGAATGTCGCTGAATATTAATAAGCAATTCTTGCCGAAGGGCATCGGGGTTGTTGAGTGTTTCGTTGGCGGTATAAATGGGCGTTACAATTAGCCAATCGGCATCGTTAAAGCAGTTTGAAAAATCGGTTACCAAGGCAGCAACCCGAGATAACCGATGGGGTTGAAAAATGCAAACAATACGATTAGCATTCAGCGCTTTCATACTAGCCAGCACTGCTTTAATTTCAGTTGGGTGGTGGGCATAGTCATCAATAACGCGAATTCCGTTGTGGGTGCCAATGGGTTCAAACCGGCGTGAAGCCCCTTGAAAGTTGGTAAACAAGGCGGTTGTATTGAGTAAATTGGCGTGGTATAAGGCAGCGGCTACCCCTAAACTATTGGACAGGTTGTGCTCGCCAAGCATGGGCAACTCAATGTCAACCAATGTGTGATCGGGGGTATTTAACGTGTAGCGGCAGCCGGTTGCTGTCATGTGGCAATCAGAGGCATATACAGTGGCGGTGGGCTGTGTGCCATAGGTTATAATGCCGTCCCGATTTTTCGGAAGGGCTTGGACGAGAATGGGGTCATCGGCATTGGCAATGACACAGCCACCCTGGGCGAGTGTGTTGGTAATGAATGTTTGAAAACTGGCAATTAATTCCGATACATTGGGGTAAAAATCAACATGTTCGTGTTCAATATTGGTAACAATGGCAACGGTAGGGGCCAAGCTTAAAAACGACCCGTCGCTTTCATCGGACTCGGCCACAAAATGGGTATCGCTGCAATGCTGGGCGTTGGCGCCCATATTTAAAGCGGTTGCCCCAATAGCATAACTGGGGGATAGCCCCACTTGACGCAGGGCATGTGCCCATAGCGTGGCCGTTGTGGTTTTTCCGTGAGTCCCAGCAACCACCCACCGATGGGGATAATGGCTCATAATATGGGCTAAGGCATCCCCGCGTTTAATAATGGGGCATCCGGCCGTTCGGGCCGCAATCAGTTCGGGGTTGTCGGCGTGAACGGCCGATGAGACCACCACACAGTCGGCGCCTTCGCTATGGCGGCTGTGGTGGCCCGTAAAAATGGTGATGCCCAAGGATTCGAGCGTTTCGGTATAGGTGTTTCGATTTAAATCAGAGCCGGTTACCACAAATCCGCGCTGATGATACAGCCGGGCCAGGCCACTCATGCCCACCCCACCAATCCCGACTAAATGGATGCGCTGCCAGTTGGGATCCCAAGATCCCCCCGGTGTTGATTGATGCGATGATAAATCCCAATATGTTTTTTCTTTCAAATGTATAATATAGTACCATAGATCGTATGCATCGTGGGTTTTCAATTTTAAAGACAGCCACCAACTCCAACGCACGGCGGGGGCGATTGTGGACGCCCCATGGCTATATTGATACACCCGTGTTCATGCCGGTGGGGACGCAAGCGGCGGTTAAAGGGGTATTGCCGGACCAGTTAACGGACCTGGGGGCTCAAATTATTTTGTCAAACACGTATCATTTGGCCTTGCGGCCTGGATCCGAGCTGATTCAAGCGGCGGGTGGCTTGCATTCATTTATGCACTGGGACCGTCCCATTTTAACGGACTCCGGCGGGTATCAGGTTTTTTCATTGCAATCGCAGCGGGCTATTGATTCTGAAGGGGTGGTGTTTAAGTCCCATTTGGATGGGTCCAAGCATCGGTTTACGCCCAAAAATGTCATTGATCATCAGGTTCGATTGGGCAGCGATATCATGATGCCCTTGGATATTTGCACGCCATATGGGGCCAGCCACAGACAGACAGACGCGGATATGGCCATAACGCATCGGTGGGAGGCGGAGGCGGTTGATTATTGGCAGTCGTTGGGCACAGACCAATTGTTATTTGGGTTGGTTCAAGGGGGCATGTTTGATGATTTGCGGCAAGCCAGTGTGGCGGCGCTGACCCAGTACCCATTTTCTGGATTTGCCATTGGGGGGGTGAGCGTGGGGGAGCCCATGGCAGACATGCATCGCATTATTGAAACAGTCACGCCCCAACTGCCGCCCGATAAACCACGCTATATTATGGGCATTGGGTTGCCCGAAAATTTGGAAGTGGCGATCCGAGCCGGGGCGGATATGTTTGATTGTGTACTACCCACACGCTTGGCGCGTCATGGGCAAGTGTTTATGGATGGGCATCAGCGGGTGTCGTTGAAGCAGGCCACGTTTAAGTTGGACCCAGAGCCGATTCAGCCGGGTTGTGATTGCTACACCTGCCTGCGATTTTCACGGGCATACTTGCGGCATCTAATTCAAGCCCGGGAATTGTCGGCAGCGACGTTGCTGAGTATTCACAATGTCCGCTATTTGATTCGTCTGGTGGATACACTGCGTGAGCAAATTTAAGCGTGTTGGCTTGACACCGCCCTCAATATTCGGGACAATTTAAAGGTGATTATAAGTATTAACGATAACAAATAGGTAGGCAACAACAATGAAAATTGTAAAATCAGATCGAGAGGGAAATACTGTTTTTTTATCCGTTGAGGAAGACATTCAAGCGGCTGTGGATCTTATGGATGTTGTGTACCCACGGGTTGCAAAAACAGCCAAAGTCAATGGATTTCGAAAGGGTAAAGTGCCGCGCGCGGTGTTTGAACGCAATTATGGTCAAGAGCCGATTATGAAGGAGGCCGTGATCGAAGCGATTGAAGCGGCGTATCAATCGGCCATTAAAGCGTTGGATTTGAAAGTTGTGGACAACCCCAACAACGTCAATATCGAGCCCTATGATTTGGAAAAACCCATTCAGTTTTCCTGTGAGTTGACGGTTCAGCCTACGATTAAACTGGGAAAATACAAGGGACTAAAGCTGGAAAAAGCGGATGTATCCGTGAGCGATTCAGATGTAGAAGCCTACATTGCCGATGAGCGAAAACGGCATGGAAAATTTGAGCCGGTGGCCGAAGGAGATACTCAGGAGATCGGGTCTGGGGACATGGTTCGGTTTAGTATGGTTGCCACATGCGATGGCACGGCCTATGATCTGTGGACGCGAGAAACATCCGGTACCATTATTGGTAAAGGACCCTACGGTCCAGAGTTTGATGCTGAGTTAGAAGGTTTAACGCTGGATGCTGAAAAAACGTTTTCTGTGGCCTATTCTGATGAATTTAATAACCCAGATGTTCAGGGGAAGACGGTTGAGTTTCAGGTTAAAATCACCCAAATTCAATCGTGGGCTGAGCCAGAGTTGACGGATGAGTGGGTGGCCAGTATTAGCGAACACAAATCCGTTGATTTGTATTACGCAGCAATGCGTGAAAAATTGCAAAAAGAGCGAGAAGCGGCTGCTGTTTCAACTGATCGTGCGACGGTCATTACCGCGATTGTCGAGTCGTTAACGATTGATGTGCCCGCAGTGATGATTGAGCAAGAAGTTGAGCAGCAATTTCGTCAATTTTCATCCATGGTTCAACGTCAAGGGTTGAGTTTGGATCAGTATTGCCAATTTCAGCAAACAACAGAGGCGCATATCAAAGAGAATTTTCGGCCCGATGCTGAAAAATCAGTTAAAGAGCGCTTGGTCATTAAGGCCGTTGCCGATGCCGAGACTATTGTGGCCGATGATGCGGATTTGGATGCGTACATCCAAAGCTTAAATGTTCCGCAGTTCCCAGACTTGGCAACATGCCGACAGCATAATATTGACGAGGGATTGTTTCGAGCGGATGTGATTAGCCGCAAAACACTGGACTTTTTAGTATCTGAGACGAAATGGAAATAAACAAGGAGACCCCCATGTCAACATTAATCCCAATGGTTATTGAGCAAACTGGACGCGGTGAGCGATCGTACGATATTTACTCACGCTTGTTAAAAGAGCGGATTGTATTTTTAGCGGATGGGGTATCGGACAGCATGGCGAGTACGGTTATTGCGCAGTTGTTGTTTTTGGAAGCTGAAAATAGTGAAAAAGAAATTTTTATGTATGTTAACAGTCCGGGCGGTGTGGTGACGTCAGGGATGGCCATTTACGACACCATGCAGTACATTAAATCGCCAGTTTCGACAATCTGTATTGGCCAAGCAGCGTCGATGGGGGCGTTGTTGTTGTGTGCCGGAGAGGCGGGTAAACGCTATGCGTTGCCCAATGCGCGAATTATGATTCATCAGCCGTTAGGCGGGGCGCAAGGCCAGGCCACGGATATTGAAATTCAGGCCAATGAAATTTTACGCATTAAAAAGCGATTAAATGATATTTTGGTGCATCATACCGGGCAACCGTTGGAAAAAATTCAAGCGGATACCGAACGGGATTATTTTATGACTGCCGATGAAGCCTTAAAATACGGAATTATCGACGAAATTATTACAAAAAAATAGAGGGGGTATGAGTTTGGATCACGACGACCACGCACCCGAGTCTGTATCAATCCCGATACCCAAGCCCTCGGAAATTTATGCGTTTTTTGAGCAGTATATTATTGGTCAGGCGTATGCTAAAAAAGTCATCGCCGTTGCAGTGTACAACCATTACAAGCGCTTATTGGCCCTGGATCACATGTCCGATGTGGAAATTCAAAAAAGCAATATTTTACTGGTGGGCCCTACCGGGACGGGTAAAACACTGTTTGCCCAATCATTGGCCAAGCTATTGGGTGTGCCGTTTGCCATTGCGGATGCCACGACTCTAACCGAATCGGGGTATGTTGGGGAAGACGTGGAAACGGTCTTGTTTCGGTTGTATCAAACAGCGGATGAGTCTATTGAATTGGCCGAAAAAGGCATTATTTACATTGATGAGATTGATAAAATTACCCGCAAGTCTGAAAACACATCCATTACCCGAGATGTATCGGGAGAGGGGGTTCAGCAGGCGTTGTTAAAAATGCTTGAAGGGACCCTGGTGAATATTCCGGCCCGCGGGGGGCGCAAGCATCCGGGGCAGGCGTTTTTTACGATGAACACGGCCAATATTTTATTTATTGTGGGCGGGGCGTTTCATGGCCTAGAATCCATTATTCAAGCCCGACTCAATCAGCAATCGATCGGGTTTAAAACGGGGGACTTGGCTGGGGACACGGTTCCGGAATACGCATTATTTGATCATGTGCAACAAGAAGACTTATTAAAGTTTGGGATTATTCCTGAGCTGATTGGTCGGTTGCCGGTGATTGCACCCTTGCAGCATTTGGATGAAGCCGCATTTATTCAAATTTTAACCCAGCCGAAAAACGCCATTATTAAGCAATACACGGCGTTGTTGGGGATGGACGGGATTCACTTAACGATTGAGGATGCGGCGTTGGCGTTAATTGCTAAAATTGCCAAGAAGCGTAAAGTGGGGGCGCGCGCCTTGCGGACCATTGTGGAAACGCTGTTGTTGGATACGATGTTTCATGCACCCGATGGCTCGGTGGAATCGGTGACCATTACGCAAGCGGATGTCATGGCTTATTTAGACAATAATACGGCGGCGGATTTTCAACGATCGGTGATCGATGAGTTGGCGGCTTCATGAGTGATCGGTTAAAAGATACCGTTCAGTTACCCCAAACGGACTTTCCCGCACGTGCGGGTTTAGCGGATATGGAACCGCGGTGGTTGGCGCAATGGGCGGATCAGCCCCAAGAAAAATCCGATGCCCCGCGGTATCGCTTGCACGATGGACCCCCGTATCCCAATGGGGACATTCATGCCGGGCATGCGTTAAATAAAGTGGTGAAAGACATGGTGTGTCGGTCTCGGCGTATGATGGGCCATCGCATTGATTTTCAACCGGGATGGGACTGCCACGGCTTACCCATTGAAACGCAAGTGATTAAACAGCAATCGGTGGATGCGACCAATTCCGTTGCCTTTCGCGATCAGTGCCAGGCCTTTGCTCAGGATTATGTGGAGCGTCAGCGGACGGGGTTTCAGCGGTTGGGCATCGATGCGGCGTGGTCCCGTCCGTATTTGACGGCCAATCCCGATTATGAAGCCCATGTCGTGGCTGTGTTTGGGCATTTGGTGGCGGCCGGCTTAGTGTATCATGGGCGCAAACCCATTCATTGGTGCACAACATGCAAAACGGCCTTGGCTGAAGCTGAAATTGAATACGATACCCATCAATCGCTGTCCGTAACGGTTCGATTTCCCGTGAGCCAATTGCCCGGTGTTGACACAGCCTTGCCCGCATCCCTATGGGTTTGGACCACAACCCCGTGGACCTTGCCCGCCAATGTGGGGTTGGCCGTGCATCCGGATTTGGAATACGGGGTGTTTGACTTGGGCGCTGAAGTGGCCGTTGTAGCAAACACGCGGTGGGCCGCTTTATCCGAAACACTGGGGGTATCGGGTCAATGCCTGGCAACGGTGTATGGCCGAGACTTAGTGGGTGTTGAGGCCCAACACCCATTTTTAGATCAGGCGGCGCCCATTGGGTCGGCTGATTTTGTTACGGACAGTGATGGGACTGGCATTGTGCATATTGCACCCGGTCATGGTGTGGATGACTATCAGGTGGGTCAGCGCTATGGCTGGGATGTGGTAATGCCTGTGGATGATTCGGGCTGCTTAACCCAGGGGGATTGGGCGGGTCAGTTTGTGTTCAAGGCGTCACCGCAAATTCGGGATCACCTCAATGCCACTCATCGCTTGGTGCATTCGGCGACGATTCAGCATGCATACCCGCACTGCTGGCGGTGTCACAATCCCGTTATTTTTCGGGCAACTCCCCAATGGTTCATTGCAATGGACACGCCCATGCCCAATGGGAAAACCTTGCGGGCCATGGCGCTGGAGTCCTTGGCCCGTATTCAATGGGTGCCCGGGTGGGGGCAAACACGCATTCAAGCGATGATTGAGCAACGGCCCGATTGGTGCATTTCCCGGCAGCGCCGGTGGGGGATTCCCATTCCGGTGGTTCGGTGCCAATCGTGTGAGGCACCCGTGCTAACGCCCGAGGTGAATGCCGCTATTCAGGCGGCTGTTCGCACCCATGGGTCGACCGTTTGGTTTGAGCAATCCGCGGCCCAGATCCTACCCGATGATACAACCTGTGCATCGTGTGGGGGGCAGGCGTTTGATAAAGTGATGGATATTTTAGATGTCTGGTTTGAATCGGGGAGTAGCTTTATGTTGGATGCTGAGCCCGCCGATTTGGTGATTGAAGGGACAGACCAACATCGGGGCTGGTTTCAGTCGGCATTGTTGTTGGCGTTGGCGGTTCGGCAAGCCCCGCCCTTTAAAGCGGTTATGACGCATGGGTTTATTGTGGATGAGCAGGGCAAGAAAATGAGCAAGTCCAAAGGCAATGCCACCAAACCCGATCAAATTATTCGAACCTATGGGGCAGATATTTTGCGTTGGTGGGTGGCGTCAGTGGATGTAAAAGACGATGTGCAATTGTCGCCGCAGTTGTTGGATCAAGCCAAGCAGGCGTTTTTAAAAATTCGCAATACGGTGCGGTTTTTACTGGGTAATTTGCATGGATATTCTGGCGAGGGTGTGCCGGTAGATGATCTGACACCGTTGGATCGGTGGATTGTCCACGAGGCGCAAACGGTACACGATGCCGTGGTGCGGGATTACGATTCGTTGGCCATTCACCGAGCCGTTCAGCGGATTGTTCAGTTTTGTTCGGGGGATCTCAGTGCGCATTATTTAGACAGTGTAAAAGATCGTTTGTATTGCGATGCGCCTCAATCTGAATCCCGTCAATGCGCGCAATCTGCCTTGATGTATTTGTTTGAGTTGTTAATTCGCATGATCGCCCCGATTTTGGTGTTTACCGCTGAGGATGCCTATCATCATTATGCGTTCAAAACAGCCACGAGCGTCCATGATCTGTCATTTTTGGCATCCGGGACCTATTCAACAGCATTGGCCAAGCAGGAAGCGGATACAACGTGGGCGGCGGTGTTTGCCATTAAAGAACGGGTGTATCAAGCAGCCGAAGTGTTGCGTCAAAACAAAACCATTAAGCAATTTTTACAAACACGCGTGGCCGTAGTTTTGCCGGAGTCCTTGGCCCATTTGCAGACGTTTACCGAGTGGCGGACGGTGCTTTTGGTCGCCGAGGTTACCTGTACTGTGGATGAATCCATGCCAGACCCCCAGGTTTCGGTGACCCCGGTTGAGTATGAAAAATGCGATCGATGTTGGCGGTATGATGCGACGGTGTCGGATCAAGTGTGTGCGCGGTGTGCGGATGTTGTGGAGGTTGTGCAATGAGTGTATTAATTATTGGAACAGTAGCGTTTGATACGATAGAAACCCCGACCAGTCAGGGGCATCGATTGTTGGGGGGCTCGGCTACCTATGCGTCTATGGCGGCGGCGTTGTTTAGTTCGGTCGGCGTGGTCAGTATTGTGGGGCATGATTTTAATCAGTATGCGGCGTTTCACACGCGCAATATTGATACGACTGGTATTGCTGTTGGCGATGGCGATACCTTTCATTGGAGTGGCTACTATACCGGGGATATGGCGCAAGCGATGACGCGGCAAACGGATTTAAATGTTTTGGTGGACTTTAACCCACAGGTTCCGGACGCATGGCGGTCGGCAAAAACGGTATTTTGTGCCAATGTGGATCCGGAATTGCAAAAAAAAGCCATTCAGCAGGTCCAGTCGCCGAGTTGTGTTGTGTTGGATACGATGAATTTCTGGATTGAACACAAGCGAGAGGCGTTGCTGGACGTGTTGCCGTTGGTGGACCTGGTGGTGCTTAACGATCAGGAACTCATGCAATTAACAGGAGCCAGCAGCATTATGGCCGCCTTGCCCATTGCCTTATCGTATGGGCCGCGGCATATTATTGTGAAGAAAGGGGAGCATGGCGCATTGTTTTATGATGGTACGCAGTTTTGCGTGGTTCCCGCCGTGCCCATTATGACGGCGGTAGACCCAACGGGTGCGGGGGATACCTTTGCGGGTGGTTTGGTTGGCATTTTGGATCAATTGGATACGGTGGATTTGGATGGCATTCGTCGCGCGATGGTTCATGGCACGTTGTTGGCATCCAACACGGTTCAAGGGTTGGGGACGCAAGGCCTAGCCGACGTGACATCCGCACAATTAAAAACGGAGTACCAGACGTACCATCGGTATGCTGGCCTCGGCACTGACTTAGTCTGATGGCGGTTTCGGATACAGACGCTGTTTGCCAATACGATCAGTACGATTACCAAGCCGAGTTTTGGACCGGTCGAGACTATGAGCACCAGGTGGAGCATCACTTGGTTCAGCAGCTTTGTCAGCGGTATGTAGCCGGCGAGACCTTATTGGATGTCGGGTGTGGGTTTGGGCGGTTATTTCCGGCCTATTCTGCCAGTGCCAACCAATTTTATTTGGTGGATTATTCGCAATCCATGTTGGATCAAGCCCAGCAAGCGATCCAGTCAGATTCGGTGGTTTTTCAGCAAGCCAGTGTGTATGAGTTGCCGACGCATTGGCCCCAGATGGATGCGGTGATTATGATGCGGGTATTGCATCATACGCCCAATTTAGATGCGGTATTTTCAGAGTTAAATCGGGTGTTGCGACCGGGGGGGGTGTTAATTCTTGAAATTCCCAATCAAAAACATTGGTTAAATCGGCTTCGGTTTCGGTTGGGGCGGATGGCGCACAATCCGCATGACACGACGCCCATGGCCTTGGGCCGATTGTTTTACAATTATTTGCCCGAGCATGTGTTTGCAGTGATGCAGCAGCATGGTTTTTCGATGGAGCATCGCGTGAGTCATTCGTTTTTTCGAAATCCATGGCTGAAGCGTCGGGTGAGTGCGCGGGTTTTAGCCGGTTTGGATCGGGGGGTTCAGGGGCTGTTGGGGCGGTATTTAATTGCGCCATCCCTGTATGTTGTAGCGAGGAAAACACCATGTTAAATGAGCGACAAGCGTCCGTATTGGCCAGTTCCGGGCGGCCGTTATTGGTTGTCGCTGGGGCGGGTGCGGGCAAAACGACTGTGATTGTTGAAAAGATTCATCGGCTCATTGAAACGGGGTATAGGCTGCCGCAGCATATTTTGGCGATAGCGTTTACCAATAAGGCAGCCAATGAATTAAAGCAGCGCGTGAAAAACCGGCTGGGATTTGCGTCGGCCTTGCCCACCATGAGTACCTTTCATGGTCTGTGTGGGATGATGCTGCGCGAGTCGTTCCATCATTTGGGGCGAGACAATCAATTTGTTATTTTTGATAGCCAAGACCAACAAGCCATTATCAAAGAGTGTTTGAAAACCATTTCGGTGAATCGAACGTTAACTCCGGGCCAGTGGGTGGGGCTGATTAGCCGCATTAAAACCGATGGCTATTGGCCAGATCAGTTTCGCCAAGCCACCCAGCATCCGTTGTATGACCGGCACATGGTGGCCCTCTATGAGGCGTATCAAGCTGCGCTGATTCAGCAAAATGCGATAGATTTTGATGACATGCTTTTGTATGCCGTGCAATTGTTGCGCGAGCACCCAACGGTATTAACGCTGTATCGGGATCGGTTTCAGTATATTATTGTGGACGAGTACCAGGATGTGAACCAATGCCAATATGCGCTGACGCGGTTGTTGGTGGGGGATCGTCCGGATGTGTGTGTGGTGGGGGATTTTGACCAAACCATTTATACCTGGCGAGGGGCGGATGTGCAGCACATGCTGGCTTTTGAAACGGATTTCAAGTCGGTTGAAAAAGTTTATTTAGAACAAAACTATCGGTCGACGCAGCGTATTTTAACGGCGGCCAACAGCGTGATTCAACACAACACCCAGCGGCATGAAAAACGCCTATGGACCGACAACGATCCTGGGGAGCCGATTCAGTATTATTTGGCTGGGGATGAGCGGGAGGAAGCGGTGCATGCCATTCGGACCTTGCAAACGTGGTCGGCGAGTGGGATGGCGATGGATCAGATGGTTATTTTAATGCGGACAAATACCCAAAGTCGGGTGATTGAAGAAGCCTTGATGAGTCACCAAGTGCCCTATGCGATTGTGGGCGGCGTTCGGTTTTATGATCGCAAAGAAATTAAAGATTTGATTGCCTATTTGCGTTTGGTGCACAATCCATCGGATCGCTATGCGTTTAAACGTGCGATTGGGGCGCCGTCTCGGGGCATAGGTGCCACGACGGTGCAAAAGCTTAACGATGTTGCCACGCACAGTGGCATTCCCATTGTGCAGGTGCTTCGGGATGGGATGGTCCGGTTGTCCAGCAAGCAGCAGGCGCAGGCCCACAATTTTTGTCAGATGTTGGATGCTGCGGTGGCGCAAAGCCAGACGGCGGGTGTGGGCGCCATTGTGCAGCATGTGTTTGAGCAGTCGGGGTATGCGGCGGCGCTATTGGCCGACCCGAGTTCGGATGCTCAGGACCGATACCAAAACTGTCAGGAGTTTGTGGGGATGGCCCAGCACAGCGATGAACCCTTGGGCGATTTTCTCAATCAGGTGGCCTTGATGTCGGACATTGATTCGTGGGCATCCGAGTCTGCGGCGGTTACGGTAATGACGATGCACCATGCGAAGGGGTTGGAATTTGATGGGGTTATTATTGTGGGGATGGAAGAAGGGTTGTTGCCGCATTATCGGGCCTTGCAGGGGGATTCGGATTTGGAAGAAGAGCGGCGGTTGTGTTATGTTGCCATGACCCGGGCGCGGCAGCAGTTGGTGTTGGTGGGGGCGAAGCATCGCCTGTTGTTTGGCAATTCGCAGTACAACGAACCGTCTCGGTTTTTAAGTGAAATGGATCCCAGTGTGTTGCGCATTCGGTTATCCCCATCGCTGGCTCAGTATCGGCGGCATTTGGCGGATCGGTTTGATCCGGATGTCTATACAATTGACGGCGGGGATGCCGATCGCATGGCCAGTACCGCTGCGTCGGGCTATAGTGCATCGGCGCCGCTGTCGGTGTGTGTGAATGATGAGGTGATGCACAGCAGTTGGGGCCGTGGCCGGGTGGTGTCGCTCTCTGGAGAGGGTGTGGAGGCCATGGCGGTGATCCAGTTTGGGGCCACACAACGCACAGTAATGCTCAAGTATGCGCCATTGAGTTTGGTATGAAAAATTTTTTATTAAAAATTGACAATCCAATGGTTTTTAGATAAAATCATTGGGTGCGTCTTGATTTAAAACGAGGGGTTTTATTTGCATGCCTTGTAGGATCGGCAGGTGGTAAACCGGCAGATGGTTCGCTTCGACATACGGTTCTGTATCAATTACCATCGGGTCGTTGTTCAGTGGCTCCGGTTCTTCATGTTACAGGGGGCTGTGAGGCTGCATCCGCTAAACATTGTCTGGATCCAGACTCAAAGGGCAAAGTGGCTGGTTCTTGGAATGTTAAGGATAGGCATTCACCCTGGTCTGACTTTCTTCGTATTACGATGGATCCGGTGCCAATACCACAGCCCACCTCACAACCAGGCACTCAAGATAGGCGAGGCAAGGGGGAGCCGCAACCTGGAGTGCCTTTACAATCGAAGGCCTGCCCACCGGGAGTTCCGGTTGCTGGATTTGATCTGCCAGCGGGCACAACTGTTATTATTGAAGGCTATGGTTCACAAGAGCCTTTATCAGGGACTGTAGTTAAAGATGACGGTGTTTCAGAGGAATTTCAAGACACTATTATTGTAAATTCACCCGGGGGAGCAAAAAAAGGCGATTCTGGAGGGGGGGTCTTTCTGGATGTATCCGGCACGCCTGTTTTAGTAGGTACAGTTTCATCATCGCTCGGTAATTTGACGCTTGTTTCAAAAACTCCAAAAAATTCAGAATATGGTTGGATTACTATAGGTCCGGATGGGTCTGTTTTAGGGTACATAGACTTTCCATATCCAAAACTGAAGATATCGATTTCAGGTGAGTCTAGATGGGGCAATCCAATGGGGATGATGATATCATTTGATGATGAAGCATCGAGACCGGATTACATAGGGCTTCCCATTTGGTATTCAAAGTCAAGCAGTGGTGAACTGAAGGTTGTTGGTCAAGGGGATACATACGTCCCTAACCATGACGATGTTGGCCATAGAATTTATGTGAATGTTCCAGTTTACTTTGACAAAACTCGTTCAGATAATGGTGAGGTACAACGGGTGGTTATATGGGTACACAATAGTAGTGATCCGATTCAATTCCCAGACTCAGCATTTATAGATTCAGTACTTGCTGGCTCAAAACCTGAGACAGATGATGATGCGGACAACACACTGTTGATTATTGGATGCGGTTTACTAGGGCTGAGTGTGCTGAGTGTGCTTGGGCTTACGGCTTATCGGTGCAGTCCCAATCGAGAAAGAGCGCTAGACCAACATTCGCCATCGGATTCAACTCCGCATTCGACATCGGATTCAAATTCGCAGCTACAACCGGTTGTAATAGGACAACCGGCGCAGGTTTAATCACTGCATTAGAGCTTTGATTGCTTCGATTCGGATTCAACAATGCGATAGCCGCAGCCGGGTAGCATCACGGGTTTTTTAAAGTAGTAGCGAATGGGGTATTGCCGGCAGATGAACGGCCGTCGCCAATGAATGCTGCATTGGTTATTTTTTAAATAATTGCAGCGAAACAGCATCAGTGTGCCCGAGTCGTCCATGCCCTTGCTTGTGAAGTTGTATACAAAGGTATACCACCACGTGATCCATCGAAGAAACCAGCGGGACTGTGCCAATTCGGGTCGCATCCAAATGCCAATGTTATGGCAACAGACTCCCCGTTTTTTGCAGTGCCCCGCAAGGGTATACTGAGGCTTAAAGCATATCCGGCATGCGGTGTCGGTTAGCCAACTAAAGACCCCGTCAACATCGCGGATGATGCGCAGGCAAAATCGAAAGGGGTATTTAAGCCAACTAAGTCCCCGGAACATACGCCCGAATGGTTTGTTCCAAACCGGCATCCAAGGCATCGCATAGTAAGGCATGCCCAATAGAGACTTCCAATACGGTTGGAATCGTGTTTAAAAAAAATGGCAAGTTGGTTTGATTTAAATCATGCCCGGCGTTTAGCCCAATGCCCAGCGCATTAATGCGGCGGGCGATGTCTGCATAGGGAGCAATGGCGGTTTCTCGGTTAGCGGGATACCCATGCGCATAGTCATAGGTATACAATTCAACACGATCCGGGTTTAGATCCGGTAAGGGGGTTATATCGGCGTTGGGGTCTAAAAACAGCGAGCACCGTGCGTAGGCTTGAATCGTCTTAATGATGGGGGCTAAGTAGTCATAATCCTTGACCAAATCCCAGCCAAACGAGGACGTCAAGGCGTCGGGTGGGTCCGGGACAAGCGTGACTTGGTGGGGGCGGGTGTCTGCAATCAGTTCTAAAAACGTATCCGATGGATACCCCTCAACATTGAGTTCATGATCGGGATAGTGATCCCGAATTAGATGGCTCAATTCACGCACGTCTTGGTAGTGAATATGGCGTTCATCTGGGCGTGGGTGTACGGTGAGGCCAGCGACCCCTGGAATCGATAAAATAAAGGTGCTGGTATACAGCAAATTGGGGCGATTATCGCCACGGGAATTTCTTAGGAGTGCAATTTTATTAATATTAACGCTCAGTTGTGTTTTTCTCATGCTAGTACCGATACAATTCGGTCGTGAATCGCCGATTCAGATAAACCAACGTCTGCATGCAATTCGCTATTTTTCCCATGATCAATAAATCGATCGGGAATGCCAATTGTATGAATCATGGCCGTGCGTGTGTAATACTGCTGGCGAATGTAGCTGCCAACCCCGCCAATTTCAGTGCCTTCTTCGAGCACAAACACATGGTCGGCGGCATCCATGTAGGGGGTTAAGCAATCGGTGTCCAACGGCTTGGCCGATCGCAAATTAATCACGGCGATTCGATGCCCTTGATCCGATAATGCCGTGCCAATGGCATAGGCTGTGGGGACTAAGCTGCCAATCGCAATCAAAACAATCGATGGCGATTCCGTGTCGAGCAACACTTCAGCCGATGGGTGAGCAAATGGGCGTGGGGATACGGGTAGGCTCGGGGCAACGCCTTTGGGATACCGAATGGCCACAGCGGTGTCGCGTTGTTGGGTGGCCCACCAAAGCATGGCAGCCAATTCGGTGCCGTCTTTAGGGGCTAAGATGACCAAATTGGGAATAGAGAGCATGAACGCGTAATCAAACACCCCATGATGGGTCGGCCCGTCTTCGCCGACCAACCCAGCGCGATCAATGGCAAAAATAACCGGCAACTGTTGCAAGCAAACATCGTGAATTAATTGATCATAGCCCCGTTGTAGGAACGTGGAATAAATGGCTAAGACCGGGATGCCGCCATTGCTTGCAATTCCGGCGCAATACGTGACGGCATGTTCTTCCGCAATGCCCACATCAATGAATTGTTTGGGAAATTGTTCGCTATAGCTCACCAAGCCACTGCCAACAGCCATGGCGGGTGTGACCACCACAAGCTCAGGGGTTTGCTTGGCAATGTCAATGAGGGTGTCTCCCAATAATTGACTGTACGTTTTTTGTGGGGGTGCGCTGGCCTTCTTTTTGGGGGATACGCCATGGTAGCGCAAGGGATCCGCTTCAGCCTTGGCATAACCGTTGCCTTTTTTCGTAACAATGTGAATCATAATGGGCCCCGGGTATGTTTTGGCATATTGCAAGGTTGTCACCAATGTGGGCAGGTCATGCCCGTCCAAGGGCCCAAGGTATTTGAATCCAAATTCTTCGAATAGCACATCCACTTTGACATTTAAGACCAAGTCCCGAAAGTGGCTGAGTGCTTTTTCAATGCGTTGCGTCAAGGGCTGGCTAATGGTGGGCATTTTGGATAACAGCTGATCCGTTTTTTTCCAAATTAAATCATAGGCTTTTGAGGTTCTGAGTTGGGTCATGTAGGTGGCTAAACTACCCGTTGGTTTTGAAATCGACATATCATTGTCATTGAGTATGCAAATAAAATTAGTATTTAAATTTCCGATGTTATTGAGGGCTTCAAAGACCATGCCGTTGGACAGTGTGCCATCGCCCATGATACTAATCACGGCGTGGTCGTCTTCAGCGAGGTCCCGAGCATGGGCCATCCCCAAAGCGGCAGACAGTGCGGTGCCGGCATGGCCAGCGCCGAAGCTATCGTGGGGACTTTCAGCCATTTTGGCAAAGCCCGATAAGCCGTTGTATTGTCGAATGCTAAACAAATCGTGACGACGGCCGGTGAGCAATTTATGAATGTAGCATTGATGCGATACATCCCACACCAATTTGTCTTGCGGGGTATCAAAGACCAAATGCAAGGCAAGGGTCAGCTCAATAACCCCCAAGTTTGAGGCCAGATGACCCCCGCACTGTTCACCCAAGGCGACTAAAAATTCTTGAAGTTCGCTGACTAGAGTTTGCAAATCAGATTGCGATAATGTGCGTAAATCGCTAACAGAGTGGATGCGGTCTAACTGTCCCATAAGTAGTTCTTAGTATACCAGTTTTAAGTATGCCTGGGTACGCCAAATTTAAAAGGACTGCCCAAAATTGAATTGGATGATCCAAATATTTTGATCATTGTTTGCAAAGTCAAATTTTAATGGCCCAATAGGGGATCGGATATTAATGCCAAACCCTTTTCCGTATCGCCATTGCTCAATGTCATAAATGGATTGTGTGCCGATAATGCGCCCCTGTTCATCCACGACGGTATCGGCGGCACCGGCATCAACAAATACGTTGAGTTGTACAAAGTAGTTGAGCATCCACCGATACTCCAGGCTGGTTAATAGGCGTCTCGATCCAAATGAAAAGTAATTTTGGTAGCCACGAACGGTGCTTTGACTACCTACAATATAACCAAATAAGGAGCTGCTGCGCGCTTGATCTTTTCCTTCTAGGTAGCCCAGGTCTAACCGAATACCGATGGCTTGCTTTGTAAATGTTGGAAAAAACTGTTTTAGCGATAGATCGTATTTTTCAAAATTCAATGTTTTATCCCGTGTTTCAAAGGCTTTTTCAGTCCGAATAGACGCATAGTGTCCGGATCGTGGGGCAAACCAAACATCGCGGGTGTCGTGGGATAACTGAAGGGCATAGCTTTGAATGATATAGTCATTGGTTGGATCATTTTTACGTTGGACAACTTCGTACTTAACCGTATGGTGGAGCATGGTTTCGTAATTAATCGGGATGCCAAATCCCATGTCCATACCGGTACTCACTTGATTGCTATTAAACGATCGGGTTGTGCTGGTGGAAAAGACGTCTAGGCGACCGGTTCGATGCCACACCCCATAGCTAAAGGATCGGCGTGGGTCCCACATCCAAGGCTCTCGAAAACGAAGTTCGTAGTTGGTAATTTCATTACCGAACTGGCCTTTCATGGACACCTGTTGGCCATTGCCCATAAAGTTTTCGGTTTTGAGATCTGAAAACATAAAAAAGCCGGATTGTTCAGAGTATCCACCCCCCAAGTTAAAGGAGCTTGGTGGGGATTCGGTTAAGTTTAAATTAACGGTATAATGACCGATCTGGTCAGCAGGCTTGATATCGGGGTTGAGTTCTGAAAACAAATTTAAATTATAAATCCGTCGCAAATCAGTTTTTAATTGGTTTTCATTTAAGGTCATGCCGGGCTTTAAGTACATTTCCCTTAAAATGACATGGTCTTTGGTTCGGGTGTTTCCAGTAATTGTGATTGCGTCAACAATTCCCTCTGAAATATAAAATTCTAAAGGACCGGTTCCGGTTTTTGGATAACGAATATCATAAATGCGGGCATAAGACAGCCCGCTGCGCGCGTATAATTCCCGAATGCTGGATACATCATTGCGCATGGTTTTTAAATTGAGTGCCTGATTGGGTTTTGTTTGGATGACTGTGTAAATATCTGCAGAGGGAATCGCCGAATTGCCGACAAGTAGGACTTGATTAATGGTCACAGATCCCGAGGCGCAGGTAAAGGCAAAGGCCCAAATCAGGATGGTACGAATCCAGCCAATGCGAGTGATTCGCATCAACTATTGAATGACGGCCAATAAAATCGAACTAATCATAAAAACACCCGCCACCGTGGCTGTGAATTGGTTCAGTCCCTTTTCAAGACCGCTTCTATGATTAAATACACGCGATTGGCCAGTCATGCCCCCAAGGCCTTCTCCACTGGGCTGATGGAGCAAAACACCTGTAATCAGGAGTAGGCCGGATAACACTTGAATAATAAGTAATACAATAATCATTGATCTTTCAGAACTGTATCACGCAGGAAGAATGTCCGTCAAAATTTCAGCTACGGTATCGACCAAATGTTCATAGGTTTTAACCGGGATGCTCAGGGGGGGCATAAAGTACAATGTGTCCCCCAGTGGGCGTAGCCAAAATCCGGCTGAGCGACCGCGGGTACACAATTCAGTATGAATGTTGGGTAGGCTCGGAATGGTCATTGCAAAAATGCTGCCCAATTGCCGAGTATTCAGGACCCCCTGAATGGCATTAAATTGGGCGTGTTTGCTATCCAGCATTGCGCTGAGTTTCGCAACATGGTCCAGCGTGCGATCGGTTTCAAACAAAGACAATGTAGCCAATGCCACAGCACAGCCTAAGGGATTGGCGCAGTAGGTATGTCCGTGAGCAAACATGTTTGATTTTGAGTCATCATAAAAGGCGTCGTATATTTTTTGGGTTGTTAATGTGGCGGCCAGAGGGAGGGTGCCGGAGGTTAGGCCTTTGGATAAACACAAGAAATCCGGGTTTAAGTTGGGGACATGGTCAACGGCAAAGTACCGGCCAGTGCGTCCAAATCCGGTTGCCACTTCATCTACAATTAAATGCACGTTGTAATTGGCGCAGAGGTTGCCCAACATATCTAAAAACTGTGGCGGATACATGCGAAATCCGCCGGCAGCTTGCAGCAGGGGTTCAACAACCAATGCGGCCACTTCATTGTTATTGGATTTTAAGAATCCAGAAAACACGTTGGCGCAATAGGTAATAAAGCCATTCATATTCAGTTGGTCTGGCTTGTTGAATTCAATGGGGACTGGAATTTTAATGGCAGGCGTGGCCAAGGCGCTAAATTCTTGATTGAACTCAGAGACATGGCTAACACTCATGCAGCCCAAGGTATCGCCATGGTACCCATGCTCTAAAGATACAAATCGGGTTTTTTGACTGTATCCTTTTCGTTTAAAATAAGCCACTGAGCATTTCAAGGCCATTTCGATGGCTGTTGATCCATTGTCTGTATAAAATACGCGATCCAACCCCTTGGGTGTGATGGCAACGAGTTTTTCAGAGAGGTCTGCAACGGGTTGATGGGTCGTGCCGGCATACAGGGTATGGCACATTGTTTTTGCTTGTGTGGATAGCGCATGAACAATAGCCGGATGATTGTGTCCATGGATGGTGCACCACCAGCTTGAAATGGTATCCAAGTAACGATTATTGTCCATATCAATCAAGTAACAGCCGTCCGTCCCTTTAATGGGTATAGGTGGATGGGTTTCGTGATGTTTCATTTGAGTAAATGGGTGCCAGTTGTAAGCGAGATCTTTTTCAATAAGCGTTGAGTTTGATTTTAATTTTGTCATTTTTTAGATTTCTTTGGTTATTTTATTAATAATTATTTCATAGTTATACCATACAGAATTTTGTTCGCCAAAATTTTTTGGGGCTTGCAATCTCTTTAAATGTGCGCTACTATTAACAAACTTGATTTTTAGCATTTCAAGTCAAAATTAAGTTGCCCAGTGCAATGGCAATGACTTGATGATTTTAAAGTTTTTATAAGTAGAGAGTTTAAGTTGAGATAATTAATGAAAAAAATACTAAAAAAATTAGGAATATTTGAAAAGGTAGGGATGACCCAGCTTATTATGGAAGACAGTGGTGATGTCATTTCTGTGACAGCATTGAAAGCCCTTCCATCGGTTGTGGTGGATGCTTCGGAGGCGAAAGAGAACGAGCCGAAGCGGATTTTGTTGGGATATGGGACCCCGCGCTTGTCGCGATGCACCAAAGCGCATATGGGTCAGTTTAAAAAGAAATCGCTCGATGTCTATAAGTGGTTGGCGGAATTCTTGTTGGATCAGTCCTCGGACACAGCGTTGACAGTTGGCGAGTCGCTGTCCCTCACGCAATTTGAGTCCGATGATCGGGTATTTGTTCGAAGTAAATCAAAAGGTCGTGGTTTTTCAGGAACGATTCGACGCTGGAATTTTCGACGTGGTCCAGAATCCCATGGTTCAAAAAGCCATCGAATTACGGGATCGATTGGTGGTGGAACAACCCCAGGTCGAGTTTTGAAAGGAAAAAAAATGGCGGGTCAGTATGGCAATACGATGGTGACCGTCCAAGGGCTCCGAGTTGTTCGTGTGGATGAAGAAAAGGGCTTGTTGTTTGTAGCGGGCGGGGTTCCCGGTGCTGAAGGCGGCGTCGTGGTAGTTGGAGTTGGATCATGAGTGTTTCAATTAATGTTTTGAATTTTTCTGGGGATTCGGTTGGTCAGGAATCTGTTTCCTTTCCATTGAGCGACCACCATGCCAATGAGCATTTGGTCTATTTAATGTATCAGCATCAGCGCAAGCGAGAGCGCAGTGGAACTGGCACATTTAAAAGTCGTAAAGATGTTCGTGGTGGCGGTAAAAAAATGTATCGCCAAAAAGGAACCGGGCGTGCTCGAAAAGGGGGATCTCGATCCCCGTTGATGGTCGGCGGCGGAAAGGCGTTTGGTCGCGTCACCCGGGATCTGAGTACGGATTTACCTAAAAAAATTGCGAAGTTGGGGATTGTTTCAGCTTTAGCTCTAAATTCAGACAAGTTGGTTGTGTTGGATGCGCCATCGCCAGAATCGATGAAAGCCAAAGAGTGGCGTGGGCTGTTTGGTGGTGATAATCGGTTTTTATTTCTTGTCGATAGTTTGGATCGTCCGTTATCGTTTTTTAACTATGCCAATGTTGATGTTTGTTTGCTTGCGGATATTGCAATTGAATCCGTCTTGCGTGCGGACTCAATTGTTGTGTTTCGTGATCAGTTAGCAAAATTTCAGGAGTTGTACTGTGTTTGATGTTCGATTAAAACCTTATTTATCCGAAAAAACCAATGATTTGGTATCTCAAAATAAAATTGTATTTTTAAATTTGGGGTCTAAGTTGAATAAAATTCAATGGAAGCAATATTTTTCTGAAGTGCATGATGTTCGTGTTGATGCTGTGCATACATTGGTTAAAGAGTCCAAGCAGCGACGGCGCGGACGTGTAGTTGGGTTTACCAAAGAGCGTCAAAAAATAGTGGTGACTGTTCGTGATTCAGCCAGTTTTGAGAAGTTAAAGGCATTGGTGTAGGTAGGGTATAAATCATGGCAACAAAAAAATATAAATCAACATCCAACGGTCTTCGTCAGCGAGAAGTTCTAGTTCATGACGGGTATCGGGGTCCAGCAGAGGCCTCTTTGCTTAAGCCGTTAAAAAAGAAGTCCGGTCGAAACAATACCGGTAGAATTACCGTTCGGCATCGTGGCGGCGGTTCTCGGCGTCAGTATCGTCAGATTACATTTTCAAAATTCCCAACAGTTCCAGGGCGCATTGTTCGGTTTGAGTATGATCCAAACCGGACGGCTGCCATAGCCCTTGTTGTTTATGAAAACGGAGCCAAAGGCTACATTTTAGCGCCAAGCAAATCCAAAGTTGGTGATGTGATCGTATCCGGTGAAAAAGCAGAGGTTCGTCCGGGTAATGCATTGCCACTGCACATGATTCCAACCGGTGCGGATATTCACAATGTTGAAATCAACATTGGTGGTGGTGCTAAGTTGGTGCGTTCTGCGGGGGCTTCTGCGACCTTGTTGTCGAAGTATGGAAATTACGCCATGATTAAATTGCCATCGGGTGAAGTGCGTAAAGTTCATGTGAATTGTTATGCGGTTATTGGTCAGGTTGGCAATTCAGATAATCGAAACAAAAAAATTGGAAAAGCAGGCGCGAATCGTTGGCGTGGTCGTCGTCCGGTTGTCCGGGGTGCTGCAATGAATGCGTGTGATCACCCCCATGGTGGTGGAGAAGGCAAGGCCCCAGTGGGTGCTGCTGGACCCCGAACAAAGTGGGGCAAGTCTGTGTTTAAGAAGACGCGAAAAAAGAATAAGCAGTCCAATGCGCTAATTGTTAGAGTGAGAAAATAGGTAGGAGTAGGAAGGTATGGCTAGGTCATTAAAAAAAGGCCCCTTTGTTGAGGCGTCATTGTTAAAGAAAGTTTTAGCGGCAAAAGAATCTGGGAATTCAAGCATTATTGTTACGTGGTCTCGGGGTTCTATGGTAATTCCAGAAATGGTTGGATTGACCATTGGTGTTCATAATGGCAAAAAGCATATCCCGGTCCATATATCCGAAGACAAAGTGGGTTGTAAGTTGGGCGAGTTTGCGTTTACGCGAACATTTAAAGCACATGCGGGGCAGAAATAATGACAGTTGAAAGCGGTATTCAAAAACGCGCCATCGCTAAGTATGTTCGCGTGTCTCCATTTAAAGTGCGTCGCATTGCCAATTTGGTGCGAGGCAAGTCGGTGCATGTTGCATTGGGTATTTTAGACAACTTGCCCCACAAAGGCGCATTTTTATTGGCAAAAGTGATTCGTTCAGCGTATGCCAATGTTACACAGGTGTCAGACAGTGTTGATTCTTCGGCTGCGCAAGTGGCTGTTATTATGGTGAATGAAGCGCCAGTGATGAAGCGGTATCGGCCGCGGGCAAAGGGGCGGATGTGTCAAATTTTAAAGCGATCGTCTCACATTGATGTGCGTGTTGTCGTTCCAGGAGGTGAAGTGTAATGGGCCAAAAATCAAATCCAACAGCCCTTCGATTGGGTATTGTTGAGGAATCCAGTAGTGTATGGTTTGCAAAAGATCAGTATGCAAACTATTTAATTCAGGATTTAGAAATTCGACGGCATATTAAACAAAAATTGAAAGGGGCCGGGATTTCCTCTGTTCGAATTTTACGCAAGTCGGGTCATGTTAATATTGAGGTTTATGCCTCTCGTCCCGGTTTAATTATTGGTAAAGGTGGCGGGGACATTGCAATTTTGCGTCAAGATCTTCGAGATAAATTGCAATGCGATGTTAACATTAATATTAAAGAAGAAAAAAGCATTGAAACTAGTGCTCAATTAATCGCTGAAACATTAGCCGCTCAGTTGGAAAAGCGGTTTCACTTTCGACGTGCCATGAAATCGGTGGTGCAGCGTGCGATGAAATCCGGAGCTGAAGGTATCCGTGTGGAATGTTCCGGTCGATTGGCTGGGGCTGAAATTGCTCGACGAGAATGGTATCGAGAAGGGCGTGTGCCATTGCATACATTTCGAGCTAAAATCAAGTATGCAACCTGTGAAGCGCATACAACCTACGGCATTATTGGTGTTAAAGTGTGGGTCTTTACTGGTGAAGTGTCCAATACGAAATCCGAAACATTGCCGGTAATAATGAGTGAGCAAGAGTAAGGAGATCGTGGATGTTATTACCTAAAAAAACAAAATACAGAAAAAAGCAGCGCGGAAGGCTTCGCGGTTTAGCGGGGAATGGCACTGCCGTGTCATTTGGTGATTATGGTTTGCAAGCGCTTGAAGGTGGGTTTGTGACCGATCGTCAAATTGAAGCGGCACGGCGTGTGATTACCCGATACATCAAACGGGGTGGTAAAGTTTGGATCCGTATTTTCCCAGACAAGCCAATTAGTGAATTGCCAGCAGAGACGCGAATGGGTAAAGGAAAAGGTGACTTGAAGTACTGGGCAGCTCCTGTGAAACGCGGAAAAATTTTGTTTGAGTTGGCGGGTGTCTCTGAAGAAGTGGCACGTCGTGCGTTTCAGTTGGCTGGTTTTAAGTTGCCGCTCAAGAAATTGAAGTTCAAACAAAAGGAGTCTGTCTATGTCGCCTGATGTAAATGAAAAAATTGGTGTTTTGAAGCAAGAGTTGGATGCATTGTTTACTCAGTTTTATCGGGGTGACTTGAAAGACTCTTCGGTGTTGAAAAAGAAACGGGTTGCTATTGCTCAGTTGTTGACTCAGTCCCGTATAAACGATAGGATGTAATTATGGGATTAAAGAAAACAAAAGTTGGAAAAGTTGTGAGTGTTTCGGGTGAAAAAACGCTCTCCGTTGTTGTAGAAACACGTCGTCCACACCCGGTATACCAAAAAGTTGTTCGGTATTCAAAAAAGTATTTGGTTCATTGTGTTGATGATACAATTTCTGTCGGAGACGATGTTGTGATCACAGAGTGTCGTCCGCTAAGTAAACGAAAGCGATGGCGAGTCGTGTCTAAAAAAGCGGCTGAGGTTGTATCATGATACAACAAGAAACTCGGTTGCAAGTTGCGGATAACTCCGGGGCAAAGGAAGTGCTTTGCATTAAAATATTGGGTGGTACCCGCCGTCGATATGCGTATGTTGGCGATATGATTATTGTGGTTGTTAAAAAGGCAAGTTCATCTGGTCAGGTGAAAAAAAGTGAAATTCATAAGGCCGTTGTTGTTCGAACGGTATCAAAAAAGCGTCGTCGAGACGGCAGCAATATCACCTTTGATGACAATGCCGTTGTATTGTTGAGCGGTAAAGACCAAGAGCCTTTGGCGACACGTGTGTTTGGCCCAATTGCTCGGGAAGTTCGGGATGGCGGATACTCTAAAATTTCGTCCTTGGCACCAGAGGTCTTATAAGAGGTTTGATATGAATAAGTTTAAAAAAGGTGATCAGGTTATAGTTGTTTCAGGCAAAGACAAAGGCACAGTTGGTGAGATTCTGTCTGTGGATCTTGCCAAAAAAAAGGTAACGGTTAAGGGTGTCTCAATTCGCAAGAAATGTGTAAAGCGCAGTCAAGAAAATCCGGAGGGGGGTATTTTTGATATTGAAACGCCAATCAGCTGGTCCAATGTTATGATTGTTGATCCAAAAGACGGAAAAGGAACTCGGGTTCGGGTTCAATCGTTAGCGGATGGTTCAAAAGTTCGTGTAAGTGTTCGTACGGGAGAGGAAATTGGCAAATAGTAAAGCAACATCAAAAGAAAAAAAGAAGCATATCGTTCAAGATTTCTCAGAGCGTGCATTTAAAGAATTGTCTGAGAAATATCAATACGATAATGTTATGCAGGTTCCAGACATTGTGAAAATCATATTGCACCGGGGACTTGGCGAAGCAATTGTAAATACCAAGTGTATTGATATTTCAATGGATCAGTTGGCCGAAATAGCTGCTCAAAAGCCGGTTTTAACAACAGCGAAAAAATCAATATCAAACTTCAAACTAAGAGAAGGTCAAATTAATGGCGTGAAAGTGACATTGAGAGGAAAAAAAGCGAAGTTGTTTTTGATAAAGTTAATTCACTTAGCTTTGCCAAAAATTCGTGATTTCCGAGGTGTTTCTCCCCGTGCGTTTGATGGCTCTGGAAACTATAATTTGGGTTTGACGGATACGTCAGTATTTCCAGAAGCGAATCGTGAAACAGATCGTGAACGTGGTTTGGACATCACAATTGTGACATCAGCCAAGACGGATGATGAGGCAATGGATTTATTGAAATGTTACGGCATGCCGTTTCGAGTTGGTGGTAAGCGCAAGCTTGCGTAAGGTCTGGAGAGTATAGAATGGCTAAAACATCAAAAAAAATAAACAATAAGCGCAAAGAAGGTACTGTTCAACATCGGAACCGATGTTCAGTCTGTGGTCGGCCTCGAGGGTATATGCGTTTTTTTGGAATTTGTCGGTTATGTTTTCGTTCATTGGCAGCTTCAGGCATGCTGCCCGGTGTAACGAAATCGTCTTGGTAGGAGAGATTAGTTATGGTTTGTGATCCAATTGCAGATATGTTTACACGGATTCGAAATGCCCTCATGGTAAAGCATGCAGAGGTGCTGATTCCGCATTCCAACTTGAAAGAGTCGTTATGTAAAATTTTAGTCCAAGAGGGCTTTGTTGAGTCCTATTCAGTGGTGGGTGATGCATCCAATAAGCGCTCCCTGGCTGTTGTATTAAAATACCGGGATGACAAAAGCCCAGCCATTCGTGCTTTAAAGCGAATTAGCAAATCCAGTAAGCGGGTGTATGTCGCATGTACCCAGATTCCCAAGTTAAACAGTGGGTTTGGGCTTGTGTTCTTGTCAACCAGTAAAGGGGTGTTGAGTGGTAAGGCGGCACGTCTGGCGAAAGTTGGCGGCGAGCTCATTGGTTCGGTTCATTAGGAGGGTTATGGTATGTCACGATTAGCAAAACGATTATTGAACTATCCCGATTCCGTAACAATCACTGTTGTCGATGGTGCTGTTGCAGTGAAGGGGCCAAAAGGTGAGTTAACCCAGGCGATTGATTCCAGCGTGGTAGTGGCTGTTGATGCTGAGGCTAAAACGGTTGGGGTCAATAGTTCGAACGGATCAACAAATCCTAAGCTGGGGCTGTATTGGTCTTTGATTAAAAATATGATCGCTGGGGTTGTTGATGGGTTTAAAATTAATATGGAACTGGTTGGCGTTGGCTATAAAACCGAAAAAATCAACACCGGCATCCGATTGTATTTAGGGTACTCGCACCCCATCGAGTTTGCAACACCCGAAGGTGTTTCAATTGAAGTGGAATCCCCCACTCGATTTGCGGTATGTGGCATTAATAACCAGGAAGTGGGCCAGGTTGCCGCTAATATTTTCAAGCTTAGAAAGCCCGATGCGTATAAAGGTAAAGGTGTGCGATATTCAGATCGACGCCCACCCCGATTAAAACCCGGTAAGAGTGTAAAATAAATAAGGTAGGTTGAAATTATGTCTAGAAAATATTATCGACAAAAGCGAACAAAAATAAAGTCCACCCCGGATCGGTTGCGGTTATCGGTATTTCGAAGCAATCGAAATATTGTTGCTCAAATTATTGATGATTCGGTAGGAAATACAATCATTCAAGCATCATCCCTGAAAGATGGTGGCCAAAATATAGCAGCGGCTCAGGCGGTTGGAACGACCTTGGCTGAGCGTGCATTGGCGGGCGGTATTAAGCGTGTTGTGTTTGACCGTGGGAATCAGGTATACGCTGGGCGAATTAAAGCGCTAGCTGATGCTGCTCGATCCGCTGGTCTGGATTTTTAGGAGATAAACGAGATGAACAGTACAGCAATTCGAGACGGAGGATCAGACGGAACAAAAGAGTTTTTTGAAGAAGTTGTTCAAATTAGCCGAGTCAATAAAGTTGTAAAAGGTGGACGCCGAATGTCGTTTCGTGTGTTTGTCGTGGTGGGGGATAAAAATGGAAAAATCGGTTTGGGTTTAGGGAAATCCAAAGAGGTTCCGTTGGGGATTCAAACCGCGTTGGCCCAAGCCAAAAAAAATATGTTTGCCATTAAAGGTGTTGACCGAACAGTCAACCATGAAGTACAAGCTCGGTTTGGTGGTGCTACGGTTGTTATTCGCCCAGCGAAGCCCGGAACGGGTATTATTGCGGGTGGGTCTGTTCGGGTTGTTTTACAAGCGTTGGGGGTTAACGATGTGGTGGCAAAGTGTCATGGGTCCAACAATCCGATGAATGCAGCTAAGGCAACGGTCATGGCTCTGGAATGTTTGCGCGACTATGATGAAGAGTGTGCGTTTAGAGGTGTTAAATTTTTCGTTTCTGATGTCCAAAAGAAAACAAGAACGGCAGTTAAACAGACTGAATTAGAGGTAGAAACAAATGAGCAATAAGTGTCAAAATCATACAGAGTTGGCCCCCGCTCCGGGGTCTGTTAAAAAACGCAAGCGTGTTGGTCGAGGCAATGCGTCTGGTTTCGGTGGAGAATGTGGCCGTGGGCACAAAGGTCAGAAGTCACGATCCGGTTACAGCCGGAAGCGTGGGTTTGAGGGTGGTCAAAACCCCTTGTATCGTCGATTGCCTAAAAAAGCAGGGTTTCGAAATCGGTTTCGTGTGGAGTACCGAATTCTAAATTTGTCAGACTTAGACAACAGGTGTAAAGCCAATGATTGTGTGGATCAAGAATTTTTGATGACTCAATTTGGTATTGCGCAGTATGAGCGAGTTAAAGTATTGGGTGATGGGTCCTTGTCAAAAGTGATAACCGTGCATGCGCATGCATTTTCAAAATCAGCGCTTGAGAAATTAGCGGAGTCTGGATCTACTGCACACGTGCTGTAGTGACTCATGAATAAACTGCTTCTGGCGTTTACGCTACCGGATCTTAGAAAACGATTTTTATTTGTTTGTTTAATTTTGTTTTTGTACCGCTTGGGTGGCTACGTTCCAATTCCAGGTGTTGATCTAAACCAAGTTCGGGCGCTGTTTGATCAAGGGGGGCTGCTGGGCTTTGTGAATTTGTTTTCAGGTGGCGGCTTGAGTCGGTTTTCATTGTTTGCCTTGGGTATTATTCCGTTTATTAATGCGTCGATTATTATGCAGTTGATGACGGTGGTTTCGCCATCGTTAAAAGAATTGGCTCAAGAAGGCGATGTGGGGCGAAAGAAAGTGTCCCAATATACGCGTTATTTAGCCGTAGTGCTGGCCTTGGTTCAGGCGATTGTTGTATCGGTTACGTTTAAGGGATTTTTGTTTGCGCATGTATCAACAGTGACATTTTTTGTTTATGCGTTGATTGGCTTAGTCGCTGGGGCTACGCTAGTTATGTGGTTTGGTGAGCTTATTACCGAGCGTGGAATTGGTAACGGGGCCTCGCTTATTATCTTTATTGGGATTGTGGCACAGATGCCGGTTTATATAAAAAACACGGTTGTGTTTGTTCAGGGTGGGGGGAGTGTTGTGGGAATCGTGGCATTAATTTTAATATTAATTGCCGTGATCGCCGGTATTGTATTTGTTCAAGAGGCCCAACGCAATATACCAGTTCAATATGCCAAGCGAGTGGTTGGGCGTCGTATGATGGGGGCTCAAAGCACGTATATTCCGCTGAAGCTAATTCAAGGTGGCGTCTTGCCGATTATCTTCGCCTCGGCGGTTCTTCAGTTTCCAATTATGATTATGGGCTATATTCCCAATGAGGCGTTTCAGTCCATGGTATCGACGTGGTACCGCTACGATGGGTTTGTGTACAATGCATTATTTTGTATTTTAATTTTCTTTTTTACTTATTTTTATACGGCCATTACGTTTAATCCCGTTGAATTGTCCGATAGCTTAAAAAAACATGGCGGGTTTGTGATTGGGGTTCGTCCGGGTAAGCCCACAGTCGATTATCTGGAGGGCATTATTACTCGGTTGACCTTTTTTGGAGCGGTGTTTTTGTCTTTAATTGCAATTGTACCCGTTGTGGGTATCCACATCACGCGAGTGAATAGCTTCGCCGGTTTGGGCGGCACTGCATTATTAATTATTGTTGGTGTTGCGTTGGATTTGGTGAAGCACGTGGATACTTATATTATGAATCACCAGTACAAAGGATTTTTAAATTGAAGAAACTCTATGTGTTTTTAGGACCTCCGGGGTCTGGTAAAGGAACCCAAGCCCAGCTCTTGCGGGATTCTTTGGATTGTGTGGTTGTTTCAACCGGTGATTTATTGCGAGAAGAAATCAAACGAGCAACCGTGTTAGGAAAAAAAATACAAACGGTTGTAGAATCTGGGGGGTTGGTACCTGATGAACTCCTCATCGCTATTGTGGAGCCCTTGCTATCCGGATTGAGTCAAGAATCCGGGGCCGTCATTTTTGATGGGTTTCCCCGAACCGTGGGTCAAGCTGAGCAGTTTGATCAATTATTAACATCATTGGGGCGTTCCATTGAGCACGTCTTGTATTTTGATGCATCGTTGGATCTTGTTTTGGAACGAATTAATGGCCGACGCATTTGTTCCGATTGTTCACGCACCTATCATGTTGCGTATGTGCCACCCAAACAAGCGGATGTGTGTGATGATTGTGGGCATCCATTAATTGTTCGAGATGATGATCAAGCGGATGTGGTTCGCAAACGGTATCAAGCCTATTGCGAACAAACAGCCATTCTTCGCTCTTACTATGCGGATCGATGTGTGGTGATTGATACCAGTCGACCCTTGGATTCAATTACTCAGACGGTTCAAGAGACATTTGGTTGTGGGCATCGTTCTTAAATCCCCCGAAGCCATTGCGGCCATGCAAGCCGGCGGGGCTCTGCTGGCTCAATTGCACACAGAGTTACAGCAGGCCTGCGTGGAAGGGGTTAGCGCTGCTCATTTAGATTCATTGGCGCATACCTTTATTTTAGATCACGGGGGAATACCGTCGTTTTTGGGGTATCAGGGGTTTCCGAATACAATTTGCGTGTCTAAAAATGATGAAATTGTCCACGGTATTCCGTATCCGGATAAAATTATGTATCCCGGTGACATTTGTAGTATTGATATTGGTATTTGCTACAACGGCTATCATGTTGATGCGGCACGGACTTGGTGTATTGGCGATGTGGATACCGCAGTCGCCCAATTGGTTCACGATACTGAGGCTGCATTTTTTGATGCGATGTCTGTGATTCAAATTGGTCAGAAAGTCGATCGAATTGGGTGTGCAATTTTCAAATTTGCTCGCGATCGACAACTGACAACCGCCAAGAACTTATGCAGCCATGGGGTGGGGCAGTCTTTGCACGAAGACCCTTTAATCCCCCACCAACGAACCACTCGATCCAATACGTTATTGGCAGAAGGAATGACCATTGCCATTGAACCCATGCTAAATCTTGGGAACCCAGATACGGTGACGGATGCGGATCAGTGGACCATTCGAACCAAAGATCAGGCCTGGTCAGCCCATTATGAAAACACGGTTTTAGTGACTGCAGATGGCCCTCAAATTCTAACATTATGTGCTGTGTAATCACCAATTTTAATTTGTGGGTTGACGCAATCAACAATTTTCGTCATAATAATAGACCAGTCTTTAATTTTAAGATAGACATATATAGCAGTAATTTTAAGGTGAGGAGATACGCATGAAGACATGTGCTTCGGTTCGAAAAAAATGTAAAAAATGTAAAGTTGTACGTAGAAGAGGAATATTATACGTTATTTGCGATATTCCTAAACATAAACAAAGGCAGGGTTAGACTATGATTCGATTAGTAGGAGTTGATCTTCCACAAAATAAGCGATTGGTAATTGCGTTGACCTATATTCAAGGCATCGGATTAAAAACATCACAAGAAATTATTCAAACATTAAAATTAGATGGTAACATGCGTGTGCGTGACATCGCTGAAGCGGACGTGGTGAAGCTTCGAAAACTATTAGAGAATTATACGCTAGAGGGTGATTTGCGACGATCCGTTGCGCAATCATTGAAGCGGTTGCGAGAGATTGGGTCGTATCGGGGGACGCGGCATCGACGAAAATTGCCGGTTCGGGGTCAACGCACGCATACCAATGCTCGAACACGACGCGGGAAAGCCATTGCCGTTGCCGGCAAGAAGAAAGTAACGAAATAGAGTGAATAGGATAGAATTATGAGCGTAAAAAAGAAAGGAACAAAGCGGAATATACCAACAGCCAAAGCCTGTATTTATTCAACATTTAACAACACCATTGTGGCAATTACAAATCCGGTCAATGGGGATGTTTTGGCGTCATTCTCAACCGGCATGGCCGGGTTTAAAGGCGCAAAAAAAGGGACTCCATTTGCAGCGCAGCAAGCGGCTGAGCGTGCGGCTTTGCGTGCCATGGAAAACTATGGTGTTCAATCAGTTGCGGTTGTGGTTAAAGGCCCTGGGCCCGGTCGTGAGTCCGCAATACGAGCCCTCCAGTCTGCTGGATTAGAGGTGCTGTCGATCGAAGACAACACGAGTGTTCCTCACAATGGATGTCGGCCTCGAAAGTATCGACGGGTTTAAATTAGGTTAAGTAAGGAGGTTTTTATGCGTGATATTGAGGCGTGGGTTCAACAAGAGGTAGTCAATGAAAACTATTCTAAGTTTTCATTTTCACCATTAATTAAAGGCATGGGTACCAGTATTGGGAATGCGATGCGACGGGTGTTGCTATCGTCTATCCCAGGTATTCGAGTGACATCGGTGAAAATTGATGGGGTTTTGCACGAGTTTTCGACCATCGAACATGTTCGTGAAGATGTTTTGGATATTTTGTGCAATTTAAAAAGCTTAGTCTTTTCCCTGAATGCGGATACCGTCTATGATGATCACAAATACACCATAGAGCTTGCGTTTAAAGGCAAAGGGGAGGTCCGTGCGGATCAATTTAAAGTTCCGTCTAACATTACATTGTTGAATCCGGATCAGTTTTTGTTTGAAGCCGTAGATACCGTATCGGTTGCAATGACGTGTGAAGTCAGTGCTGGCGTTGGGTATTTATCATCAGACCTGAATGCGAAAAGTGACGATGTGAGTCCCGATGTTATTTATTTGGATGCATCATTTTCACCCGTTGTTCGTGTGAACCATGAGGTTGTTAATATTCGTGTGGGTAAAGACCTCGGGTATGAGAAATTGGTTCTAGATGTGTGGACCAATGGGGGGCTATCGCCGGAAGCTGTGGTGAAAGAAGGTGCCGCTATTTTGTGCAAACAAATTAGTTTGTTTGGGCAGATGGATGAGAAGCCAGTTGTGAATGAAGCCTTAGCAAGTGCAGATGATGCCGCTAGCGATACAACAGCGGCTTTGGAAAGCATGAGTATTGATGACCTTGGGCTGAATGTTCGTGCGCTCAACTGCTTAAAGCGTGGCGGTGTAAGCACCGTTCGTCAGTTGCTCGATATGGGGCATGAAGAATTGTCTCGAATCAAAAATTTAGGCGAAAAAAGTATTGTTGAAATTAATGAAAAACTCAAAGAGTTTGATGTTAAAATCCCGGGTTAATCATGCGACATCGACGATCCAATAAAAAACTAAATAAACCCACCGATCAGCGAATCGCATTATTGCGAAGTTTAGCCTATGCGTTGTTTGTGAATCAAAAAATCAAAACAACCACAACGCGAGCAAAAGAAGTGTCTCGGTATGTTGATCGTATTGTGGCCTTAATTAAGCGCGGCGATTTGGCAAGTTATCGCCAAGCGTTGGCTATGTTTCCGCACCGTAAAGTGTTGTCCACACAAGTTAAAGCCATTGCAAGCGCTTGTGAATCTCGTAACGGTGGATTCACCAGCCTTGTCCCATTAGCCAAACGGAAAGGGGACAATGCGGATATGAGCTTAATTCAGTTCTCTTCATAGGTTGCCACCAACGGTTCGGAACCTTCGTTTAGATATTGCATACGATGGCACCCATTATTATGGGTACCAAAAACAACCGGGGGTTCGAACGGTTCAATCGGCTCTGGAACATGTCTTAACGCAATGGTTCGGGCCCGTTCACTTGGTTGCCGCTGGGCGAACCGATACGGGGGTTCATGCGCACCAGCAAGTCATTAATTTTCAAGTGAATACCGCCATGCCATTGCCCGCCATTCAAAAGCAGTTGTTAAATTGGCGGTTTCATGACATCTTAATTCGCTCAGTGACGGCGGTTGACCCATCGTTTCATGCACGGTATTCGGCGCAATCTCGGGTATATCGATACTATTTTTCAGATCAACAACCCAGTTTATGGGCATCGCGCTACGTGGCAGCCTTGCCCAGCCAAGATACCGATATTGCAACAATCCAAGCTGCGTTGCCGTCTATGATTGGTGAGCATGATTTTTATCGGTTTTGTCGGTCTGGGTCCAGTAGCGCCAGCACGCGCCGACGTGTTTTAGCCGCAACGTGTTGGAAGGATGGGGCCTATTGGTGCATTGAAATCGAAGCCAATGGGTTTTTATACGGCATGGTTCGAAACCTCATTGGCGCTATATTTGAGCTGATCTATCAACGAAAAACACTCGCGGATTTTAAAGACTTATTCACAAATGATAGGACTATCGTGTATAATTATAAGCCAGTGCCTGCAAAGGGCTTGACGCTATACCAAGTTCGGTACTAGCAATATGCAACATAGTTAATCATACAATCGTCGTGAGGAGACATTATGAAACGTAAAAACCAACCGTCTTTTTATCCAAAACCCAGTAACATTACTAAAAAATGGTGGGTTGTTGATGCCAAAGATAAAGTCTTGGGTCGTTTGGCAACAGAAGTGGCCATTTTACTAACCGGGAAGCACAAGGCATCGTATACCCCGGGTGTTGATATGGGGGACTTTGTGGTCGTCATTAACGCTGATCAGATCGCGGTGACGGGTAACAAAGAAACCGACAAAAAATATTACCGCCACTCAGGATATCCCGGTGGGTTAAAAACAGAATCCTATGCCGATGTAAAGCGCCGATTTCCAGAGCGCATTATTGAGCGTGCCGTTAAAGGCATGTTGCCAAAAACTCGAATCAAATTTTTAAATCAGTTGAAAGTATATGCTGGTAGTGAGCATCCTCACGAGGCTCAACAGCCTGAACCAGTGAACGTGTAAGGAGTCATCATGCCAACAAAAGATAAAGAAACAAAATTAAAAGTACCCAGCGAGAGCTTCTATGGAACGGGTCGCCGTAAGGAAGCGGTTGCTCGTGTATGGATTTTTAAAGGATCTGGACGGTTCGAAATTAATGGCCGTGATGTGAGTGACTACTTGCCCTCAGACATGTTGCGCCAAATTGCAGCCAGCCCATTGACTCAAATGGGTATCGACGGTAAATACGATGTGAAAGCAACCGTGAAAGGTGGTGGGATGTCGGGTCAGGCCGATGCATTAAAATTGGGTGTTGCCCGTGCGATTCTTGAAACCGATGCAAGCTTGAAGCCAGAATTAAAACAGCATGACTTTTTGGTGCGGGATGCCCGTGTGAAAGAGCGAAGCAAATACGGCAAGCGTGGTGCCCGTAAAGCCCCACAATTCCGAAAACGGTAGTCCAATGGCTAAATTTAAGGTTCGGGTTTACAACAAAATTGCCGAATCCGGCATCGATAAATTATCGAGCTTTTGTGATGTTGGCGCAGATGTTGCAGACCCGGAAGCCATCGTTTTGCGTAGTCATAAGCTCCACGACATGACAATTAACCCTGAGCTTTTGGCCATTGGCCGTGCAGGGGCGGGGGTTAACAATATTCCTGTTGATCGGTGTACCGATGACGCCGTTGTTGTGTTTAATGCCCCTGGGGCCAACGCCAATGCGGTCAAAGAATTGGTCTTTATGGGTATGTTGTTGTCATCCCGCGATGTCTTGGGAGGCTTAGAGTTCGTCAAGTCATTGCCGGTGGATGCCAGCTTGGGTGAGCAAGTTGAGAAGAACAAATCTCGATTTGGTGGTGAAGAATTGCAAGGAAAATCCCTCGGGGTCATTGGCTTGGGTGCGATTGGCAGCATGGTAGCCAACACGGCGGTTGACTTTGGCTTGAAAGTCTATGGTCTAGACCCCTTTATTTCCATTAATTGGGCGTGGAGCCTATCGCCTCAGGTTCGCCGGGTTGAAAGCATCAAAGCGTTGCTAAAAAAAGTGGATTACATTAGCTTGCATGTCCCTTCGACACCCGAAACACAAGCATTTTTTAATGCATCGATTATGGCGGATATGAAGCCCGGAACCGTCGTTCTTAATTTTGCGCGGCCCGATATTGTGGATGAAGCCGATATGGCCGACGCGTTAAATAACCATGTCGTTAAGCAGTACTTGACCGATTTTCCATCGCAAACGCTGGTGGAGCATCCCTCAGTTATTTCAATTCCACACTTGGGGGCATCCACCCGTGAAGCTGAAGAAAATTGTGCCATTATGATTGCCAATCAAATGAAAGACTTTTTAACATTGGGTAATATTGTGAATTCGGTTAACTACCCCACCTGTGCGATGGAACCAACCGGAAAAAACCGATTGGCCATTACCAATGACAACGTCCCGAATATTATTGGGCAGGTGACGTCTATTTTAGCCAATAATGGCTTGAATATATCCGAAATGGTGAATAAAAGCCGCGGTAACATTGCCTATACACTGATTGACCTGGATGGCGATGTTTCCAGTAACTTGGTCGACGAGATCACGACCTTAGACGGGGTTAAGCGGGTTCGCTTAATCGCATTAACAAACTAAAGGAGGTTTTTCACATGGAAAAGAAGGGTACGATCGGGATTCATACCGAAAATATTTTCCCCGTTATTAAAAAATGGTTGTATTCGGATCACGAAGTCTTTTTAAGAGAATTGGTATCCAATGCCTATGACGCCATTACCAAACGCAATCAAATTGCCGGTGGGTTTACCGATCACGCCATTCATATTGCCATTAACAAAGACAAAAAAACCATCACAATTTCAGATACGGGTCTGGGTATGGACGCCGATGAGCTGGAACGGTATTTGGCTCAAATTGCATTTTCAAGCGCCGAAGAGTTTTTAGCTAAATTTGATGATGAGTCTGATAAAAACAGCATCATTGGGCACTTTGGTCTGGGCTTTTATTCCGCGTTCATGGTTGCGGACACCGTAGAGGTACAGTCCAAGTCTTACAAGGATGATGCCGAGGCCGCCGTGTGGACCTGCGATGGGACCACCAATTACACCCTGAAGTCCGGGACACGAGCAACCGTCGGAACGGATGTTATCTTGCATATTAATGCGGACAGCGAATCGTTTTTAGAGGAAGCTCGGTTAAAAACATTGGTTGAAAAATACACGAACTTTTTGCCCGTTCCCATTTCAGTCAATGATACGGTAGCGAATCATCAAAAACCCCTGTGGACGCAAGCCCCCAGTGATACCAAGCCGGAGGCCTACCAAGACTTTTATAAAACCTTGTTCCCCTTTCAAGAAGAGCCCTTGTTTTGGATTCATTTGAACGTCGATTACCCATTCAATCTAACCGGAATTTTATATTTCCCCAAAGTGATGCACGAACTGGATGCAACGAAAGGCCAGGTCAAACTATACTGCAAGCAAATTTTTGTGTCCGATCAGGCCGGCGATGTTATTCCTGAATTTTTGACGTTGCTTCAAGGCGCCATCGATTGCCCAGACATTCCCCTAAATGTGTCCCGAAGTTATTTGCAAAATGACCCATACGTGCAAAAAATATCCAAGCACATTGTTAAAAAAGTGGCGGATAAGCTTAGCCAATTGCATAAAAACGATGCGGATCAGTATGCTAAAATCTGGCCGGACATCAGCCCATTTATCAAATACGGCATGATGCAAAACGCAGAGTTTTACGAAAAAATGAAAGACAATGTCTTGTTTGAGTCGTCGTCCGGGCATACCACAACCGTGGCGGCCTACATGGAACGCAATACCGATAAGCTGGGCAAAAAAGTCTTGTACTGCGCAGATAAAGATCGGCAGGCAACCTATGTGTCAATGTGCCAAGACCAGGGGTTGGAAGTGCTATTTTTCCATGCGTTAATCGATAGCCATTTTGTTCAGTTTTTAGAATCCAAAGCGTCCGATATTCAGTACGTATCCGTGGATTCGGAGGTGAATGACAGTTTGGTGGATGCGTCTAAATCGGCACAAGTCGTTGACGATACCAACCAAACCCGTGATGATCAAATTGTTGATCTGTTTAAGTCTGTGTTGGATACCGAAACCACAACGGTAGAAGTCAAAGCGTTAAAGTCGGAGACCGTGTCCGCTATGTTCATCGAATCGGAACAAATTAAACGCCTAAAAAATATGCAGCACTTCATGAAAGGGGCGGGTTCAGTGCCAGGCTTGGATATTATGACGTTGGTGATTAACAATCAAAGCCCATTAATTCAAAATATTGTGGGGCTCAGCCAATCCAATGCCGATGCCGAGTTTGTTCAATCCCTGTGTTTGCATGTGGTGGACTTGGCACGGTTATCCAAGCAGCAAGTATCGGGTGAATCCCTACAAACGTTTATTGCACGGTCCAATACCTTATTGTCTAAGCTGAGTCATTCAACCCAATAATGCGGACGATACACCTCAGCATTCTTGGGGTGTTTGTGTCCAGTTTAGTATTTGGCGTATACTATCCGCCCGATTGGGCCGTCACAGAATACCATGCTTTGTATCGCCAGGTCCAAGAAACACCCGATAGCGCAACGGCGAATTTTGAATTGGCTATGAACTACGCCTACACGGGTCGCGTATTAAAGGGGTTGGATACGCTTAAAAAAGTCGATGCGCTGGACCCCGATTTCTCAGGAAAAATTGTGGCGTATTATCAAGCAAAGCGCAAAGCCGAGCCGGCAGTATGGCAACACGCCTTTAAATTGGGCTTTGGCCTGTATTTTGATGGGCAAAAAGAAGCTGCAGAGGCCGCGTTTCATGCCGTTTTGGACTTGGAACCGGAACATGTCTGGGCCATGGGCTACATTGGCTTAATTCGAGGGGAAGCCAACGATTACGACGCGGTCTTAGATTGGTGCCAACAGGCCTTGGATATACACTATGATCTGGCCGCAATTCACTTTTTAATTGCCGAAGCGTATGCGGCAAAAGACAAAGGGTTTCGGGCCTTTTCGCACCGGGCTCGGGCTGCTTCTCTCTTAGCCGAAGAAAAGTTGGCGCAAAGCCATATTTATGGCGATCCCGATACCCCTGATGATGAGTAGGTGGTTGCTTCTTCTGGGGATCGGTTTGGGGGTGATTGTTGCCGTCGCTATTCAGTATTCAACACTTGAAAATGTGCCCCAGCTGCTTCCAGAAGGCACCCCCAATATTGTGATGGCGGGGGTGCGTATTCGCCATGTAGAGCGTGATCGGGATGTGCTGGCAATGCGTGCCACGGAAGCGGAGCTGTTTTTGGATCAACAGCCCCGTATGGTGATGCACGCCGTGAAAGGCCGCATTGATGCGTATGCGTTAACCGCTGATCGAATGGCGTACGCACTAACATCCGGGCAGCTGGCCGCGTATAATCAGGTTCAATTATCGGCGGATGAGATGCTCATTACGACGGACCACTTGCAATTGGATCCCCAAAATCACGTGCTGAAGTTGTTGCAGAATAATCGCGTGGTGCTTCGGGATACGGTGCGCTAATATGCGATTGGATCAGTATCTTGTGGCGTATACGGAGTATACCCGGCGCGAAGTGTATGATCAGTTGAATCAGGGGGCCATTCAGTGCAATGGTCGGGTTTGCCAGACCTTGCGGATCACCATTGACCCTGCGGTGGATCGTATTTCAATTCGGGGGGTTCGTGTGACGGGGATTATTGGCATGGCCATCTACCGATACCACAAGCCCGTGGGGGTCATTTCAACCATGACGGATCCGCGAGGCCGGCCCTGCTTGGCCGATGTGTGTCGGCACATTCCAGAGCCCGTATTTCCAGTGGGGCGGTTGGATCGCGATACCTCTGGGTTGTTGTTGCTCACCAATGATGGGCAACTAGCCAACCAAATTTTGCATCCCCGCTATCAAATAGACAAGCAGTATGTGGTTCAACTGGCCCATGCCGTGACGGCCTCGGATAGCCGCCGCTTGTTGGGGGGCTTGTTTTTGGATGATGGGCCCGTGCGTCTCACACGGTTGGAATCGTTGAGTAAAAACCGGTATCGGGTGGTGATTGCTCAGGGACGTAATCGAATCATTCGCCGGTTGTTTGATACCTTGGGGTATCGGGTGATTGCCTTGCATCGCGACACCATCGGGCCTATCCAACTCGGTCGATTGGCTGTGGGACAGGTGGATGCGCTGAATTATCAAAAAACGCTAACGATGATCATGGAGACGGATGAGTGATCATTGGGCTGCTCTGTATTGGCGATGAATTGCTGGACGGGCGCATTGCCAATACCAATCAGCAAACAATCGCTAAAATGCTATGGGAGTCGGGGTATTCCGTGCATCAAACCGTGTGTGTGGGCGATGCCTTAGACGACGTAGTCAAAACCATGCGGGCCATGCAGGCGGATGTGGTCATGTGTACGGGTGGGCTTGGGCCAACAGACGATGATCGAACCGTGCAAGCCTTCGCACAGATGGCAACGGTCCCGCTAGTTCGTGATGCGGCAACTGAAGCGAGCTTGCGAGCGTTTTATGCCAAACGCAACCGAACCATGCCGGCTAGCAATTTGAAGCAAGCCGATATTCCCCAAGGGGCTACGCCCATTCCCAATCCCAATGGAACGGCTGTGGGTATTCAGCATACCGTCGGGATAACCGAGTGGTTTTTGTTGCCGGGTGTTCCACGGGAGATGCAGCCGATGCTAGAGACGTGGGTGTTGCCGTGGCTTCACGCCCATCGGCGCCAGCATCAGCACCATCGGGTTATTACAACTGTCAAATGCGTGGGTGTGGGTGAATCGGAGATTGCGGATCGACTGGCACCGTTGTACCCATTACCCGAAGGCGTCACCATTCGCTATCAAGTACCATTTCCAGAGGTCCATGTGCAGTGTTGTACCACAACACCCGAGGCTGAGGCTGTGCACGCGCATATTCAAGCGGCACTTGCAGACTGTGCGTATACCACAGCCGCTGAGACGTTTGGCGAAACCATCGTTCGGTACTTACAGGCTCGGTCAGACACGGTGGCGCTGGCCGAGTCGTGTACCGGCGGGCGTGTGGCTCAACTACTAACGGCCGTTCCGGGCAGTTCATCGGTGGTATTGGCGGGTGTTGTGGCCTATAGCAATGCGTCTAAAGTCCGCATTTTAGGCGTAGACAAGGCCCTAATTGACGCGCATGGTGCGGTGAGTTCCGCCGTTGCAGCGGCCATGGCTGAAGCCATCCGAGATCAAACCGGTGCCAGCATTGGGTTGGCAACAACCGGTATTGCCGGCCCCGATGGCGGAACCGAAGCAAAGCCGGTGGGAACCGTTTACATTGCAATCGCTACGGAATCCGGGACCCATACCGAACGGCTACAGCTTTCGGGACAACGGGATCAAATTCAGTGCCGAGCCGCCGTTGCGGTGTTGCATCAAATGGTGACGTTTAAATCATAAGTCTAAACCGGTCGAATTCGACCGGTTTAAAATCCGTGTTATGTATGGTTTCTTTGTCACCCATGATTGCTTTCTATTTTCTTTTCTAAATCAATGTCGTAAAATGCTATTTGTATCCACACTTATGCCAATTGCTTCCTTGAACATCTCTAAGGTGTTTTTGAAAGGCTGGTTGCAGTGATGTATTGTTGGCGTGTTTTATTTGAACAAGTACAACGTGTGACCCTGAAACCGTGAACTTAATTAGAGTTCATTACATTCTTGTTTACTAACTAATTTAAAAACTCATAAAATAGTTTCCTTCACTTATTTTATGTAGACGCAAAGACTTTCTTTCATACTCTTCCAAAACATCTAAGGTAACCGGTTCATATTTTTTAAGTGCACCATTATGTTCTAATTTTCCTTTAAGCCAAATACCAAAAATTTGTAGGCTCTTTTTTGAACGAATATTTTTATTGTAGTCACCTTGAGTTCGCATAGGTAGGACATATCCATCATCTGTATATGCTAAAAAGTCTCCCTTTGGATAAATTTCCAAAGAGTTAATATCTTTATTGGCAATAATCTCAATTTCATACCATGGCCTAGGTGCAATTTTTCCAGTTTTATTGTTTAATCTACCTTTTCCAAAATACACGTTGAGGCTAGATTTTTCTTTTTTAACAACATGCTCTAGATTTAAATCAAAATAAGGAAGTGAGTGGCGGTCTATTGTAGCTGTATCATACGTTTGGATTGACTTCCAGGCCTGTTCAACTTTTTTTGAAAATGCATTTTCCTTGCCTGGAACCATAATTTCTGCATGGTCAATTGGTATAGAGTAATTAGAATATAAATCATTTAAAAAATGAATAACTTGGGCTCTCTGTGTTTCATCTACTACAGGAACAGTACATTCAATGTTTCCTCTTGTGCCATTAAAAGAAAAATTTGAAGAACCTACGTAAACCTTCGAGCTGTGTTCGTCATAAAACCTATAAACTTTGCCATGGTAACGCCTTCCATTTGTTACATACACACCAGAATTTTTATTTATGGAGTTTAATTCCGAATGCAATTTATTTACAGCATCAAGCTTTTTTTTACCTAAACCTTCATAGAAAGCCATGCCTAAAAGCAACTTCGCATTCCCCCCTTGTGAGGCTATATTTCTGAATCTTCCACTAAAATCTTGGATTAAATCTAATGATGCATAACCAGAAGCAATTTGAACGTTTTGTGCATTTGAAAATTCAGTCTCTAATATATTTCTAAAATTACCACCATGGTCCTCAAGATTAGTGAACATAATTTTTTGCTTCCAAAAGGAAATCTTTTATTTTCCTTGCAAATGGGCGTATACCTTCAGGAGGAACCGAATTGCCTATTTGTCTTCTTACATCAGTAATGCTTCCTATAAATTCAAAGTCGTCAGGGTAACCAAACAAACGAGCTCTCTCTCTATTTGTGAGAGGCCTATTCTCCAAAAAATGATACCCCCAAGTACCACCTCCTCCAGCTGCAATGATTGTTGTGGAAGGTTTATCAGGATGAAGTCTTCGGTATACATGAGAAATCATTCCTTTAACATAGTGAGGGGAATCCTTAGGTATATCAGTGAAGTTGCCTCCTGGAGGTATCAATTTTAATTTTTCAACTGTATTTGACTTAATGTTTTGATGTTCATTGTTAAACAGAACATTTTCAACATTATGTAGTGCTTCTTTTGAAGACAAATAACGACTTGAATCATGAGTTGGATCTGGAATACCAAAGTTTATATGAATATCTTTTCTGACCCCAATTATTAATACTCTCTCTCTGAGTTGAGCAACTCCATAATTAGCAAAGTTAACTAGATATGCTTTGGTTCTGTAACCTTTACTTCCGGTATGTGAAAAATCCGAAATAATTTGCTGAATGGCTTTTTTATTATTTGCGGTCAAGACTCCCTTTACATTTTCAGCAACAAACATAAGAGGTTCTTTTTGTTTAACTATTTCAACAAAATTTCTATACAGATTACCTCTCTTAGAGTTAATGCCTTCCCTTTTCCAAATCATTGAAAAGTCTTGGCAAGGAAATCCACCTAGTATCAGATCTGAACTAGGAATTTGAGAATAATCAAGCTTTGTAATATCCTCGCATATAACATGGTTACCAATATTTTTTCTATAGGTATCACAAGCTTTAGAATCGAAGTCATTTGCCCATAGAATATTGAACCCTTCTTGATAAAAGCCTAAATCCATTCCTCCGCACCCAGAAAAAAGAGATGAAATAGTGATGCTATTTTTATTGTTATCCTTGCTGAATGATTTGATTGGAATTGGTTCCTCTACGAAAAGTTTCAGATTCTCTACTTGTGCTTCCATTAGCTTAAGATTTTTTGGCTAATTCCTAAGGCCTTAGGCATATTTTTCATTGTTAAATGTTTTAGCGTATTTAACATTAATATTTTTTTTTTAATAAACATCGTGAAATATTATATCTTTAATCAATAAAAAAGTATATAATTCAAGCTGATTCCAACATCGACTTCTGATTGCTCGAAGAAGTAAAAATTTTCAGAAACTATTGTATTTTAGGTTTCTTTTTAGTTTGCGTCATGCTTAGTTAAGTCATATAGTATAAGTAATGGCTTGGTAGTTCCATGTAGTTGTTGTCTTATAAAGTTTTAACCCATCTAGTATCGAAACTATGCATTCATTGAGGGGTTAGATGATGAGGGGGGTAAGAAAAAATTGTCTCGTTATTCTGTTGGGCAAATTTGCGGACGCATGTTGCTCCTGCACGGTCTTAATATTACTACTGTTTTCAAACATAAAGTCATTCGAACTTGGTGATATTGTGGCATATCTGATCGTTGAGTCGTTTATTAGCGATGCTTTACAGTTTGTCTAGGTGCCAATCATAATCTGGCAACCGCATTAAAAAGACATAGTGGGACCAGCTTAAGTTGAATTTCCGAGCCAGTGTCTCGAAATTTCCATATTTAGCCTTTTCTTGTCCTTTTTGTTGATGTTCAACAATTAATTGCCCGATTTCATAGTACCTATTCACCATCGTTGTATAACAGTACGGACAACGTGATTTTGAGCGTTTTGAAGTAGGATTTTAATGTCTTGGGATAAGGTTTTTGATGGCACGGTCATTTCAGAATCTCTGACACTTTATTTTCGGTATTCCGATACACCTCATTCAACGTTTGCCCATTGTCATTCACCCAATCGAGCCACCCATTCGATGACCTACCGCTACAAAACGAACTTGCTGCACTCGGACTTTTAAAGGTAAGGTCTTTAATTAGCTCCAATTGATTTTCATTAATAACCGTTGATACAGTAGAAAGCTTTTCAAATCGCGCTTCTTTATTGGTATACGAAGGTGTGGAAGCCTTTTGTATTTTTGAGCCTTTCAACACCGTAAATCCATTTTCAGTATAAAATCCGTTAGCATCTGTGTTTTTAGTTCTACAATAAAACAACTCTTGTTTTTTTCGCATTACTTTCTCAAAAACAGGCACCCCTAAAAATGTCGCCAACGTGCACACATCCTCAAAAAATTCCTCAATAAAGGCGAGTTGATGTTCCGGTAAATTTGTCGGCTTCGGCGACGTTTTATTTTCTTCAATGTTGTAGCGTGCCGTTGCCTGTGCTTGCTTAATCGCTAAATACTCTAAATACTTAACATCCGATTTCGTTAAATCATTATCTTTTGAAACAAAAATAATGGCCTGTTCCCAAAACGACTTTTTAGATTCGTGGTCTCGAATGCGGCTCAAAAAATCTTCTGTTTCACCAATATAAATCTTGTCATCAGAATCACTAAGTAGAATATACAACGCCGGTTGTTGAAGCTCGATGCGTTTTTTTGCATCCAGTAACTTTGCGCGTGGAACAACAATGGCTTTGCAAATTTTATTGGATATAAAACACGTACGGATGCCATTTGGGGTCTCATCAATTAAGTATGTGGTGATTGTTTTTCCTTTGATCATTTTGGTGTGCTATTCATCTAGAATTCCAACCGTTTTTCTAATGCTCAGCCATGGTTTTTTTTGATTCATAGTATATGAAATATTATGGTATATCCCGTCAGATAACGCAATCAATTAGGCCAGCTGTATCATCCACGCTTGCATCGAATCTTAACCAACAGTGCGCGAGCCAATGCCATCACGGTATAATAGAAACGTAGGAGGTGTTTATATGTCAGATACATTAATTTTAGCCGGCAGCAATCATAAAAATTTGGAATTGGCCCAGGCGTTTCAGCGGGTGTTTGAAGCCAAGGGGTTAAACCCGAGCCTTGTAGATTTGGTTGGGCTCAATTTGCCCTTATATACCCCCGTGACAGAGGAGCAGGAAACGCCCGAGGCTGTGAATCAGCTATGCGCGCAATGCATGCAGGCCAAGCGCTTTGTGTTCATAACGCCCGAATACAATGGGGGCATTGCCCCGGCGTTGACCAATGCGATTGCGTGGATTAGTCGGAGCGATGCGGCGGATTGGCGAACGGTGTTTAATGGCAAGATGGCCGCGATGGGCAGTGCCAGTGGTGGGGGTGGGCTTCACGCATTGATGGCCTTGCGGATGCAGTTGGGCTATATTGGTTTGACCGTGGTGGGTCGTCAGGTGGTTGTCAATGCGCATAAGCCACTCAATGAATCGGCGATTCAAGATATTGCCGATGCGTTTATCACCGAGCCAGCGTAATTAAACACCCATGCTAGTGCGTGTCCTATTCATCGCATTACCACAGCTCGCCAGTGTTGCAGTCACGGCAGTATTGGCACGCATTTATGCCTGGCCACTGGGCGTGAGCATCGCCGTTGCCGGGGCGCTTATGGCGAGTATTTGGGTGTATCTGGGTCTGTTCCGCTGGTTTCGGCCAACCCCATGGCACGTTGGACTCAAATGGCTCAGCGGGGTTGGTCTCGGCAGCTTGTCCATTTTAGTGGCAGTCGCTAGTATGGCCACAGTCGCCCAGGCCGTGGGTGTGCCCGTGTGGGTGGTGCAGTGGGGGGTCGCCATGGCTAGTGTGGGACTCATTGGGGGGAGCTTGCTGCTTAATAAAACGGCGGCATCTTTGGTTACACACCGGGTAGCCGGCTACTTGCCTGCGGGGCATGCGCCCATTCGCGTGGTTCAGCTTACGGATATTCATTTTAATGGCTTAAAATCAGTGGCTTGGGTTCAACAGTTGGTGGATACTGTGAATCGGGCCAACCCGGATATTGTCGTGTTTACGGGTGACTTTTCGGATATTCCCCAACGCTGGATCCACGACCCATGCACCGCCTTGCAGGCCATTCAAGCACCAGTGAAACTCGCCGTATCGGGCAACCATGATTTTTATACCGGATATGCCGACTTTTGCTCGTGCATGCAAGACCTGGGATTTGAGGTGCTGGACAACCGCTGCCGATCGGTTGGCGACTTGTGCATTGTGGGGCTGCCCGATCCAGCCGGCCAAGCCTGGGGGGTTAACCGTGTGGGGCTTTCCACCCTGATTCCCGATCACCTATCCGCTGTGTTGGTGTTGGATCACCGCCCGGAAGCGTTTGCGCAGCATGCACAACACTGCCCTCAGGTGCTTCAACTGTCCGGCCACACCCATGCGGGTCAATTGCCCCCTTGGGGCGCGCTAGTCTGGTTGCGCTACCACATTACGGCGGGTTGGCGTCGATTGGGACAGGCTCGATTGTATGTATCGCGTGGGACCAGTACCTGGGGGCCACCCATGCGCTTATTTAAGCAGGGGGAAGTGACACTGATGCTACTCAGCGATTAAACGAAAAAATTTTCGCTTCCCCACCTGGACCACGCTGGTTTGTTGATCCCATACAATTTCAGCCTCCGTTTGCACCACACGATTGAGCTTAATAGCACCTTGATCAAGCAGTCGCCGGGCTTCTTTTTTAGACGGGGCCATAGCGGCCTCTACCAATACGCTGGGCCAGTGCACGGTGGCGGATGCATGGGGATGGTCGGGCATTGAATCGGGGTATTCATTGTTTGAAAACTGCCGTTCAAATTGCGCGTGTGCCGCATCGGCTGCATCGGCGTCGTAACGCTCAGATACAATGCAATGGGCCAATTGCTTTTTAGCGGTCATGGGATGAACAGTCTCGGCTTCAATCGCTTGGCGCAAGGCCTCAATGCGGGGCGAATCCCAATCCGTTAGCAAGGCATAGTAGCGAAACATCAGGGGGTCGGCAATGCTCATCACTTTACCAAACATATCGGCTGGACTATCGGTAATGCCAATGGCATTCCCCAAACTTTTGGACATTTTCTTTTCCCCGTCTAAGCCTTCTAAAATGGGCATCATCAAGACGGCCTGCTGGGGTTGATCGGCCGTTTTTTGAAAATCACGGGCCAGCAATAAGTTAAACTTTTGGTCGGTACCCCCACATTCAATATCGGCGCGCACATGGACCGAATCATAGGCCTGCAAGACCGGGTATAAGCATTCGTGCAAGTGAATAGGGACTTGGCTGTGATACCGTTTGGTAAAATCATCGCGTGCCAACAATTGCTGAACAGTTACCGTGGATAGCCAACGAATTAAATCCGTTTGAGACAAGGCCCCCAACCAGTGGCTATTGTAATGAACCGTGGTTTTGGCTGGGTCCAAAATCCGAAAGACTTGATCCTGATAGGTTTTGGAATACTCCGCAATGGCTTCAGCCGTTAAGGGTGGCCGGGTTTTATTGCGACCGGTTGGGTCGCCAATGCTGGCAGTAAAATCCCCAATAATAAAATCAACGTGATGCCCACAGTCTTGAAATTGTCGCAACTTGCGCAAGACAACCGTATGGCCCAAATGCAGATCCGGTCGAGAGGGATCCGCCCCAAATTTAACCCGCAACGGGGTTTGGGTTTCAATCGATTGGGCCAGCTTGGCTTTAAAGGCATCCAAGGGAACGATTTCAGCCACATTGTCGGTGAGCCGTGCGAGTTGTGTGTCTAAGTCAATCATCGGCGCGTCACCAAGGCTGGATTAAATCCGGCAGGGGCTTCATAGCCCATCAAGACACACAGCGTACTGGCAATGTGGCTGAGACCCGGCTGCTCAACGGGAACCCACGCAAACTCAGGAGCATCCACAATGCAGCAGGGTACCGGATTGCAGGTATGGGCGGTTATGGGCGTGACCCGACCCGTTGCGTCGCGCTGGCCCATGGCATCGGCATTGCCATGATCCGCTAAAATTACAGTAATACCCCCCAGTGCACGCATGGCGTCGACCAAGCGATTGACACACGCATCCACCGCCTCAACCGAGGCAATAGCGGCGGCTAAATTGCCGGTATGTCCAATCATATCCCCATTGGGAAAATTAATCCGCCCAAAGGTGTAATCACCCGAACGAATGCAGTCAATAGCTGCATCGGTAATGGCCACAGATTGCATGGCCGGCTGTTCTTCAAACGGGCGGGGATCACCCAAAATTTCAATATAGCGTTCGCAGGCTGGGTCCACATACCCCGAATTGTTTCCATTCCAAAAATAGGTAACATGGCCATATTTTTGAGTTTCAGAAATGGCAAAGGATCGAATCCCAGTCCCGCACAAATAGTGGCTCAAGGGGTCTTCAATTTGGGGCGGCGGCACTAAAAAATGCTGGGGAATGGCCAAGTCCCCATCGTATTGCATCATACCAGCAAAAAACACATCGGGGACTCGTTGGCGGTCAAACCGATCAAATGTGGCGTCTGAGTCAAAACACTGAGACAACTCAATGGCACGGTCCCCCCGAAAATTGGTCAACAAGACCGCATCCCCATCGTGGATGCATCCAATGGGGCCGTGGGCATCAGCAACAACAAACGGCTCAATGTCTTGGTCCGTGATGTTCGGATTTTGAACATAGGCGGCTTCAATGGCATCCCGGGCACTCGATACGTGAGGGGCTAGTCCCAACACATGGGTATTCCAACCGCGCTGAACCATGGCCCAATCGGCATTGTAGCGATCCATCGTTATGCGCATACGCCCACCACCTGAAGCAATGCGGTAGTCGTACTGGGTATTAATGGGCGCCAACACCGCATCCAAGCGATCCAGATAACCTAAAGCCGATTGGGGCGCAACGTCGCGTCCATCCAGTAAACTATGCAGCCGACACCGCGAAACCCCCGCGTCCGCTGCGGCTTGAATCAGGGCAATCGTATGGTCCAAATGGGCATGAACATTGCCATCGGATAACAACCCGATTAAATGCAAGGTGCTCGTATTGTTTTTCACGGTTTGGATGGCGGTTGTCCAACTATCGCTGCGAAATAACGACTGGGTGTCAATGGCTGTTTTAACCAAGCTTGCTCCTTGGGGGATCACCCGTCCGGCACCCAACGTGTTGTGCCCCACCTCGCTGTTGCCAATGTCTGAATCACTGGGCATACCAACAGCCGTTCCGTGGGCCTTTAATGTACAAAACAACTCGGATTGGTACAGGGCATCCAAATGCGGCGTCTTAGCCTGGTAAACGGCATCAAATTCGTCTTGGTTACCGATGGCAACCCCATCCATGATAATTAACAAAACGGGCCGATGATTTCCCGATGGATGTAGTATACGGTTCATACCTATTTAGTCTATCTCAGTTTGACCGTAGTTGCAAAGTTGTCTACACTCAACATTTATATGACCATGACAGTGTTAATGGCGGTAATGGCGCACCATCCAGGGGTGGCGATTCATTCGAATTTGGTTCAACCGGGGGGTATTTTTTTTGCGTTGCGTGGGGAAACGGCCGATGGGCATGCTTATGTATCCGATGCCCTGAACCATGGGGCTGCCTATGCGGTGATTGACGATCCAGCGTATCAACACGATGACCGCTGTTTATTGGTAGACAATGCAGAGGCTGCGTTGCAAGACTTGGCCCGATTGTATAGACAAACATTGACCGAGACAACGGTTGTCGTCGTTGCGGGGTCCAATGGGAAAACCACCACCAAAAATCTCCTGGCGGCGGTTTTGGGGGCTCACTATCCGACGCACGCCACAACGGGAAACTTAAACAATCATATTGGGGTGCCGTTGAGTATCTTGGCGATTCCGAAATCGTGCCGGTATGCGGTGATTGAATTGGGTGCCAATCACCCGGGTGAGCATGCGGTTCTGTGTGATATTGCGCAACCGGATTATGGCTTAATTACCAATTGTGGCAAAGATCATTTAGAAGGGTATGGGTCCATAGCGGGGGTGATTGCGGCCAATTGCGAGGTGTATGATTATTTGCGTATCCATTCAGGCACTGCGATTGTCAATGGTGATGACGCCATACTCATGGAACAGTTGAACGGGCTGCCCCACATTGGCTATGCCCAGACGAATCAGACACCGCATGGTCGGGTCGTTGCACGGGTTACAGCCACGTATCCCCGAGTGTCGGTATCGATCGTTGACACCCATACGCACGAGCATGTGACGATTCGCTCCGCATTGCTGGGGCAATTTCAGGCCGATAACATTGCGGCCGCGGCGTGTGTGGGGGTGCATGCGGGGGTGCCTCTACCCAAGATACAAGCGGCGATTGAAGCCTATGTGCCGGATAACAATCGATCCCAAGTCATTGAATGGGGATCCAATAGCGTGATTCTGGATGCCTATAACGCCAACCCCAGTAGTATGGCCGCCATGCTGCAGTATTTTTCGGCGTATCCAGCTACAGTCAAATGGGTAATTTTAGGCGATATGTTTGAGCTGGGGGCGGTGTCTGAGTCTGAGCATTTGGCGATTGTTACCCAATTAAAAACCCAGACATTTGATCAGATTATTTTAGTGGGGCATGGCTTTAAATCGGTCAAAGCCGGTTTGGATTGCTTGCATTTTGATGATGCCGATGCCCTGTCTGTATTTTTAAACCAGCACCCCATACACGATGCATGTATTTTGGTGAAAGGCTCCCGCGGGATGCGTTTGGAAACGGCGTTTACATGAGTCAGGCGCCCGGCCATTTCGGCATCGATTGCCCACCCGAGCGATGGTCGTTGGCCTGGAAAACAATACCGATTCAAGACACGGGTGAACCCCTGGTTTCCATTGGGGATAGTGGGTTGGTGGTGGCCTCGGCGTACTATGCTCAGGGCATTCACGGCGCGTTGCCGGAGATCTATGTTCGAGAGACGGTCCTAGACAAGCTTCTGTTGGCTCAACAGTATTTGCAAGAGACGCATCCAGGCTATAGGTTGCAGGTGTGGGATGGGTGGCGCCCCATTTCGGTGCAACAGGCCTTGTTTGATGCCTACAAGGCAACAGTGTGTGCGGATGCATCGGCGTGGGCGTCGCCGGAGGAGAAACGGTTGTTTGATCTGGGGAACCGCCGTACCGATGCAGATCAGGCTGAATTTGACCGTCTTGCAATCATTAAAACTCAACGTTTTGTGTCACTGCCGTCGGACGATCCGCACTGCCCGTCCCCGCATTTGACTGGCGGGTCGGTGGACGTGACGATAGTAGACGCCAACGGGAACCCTTTGGATATGGGTACGGAATTTGATGATTTTAGAGACCGGGCGCATACCAATTATTTTGAAGGACAAGATTCACCTATACGGGACAATCGCCGATTATTATTTTCAGTGATGACACGTGCTGGGTTTACCAATTTTCCCTATGAGTGGTGGCACTTTGATGTTGGCAATCAGTTTTATGTGCTTCGATCCCAACTCGCCGACCCAAGCTGTACAATAACGGCCAGCTATGGTCCGGTGCTATCACCACCAACCAATGCTTAACCCGGTTGGTACAAATTATGCCAGTCATACGCAATAAACGCTTGATTTATTGACGATTGTCGTATATATTGGAAACAAGTTCCAAAATAAACGGAGATTGCATGTGTATAAAAGAACCTTAGAAAAAACAGTTGAAGAGATCAGTAAAGCGTTTCCTGTGCTTCTGATTACTGGTCCAAGGCAAGTGGGAAAAACAACCTTGCTGGAGATGTGCAAAGAAAATCATAGAGGTTATGTAACACTGGATGATCTGGATGCGCGTCAAATGGCTCAAAACGACCCAGGGCTATTTATTCAAACATACAAAGCCCCACTAATTATTGATGAAGTTCAGTATGCACCCAACCTGTTTAGTTATATAAAAATGGCGGTAGACAAGCATAAGAAAGAGGGTATGTACTGGTTAACCGGTTCTCAGAAATTTCATCTCATGAAGGGCATTACAGAAAGTTTGGCTGGACGTGTTGCAATTGTTGATCTTCTTGGATTTTCTCAATCAGAGATTAATGGCAATGCCCAAAAACAAATGCCATTTATGCCAACAAAAGAATGGATTGAAAAAAACCGGTTCAAAGGATCCAAGCCCGTCATGGATGTCTACAATCAAATATGGAGGGGTTCTTATCCTAAAGCAATCCAGTATGCCGATAAGAAAACAAGCGGGCGGTTTTACAGCTCCTATATCCAAACCTATATTAATCGGGATGTAAAAGATAGTTTGAATGTTTCGGACAACACAGCGTTTTATAATTTTATTAGTGCCGTTGCAGCACGAACCGGTCAGCTTTTAAATTATTCAGATATTGCCAGAGACGTTGGTATTGATGTGAAAACGTCAAAATCTTGGCTTTCAGTCCTCGAAACATCCGGGCTAGTTTATTTGCTCCGACCGTATTATAGCAATGTAACAAAACGTCTGGTAAAAGCACCGAAAGTCTACTTTTTAGATACAGGTCTTTGTGCGTATTTAACGCGGTGGGTGGACCCGGAATCATTGGAAAAAGGGGCAATGTCTGGGGCTATATTAGAGACCTACATGTTTATAGAAATACTGAAAAGTTATTGGCATAATGGGTTAGATGCCCATGTTTACTACTACCGTGATGCGGATCAAAAAGAAATTGATCTTGTAATAGACACCGGGGGTGCCCTCTATCCTGTAGAATTCAAAAAAACGGCAACGCCGTCGATGTCTGCGGCTAAGCACTTTTCAGTATTAGAAAGGCTGGGTAAACCCATCGGTCATGGTGCGGTTATTTGTCTTCGAGAAGACGCCATTCCACTATCCCGTGACGTTGATGCAATTCCAGTTGGGTATATTTAAGCCGAAAGACAAACCGGGGTTCGGTAGTTGGCACAAAGTGTGCACACTTATAAAAGCATGACAAGGTCGATAGATAATCGTTACGTGTGGTACACTAAAACGAGTAAAGAACAAGGTGTTCATAAATGGAACACCGGTGTAATAAAATTAAACAAACAAGGAGGTTTTGACTATGAGTGAGCATGCCCAGGAGTCTGTAGACGAGCCCATCTCGACGCAGAATGCCACGCAACCCGACACCGATGAATCGGCAGTCCATGCCACTCAAGCAGCGCTTGAAGCCGCTGTCGCTGAGCATAAAGATCAATTGCTTCGTGTTCGGGCGGATAGCGAAAATTTTAAGCGTCGCTTGCAGCAGGATAAAGAGACAGCGGTGAAATTTGCGTTGGAGTCATTTATTCGGGATTTAATCCCAATTTTAGATGGTTTTGATCAAGCCATGGCGTTTGCCAACCCAGCCCAAGACAAGGCATCGGATGGCCAAACGGATCAAACATCGGTTGTTGCTGGATTTGTGTTAATCCAGCAACAAATCTTAGGTTTATTGGAAAAATCATCGGTGGTGCCGATTCAAACCGATGGGGCCTTTGATCCGCATTGCCATCAAGCCATTAGTCAGGTGGCCTCGGATACGGTACCGGCGAATCACATTGTTCAAGTGGTTCAAACGGGCTACACCTACTATGATCGGGTTGTCCGGCCAGCCATGGTGATTGTGTCAACCGGTCCAGACACAAAGTCCGCGGAAACGTCGGCAAATCAGTCGGAAGAAAAAGCAGTAAAAAAAGAAAAAAAGGAGCAATAAGTTATGGGAAAAATAATTGGAATTGATTTAGGAACAACCAACTCGTGTGTGGCGGTCATGGAAGGCGGCGAGCCCGTTGTCATTACCAACGCTGAAGGCAATCGAACCACACCGTCCGTCGTAGCCTTTGCCGGTGAAGAGGTATTGGTGGGTGCCGCTGCCAAACGACAAGCGGTAACCAATGCTGAAAATACGGTCTACTCAGCGAAGCGATTTATTGGGCGACGCCACGATGAAGTTGGCAGTGAAGAAAAAATGGTGCCTTACACAGTGGGCCACCGAAAAGACGGGGTTATTACAATTTCAGCTGGAGGTAAAGCGTACACGCCACCAGAAATTTCAGCCAAAGTGTTGCAAAAAATCAAGGCGGATGCTGAGGCGTATTTGGGGGAGTCCGTAACGCAAGCGGTGATTACGGTTCCGGCCTATTTTAATGATAGTCAGCGCCAAGCGACCAAAGATGCGGGTCAAATCGCCGGTTTGGAGGTGTTGCGTATTATCAATGAGCCAACCGCAGCGGCGCTATCCTATGGCCTGGACAAGCAAAATGATCAAAAAATTGTTGTGTATGACTTTGGCGGCGGGACCTTTGATGTGTCGATTTTAGAAATCGGCGATGGCGTTTTTGAAGTGTTGTCAACCAATGGGGACACGCACTTGGGCGGGGATGACATTGACCAAATTATTATTGATTGGTTAATTTCAGAATTCAAAAAAGATCAAGGCATTGATTTAAGCAGCGATCATATGGCTTTACAGCGGTTAAAAGAATCCGCAGAAAAAGCTAAGATTGAATTGTCGAGCGCCCAAACGACGTCCATTAACCTGCCCTTTATCACGGCGGATAATACGGGGCCCAAACACTTAAACTTGGACTTGCCTCGGTCAAAATTTGAGCAAATGATTGCCGATGTTATCGAGCGGTCCATGACGCCATGTCAAGTGGCGCTAACCGATGCCGGATTGGCCAAATCAGACATTCATGAAATTATTTTAGTTGGCGGCACGACCCGAATTCCAGCCATTCAAAATGCCGTTGAGAAATTTTTCGGTAAAGCACCGAGCAAAGGGGTTAACCCAGACGAGGTTGTGGCGATGGGCGCTGCCATTCAAGGTGCTGTATTGTCTGGAGATGTCAAAGACGTGGTCTTGTTGGATGTGACGCCGTTGTCATTGAGCATCGAAACCTTGGGTGGGGTGGCAACAAAATTGGTTGAAAAAAACACCACCATTCCAACCTCCAAAAGCCAAGTGTTTTCAACAGCAGCGGACAATCAGACCAGCGTACAGGTGCGGGTGTTTCAAGGGGAGCGTGCTATGGCTGAAGACAACCGATTGTTGGGAGAAGTTACCTTGAGTGGGATTCCCTCAGCCCCCCGGGGTGTGCCTCAAATTGAAGTCACGTTTGATATTGATGCCAACGGTATTTTAAACGTTAAAGCCAAAGATAAGGGCACGGGAAAAGAGCAAACGGCCACGATTACAACGGGCTCTGGCTTGTCAAAAGAGGATGTGGAGCGCATGACGCAAGACGCAGAGAAAAATGCAGCGGATGATGAAAAGAAAAAAGCCGCGATTGAAGTGCGCAACGAAGCGGATTCATTTGTGTACAATACCGAAAAAATGGTATCCGACGGTAAGGACAAAATTAGCGATGAAACCAAAGCAAAAATTGAAACAGCACTAGCCAGTGTTAAAACAGCCTTGGAGTCGGATGATTCGGAGGCGATCAAAACAGCCTTTGAAGCGGCACAAAAAGAAGTTCATCAGTTTGCCGAAGAGTTGTACAAAGCCGCAGCTCCGGAGGCGGAGGCCAATGCCGCTGAGGCTACAGCCAACTCGTCCAAAGACGATGATGTGGTAGACGCTGATTTTCAAGAAAAGTCCGAAGAAGACAAAGAAAAAACGGCTAAATAATTATGGATTTGTATCAGGTATTGGGCATTGATGCGTCAGCCAGTGACGCAGATATTAAGCGGGCGTATCGAAAGTTAGCCCGCCAATATCACCCGGATGTGAATAAGGATCCGGGTGCGCAGACCAAGTTTAACGAGGTTCAAAAAGCGTATGACATTTTGTCTGATTCGCAAAAGCGTGCCCAATACGATCAGTACGGCGTGACTGATGATCAGCCGGGTGCCGGCGGTTTTGGTGGCTTTGGTGGTGGTGGTTTTGGTGGCTTTGGCAGCATGGAGGATATTTTTGATTCTGTGTTTGGTGGCGGTGGTCGGCGCAGTCAACAGCGGGCCACCCAGGGCGACAGCTTGCGCTACGATTGCACCATTACCTTGGAAGATGTTGTGGATGGCTGTACGCGAACGGTTGAATACGAGCATTTGGCCATGTGCAAACCCTGTGATGGAAGCGGCGCAAAGCCAGGCTCGTCGGTGGATACCTGTTCCCGATGCCAGGGGAGTGGTGAAATTCAGCATGTTCAGCAAACCATGTTGGGGCAGTTTGCGCAGATTACAACCTGTCCGGATTGTCGCGGTGAGGGCAAAACCATTAAAGATAAATGCACCGACTGTAAGGGGCATGGGGTAGCCAAAAAGACCAAATCCTTGGATTTGAATATTCCCGCCGGTATTGGTTCAGGCACGAAGCTTCGGGTAGACGGCGGCGGTAATGCTGGGCAACGGGGTGGCCCTCCGGGGGACTTGTATGTGGTGATTCATGTCCGGGATCATGCTGTGTTTGAGCGCGATGGCGATGATTTGTACAGTGAAGAAACGATTTCATTTGTGGATGCTTTATTGGGTGCACAGTTGGATGTTAAAACCATTGAAGGAACGGCAACGTTGCGGATTCCAGAAGGGACGCAGCCGGGGACACGGTTTCGATTAAAAAGTAAAGGGATTAAACATTTGAAAGGGTTTGGCCGTGGGGACCAGTATGTCAAAATTAGTGTGGATATTCCCAAAAAACTATCTAAAAAGCAACGGAAAATTATTGAGTCGTTTCAAGAGGCGGGCTAGACGGTCTGTTGGCATCGTCTACTGGCTCTGTCAATATCTAAATGATGCTTATCGGTGGGTTAATCGGTTTCGCAAGACATACACCATTAGCCCCCCCATGACGCCATTGGGCAGCCAGGCAGCGAGTGCTGGGGATAGGGTGCCGTTCATGGCGATGCTGGTGGCGATGGATAGGATCACGTAATACCCAATAATAATTAGCGCGCATGCCCCGAGCGGGTTGGATTGCCGCTGACGCATGGGCTGAACCCCCAAGGCTGCGCCCAGCAGTGTAAAAATGAGGCAGGATACCGGCAGGGCAAATTTTAAATGAAACTCGACCCATTCTTGGGGGGTCTTTGTTCCCGCTTTGTTTTTTTGAATTAATGCGTGGTAGAGGTCATAGCTATTCAGTTCCCGAACGGATCGGCTGGATTGCTTGCGAAAATCAATGAGGTTAATATGCTGACGCTCATAGCCAATCTCAATGAGGGATTGCCCGCTTAATGCGTAGAGCAGTCCATTGTAAAATCGCCAACCCAGGCCGGGTAACCATGCGCCGGATTTGGCTTGTGAGATGCTTTGAACGCCACCCGTTTGTGTGTAATCAATTAATGTTATATCGTTGAGTTGATTCTCGTTAGCATCGTGGACATAAATGAGTCTCTTGGGTTGTTTGCCGTCGTATTCAATGTAGCTGGTTCCTGGCTGAATATTGGGCTGCTTGGTTTCTTGAAGGTAGTACTGAAAGTCATCCACTTGGCGTTCACAATAGGGGACGAGTGTCTCGTTAATGCCGATGAATCCCAGGGTAATGATGGCGCCGCATACGACCAACAGCCGAAAGACCCGCCCATAGCCAACGCCGGCGGCTCGCAGCGCAACAAGTTCTCGGTTTTGGCTCATGCTACTGGTGATGATGCTGCCCACAATCAGGGCGGATAACCCGAAGCTGTAGGTAATGAGTCGGGGGGCTTGGTATACAATTAAAATAATAAGGTCTAAGGCGTTTAACCCAAACTCAAAGGCCATCGTAATGGCCTCGAACATAATAGCCGTTCCAGTAAGAATGCTGGTGAACAAAACAACGCTAATCATAAAGTAGGTGCTAAAGTTGTTTAAAATTGTTTTGCTTAACCGAGACATGCATATGGTATACTACCATATATTGGGGCTATAGCTCAGCTGGGAGAGCGCTAGCATGGCATGCTAGAGGTCCGGGGTTCGATCCCCCGTGGCTCCACCATTAGACCTTAGTTTAATTCCCTAATTTAATTATCATGTTGTCTTGGTGTTTGGGGGGGGGTTGATGGCGAGCTGGAAAGGCTTCTTGGTGAGTTGGGAGCGGTTGTTGATTGGTCGCTGTTTGCTGCATCTGGTAGAGGTTCTAAATCATTTGGTACCGCTGGTGGTACCGCTGGCTGCAATTTGGGTGCCGCTGGCCGCAATCTGGGTGCAGCTGGCGGCGGCGGCTGCTGCTGATTTGGTGTATTTGTTGTATTTGGTGTTCCATTAATCATGGTTGTGAAATCTCCTATCACTGGTATAAACAACATTAAAACAGTTGTTTTAAAAGTTGCTTTTTTTAAAACTTATAAACTATGGTATTAATAATTCAATAATCCAATCGTGTTTTTGAAGCCTCCCCACTTCTATTTATTTACAAAATAATAAAAAATATTATTTAAAAGTTGTTATTTAATCAAAATTTAAATATATTTATTTGATAATATAATAATTAATTCTGATTATGTCAATATTTCGAATACAATCCGACGGTAACGCCATCAATGGGGCAAATGGGTTTGGCACTGTGGTGTATCCCCAGGTGTGATATTATAAAGAGTTGATTATGGTCAATAACTTAGAAATTATTAGTCAAAAACGCACCAGTATTGTAGCCACCATTGGTCCTGCGTCCGAATCCCCACAAACCATTGCTGCAATGTTGGTGGCGGGGGTCAATGTTATTCGGATTAATGCTTCGCACAATAGCGACCCCGAATCGGTACGTCAGTTGGTTCAAACAATACGCAAAGCATCGATTGACTTGCAACGTTGGGTGAGTATTTTTTTGGATTTGCAAGGCCCAAAAATCCGGGTTGGCTCCTTTAAAGACGGTCGCGCAACCATCAAGAAAGGGCAGTTGTATCGGTTGGTGAATGACCCCGAACAACTGGGAGATAACACGTGTGCCCATGTGTCTCAAACCGTCATTTCAGATTGTCAGGTGGGCGATCCCATTTACATTGATGACGGAAAACTAAAGCTAACGGTGACAGAAAAAATGGCCGATAGTCTCGTATGTACTGTGGCGCATGGTGGGGTTATTCGAAATAAAAAAGGCGTGAACATTCCCCAAACAGCCATTCACACCGGGGTATTGACCGAGAAAGACCGGATTGATTTAGACTTGGCCCTAGCCAATGATCTGGACTATGTTGCCTTATCGTTTGTGCAAACGGCAGCCGACATTCAACGCTTGCGCGATGAATTGGATGCCCGCGGGGGGACTGGCATTCGCATTATTGCCAAAATTGAACGGCCCCAGGCCATGGAAAACTTGGCGGAAATTATTGATATCGCCGATGCGGTTATGGTGGCGCGGGGAGATTTGGGGATTGAAATTGGGATTGATCATGTGCCGTCGGCTCAAAAGCGTATTATTTACGAATGCAATCGGCGCATTAAGCCCGTTATTGTTGCCACGCACATGCTCGAAAGTTTAATTACTGAAAATACCGCAACCCGTGCAGAAGTGTCTGACGTGGCCAATGCCATTTATGACCGATGCGATGCGGTTATGCTATCCGCTGAAACAGCCGCTGGGCATGATCCCATTCATGCAATCGAAACCATGCGCGATATCTGCATTACCACAGAACGCAATATTGAATACTTGCGCCGAGACAATACCAGTATGCCCCGGTTTGTATTTGCCCCCAACCACCGAACGGCAGCCACGTCTATTGTCAAAGCGGCTGATCAAATTGCCCAAGAAAACAAAGCGCGGGCTATTATGGTGTTTACCAGTACGGGGCAGACCCCCTTAATTGCATCCAAACTCAATACCCCATTTCCCATTATTAGTGTGACAGATAATCCAGCCACCATGCGGCGATTGGCCTTGTACCGGGGGGTTGTTCCGATCATGCTAACGAAACGCTTTGCGGATATTCACCGATGGCGCGATATGATTGCCTTGGGGATTGCTCAGGCCGAGGCCTGTGGCTATATTGCCCAGGGGGATGTACTGGTCATTACGGCGGGGATTCCCATTAATCAAGCCGGGGGGATTAACTCCATTCGAATTCAAATGGTGGGTGAAGACTAACCCCATGCACGATAACGCCACCTGGACGTTTGATGGCGACATAGTGGGGCAGTTTGATTCGCACATTGAGCGGTCGGTCCCGTTGTATGCGCATGGGCATCAGTTGGTGTTGGCCATATCCGATTACTTCATTGGTCCCGAGAGTTGGGTGGTTGATGTGGGGTGCTCCACGGGTCAGTTGACCCAGCAATTGGCGCAGCGGGCGGCGAAAAAATCGGGGCGTGTCTTAGCCGTGGACGTGGTTCCGGCCATGATTGAAAAAGCAAAAGACACGTGCCAGGGGCACAGCAATATTGAGTTTGTGTGTGCGGATGCGTTGGCGATTGACTGGCCGCAAGCCGATTTTATTGTAGCGTATTATACGTTGCAATTTATTCCACCCAAGTGCCGACAAATTGTGATGGATCGGATCTATTCCAGTTTGAATTGGGGTGGGGCCTTGGTCTGGTTTGAAAAAGTCCGAGCGCCAGATGCCCGATTTCAAGACATCATGACGGGAATTTATACGGATTATAAAGTAGCGCAAGGCTACAACTCGGATGAGATTTTAAAAAAATCGCGCCAGCTCAAGCAAGTGCTGTCTCCGTTTTCGACTCAGGGCAATTGCGATTTGTTAACCCGTGCGGGCTTTGTGGATACCATGACGGTGTTCAAGCATGTGTGTTTTGAAGGCGTATTGGCCATCAAATGAGTGTGATGCTGGGCATTGACCCGGGGCTTGCAATCACGGGGTTTGGGTTTGTGGAGCAGGTTGCCGGCAACCTCAAGCCAATAACATGGGGGGCCATTACAACGCCCGCCAATACGCCACTGGGCGAGCGGTTAGCAACTGTGTATGCGGATTTAACATCCCTGATTCAACGCTATCAACCCACACACATGGCGGTCGAGTCTTTGTTTTTTAATACCAACGTTCGGACTGCTTTTTTGGTTGGTCAGGCGCGGGGGGTGGTGCTGTTGGCCGGTCAGCAAGCCGGACTTTCAGTTGCTGATTATACCCCCCTGCAAGTGAAACAGGGGGTAACGGGATACGGCAGTGCGGATAAAAAACAGGTGCAATACATGGTGAAGCACTTGCTGGGATTATCAGAAATTCCCAAGCCAGATGATGTTGCTGATGCGCTTGCCGTTGCGGTATGTGGCTTAACTGACGTAAAATAAGACGTAACTATGATTATTACATTAACCGGTTCATGGACACGACACTGTGATGACTCCATTGTTGTGGAGGCGGCCGGGGTGGGGTACCAAGTTTTTATGCCGACCCGGTTGCAATCGGAATTGCCGCATGACGGCCAGGTCGCCGGGTTGGCCATTTATCATCATTTACGAGAAAATGTTCAAACTTTGTACGGGTTTTTATCGATGGATGACCGGGCGTTTTTTATTCAGTTATTGGGCGTTACAGGATTGGGTCCCCGCATTGCCTTGGCTGTGTTTTCGGGCTTAGCAGTTCGCACCATGAAGTCGGCCATTCAGCAGGGCGATGTGGCCACACTGACCCAGGTGAGTGGGGTGGGAAAAAAAATGGCGGAGCGCATCATTATGGAGCTCAAAGATGCGGTGGCCGATGGCGATTATTCGGCGGTACCGGCTGCGGTGAGCCAAGATTCGGATGTGTTAATGGCGCTGCAAGCGTTGGGATACAAAACCAATGAGGTGCGTGCCATGACCCAAGGGGTTCAGTTGGATGCTAGCATGAGCGTTGAAGACAAATTATCTCGAATATTAAAGCAAGGAATGACGCAATGAGTACAATAAAGCAGCCCGTGAGTACGGGTGTTCCGGGTTTGGATCGGTTGGTGGGTGGCGGGTATCCCAATGGGCGCACGGTTTTGGTATCCGGACAACCGGGGGTAGGCAAAACGATGCTGGGGATTCAGTTTGTGTTGGCCGGTTTGCGATCCGGTGAAAAAGCCGTGTATATTACCCTGGATCAACCGGCTACCCAATGCATTGTGGATGCCGAGTCTGTAGGGCTGTCGTTGGCACCGTATTTGCGTAATAATCATTTAAAAATTTTGGATTTAACCCATTATTTTAATAACACAGAAGCCCTACATGATGATGTCTTTAGTGCCACACAATTGGTGGATGATATTCGCCGATTTATTGCTAAATTTGGGGCGCAGCGTGTGGTGATGGACCCGGTGTCCCCGCTGATTTTTCGCCATTCACGATCCCTGGCTGTTTTGGAATACCTGCGTCAATTAATTGGCATGTTTGAGTCTAAAATAGAGAGCACGGTTGTGTTAATTGCCAATGCTCACTCTGGGGGATTGGATCAGCACGATACCGAGGCCTTTGCAACGGCCGGTGTGATTCAATTGCAGCACAGCGTGGATGTCATGGAGCATCAGCGCCATATCTGTGTATATAAAATGCGGGGGGTATCGATTCAATCGGGATGCTTTCCGGTGACGATTACACCGGGGAAGGGGGTCGTGGTGACGCCATGATTACACCCGGTGAATTGCAAGATATAACCCCGGTTCAATGGGATCAACAGCAAGCCGTTCAATCCATCATTTTGGATACATTGCGGGCCCATGGGTATCAGCCGGTTTCGACGCCGTTATTGGAATACGCATCCATGATTGTGAATGCCATGCCCAATGCGCGCAATCGGTCCTTGGTCCAATTGGTGGATCGGGATCACATTATGGTTCTGCGCCCGGATCATACCGTGCCGATTGCGCGGTTGGTGGGTATGCACATGCGAAACAAAACGGGGCCAATTAAACTGTGCTATGTGGGGCCTATTTATTATCGAGACGATGCCGGGGCTTGTGTGGAGCAAAGTCAAATTGGCGTAGAATTAATCGGAGAATCCCCCGATGCGGATGCGGATGTGTTGCGCCTATTAACGCACGTGTTTGATGCCTTACAGCTATCCGACTGGTTGATTGATGTGGGGCACGTGGATGCCATGGCATCGGGGTTAGACTATCGCTATTCGGGTATTCCGGCCCGTGGGGCGGCTGCTTTGACGGATGCGCCTGCGGCTTTGCAATCGGTTATTCAGACGTGCAATCACCCGCAAATTGTTCCCAATCGTGCGGTTGTTAACGACGTTACGTATTATACCGGTATTGTGTTTGAGGCAACGGTGCCTGCTTGGGGTGGTGTTATCGCAACGGGGGGGCGCTACGATGGGTTGTTGGCTCAATTTGGGCCGGATCGGCCAGCGGTGGGGTTTTGTTTGAATATGAATGCGATTATGGCGGTGTTGTCATGATTCGAGTAGCGGTTGCCAAAGGGTATTTATTGGGAAAAACAGCGGAAATCTTTGCTCAATTGGGGGTTCAGTTTGCTGAGCCTATAACGGAAACGCGACAGCTCCAAATTACCGACACATCGGGTCGGTATACCTTCATTTTAGTGCGGCCCTGGGATGTTCCGGTGTTTGTGGCCAATGGGGCCGCTGATATTGGTGTTGTGGGCGAGGATGTATTGGCCGAACAGCAGCCCAATGTGGCACGCTTGCTGGATTTGCGGTTTGGGGACTGCCAGTTGGTTTTGGCTGGCTTACATCCATCCGATGCGGTGAAGCCCTACAGCCGTGTGGCTACCAAGTACCCGCGGTTAACCGAGGCCTATTTTCAAACGAAACATTGCCCGGTGAGTGTGTTAAAACTATACGGGTCTATTGAAAGTGCGCCGGTGACTGGCTTAGCGGAATACATTGTGGATTTAACGGCAACAGGGGCGACCCTGAAAGCCAATGGGTTGCATTGTTTGGATACGCTGCTTGAGTCAACCGCTTTGCTTATTGCCAACCCCGTTCGGTTGCGATTTTTGCATTCGGATATTGATGCCTTAGTGGCCCGTATTTCACCCCTGCTATGAACCAATATTGGGTGCGATGGTCGACGATTAAGGCCGTAGTAACCCGATGGTTTCGGCCCAGTGCTGTGCACCGATCGGTAGAAGACATTGATATGCGTGCCTTGTATGCCGCTGGGCATCGAACCGTTATTTTGGATTTGGACAATACGTTGATGTCGTACAACGAGTACACCCTCAGTTTGCAAAAATTGACTTGGATAGAAACTGTAAAATCGTTGGGGTTTCATGTGATCATTGTGAGTAACAATCGGTCCCAAAGCCGTGTGGAGTCGGTGTGCCAGGCAGCCGCTGTTCCGGGGATGCGATTTGCGTGTAAGCCGTGGCTATCGGCGTTTCAGGAATTTTTGGATCATTCGGGCATTTATATAGATAATCCGATTGTGATTGGGGATCAATTGTTTACAGACATTGTGTTTGCCAACCGGTTGGGGGGGTATGGCATTTTGGTTCAGCCGTTGGATCCGGATAGCGATTCTATTTTAAAAATACCCCAGCGCGAGATTGAACGTGCGTTGTTAAAATGGTTTGGATTTGGTTCGTTATCGGCTTGATACTGGGGGGGTGCCAGTTGGATGACGCGTCTGCGGAACGCCAGTTTTACTATGGCAATTATCGCGAAGCGCTGGTTGGGGTTGTGGCCGATTGGGAGCAGCCCAAGACTCGCAAATCAGCGGAGCAGTTTTTGCATGATCATGGGCCCCGTTTGATGGGGGCATTGAATCAGCAGTTGGATCGGGCCTCCCGCCAAACACTGGTGACGGATTATTTGGCCACTTGTCAAACGATAGTGCCGCTCATTGCTCGATTGCCCCAACCGTTTTTAGATCAGCAGCCGTTTCCCCATCGCCAACGCTGTGCGGATGCGCAATCGGCGGCCGTGGCGCAGTGGCGGCAGTCGGCTGACGCTGAGACAGACCCCTTGCGGGAATTGCTCATCTGGGAGCAGATTCAGATGTACGATACCCTCACATTGGCCGATACGCAACGTCTCGATCAGTTAAATCAAGCGGTGATGCGGTCCATTCAGTTGACCTGGGTATGGGAGGCGCCGTTGGTGGTGGATGATCTGGATGCTTCGATCTGGATGCCACGGATTCACGATGGGATGCCGGCCGCAGTGATGCATCATTTGCAGGCATCGGATACGCCCTATTATATACAAACGCCCAGTGCGGATACGCACATTCGTGTTACGGCTCGGGTGATTCAAACCGATACCATGACCGAGCCGGTTTGGGCGTATGATCAGTTGCGGTTTTCAAAAACAGAGCATGGGGCTAATCGGTGGTATACGCATGATTTTCAATACCGGGTGTATGATCGGGACTATACCCTACAGGCGGTGGGGCACGTGGATGTGTATCATTTGGGCGCGCGCATTGCACGCATTCCTTTAAATGAACAGGTGTCTCAGACCCGCGAGTTGGGAGACCCGACGATTGATTTGCCCATAAAGTATCGGGATATTCAATTTCCAGCCGATTACCAATTGCGGATTCAGGCGCGGATTCAGGTGGATTCGGATGTCTTGTTGGCACAATTGCAGGATCAGGTATATGCCGCAGTGGCGGTGGCGATTAACGAGGCGGTGTTCTGATGATTCGCCCCAACCAAACCATTCAGTCCACGGTATCGGTGTCGGGGATTGGCATTCATTCTGGCAAGCCGGTGACCGTGACGGTGTCCCCGGGGGATTCCGGGGTTCGGTTTTATCGATCGGATTGTTCAGCGTGGGTGCCGGTATGCCCAGCGTCAATATCCGGTGCCAATCGTGCCACGGCCTTGGCCGCCAATGGGGTCCGCGTGACCACGCCGGAGCATCTGCTGGCCGCTATTTGGGGGTGCGGCATTACAGATATTGACATTACCCTGGATGCGGAAGAGGTTCCTATTTTAGATGGCAGTGCTCAGCCATGGGTAGTGGCCATTCGGGAGGCTGGCCGGGTAGCCTTGCCGGGATGCCAATCGCCCTGGGTGGTTCAAGCCCCCATGCGCATTGACAATCAAGGGGGTCAGTTGATTCTATTGCCCGATGATCGCGTGCGCTTTACCTATATTTTGACGCATGCGGATACGGTTGTGGATACCCAAGTGTGCCACGGGGTGTGGACGGAGGATTGGTTTGAAACGGCGATTGCACCCGCGCGTACGTTTGGGTTTGCCTCGGATTTAGCCGCCATTGAAGCGGCGGGTTTGGGAAAGGGCATTCGGGCAGACAATGTGTTGGGGATTGATGCGGATGGGTATCAATCCGAGTTGCGGGTGCCGGTGGAGCCTGCTGCGCATAAAATTTTGGATATTATTGGGGACTTGTCCATTTTCGGTCGTCCAATTCAGGGGCATGTGCTGGGTATTCGATCCGGCCATGCGGCGAATTTAGCCCTGGTTGAGGCGTTGGATTTAGACTGCCACCGCCATAGTTAACGACTCGTTGATCCACTGGACATTGCGGTGTCCGTATCTGTAAATATCAACCCGCTAGCCATATCAATGGTGTAGGTGTTGAAGAGTTCTCTCAGAAGTCCCTCAGCGTCTTTGCCTCGTTTTGGAGCATTTTTTTTGCTAATTTTATGCGAGTTGAATACAGTTTGGAATTCGTCTCCATCCGGGTGTTCAATGGCTGACTTGATAGCGTTTTGTGGCATGATAAATAATGTAGACGCTTCTTCTGACGCTGTTGTTATTATATCTTTGAGCTTTGTTTGACTATCGATATCGGATTTTTTCAAATCTTTGATCGTTAAATTGCATGTTTTTGCGACAAACTGTAGTGCCGTTCGTTCTTGTTCGATATCGTATTGATCCGTTCTGTCGCTAATGAAAACACAATGACTTTTGTAGTAGCCGTTTTGGTTTTTCAATTGGTTCTTTATTCGTTGAATCAACGAGGCTATTTTTTGTTCATTGTGTGAACGATCCTTGTTTAGCAAGTTCCAAGCTTTAACTTCCAAGTTGACCGGTTTTGAGTTTGCAGATAAGATGAAGTCAAATTCGACGCGTCGGGACTCACTGATCAGATTAAGTATCTTATCTCGAAATATTTCTTTAGTATCGCACTGCCAATCAAAGCAACGGCAGATCAATGAACGATCGGTTTCATCTAGCGTATCAAAATAGTTGACGGTATAATTAGAGTCTTTGCTTACATCGAATAAAAGACCCAATAAATCCATTAAACGGTCTTCGGCTAGTAACGCATTAATTGCTTTTTCAGAATTAGAGTCTGTAACTTGTTG
>CAXPTH010000022.1:0-66674 GCA_964220215.1 Alteromonas sp. | reverse complement strand
TTTCAAAAAAAAAAAAACACGACCCCCCCCGAATAACTCCCCCGAGGACCCGGCTCCAGCTCATGAATGAGCTCCATGGCTCGAATCTTGGGTGCACCCGTCACCGTTCCAGCCGGAAATCCATGCTGAAACGCCGATACAGCGGTTTGATCCGGCGCCAATGTACCACTCACATCCGATACCATATGCACCACATGCTGATACGTTTCAATGGTCATTAGCCGATTCACCTGCACGGTGCCATTCACACAGCACCGCCGCAAATCGTGCCGCGCCAAATCCACCAGCATAATATGCTCCGCACGTTCTTTGGCATCCGTTTCCAGCTCTGTAATAATTGCCGCTTCTGACCGAGTCCTAGACCGTCGCTTCCGCGTCCCCGCAATGGGGCGAATGGTCACAGTATTGTCCGACACACCCACCAACAACTCGGGGGAACTACCCAGCAAACACACGTCGCCAAATCGGGCATAGTACATAAACGGCGAGGGATTGGTGTAGCGCAAGTAACGATACAACGTTAACGAATCGCCCGAAAATGGACCACTAACCTGGCGCGATACTTGAATTTGAAAGATATCCCCCGCTTCAATGTAGGCTTTAGCCTGATCCACGGCATGCAAAAAATCCGGTTTGCTGATGCTGGATGTGAGCGCAACCGAATCGGTCGGCGGGCGGCCAATCGGCAAGGGGGGCAGCGGCGTTTCAGCCGGTTGATACAACTGGGCCATAACCGCCCCCAACGCCGATACCGCAGCATCGTAGACAGCCTGTAGCGGCTGATGCGCCCAGTCATCCGCAAACACCCACCGATACACGGTAACCTGGTGGGTCACGTTGTTGATGCGAATCACCGTACGCGGAATCATCAATTGGGCCAACGATTGCCCCGTTTCATGAACGGGTACGGACTCTAAAAACTGCGCACATTCATAAGTTAAATACCCAAACACACCCCCCTGGAACCCCGCCATATCCGACGGCAAGGCATACTGGGTCAGCACGGCATCGAGATACGCATAGACGGTTTGATTCACGGACGTTGTTTGCCCTGACTGGGTTACGCTCAAGCTATGATCGGGCTGAACCGTTAGGGTTAAAAAAGGGTCAAAGGCCAGGTAAGAATCTTGGTACTGGGCCTGAGTGGGGTCCGCACTTTCCAACAAACAAAGGGTGGATTCATGCTGAAATTTGTTGACCATGGTCATGGTCGTCTCGGAATCCAATACACAGGTATCACGCAAGACCACCGCTGCATGCTGACGCGTGCGAGCTTCGAATTCATTAAAATTAATCATCTTAATATCATTATATCACTATGCTAAACTAATATACCAAGATGATACACATCATTCACGGAAGCGACACATTTCGAATTCAGGATCGGGTCCATCAGCTGTGTGCCGAACACCCCGATGTTCAATGGATTGATCTGAGTGAAACAACCAGCATAACCGACTTTATTCATGCTTGCAATCAACACAATTTATTCAACCCCTATTGCTTCATTCGATACAAAAATCCTGTATTTTTAACCACAAAAGCCACTGAAAAAACAACCGAATTGCTCGACTGCTTAACGCATGCGCAAACCTCGGGCGCCCACACAATTATTCTATACACCACCAAACCCATTGATAAGCGATTCAAGTTAAGCAAACAGTGCCTCGGCTTGGGTCACGCTGAAGCATTCACTGAATTTAAAGATTGGGACGAAGACAAAGTCATGCACTGGATAACCGACCGCATTCGCTATTATGAATTAACCGCCGAACCCACAATCGCCGCTACCATTTGGCACATTCACCGTACGGATTTACAACGCATCGACCAACTCATTCAAACCATCCGCACCTACTTGGGGACAGCCACGCAGATTACCCAACAAACACTGGCCGACTTGCATGCGTTTCCCACACAATCGATGCTGGATGCGCACGAAGCCCTAAAAAACAACCAACCCCGTCCATTACTCCAGGCCGTCACCCAACTGCTAAACGACAACTACGATCCCGTCTACATCATCAGCAGCCTTGCCAATCAATGCCGACTGTATATTCAACTGATTAGCGACCGAACCCTATCCCACGACACATTAGCCAAACAAGTTGGCAAACACCCTTATTTCATCCAAAAACAACGCAGCGTGCTTTACCGCACCCATACACTGGCCAGCTTAACACAGCAATACAAGCGGCTGATTCATGCCGATTTCATGCTCAAATCAGGGTCGCATGACCCCCACATGGCCCTGCTGAGCGCCGTGCAGCCTCTGCCTACAAAAACTCGCATGCAATAAATGATGCCTATCCTAACGATAACTATAGTACAATGAAACTAATGGAGCGTAATAAACATGTCAAAATTTAATATTAATCGATTCAACAACAGCAACAATCCGGTTCAACCGGGCAACAATGACTACGAGGTCAATGCAGAAAACACCGAGCTTTTCGGTGAGTTAATGAATCGATTTTTATCAGAATCCAAGGCTCCGGAATCCGAACAGGCCGTTACCTTGGCATTCACTCAGTCGTTTTTAGAGCAGCACAATGTTCCCAGTGAAACGACACGTGCCATTATCGCCAACATTAAAACACTGAATACCGATACACTAAACAGCCACGATACCAGTTTTATGCAAGCCGCTGTCGAGTTGGTTCGCGAGATTAACACCTTACCCGATACCGTGCTGGATTCGTTTAGCTTTGAATTGCATGACCAACTGGAACGCAAAAACAAACAAAAAGGGCAAACATTACTGTAAGCATTTCTGTTCCAGATCGTATTGTTTCCATTTGCCAGCGATTGGCGGATGCGGGGTATGCTACATATCTAGTTGGTGGTGTCATTCGAGACCAATTGCTCAACCGCTCCAAACCGCCGGATTATGACCTCGCAACGGCTGCCCCATTATCTGTTATTCGAACGCTATTTGATACCCGTGAATTGGGCCGACGCTTTGGCACCATTGCCATTTTAACCGATGGGCACCGCATTGATATTGCACGATTGCGCACCGAAACGGGATACAGCGATCACCGACACCCTGACACTGTAACATTCACCGATTCCATTGAATTGGATTTGCAACGCCGTGACTTTACCGTGAATGCCATGGCCTGGGACCCATTAACCCACACACTGCTGGACCCATTTCGGGGTTTGGATGACCTGCATGCGGGCATTTTACGCACGGTTGGCGATGCGCATCAGCGGTTTTCTGAAGACAGTTTGCGTGTTTTCCGTGCGTATCGCTTTGTTGCCCAGTTGGGGTTTCGCTTAGCGAGCGATGCGGGATTCGAAACGCCGTATCCCTTGCCATCTTCCGAACGCATAACGCATGAACTAACCAGCCTGATTCATGGCCCGCATGCCCCCACGGCCTTGGCGATCATGGCCCAGCATGGGTGGTTGTCTCGCCTATTTTATCCCCAAGGTGATCCCCACACCTGGCCCGACTGGTCGGCGTTGGCCAATCAGCCAACTGAATTCAAATGGGCGTGGGTCTTACGAACCATTCCAGAGCCCCAGTGGGATTGGCTGACTCTGCCCAAAAAAACCAAGCGGTGGATCCGCCATGTGATTGCGCATGACTTCCACTGGGCACGCTGCCACATGACACCGGCCGATCTGGCTCTATCCAGCCAAGACCTTATGACCCGAGGATTTTCTAGACAAGCACTTGCTAAAATCCAAACACATCTCATGGACTACGTCGCCCACAACCCGCACGCCAATACCCCCGAGGATCTGGATGCGTTTATTCAGCGATCTTCCCAAACTAGGGGTTAGTCTTATATAGTATTATCCACTACGGTGCAATAATATACCCCAAAAGCACGGGCACTGACGCCAACACCAAGCTCATAATCACGCAATACGCCGCCAATGGAAACCGGTTTAAAACCCCATCCATAACCTTGACCATGACCAAGCCACCCAAAACAGCCCCAACACTCACGCCCATCAAGGCCCGCATATCCAATTGAGCAACCGATACAATAATCGCATCGTACGTACCCATAAACACCAACATCATGGACCCACTAATCCCCGGAACAACCATCATGCCCATAGCCACAAACCCAGATAAAACCCCATCCACCACCGATAATTGAGTTGAAACACCCGAACTGGGCGGGCACACCACCGTCATCAACCACCCCAACAGGATCCCGCACACCGCGCTACCCACCAAGTGGGGCAACCGATACCCGGCCCATGTTCGATACAAAATCGGAACGCTACCCAAAATCAACACTAAAAACACCCCATATACCCCCACTGAGTACTGATCCAACAACCACGCCATAACCCCCGCATTGATAACCAAACTCGCACCCGCACCCAGAACCGTTACGCCCACAACCCCATGGGACAATCGAAACCGAAACGGTGCCGCAACCACCGCATTCACCGCTTGAATCAAGGGCTGATAGCGATTAAACACCACCGCAACCGTGCTACCACTCACACCCGGAATTAACTGCGCTATCCCAACCAACCACCCCACACCCAGCCAGGCCAACCACGGTTTCATGGTCGTCTAAACATTGAATAAAAACTCAACCACATCCCCATCTTGCATGACATACTCTTTACCCTCTTGTCGCAACACACCCAAGGCTTTGGCATTTTTTAGCGAACCCGCCTCGAGTAACGCCGAATATTGAATCACATTGGCCCGGATAAACCCTTTTTCAAAATCCGTATGAATCACCCCAGCCGCCTGTGGCGCCAAACACCCCACCGGAATCACCCACGCCCGACTTTCTTCAGGCCCTGTGGTTAAATACGTTTGAAGCCCCAACAACTCAAACCCCACATGGGCCAATTGCATCAACCCCGATTGCTGAAGCCCAAACTCCGCCAAATAATCCTGCTGATCTGCCCAGTCCAACGCAGCCGCCTCACTTTCCAGTCCCGCACACAACGTCACCACCCGATCCCCTGTTTTTTCCGCATGCGCAATGAGCTGCTGCTGATGCACATTGCCATGCACCACATCGGGCTCGCCCACATTGGCCACATAAATCATCCGTTTCGCCGTTAAAAACCCATAGGTATGAATCACTGTTGCATCCACCGTATCCAATACATGCCGCAAGGGAGTCATCGCACTGAGGGGGGCTTCAATCGCCTGGAGGGCCGCCAACCGAGCTTTATCTTCCGCTTTGCCAGACTTTTGCTTCTTCATCTGCTTTTCAATGGCCTGCTGAACCGTATCCAAATCCGCCAACAACAACTCCGTTTCAATAATCTCAACATCCGCAACCGGATCCACCCGCCCATGCACATGGGCAATATCATCGTCTTCAAAACACCGAACCATATGGACAATCGCTTGCGTATCCCGAATATTGGTCAAAAAAGCATTGCCCAGGCCTTCGCCTTTGGATGCCCCTTTCACCAACCCCGCAATGTCAGTGAACGCAACCGTTGCCGCTATGGTTTTTTTGCTGCCCGATAAGGCCGCCAATTGATGCAAACGCGCATCATGTAACGGCACCACACCGGTATTCGGATCAATGGTACAAAAGGGATAATTGGCCGCATCCACACCGGCTTTCGTTAAGGCATTAAACAAGGTTGATTTCCCCACATTGGGCAACCCCACAATCCCCAACGACAGATTAGCCATTGCGCAAACTCGCTAAACACGCCTCATGCAGCTGCCCATTGGAACAGACCATGTGGTGACTATACACACTGGCATTGCCCGAAAAATCTGAAAACCGCCCGCCCGCTTCTTCTAAAATTACTTGTATGGGTGCCATATCCCAACACTGCAAATTGGCATCCACACAACATTCACCCGCCCCCATCGCCACCAACATGGGCGCATAAAAATCCCCAAAGCCCCGCTGTCGCTTGGTCTTGGCCAAAAACGCCTGAAAGCCCACCGGCAACCCCTGTGCCTCATACCCATACAACGCCCCATGAAACACACACGCTTCTGAGACCGAATCAATCGCCGATACCTGCATCCGCTGGCCATTGTAAAATGCCCCAGCCCCCCGAGACGCCCACCACGTAGCACCTATCGCCGGAGCCGAAATTAGCCCATCGGTCATAACCCCGTTTTCTTCAAAGGCCAATAACGTGCCAAATATGGGAACCCCGCGAATAAAGTTGGCCGTGGCATCAATCGGGTCAATAATCAGCCGGAGGCCCGATTTTTGTGGCTCTGAAGGGGCTTCTGACCCGCATTCTTCCCCCACAATGGTTAAATTTGAAAATTGCTCACTAGCAACCTTGCGAATCATGGTTTCTATTTCAACGTCTGCTTGGGTCACTGGCGAGGTGTTGGCTTTTTGAGAGACCGAAAACGACCGCGTATTAAAATAATGCAACAATCGATCATTCGTCTCCTCAACCACAGTGTGTAAAAAATCCAGTCGTGTGTGTGTTGTTGCCATCATAGGCTATTTAGTATACCGTGAACCCCGCTACCTAGACAATGTGCCGTTACTCAGAATCCGAGGCAACCCGCACACGCCCCCCATTCAGCCGTTGGACCCACGGTCGCCACCGACAACTGCGCGGGTCATGCGAAAATCGAAATGGCACAATTGCCGTCATAAACGGGTAGGCAAAAATTCGCGATAGCACTGGCCGATACAACGCAAACGCATCGGTTTGCTTAACCCCCCACTGCGGGCCATACCACGCCTGCAACAAGCGTTCCGGTTGATCGGGAACCTGAGGGTGAAAGTCATAGCAGGGCCGCGTCTGATGCCCCGAAAAGTAGTTGGGCTTAAACAGCGCATGATCCAACCGCCACGTGGCGTTCCAGTACCACGCCGCTGGCTCAATGATCCAAATATCAATATGAGAATCCGCCGGCAAACTGCGCAACTTAATCACCGAATACCCCAGCTCATTCACATAAAACCCCTGAGCCCGACACTGGGGCAGTGCCGCCCGAAATCGGTCCAAATCCTGGGCATGAATGGCAATATCAATATCGTGATCGTAGTGAAACAAGGCCTGTTCTCGAATGCAGGACAACAGCGTGCCAAATACCAAATAGTACGGAATCCCCGATGCCCGAAAAAACTGATCCAACCCCCGCAAGCTGTCTGCGGCATCCACACGATTCTCATGGGTATGGGGGCGCTCCCCCACACACGATGCAAAGCGCGCTTGAATTTGCCGATCAATTCGCATATGTCTTAAGTATACCGAATTTGTCTAAATGCTTCATAGACACCAATACCGACGGATGTCGCCAGGTTAAGACTGCGTACAGAAGGATTGACCATTGGAATGCAACACGCCCGATCCCCCACCGATCGGACAAACGCTCGGCCCAACCCCGCCGTTTCGCTGCCAAACACCAAATAATCCCCCGGATGATAGGTATGATCAAAATACGACACCGTCGTTTGCGTAGAAAAAAAATGACTCTTCGCCATGGGCAATTGGGCCAAATACGCCGCTTTATCCGGAAATACCGACCACTGGACCGATGCCCAATAATCCAGCCCCGCCCGTTTCAACTGCTTATCGGATAATGAAAACCCCAACTCGCCAACCAAATGCAAGGGAATCCCATTGGCCCCACACAACCGAGCAATATTGCCCGTATTGGGGGGTATTTGAGGGTCCACCAACACAATCGTAACGGGAACAGGTGCCCGATCGTCCTGCGGTGCCTGATCAAACGCTGTCGTGATCGACTGATTCATAGACTTATTGTACCAATAGAACCATACATAGTATAATGGCTAAACTCTATCGTCTCGTGCCGGGGTGGTGGAATTGGTAGACACGATGGACTTAAAATCCATTGAGCCTTCAACGCTCGTGCCGGTTCAAGTCCGGCCCTCGGTACCAAAAACATTGTCTAACAAACAAATATGTTTAAAAATTAATTCCCTTGGGCATTTCTCGATTGTAACTCAATCGCATTTGTGCGGCCCCCGGAATCAGTCCGATGTTTGTGCCCCGAATGCATGTGTTGAGCCATACAAAGTCCGGGGGGAGGTTGTATAAAACAAGCGGGTTCATGGCCCGCTGTTTTGATTGGTACCCCCTCTTGTTTTAGAAATACGTTGGTGCCGAGGACAGGACTTGAACCTGCACGCCCAAATGAGCACTAGCCCCTCAAGCTAGCGTGTCTACCAATTCCACCACCACGGCATGATCTTATAGTTTAGCACCAAATGCTCAGTCAGCCAATCGGGCCATCACCAGCGTCGCAACGGCGTTACCCCACACATTCACCGCCGTTCGGCTCATGTCCAACAAAAGATCCACCGCCACAATCATACCAATACCTTCCATCGGAATCCCCAACGCGGCCAAAGCCACACTCATGGTGACCAAACTCGACCCGGGCATGGCCGCCGCACTCACCGCAGACAACAGCGTGAGTGAAATCAAAATACCGTATTGCACAGGCCCCAACGCAACCCCATAATATTGCGCCAAAAATGCAACTGTACTCGCCACGTACAAGGCCGTTCCATTCATATTCACGGTGGTGCCAATGGGCATTACAAAGCTGGCAATGCGATGATCGTTGGGATCTTTAAATGATTTTAAAACAATGGGCAACGCCCCACTGCTGGTGGCCGTACTAAACGCCGTCACCAACGCCGATAGCTGCTGACGGGCCAAAGCTATGGGCGACCGATGCGCAATAAACACCAACACGAAGGGCAAAATTAAAAACGCATGCCCCAATAACGCTGAAACAACGACGCCCATATACCCCAACAACGGCACAATCGTATCCAGGCCAACCGTCACGGTCATCTTCATAATCAGGGCAAAAATACCCAACGGCGACACCATAATAACCCACCGAGTCACCAAGGTCATAATCGCCCGTAAACTGTCCACAAAGTGCAAAACCGCATTGCCCCGCTCCCCCAAATTACCAATGGCCAAGCCAAACAACAGCCCCATAAAAATAATAGCCAGCATTTGCCCTTCGGCAATCGCTTGGACCGGATTGTTGGGCACAATGCGAAGCAACAAATCCGTAACCGTAGGCAAAACGGGTGGAACAGCTGCATGGGGCGCATTCACGGTTGCCGCAACCCAAAGCCCCGGCTTAACCACCAACACAGCCCCCAGCCCCAGGAGACTCGCCACCGTCGAAGAAACTAAAAAATAAGCCAGACTCCCCAAGCCCAAGCCGCCCAAATTCCCAGACCGATACAGCTGCACCGCCCCAGTGACCAGTGAGGCATAGACCAGCGGCACCATCACCAGCTTCAAGGCTTGAATAAACAATACCCCCAATGGATCAATAATCGGATACCAATCCGGAACTAAAATACCCATGCCAACGCCCGCAACTAATGCCAATAGAATGCTCGGATAGAATTGCATGATTAGTTGAAATAGTAGCATTTTTTTCTTGCTATTGCCATGCCACTGACTTCCGAAATTTAGGGGTTTATTTTATACTATAGGGTATATGAACCGTGTCCTTGTTATTGGGGGTGGCCACGCCGGATGCGAGGCCGCATTAGCCTGTGCCCGTATGGGCGTGCCTACCGTGATGATTACCGGAAGTGTCGATACCATTGGTGTTATGCCCTGCAACCCGGCCATCGGGGGGCCCGCCAAAAGTCAAATTGTGAGCGAAGTGGATGCCTTGGGTGGAGAAATGGGCCGCGCGGCCGATGCTACATTTATGCAAATGAAACTGCTGAATCGATCCCGAGGTGCGGCCGTGCAATGCGTGCGATCCCAAAATGATAAATATGCCTATCAACGCCATATGCAAACCACACTTGACGCAACCCCAGGCATTGAAATCATCACCGGAATGGTGGTTGACATTGAGCACAACACGCATGAAACCACCGCTATTTTAGCGGACGGCACCCGCATCCGCGGCGCAGCCATTGTGGTCACAACGGGCACCTTTTTGTCTGCCTGCATGCATACCGGCGAGGCTAAAACAGACGGTGGTCGCGTCGGCGAAGCTGCCGCCCTAGGACTCTCTGACACCTTTCGACGCTTGGGGTTGCGTCTGGGTCGCTTCAAAACCGGCACCCCGCCCCGGCTCCACCGCGACTCTATTACCACCAGTGCCCTAGCCCCCCAACCCGGAGACCCAGAATTTCATCGATTTTCATTGCGGACGCCCTTTAATACTCGGTATACCCAGCAAGCCGATTGTTTTTTATCCAACACCACACCCGACGGCCATGCACTGTTGCTCGACAATTTGGACCGCTCACCCATGTACAACCACAGCATCCAAGGCGTAGGCCCCCGATACTGCCCGTCAATCGAAGACAAAGTTGTACGATTTAGCGACAAACCCAGCCATCATATTTTTCTGGAGCCCGAAAGCTGGGACACCCCGGAAATATATGCCCAGGGGCTGAACACCTCCATGCCCGCTGATATTCAGCTTGAGTTTCTAAAAACCATGCCAGGGCTTGCCAATGTATCCGTGCTGCGTTATGGCTATGCCGTGGAATACGATTACGTGATTCCCACCCAGCTTACGCCCACCTTAGCCAGTCAAACCATGCCCAATTTGTTTTTTGCCGGTCAGCTCAATGGCACATCCGGATACGAAGAGGCGGCCGGCCAAGGCATCATTGCCGGTATTAATGCCGGGCTTTATGTGCAGGGAAAACAACCCTTAATTCTCACGCGTGACCAGTCATTTATTGGCACGCTAATTGATGACTTAATTACCAAAACCATTCATGAACCGTACCGTATGCTCACCTCACGTTCCGAGTATCGCTTGCTATTGCGCCAGGACAACGCCCATTTCCGGCTCAGCACCCTGGGGCATGATGCGGGTGTAGTGCCCGAAAGCGATCATCTAACCGTTCAAAACTGGGACGCATGCGTTCAAAACCTGCAAGACCGTTGGAAAAAAGAACGTCTACCCGACGCGGCTGCCGCCCGCCTGAGTCTAGACGCAACCCTGTCGCTGCATGAAGCCTGCAAACGACCCGAGTTTGATATCGACGTTGTCTTTGGGGCGCTGAAGCACCAGCCAGACACCTACGACCAGTACGACCAATGCAAACGCGCCCATGTGGCCATTAAATATGCCGGGTATCTGCGCCGCCAGCAGCTGGAGATTGACCGCATTCAAAAATGGGAACAAAAACCCCTGCCCAGCACCCTAGACTATACGAAAATTCCCGGACTGCGTGCTGAATGCCGTCAACGGCTGATGGACCATCGCCCCCCAACAATCCAAGCCGCCAAACGCATTGGGGGGATCAATCCGGCAGACCTCAGCATTTTAATTACGTACTTGAGTTAATTGGCTGGCGGGCCTGGTGGTAGCGGTTCTGCTGGCGGAGGAAGTGGCGGGCCTGGTTGCTCGGAGGATACAACACACTCCCGAACATCACTAACTAAAAACGTTGCCACCATATCAACAATAGATTTTGCTCGAACTTCACTGCTTGATCCCAAATTATAGTGCATAGGCGCTTTAGTTAATTGATCTTGCAAACCACTTTTTTGTAAATAATCAATAATGTTCTGTTCACTATAGTCTATTAACATTGGCATTTGAGAAACTCCATCTTTGTCGAAGATTCCTGACTCTTCAAAGAAATCGAAGCACGCATTAATCTCGCCGGAAGATGCTTCTACGGATAATGTCCCCTCTATTGTTAGCTCTTCTAAAAATGGGAATTTTGTCGTTGTTCCAGTAACTTTAGAATAATCCACCTGTTTCCGACCACTGGCATCGCGAATGGACCCCCTCAAATATTGCTCTAGCCGGCCTCTGGAATAGGGCAGTTTTTTGGCATTGTTCATCTTTGACCATAATGCACTAGCCCCTACATCGCCTTTATCTTTCATGCGCGTCAAAATCTCGTCCCAATATATACCCGCTTTTGACTTTAGTTCATTTAATTCTTTAATTGTAAGCTGATTCAACGGGCGGTCCTTGGTTTCTAAATAATCGAGCATATCTCGAGTTCGCTCCCATTTCTGGACTTCATCATATCCTGTTTCGAATAAACCACTCGGGATAATACCTAAACTGCCATAGTACAAGGCCGCGCTTAATAAACCCCTGCCGATAGAACCAGCGCCAGTAGAACCAAAAGAGTAGTCATTTGGACGCGTCGAGGCAAGTAGATCGTTCATCATATTAATTTGATTACTATCAAGATCGAGAATCCCTGTTTCACCGCCATCCGTGTAGTACACACGAAGCGTATCTTGCCCAGCAATTGGACTGCTTTTCATATACACAGACTTTCTTTGCCGCAAATCATTGCTAATACCAAAAATAGCACCCAACCCTTTATCGGTCCGTTGGACCTTGATTACATTCGCTGAATCCATTAACCCCTTGTCAGACAGCTTTTTTTTAAGATCTTGAATCACTAACTCTGATCCTGGATATGACAAACGAAGTAATTCCTCATCAAATAAAGCCCTGTTTTGCGCCTCTAACTTATTCCGATGCTCTTTGGCTCTTTCTCGAATCGCTTTCCTGAGCCCTTTAATCCCTTCTTTGCCATATGTAGATTTGATCACACTTGAGAAACCACTACTGTTGTCACGAATAGTGTCATATCGCTGTCTAAGCATGCCTTGTTGGGCTCTATCATACTTTAAGTTCTGATTAGACAGTTTCGTGAGTTCATACAATTCAAAAAAACTAAGTGTTTGGCCGGATTGTTGTTTAGCCTTTAGTGCGTCTAGCCGTGCTTGCTCGTTATCACGCATAGCCTCAGTCCCTGACTTTTCGGCAAACTCATCTGTCTTGCGTTTGAACTTACCCTCATGGGACTGTTGCAAAATAGGTAAAACATTATTCTTTTGAGCCGGTGTAAGAAAGACTAATCCATGATCCAGTTCTTCCTCTGAGATAGCTAATCTAGCATTATTATCATCAATACTATATAAAATATTGTTTCTAATCAAATTTTCATAAACGTCCTCATAACCAGGGCCAAGATCTGAAATTGTCTGTTTTGCAACAGTCCCCTCATCACCAAACTCAGTGTCAACCGATGCAAAGTTGTCTATGCCAAAAAACATTGGAATATTTTCTGTAAATGCTTTATCGCCTCGCCGCCACAATGTTTTCTGAAAATTTTCATTTGCCAAGGAACTATTTGTCAATTGTGCCAAACCCGTATACATGGCTTTTGTACGGCTTTTAGCTTTACCGGCCCGTCTGCCTGCAAAACCGCCAATAACTGTTGTTAACGCAAACGAAGTTAATGCAGCTGCAGCATCTGCCTCCATATTTCGAATCGCATTTTCACGGATGATCCAATCCCTGGCCGAAGCCATTGCGGCCCCCATGATCTGCTGATTAATTTGGTATTGATTCGCGACTACGGTCTGCAGCAAACTGTTTTTTTCAAATGCAGCTCCAAATAACTGAGCTAAAATAGCCTCGATAATCGTATTTTTCTTTTCAATTGCACTGGCAACAAACTTTTGCTGCATATTGATTAACTCGATTTTACGCTCTAATAACACCTGTGCTTCCGAATTAAATACTATTTGATTATCCACTTCAATACCCAAATCCTCCGCATAGTTTATGTCCGTATTGATTAGATTCGAATCCGAGTAAGCTTGATACGCTGACCGGCTATTAAACTGTTTTGGATTTGAAACGACCTTGATCGGCTCATCATTCTTGGGAGCCTGTATTTCAGTAACAACAACGGTTACTGCATTCGTTTTTTTATCCACAATCGTTGTTGTAATAACGACTTTTCCTCCTATTTTTTGTTGCGTAGACGTAGCAGAAACCTGATTGCTTGGGAAGGTATTTGTCACCACGACGTTTCCACTGGCATTTTTAGCGATAACCGTATTAACTTTTGAATTGGATAGATTCGTTGTCACTGTAATACGGTTATTTTGATTATTAGTAATGGTACTGTTTGAATTGTACAACTTACCGATACTTTTATTATTAAAGTCTGACCGAGCTGACCGCGAACGTTCTTGTGCCAAAGCAATGTCGGCAAGACCCATCACAAAGGATGACCCTGCTAAAACAAGTGCAGGGCTTATAAAAAAACTAGCAAGCACAGCGGTTGACCCAATTATCAACTTAGCAGTAGCCTCTTTCATCTCTCGTATTTCTGCCTGCTGCTTATTTTTTAAATCCACACGTTGTTCCATATATCGCTTAACTTGATCTAAGCTAGACCGAATCGAAGACTGTGATATATTGAAAAAATCACTCAATACCGATGTTTTGTTTCTTGCAGGCGCCCCCATAAACGTTCGCATAACCGCATCCATAATACGAACATTTGTATTGGCTACCATTAGGCCCACATGAAGATTTGCCTGTCTTGTAGCTACCTTAACGCCAACATCCGCAATTTTACCATGATCCACGCTATAATACTTCGTACCAAAGCCATTTTGATACGAAAGGTAATACGCTTTATCATTGTCCTCTGGATTGCCATCAAAATTAGCTTGTAAAATATCCAGCAATTCCTGTTGGTATTTTTCAAAAATTAAATCCATCAATACAGCCATCAGTATCGCACGTGCAGCATCGGACTTTACTTTGTCTTCCCCCTCCAAAAGAGTCTTCAGTTCTTGGACATTGGCGTCCGCCGCTTCCGTCGTAGAGGTTCTCCTAATGTTTAAATCTATGGACTGATTGACCGCAGCATGCTCCAAATCCCCTGAGCCTTTACGAATTGGAATTATGGTACCCTGAATAAAGAATAAAATACTACGTCGTACGGCATTAAAATAGAGCATTCTGCGAGACAGTTTTTTAAGAGTTTTTTCTCCAACTATTTCAACCAGTTTATTAGTAAACCATGACCGACTCGCTTTCAAGGCCTCCGCTTTCTTTACCTCCAATTCTATCAACATATCGCTCTCTTTTTTGGAAAGAGTCTTCGCTCCACCTATTTTACTTTTAGGTAGAGGAGGTTCAGAGACACGGGACAATTGCTTTTTGTTTTTATTCAAATACTTTAGACGTCGATATCGTTTACCTTGTAGACGTCTACTGCTAGACAAAGTCGGCGTCATTTTTTTAGCAATGCTACCCAGGCTATTCATCATACTATTCATTCTCTCTGATATCCGGGAAATTATTTTAAAGTTTTTCATTGCACTCTTAGCCACAGTTCCGGCTACTGGAATCAGCGATACAGCAAATCCTCCCGCTATAAATGCCATCTCGGTACGGAACTGGGCATTAATTTCTTCAATGTGCTTGTTTTTTTCGTAGTCTTTATTTCGCCGAGCAACCTCATCTTGCATGTCACGCTGAATACCGTCAAAAATTGTTAGGCCAAACTCGGATCGAAATTGCATCATTGATTTTAGATTATTTAAGTATCCATCTGGAGTCACATTATAGATTGCTTTCAACAAATTCTCCATTAGCTCGCTATGTCGCATATCCAACTCAATCCGTAATGCCCGCATTTTTTGAGCAATTTCTAATTGTCTTCTAATACTATTAATATAATTTGGATCCAATGCCGAAAACCCATTAGCATTTCCAACGATGGAACTATCTGATGATAATGCGGCATAAAGAGACTCATGCATCTTTTCATCAAGGTCTGGATCCCCCGTTGACATAAGCGAATAGATGTCCCCCATATTTATTTGATCTGAATGTGGATTTCTCAGCTGAGTCATTAAATCTAGTTTTCTAGATCTTTTGTTTTCTGCAAGAGCGATTTCGACACTAGCTTCAGCACCAGCACCCGCGATCTGAACCACTGGCGCCAAAGGCCCCGCAGCCGGTGAAGCAGCATCAATAGCAATACCACCTGCCGGAATTGCGCCTGTTGCACTCAAGTCAGCTCGGTCATATTCCTCATCAATAACCGCATTTAAATATTGGTCCTGTGCATTCATCGCTTGACCAACATAATCCTTTAAGCTACCCACCGCGTCTTCTGCTGATGACAATACCGTATCAACAAAGTCTTTATTGTCAGATACCATTGAAAGTAAATTATTGTCACTACTACCCGAGGACCGACCATACATCGCTTCCATAATACGTCTGTATCGGGTATTCGTTTTTTTCACTAACAGCGATAAGATCTCTGTAACTTCTGACAACTCCGTAATGCTGTCTCGAATACCCAGCAACTTGGCCTCATCCACATCAAACATGGGACGCCGAAAAATATCAATCTCTGTTTCTGCTAACGAGCCCGTTATTTGATACCCCTTACCATCGCCCAGCATGGTGTTTAACGCAGTAATCGCATCGTCGGGAGACCCAAACGTAACATGGGGAACAGGTTTGCTCGCGTCTCCGTTCATCGTCCCTTGGGATTGCAGGCTCTGTATAGCATCATCAAGCGCGTTAATTTTTCTTAAATAGTAAGTCTGAATGTTAGAATGGCTAGCATACACAGTATTTATCGAGATGCGAATATTATCAATTAGACTCACCCATCCCTGCATTTTAGCATCGTCAATTTCCCCTCTAGCATAGGCATCCTGATTCTGTGATATTTGGCTGATATCCGCCGTTGCATCGGCAACGGATTCATGAATTGTATAAAAAAGGCCATTAACTTCGTTATCCAGTTGGTGTAATGCCTCCCCGAGCTGTTTTATTTGATCGTAATCGCCCTCAGGTCGAGGAACTTTACTGTAAACCTCTATCACAATACTTTCTGCTCTACCTTCCAAGCCTAAAAAAGAGTCCACAACATCTTGTTGTGTCAATACGTCCGTGACACTAAACGTATGAGAGTGACTTAGTGGTATGGGTTCATGTTCGTAATCGAGTGATAGCAAATCCAACGTGCTACTGGGATTACTGGGATTAGCATGGGGATTATGACCGTTTTTCAGCAAGCTACTTAGCTCTTCAGCAGTAAGCAAGGCCATTATTTCCGTTTTCAGATCGTTCCATTTGTTTTCCTCTAACCACTCAGAGTTAAAATTTATACCTCTTTCTTCACTTCTTTCACGAAACAAATCTTCCAATCTATCTCGGCTGATCACTAAACGTCCATCAGTCGAGTCAATGTCCACGCCCTCAGGCGCTGAAAGTGCATTAATCAAATCCGTCATGGCTAACATATACGCTTCCATTTCTTTACTGCGTTCATACGTAACCATAGAATTGTATTGCTGATTCATCCGAGTCTCTGCCACTGACACAGACTCTAACCCATTATCGACATTTGATAACGCAACAATGGATTTGGCCTGATCCGACACAGCTGTCATCGTTGATAATAATTCAAGCTCAAACATAATTTGAGACACTTCTCGGACAGCCTTTTTATACGCGTTGAAGGCCCCTTTCTGATAGGCTTTCTCTGGATTGTTCCACATATTATCCAAAATCCGACTTGCACTTTTACTCAAATCCAATCCTAATTCTGCCTCTTTTTCAGCGATCTCTTTTTGTAGTACTGCAATTCGGTTCGAATACACAGTCGACAGCATCTCCGAAAGCTCTGATGGATCAAACTGAGCCGATGCTGGTGTCGCAGATTCTAATTTTGCATCATACAAAACAGCTAGAAACAAATGAATTCTGTTAGAATACTGACTAATTAAATAATATAAAAAGTTCAGCACATGTTTCATTTTTAAAGCCTCAGCAACCATGCGTTTAACACCCGCCATAGAAAACGATTGATCCCTAAGCGCAATTGCGTTGGCGAGCATCTTTCTTTGAATACCGGACCTACGCGATAAACTAATTTCAATTGCACTAGGCGCAGCTTTAATCTCTGATTCAATGGCTTGTTTTTCACTGACATACTCTTGTAGATTTTGCATTGTAATTGGTCCAGTTAGTGTATCGGCGTAATTCTTCAAGGCTTCACTCGCTGATGACTTAACCCCTGTGGGTGACATCGCCGACAAAACTGCGTTTTCATTAGTCTGAACAAAGTCTGACGGCAATGAAATGCCCCAATTTAACTCGTTATTAAGCAGCTTGTTTTTAAATTCGTCCCATGTATATCGTGTATCTTCCTCATCTTGCTTATGCATCCAACCCAATCTTTGATCACCGTTAGCAATACTGAGCCACGATTGACCCATAGAATAAATATCTATATCACTACCCTCAGTTAAGTCATCTCTTTCAAATTCAATACTCTGATCAGTAGTGTATAGATAAGCCTCGATAACCAGGCCCTTAGCAGTAACTTTTGCCTCTTTATTCATCAGGTGTTGTAGATTAGTCCGGATTGAAGTAGCCGATAAAAATAGCTCTCGCTGAACACGCTGCAACTCAATTGTGTTCATTAATATGCTAGATTGAGTATCCATCGTAAAGCTACTCATGAGTGGATCATAGGTTGGAATGGTGTACCCGGAAGCTTCAAGCATTAATGCAGCTCTATTCGAATTGGATTTTGGAATATAATACAATAACCCGCCATCTTTATAATATGCATTTAAAAAGCTAGTCAAAACATTACTAAATTTTTCCTTCACTTCTTCTTGATTTTTATAAGTAGTACCGCTAAACGTATTTTTTGCCGATTTAAGACTGTTCACCCTCCCTTTTAAGTCACTTGTTAATTGACCTTTAAATAATTGCCAGGATTCTTCAAGTATTGAGTTAACAAATTTGGCGCGTTCTGTGTTGACCAATACATCTGTCAATCCTGTAACAAACCCAGGATAAATCACATTTGGGTTGAGATAGATGCTATCTCTACCGCTATCGCTATTGATATAAAATGAATCGTGAGGTGGATGATCTTTAAAATAATCTATAATATCTCCACTCTCACCTGGGGTAATCGGCTTGGCGAAATTAATCGCTTTCAATACTTCATTAACTTCTCCAGAATCAATTGATAGGTCATACGCAATCCCATACAATGATGCTTTATTGCCATTCCCCTGAATTGTTTTTTTATAGCCTGTAACACTACTGCTCTCGGTGTCCAGCTGTGTTGCGAGAACCCCATCAGTTTCTTGTTGACACAAATACATCCCGCTACTTGTAACAAGAATATACTCGGTTCCGCCTAGATTTAAATTAAGACAAACTTTACTTCCATTTAAATCCAAATTTTGCGTTTCTCCATTTTCATGTATGAATCTACTGGGACGCACGTAATTTGCGCCTGAAACAGTTGAAATTACCCTACTCTCGATCGAACCATTTATATACTTAAAATCATAGTCATCCAAATTGCCATCCAAATTGTCTATACTAGCTATACCTTCTATATTGGCTATAGTACTTATATCTTGCTCTGTGTATTCAAAATTATTAGGAATCGACTCGTTATTGCCCAAAATCTCCATCTCACCTAATTTCTCAACAATCTGTCTAAAATTTTTAGATTCAAATTTTGGTGGACCACTGCTTATACGATAGTCGTATATATACGTGCCCTCATCCAGACTCAATTGCCCAGGCTCTTGACTGGCTGCCACTAGCCCAGCATCACTAATGATACCCAACATATCTACCTTCAGTTTTTCTGTACTGAATCCTAATTCCAAACCATTTACATCGCTATTAATATAACCTAGATAATACCTCCGCAATTCACTAATGTCTTGTGATGACCAAGTATCAATGTTACTGTCGATATCCCCGAGGTAAAGGGAAGGTTCTCTCGTCAATGAATTAACGACTTCAAGCATATCATCATAGATTTCACGTTGAAGCCTATTTATTTCAGTTTGGCAATTCTTGATGTCAGTTATTGCTGTGGTGTATCTACCTAACATGTCAGAATCTTCATCTCTTATGGCAGAAATTGCTTCACCATGGCTTCTACGTGCTGTACCATACCGAACATTTAATTCATTAACACTATCCCAATACGCTTTTTTTGTTTTCGCCAAAATGAATATGCGATGAATTACCGATTTCTGGTCATCTGATAAGCTAGCAGTTAGTCCATCATAATTAATTGGAATATCAGAATCAAACTTATCTTCGACATAGCCTTCGTCTGATACATAATTTTGTCCTTTCAAAAAACTAATAATTTCACCCCCCAGACTCCCGTCTCCAATCATTGAAAAACTGCTTGCCGTGATTTGGCCTTGATCGATATTATCCAGTTGACTGCTAAGATCTGCGATCAAAATAGCATTAGAAAATGCTCCGTTTGCTTGAACAGTAATCAATCTTTGAGCATTCAATTGATCCCACGACGTGTCCAAGCTAGCTTGTAGTTGAGCGGCTGTCGGCTGGAGTATGCTTATCACTTTGCTAGGGACTAAACTTCTGGTTTTAAGGTGATTTTTAAAAATTTGAATTTGTTCATCAGTCACATTTTGTTTAATTAATAGATCCCCTTTAGTGGCGTTATACGCGGCTATAAAATGGGCTTTTTGATCTGTTCCAAAAACATTTTCTGTGGTTAGCTGTTCTGTAAAAAAACTTTTTACTGCGGGACTAACACCTATCAAACTATTAGCGGTTATCTCTTTTTTTTGAATAATTTTGTCATTAATAATAAAAAAATGCTTGTTAAAAAAGATTCTGTCTAAATCATGTAAATCATGTTCGAGATCTACCTGACGCCATTCACTAGCAGTTTTATTGATGATTTTAAAATCAAAGCTAGGATTAGCCCCCTCTGCAGCGTTTAGTGCTGCACCAAATATTTTGCCTTCATCTGTTAACGTGTATAAGTCATTACCATTATTATATGTAAACAATTGCAGTGGTAGGTTGGTAAACCTTTCAATTAAGCTGCTGTCAATTTGTGTTGCTCTATTCCGATCATAAAAATCCAAACTATCAATAACATCATCGCTCAAAAAGGCCGTTCCGGAAGAGGCGAATTGAGCTTTGGGGATACCTGTACCTGAAACAACACTGCTACCTGAAACAACACTGTTTAAATAGTTGCTAATGTCCGATGATTCAACTCCAGATTCAAAAATATTACCATCATATATTTGAATAAGATTTTTAAAATAATCTATCTCAGCCTCTGTTAAACAGTACTGAATAGTTCTAGAAATGTAGGTATCAAATCCGACACCAAATGGGTCGAGTTCGGGTATCCGTGCGATTCTATGCTCAGCACCAACTATACCATTATTACTTCCAGACAATTGATCATTAAATGCGCTATCAAGGTCACTCGCCGAACCACCGGTTCCATCATTATGTGTCCCTACTAATTCTAATCCACCAGACCACCTAAAGCCCCTTAAGTGAGCAGATAGATCAACAGAAGGATCATAATTACTTACATGCGTTTTAAACCTGTCCCAGGCCTGCTGATTAGTTTGTATTCGTTGAGGGTTATTAATTGAAATAGTAATACCACTAGGACCTTCTCCATAACGCCAATTATTGTCCCCTCCATCAAAACCTGCGGCTCCAACGTAGTCTTGAAATGTAAATGAAGTGGCTAGATTTCCCAGTGAATTGGGAAAATCAACATCATTATGCCAAGACAGATTAGTCAATTCAACTGGAAAGGATGCTCGTTTTGCTGTTTTATATTCACCCATAAAATCTGCGAAATTTTTGCCGTCTTGTAGGTCTGGGAAGACATAGTCATTAATGCTACTTTTAACGTGACCGAGAATCGTATCTATCTCAACATTTGAATCATTCTCAAGAACCGCATCAACAACATAAAAAGCAGCTTGTTTGTAATCAGCCTCCAACGAAGGCAAAAACTGAGCTGTATTGCCATCTGTTTTCAACAAAATATACGTTAATATTTTGATTGATAGGGCATCATCATTATCTTTTTGCTTTAATAAATTATATAGATTACGGCTGGCTGTAAGTCGAACACTGATGTCAGTAGAATTGATACCACTTATAGTGTCCTCCCAATCGCTATTGGCATTAAAATAACCGCTAAAACTAAAAAGAGGGGGGGGGGTGTTTGTTTCGTAAAGCGCTTGAGCAATCTGAGTTTCTGTTTGTGCTCTTGAAAAATCAAACGTGCCATTGTCATTTCTAGTTAGCTTTTCAAAAAAGAATTTAATGGGGTCTCGGTCAATGTGGGTGGCGATGTAGCTTCCGTAGTAGTTTTGTACTCCAAGCTCATTACTATAAATAAGGAACCACAAATTTCGGGCTTGTTCCAATGAGAGTCCTTGTTGTTGACGTAATTTTTGGATGTTGTGTAGCATTGTGGATAATTTTTCGGTATCCGACATTTGGTCATTGACTGCTACCAAAACGTTTGCGAGGGTTAAATTGAAATACTCGTTCAGGATGGCAACATAACTATCATCTGCATTTTGAACCGCTCTAGCTAATGAATCTAAGTCATTTTTATTATTAGTATCATAGCTCTTATTTAAGTCCTCTCTTATATTAGTGTATTTGGTCAACCTCGAGCTATTTAAAGTACCGACTGTCACGTAATGCGCTGAAAACTTCGCATAATTTTCTGGATTATCAACCCTATTTCGTGTTAGTAAGTCCAGAATCTCATACGGATTATAAGTGTAATCAACGCCTTCAATCCATGCCCCCACAAGGTAGTCTTGTAGGTCGCCTACGTTGATAGATAAGCCTGAGCCATACAGTTTATTATAAATGTTTTTTGCACGCTCAACGGCGTTCTTAATATTATTTGTAGCCTTTAGAATTTTTTGCTCTTGAGTAACAGGTTCAGATACATTACCTGGAGTAATTGGACCGGAATTCGAAAGTGAGAATTTTAAAATTTTTTTAAAATTCTCATTATTATCGGCGAATTTTGATACTGCGTTATCAACATCAGTTGTTTGAACAGAAGTAAGTGTTTGTGTAGTACCAGAAAAATTAGCGACATCGTCAATAGAATTAGAATTGCTAGTATCTTTCCCAAAAATATAGTTTATAGCGTCTATAGCGTCTATTTGGTTTGGGCTTATGAATCCTATGTTTAATAACCGTTCAGTATCTTTGGTAATATCAGCAAAATTTGAAATAAATGCACTAACACCGGAATTAAAAATAACGTCATCTTCGGATCCTAACCAAAAACCATAAAAATAACCAAACAAATCAGATGCCAAGTCTTGGTAACCACGTATTGAATTAGCAATAGCATACCGTCGGTCAATTTCCCCTTGGGAGGGTTGTTCTCGAATAATATTTGCCAGATGATTGATTTCAGTAGTCGTTAGCATATGACCAAGTGTTATATCGTAATGATCTCTCCAATCACGCGAAGTGTCCCCAAAACTATAAGGCTGCGCACCCCCATGTCTATAAACATCATAAGAGTGAAGACCGTAAAGACGCTGATTGGATCCTTGAAAGATACTACCACTATCGCCATTATTAGCATTGTCACGTATAGAATTTTCATAATCACCAGATTTATCATCGCGTCGGTCCCAAGACATGTATGAATCTGTATGTATCCTTTGCGTTGTGGTCCATCTAACAGATTCCAATCTTTGTTCTATGCTTCCCGTATTGGTATTTAATGCGGCTATAATCGCATTCCATTTTGTTGTATCTGAAAATGAACCTGAATTATAACTCCAAGATCCACCGTACCAAGAGTGGGTCATAGTCCATGTTTGAGCACCGGAGATGGCTAAATTATTAGAATCATCTGTCTTTCTAAATTCTAAATAATCGGCTTCTCTCCCCGCTGTCCCCACCCGTTTCAGCCGCGCCACTTGATCCAACCGTCCCGTTTGTTGAACGCCGTTCATACCCAGCACATACACGCTATCCATGGCGACTGCCGTGCGATCCTGAATCGCCACCGACTGTGTGGCGTCCACCACCCACTGCTCGCCCACACGGGCGACCATATGCCCCACCGCGCCATCCGCCATCAACCCCGCTTCGAGCCGGACCGTTTCGGCCAGATCATTCATACCTACCGCATGCAACGCCCGGGCAGCCAGCGATGCCACCAAAATAGCCATGTCTTCACAGTCACCCGCACCCCGAGCCAGCGTCTGCTCAACCGTTTGCCACTGGTCCCCCACATCCGATTGATACGCAATCCGATCCGCCACATACCGATGTACTGCAGTCATAATCTCGGACTCGGTCATCCCGGCCTGGACATACCCCGATGCCTGCCAATCGTTAACAAGATCCACAACCACCGCAGCATCCGGATCAATAAAGGTCATGGGGTTTCGCCCTTGGGTTTGCTCCGTGGCAATCACCTGACCCAACCGACCCGCATCCACCGCAATGGCTTCAGGCACAATCGGGGCCCGATCCAGCATCCGAACACCCAGCCCCGGAATGGGCCCGTCCACCACCATCGCCGTATCCGAATAGCGAAGTATCGCAGGCCGAATCTCCGACGCATGCACCGATTCAATCGGGGCATCCAAATCCACCAAATTAACGGATGTGATCATCCGCTGCACCCCATCCGCATCCGGAAATACAATGCCCTGCACCGACTCGCCAGCCGCAGTCACACCCAGCATCACCGCAATTGATTGGCAATACTCCGGAGCATCCACCACAGACAAACCACTCGATATTGATTGGGCGAGGGCAATCCAATCCGCCAACGCCAAGGGGCCCGATACCGATTGCGCCGCTTCCCGAGCCAGTTGAAGCACCGCCGTATCCACCGATTCCATGGGCACCGACACCGCCGATACTGGAAGCGGAACCAACCCGCTCGGATACAAGACCGCCGACGCCGATGGTGGCGCCGTATACGGCACAATACCCAACGCCGCCAAGCGATGGTCCAGCAGCGCTCGCTGGGTTGCCCGAACAATCGTCGCTTCAACCCGATCCGACATGTCCGGCGACCACTCCGCCAAGATCTGAACCTGGTCCAAGCTGCGCGTGTCTGCCAATACGCGTTGAATATGGTCCACCGATGCCGTGTCAACCCCATACGCCTGCCCCAACTCGGTGACCGTCCGTTGAATGGTATCCAAAATAAAGCTGCGCCACACCCGTGTGTCTGCCACCGGGTCATCCGGAGACGGCGACTCGCTCGATACCCGAGCCGTATCCACAGACGACACCCCCTGAACGGATGCCCCCTCATCGGGATCTTGAATCACCGATAGCGATTGCTGAATAATCTGATCCACCGACTGGTAGGCCCAATCATCCGATCGCTCTACAATAGCGTTGTCAATAAACTGAGTCACCGCACCTCCTGATAGTACTTCATACAAAGTAATATTCCCCATAACCGGGGCGCATTAAACAACTTACATATTATTTATCGTAAAAACAATTAAAAAAAGTGTATCTTAATCGTTTCCGAGGTGCTTTTTAAAGTCGTCTGGATTAATATTATCGATAAAGTCTTTGAATTTTTGGGCTTCTTTTTCGTCTTTTTCAACATTCACCATCTTAGCGGTACTCATCACCGACTCGGATACATAAATGGGGATATCCAGCCGAACGGCAATCGCAATTGAATCACTGGGCCGAGAATCCAACACGAGAACCTTGCCATCTTTAATCAGGCTAATTTCAGAATAAAATGTGTTCTCCACGATATGGGTAATCACCACTTTTTCAGCTTCAGCGCCCAACGTCTTAATCGTATTGGCCAACAAGTCGTGGGTCATGGGTCGGGGTGTTTTAAAACTCTGCAACTCCATGGCAATTGCGGCTGCCTCAAACATGCCAATCCAAATAGGCAAAAAATTGCGTTCTTCTTGATCCCGCAAGAGAACAATGGGTGACATACTTTTGGGGTCAAACCCCAAGCCACCCACTTGCAACTCAATCATGCTTGGGCTTCGGCCACCACCGCATCAAATACGGTAGGGTCATTGACCGCCAATTCCGCTAACATTTTTCGATTAACCCCGATGTTGTGTTTGCCCAACTGTCCGATAAACACAGAATAGGACACATTATGCTGACGCAAGCCCGCTTTAATGCGGCCAATCCACAGTTGTCGAAATTGAGTTTTTCGTTTTCGACGGTCCCGATATTGGTTGCTTAACGCATGCAATAAGGCTTGTTTTGCTGGTCGAATCAGCTTAGACAGCCCACCTCGAAACCCTTTCGTCTGGGCTAATATTTTTTTTCGTCGTTTTCGTGCGACATTGCCGCGTTTTGTTCGTGCCATTGTATATCTCCTTCTATAAATTCAACAACAACGCCACTTTTTTGACGTCTGAGCTCACCACTTCCATTGCGGCTCGCCCTTGTCGTTTTACTTTTTTCGTTTTATTGCGCATCATATGCCGACGGCCCACCTTGTTGCGAACCAAGGAAATGCCACCGTTTTTCTTTTTTTTCAATTTAAATCGCTTTAATGCGGATCGATTTGTTTTTTGTTTGTTTGCCATATTACCAATTCCTTTTTTAATTACTACACTTGCTACTGCTGTGGTTTGCCAACCACTTTTTTCTGTGGGGCCAACACCACACTTAAGTTCCTACCTGATAATTTTATATCATTTGACAAGGGTTTTCCATAGTCAACACTATCTTCCACAAAGCGTTCCATCACTTTTACACCCAAATCGGCGTGAACAATCTCCCGACCCCGGAAAAATAATGAGACTTTCACTTTGTATCCTTTGGCTAAAAAGTCATGCGCGCGCTTGAGTCGAACTTTGTAATCGCCATCGGCAATCTTACAGCTGACTTTCACTTCTTTTAGCACGTCTTTGACCACTTTGCTTTGGCTGCGTTTTTTTCGGGACTCGTACCGAAACTGACCATAATCAATGAGCTTGCAGATAACCGGCGTTGCTTTATCGGCAACCAACACCAAGTCTAATCCTGCGTCTTTGGCCATGCGTTTGGCTTGCTCAATTGGAAATACACCCAACTGCTTCCCAGCTTTATCGATAAGCCGCACCTCTCTGTGTACAATCTGATCGTTAATACTGTGCTGTTCTTTACCTTGTTTTTTTATCGCATGTCCTCCAGATAGGTGAAATTCTATCAAAAATAACCAATTTTGTCAAACAGCATCACGCGATTGCCGTCGCAATGGACTGAATATACTGGAGCTGTTGGCGTACACTTGTTGGCCCCGAGTCGGTTAACAACGGCTTTAAAAAACTAGACCCCACCACAACGCCATCGGCCAAGGCCGCCATGGATACAGCCAACTCAACCGATTGAATCCCAAACCCAATCACCACGGGCAATCGCTTGGGAGTCAAGGTGTCCAGATGCGCAGCAATAGGCGCTGGATCCGGCGTTTGGGTGCCCGTCACGCCGGTGACGGACACATAATACAAAAACCCACTCGCCTCGTCTTGGATGTGGTGAAACCGATCCGGGTGTGTCGTTGGCGCAATCAGCCGAATATCGGCAACCGATCCAGGCACCGCCCACCCCTGACTCACCCGATCAACAACCAAGACCCCATCAACACCAGCCGCTTCGGCCTCGCGATAAAAGCGGGTATCCCCGTACTGGAGTATGGGGTTGGTGTAGGTCATGAGAATGACGGGAATGTGGGGGTGTTGTTGGCGAAAATCTTGGATGTCCGCCAAGAGTGTTTTAATTGAAAACCCCGTTTGAATGGCCTGAAAACTGGTGGCTTGAACGACGGGGCCATCGGCCATTGGATCTGAAAATGGAATGCCTATTTCGATCATGCTCGCCCCATAATCCGGTAATTGGTGCAGAATGTCTAAAAACTTGTCTCGGGAGGGAAAGTTGGCCGTGATAAAGGGAATCACACACTTTCGTTGTAGACGGAACACCGTTTCAATGCGGGTGCTCATGATGCCCATCCCAAATGGGCGGCAACCGCAGCAAGGTCCTTGTCCCCGCGCCCACACAAGTTCATCACCAAGCGGTGCGATGGGGGTAGGGTTGGGGCTAATGCTAAAACATGGGCTAGGGCATGGGCCGGCTCCAGTGCGGGAATAATGCCTTCGTACTGGGCACAGCGTTGGAAAGCATCCAGGGCCTCGGCGTCGGTCACGGTGGTGTAGGTCACGCGGCCGGTGTCTTTCAAATAACTGTGTTCAGGCCCAATACCGGGATAATCTAAACCCGCTGAAATGGACTGTGTGTCGGCGATTTGGCCGTGTTCATCTTGCAATAAATACGTTTTATTGCCGTGCAAGACCCCGGGGGTTCCATAGGCCAGTGGGGCTGCGCCATCGGGCTCAACACCCACCAAGTTGACCTGCGTATCCGCCAAAAATGGCGCAAACAAGCCAATGGCATTGGACCCACCACCCAAGCAGGCCACCAGGGTATCGGGCAATGCATTGAATTGAGCCTGAAAGGCGGTTTTGACTTCTTGCCCAATGATGGACTGAAAATGCCGCACCAATGTGGGGTACGGGTGAGGGCCAGCGGCTGTGCCAATGGCGTAATAGGTGGTATCTACATTGGCGACCCAGTCACGAATGGCTTCGTTCATGGCATCTTTGAGGGTGCCTTGACCGGCCGTAACCGGAACAATCTCGGCGCCCAATAAGCGCATGCGGCTGACATTGGGCTGTTGGCGCTCAATGTCTTTAGCCCCCATATAGACCACACAGGGCAAGCCGAACAACGCACACACGGTGGCGGTGGCAACGCCGTGTTGGCCGGCACCGGTTTCCGCAATAATGCGGGTTTTTTGCATGTGTTTGGCCAATAACAATTGCCCCACACAGTTGTTAATTTTGTGCGCGCCGGTGTGGTTTAACTCATCCCGTTTGAAAAAAATTTGAGCGCCGCCACACCATTCGGTGAGGCGTTTGGCCAAATACAGGGGGGACGGACGGCCAATGTAATGGGTGTAATAGTCGGCCAACTCACGCTGAAACGCCGGGGTTTCGAGAATGGCATCCATGGCCTGCGTTAATTCAGATAAAACCGGCACCAACGTCTCTGGAATGTACTGCCCCCCATAATCCCCAAAAAACCCGGCTTGATGTATTGTTGTCATTGGATTTAGTATATCAGCCTATGTGCAACAAATCGAGTCAATTGGCGAGTGGCGAGCGTCCTGGGTTATTGCTATACTATAAACTACGGACGCTCAATTAACGGTTCAGCGGCCCAATAACGGTATCAAACACGATAAAGGAGTAACACATGACACATAAAAAACCCCATGTTGGTATTATTATGGGATCCAAATCTGACTTGCCCATTATGGAAAAAGCCAGTGAATTTTTAACCGAATACGGCATTGCCAATGATGTGTATGTGGCATCGGCACATCGAAACCCAGACAAAGTTAAAGCGTTGGTGGCTGATTTTGAAGAAAACAGCAGCGTTATTATTGCGGCAGCGGGCATGGCGGCGCATTTGCCCGGGGTGGTGGCTGCCTACACCACAACCACACCCGTTATTGGGGTTCCCATTCGTTCCAGCTTTGATGGCTTGGATGCTTTGATGTCTATTGTTCAAATGCCCCCGGGCATTCCTGTTGCAACGGTGGCGGTTAACGGAGCCAAAAACGCCGCTATTTTGGCTATGGAAATGATTGCGATTCATGATGATTCGGTTAAAGAATCGTTGCGAAAATTTCGAGCAACATTTAACGCGTGACCCTCGTTGACTACATCCTCCTGGGGGTTTTGGGATTCTTCTTCGTTTTCGGTATCCGCCGGGGGGGATTGCGTCAATGCACCGATATTGGGGCTATTTTGGGGGGGCTGTATATTGCAAGCCGGTACCATACTGCGTTGGGGACCCAGCTGGGGCATGTCTTTCGCATTCCCGATGCCTATCAAGCGATTGCCGGCTTTATTGTGATTTGGGCCCTGGCGTTGGCTGTTGTGATGGGGTTGGGGATGCTGTTGCATCGCTTAATTCATTTAACCGCCTTAGGGCCGGTTAATCGTGTGCTAGGGGGTGTTTTGGGTAGTATTAAAGGGCTTTGTATTATGATTCCATGTTTAATCGCCCTGTTGGCACTGGAAACCCCGGGCTTGCACAACTCGGCTATTATTCGGTACACCATGCCCTGGATTGAACCCATTGCCGATGCGTGTTTGGATGCGGCAATTCCGGCTGGCCCGGATTGGTATCCGTCCCAGTTAACGCGTTAGTAATAAACCTGGAGTGTATCGGGGACAATCGCAGCGTCGGGCTTCAGCAATAGCAACGCCGTTGCCCAAGCATCCGCCAACAAGCACGTTGGGGCTTTGACGGATACCGAGGCAACGCCTAATTGGACCGGATACCCTGTCCGTGGGTCTAGAATATGGGCATAGTGCTGCCCGTCAATCTGAACGGTATTGCGATAGGTGCCACTGGTAGCTAAGGCTTCGTTATGGAGCGCTATGGGCTGTTTGACTTTTCCGGGCTGATTTGGATCTTCAATGCCAACCACCCAGGCTTTCTTGCGAAGGGAATGCCCCCGGGCCACCACCTCCCCACCGATTTCAATCATAAAATTGGGCACGGTGTCCGCCACCAATTCAGCCAATTGATCCACGGCATAGCCTTTAGCCAAGGACGATAGATCCAGCTGCATATCCGCGGGCTTGGTTAATTGATTCCCGACCAATTGCAAGCGCTGATACCCCACACGCGCCCGCGTCCGCTGAATGGCAACGGGATCGGGAATTTGAACCGCGTGGTCTTTAAACCCCCATAGGGCATACAACGGCTCCACGGTAATGTCATACGCGCCTTGGGTTTTTTGGGCAATGGCCAGCGCCGTTTCCAGTACGGTGGTCATATCCGGTGACAGCGTATACGTTCCCCCACCCTGATTTAACTGTTGAATTTCAGTATTAGCGTGATACGTTGAAAAAATGCGCGTGAGCCGGTCCAATTCAGCAGCGGTATCTCGGGCTAAGCCGCCCTTACTATACGGCCGTCGGGACCAATATTTAATCGTATAGGTAGTCCCCATGGTTTCCCCTTGAATCACGGTTTCTCTTGGCCAAAAATAAAGGGCGATAAGTATAGCTAAGGCAATAAAGGCGATACGCCATGGGTTCATGGCGTATCGGTTGCTCAGACTCACAGGGACTTGTGACACACCCTAGCCGAAATCATCAAATGCGATCATTTCCTTTTCAACGCCAATCGCATCCAACATGCCCATCGACGCAGAGAGCATCATCGGAGGGCCACACAGATAGTACTCAATTTCAGTGGGATCCTCGTGCTGATCTAAATATTCTTCTTTTAAAACGGTGTGTATAAACCCTTGGTAACCCTCCCAATTGTCTTCGGGCTGTGGGTCAGATAACGCAACATGGTAGGTAAAATTGGGGTTCTTTTTTGCCAACTCTTTAAACTCATCATCATAAAACATTTCCCGTCGAGACCGAGCGCCATACCAAAAGGTAATGCGCCGTTTGCTACTGAGCCGTTTGAGCTGATCAAAAATATGACTGCGCATAGGGGCCATTCCCGCACCGCCCCCAATAAAACACATTTCTCGGTTGGTATCTTTGGCAAAAAATTCGCCATATGCACCACTTAATTCTATGGTATCGCCAGGCTTTAAATTAAAAATATACGATGATCCGATACCCGGCATCACATCTTTCCCAGGGGGTGGGGTTGCGATACGCACATTTAAAATAATGACATTGTCATCGCCCGGGTAACTGGCCATGGAATACGCCCGAAAAATTTCTTCATCGTTGCTGGCATTTAAATCCCATAAGTTATAGCGATCCCATTCGTCTTTGTACTCATCTTCAATATCAAATGATTTAAACGATAAGTCATAGGGTGGAATATAGGTTTGAATGTACCCGCCAGCCGTAAAATCAAACTTCATGCCCTCGGGCAATTTCAAGACGAGTTCTTTAATGAACGTTGCCACGTTGTGGTTGGACACAACCTCACAAGTAAACTTTTGAATACTAAAAATCTCATCTGGGATTTTGATTTTGATATCCGATTTCACTTTAACCTGACAGCCCAACCGAACGTTGTTTTTTCGCTCATTCAAGGACAGATGGGGTAACTCTGTCGGCAAAATATCGCCACCCCCGTCTAACACCTGCACTTTACACATGGCACAGCTTCCCCCACCGCCACAAGCGGATGGAATAAAAATCTTTTCATCGGACAATGCCGTTAATAAGTTAGTTCCCGAGGCAACCGTAGGGCTTTTGGACGCATCATCGTTAATTAATACCAAACAGTCCGCCGTCTGAACCACCCGCGTTTGAATAATGTAAAGAATTAAAACCAAGAGCATAATAATGCCCGTAAACACTAAGAAACTTGCTGTATACGTTATCATGATAATTTTATCCCCGCAAATGCCATAAAGGCCATTGCTATTAAACCAGTCGTAATCATATTGATGGCAAATCCGTCCAATCCCTTCGGCAAGTCAGCGTAGCGCAGTTTTTGAAGCACAGCAGCCATCGCCACAATTGCCAAATACCACCCGATTCCGGACCCCAAGCCAAAAACAACCGACTCCGAAAAGTTATACTGACGCTCACGCATAAACAACGAGGTGCCTAAAATGGCACAGTTTACGGCAATCAACGGCAAGAAGATCCCCAACGAGCTATGCAACGCCGGATCGTATCGCTCCATCACCATTTCCACAATTTGAACCATGGCCGCAATGGTTGCAATAAAGACAACCAGATGCAGAAAGCTTAAGTCAACCGTGGGAAACCCCATCCAAGCCAGTGCCCCTGGGGATAATAAAAAGTGATTGATTAACCAGTTGGTCGGCACTGTAATGCTCAGAACAAAGATAACCGCAAGCCCCAATTTATGGGCCGTAAAAATATTTTTTGAACAGGCCAAAAACGTACACATGCCCAAAAACAACGCCAATAAGATATTGTTAATAAAAACTGATTCGATAAATAAACTAATTAATGCTTCCATACCTAACGACCCGTCCACTTATTTTGCAACCACACCAACAATCCAATTGTAATAAAGACACCCGGTGCCAAGACCATCAAGCCCATGTCCACATAGCCAGCGGCATACGCTGCGTCGGGAACAATTTGAAACCCCAACAACGTGCCAGCACCTAAAAGCTCTCGAAATGCGGACACAACCACCAAAATATAGCCATATCCCAAGCCATTGCCCAAACCATCCCAAAACGATAGCCAAGGGCCATTACCCAAGGCAAAGGCTTCGGCACGCCCCATAATAATACAGTTGGTTACAATCAGCGAGACAAATACGGATAACTGCTTACTCACATCGTACAAGAACGCTTTGAGTAACTGATCCGCCAAGATAACAAGAGACGCAATCACAACCAACTCAACAATGATACGAATGTTTTTGGGAATATAATTTCTAAGCAATGAAATAACCACGTTGGACGATGCCAATACAAACGTCATCGCCAACATCATCACAATCGATGGCAAGACCTGGGTGGTAACAGCTAAGGCTGAACAAATCCCCAACACGGCCACGGCAATTGGATTGGCCGATACCAACGGGGCTGTAAATGTTTTATACGCAGCGGTTTTGGATATCTTCATGATTGTTTTTCCTTCAATAATGCACTCGCAAACCCTTCATACTGTTGCAGTGTTGTGCGTAAATCTCGCTCAATACCAACGCCTGTAATCGTGGCCCCACTCATGCCGTCCACGTAATAGGCCTGCTGATCAGACGCAATAGTATCCGCCACTTTTCCCTTAACAACGCCAACCGATACCAACTGACCGTTTGGCTTTCGAATTTTTTTATCAATAAACTGGTTCAAAAACCAAGGCTTATCGCACTCACCCCCCAAGCCAGGAGTCTCCGCATGCTTATACACAGACATGCCAACAACCGTGCTGGCATCCCCATCCAAGGCAATGTAGCCGTGAATCCAGCTCCAAAGCCCATACGCTTTAAATGGAATCGCATACCGCTGAATGGACGCGCCGTCTCGAATCACATACATGGGCAAATCCGCATCACTGGGTTGCTCAACCAAGGAACCCGCGGCATCCACATAAATAGATTCAACCGTGTTGGTATACACCGCAAGCACCTGGTCTTTGCTCCACTTGTCTGTTGACTGCATGATCCCTAAGGCTCGCAAAATATTTTTTTGTTGATCGACCAACATATTTCGGGCTTGCAATGGTTTAAGCCCTTCAGCCGCTAAGGTTAGCAAAAGCCCCACGACACAACACATTACAAATGCAAAGATAAATGATTTAATATTAGATGACATTGGGAATCCGTCCTTTGATATGCCGTTGCACGAAAATATGATCCAGCGCAGGCGCAAATACATTCATTAATAAAATAGCCAACATAACCCCCTCCGGATACGCGGGATTTACACAGCGAATAATCACCGTCAGCACGCCAATCATAATGCCATAAATCCACTTGGATGCATGCAAACTGGGCGACGATACTGGATCCGTCGCCATATACACCGTCCCAAAAGCAAAACTGCCCATAACCATATGCCAATGCGGGGGCAGACTTAAAAACGGCACGGTGGTTTCCGTTGAGAAAACCATCAACAAACTACTCATAGCCACCAAGCCAATGACACTGCCCAGCATGGTTCGCCAACTGGCGACACCCGTGAGCAGCAAAAACGCAGCCCCAACTAGAACCAATAGGGTTGATGTCTCACCAATACTCCCTGGAACCAAGCCCAAAAACAACTGAGACAAGGTAAACCCACTGCTCACCAGCGCATCGGTGACCGACCCGGCGGCACTGGCAGCAACGGCCAATGCCGTCGCCCCACTGTACCCATCGATTAATTGATCTTTCCCAACCATCAAATACGTCCAAACGGTGTCCCCGCTTAACTGAGCTGGAAAAGAAAAAAACAAGAAGGCTCGCGTGGTCAACGCTGGGTTTAAGAAATTTCGGCCACTACCCCCAAATACCTCTTTGCCCACAATAACACCAAAAGTCACCCCGACTGCCGCCTGCCACAAGGGAATGGTCGGGGGCAACGTTAAAACAATCAACATGGCGCTGACCAAATAACCTTCAGACACTTCATGCCCCCGAATAATTGCACTCAAAAACTCCCAACCCAGGCCCACACCATAGGAAATAATTAACAAGGGAATCACCCGCATAATCCCAACGGTCATAATGGACACGATATCCAAGGGAAGTCCAGCTGCTAGATGCGATTGGTACCCCACATTAAAAATGCCAAATATCAAACACGGCAACATCGATAAAATAACCAAATTCATGTATCGCTTGGTATCAATAAAATCTCGAATAAACGGGGCTTTTTGCGTAACTGTTCGAACAGACAACGCAAAGCTTTCAAACGCTTCGAACAATGGATACAGTTTTGAATACTGTTTGCCCGGTTTTACATGCTGCTCAAGACTATGAAACAGACTTTCTATATACTTCTTCATACCATGGATTCCTTATACAATCGTTGTTTAGCCGCTTTAAATATGGCCGTTAATTCAATTTTTGATGGGCAAATATGCGAGCACAACCCACACTCTGCACAATCCAAAAGCCCTAAGTCTAGCGCCCCTTCAATGTCATTGTTGTACAACGCCTTGGCTAAAAACTGGGGCAAAATACCCACCGGACAAACATCTGGGCAGGCGCTGCACGCAATACACGCTCGAACCCCACCATTCAAATTAGTCGATGCTTCGGATTGTTTCTTAGGCAACAACGCCGATACAAAGGTGCGAAAGTAACTGGGCTTTTGCGCACCCGGCATAAAAAAGTGCAGCAATTCTCGCTCGTAGCGCTCAGGCAGCACATGAATCGCATATTCGCTGTAACTTAATGACCCTTCCCGAGTACTCAACCGACCGGTATACACCCCCCCAGATAGGTACCGGGCATTCCCTGACGGCAACTGCGCCAACGCATGCTTGTATGGAACACCTTCAATGGTGCGAATATGCTCGGGCTTTTTGACAAGTGGCCCCGAAACAACCGCAACAATCTCAGATGGGTACTCTCCGGTTAACAACAACTGACCCATGCGAATCACATCTTGATACTGGACATACCAGGCTGAATTATCGTCCGATGTTTGTTTAATACCATGCAAAATAACACCCGGATCCAACGATGGAAAATCCCCATCGGCGTGAACGGTGATGAGATCGGACAGCATATGCTGCGTGCTGGTATCCGACCGATGGGCCACCACATGGACGGTGGGCGCTAGCTTCTTTAACGCTAGAATCCCCGCTCGAATTTCAGCATCACGACCGGCTAAAACACTCGAAGCGGACGGGCTGTGCGGCTCGTTGTCTCCCAGCGCAACAATAATCGATGGCGGCACCACCGACGACGACGCAATGGCTCGAAACGGCAATGCCTTAAGGGTTCGCCACAATCCACCCGTCTCCAACAGCGAAACAATCGTGTCGCGATCTAGCTCTTGAATTGACGCTTCCGTATGCGCTGGGTTTTCAACAACACCCAGGCTGTCATTCACATCAATGCGAATTGCATCAATCACACGTCGAGGGCCATATTCAATCGCACTCACATAGCCGGAAACCGGAGACATGTACCGAATGGTTGGGCGGGCTTTATCATAAAACAAGACCGCACCTTTTTGAACGGCATCACCCTCTTTGATGGCCAACTTCGGCTTCAAGAATGGAATAGCAGACGGAGACAAAACACACTGCTGAGGGGGGGCTAAGTCTCGAATCCCATCACTGGGAACACCCGCAAGCGCGAGTGAATAACCATTGGGGACTTTTATATCTTTGTGAATACTCGTTGTCATAATTGCTACTCTCTATTATTTTCTACTAACGCTTCTTATTAAGTATAAAATTTTACCAAAAATAAACGGCTTCGGCAATTACATAATGGCCACAACAGACAAAATACTAATTATTGACACAATATTAAGCACAACCCCTCGAGTCACCATCATGCGAATAGTCAGTGGCCGGTAGGCCAGTACAATGGCGTTGGGGGGCGTGGATATGGGCAACATAAATGCCGCTGAAGCGGCTAACGTGACCGGCACACACACCAGCAGCAAGGGCACGCCAATTTGCACAGCCACAGCTGCAATGAGCGGCAGCAACATGGCCACAGAGGCTAAATTTGAACTGACTTCGGTAATCGCCAAGGTTGCAATGGTCAGGCCCACGATTAACGCCCACACCGGCCATTGATCCACCATTGCCACTTGATTCATAATCAGCGCCTGCAAGCCCGTTTCAGAAACCCCTGTAGCAATGCTCAATCCAGCGCCAAACAACAGTAAAACACCCCACGGGATCGTTTGCGCCTGATCCCACGTTAGCAAAGCTGTTCGCTTTTTTGCGCCATTCCCATGCGCCACAACCGGCCATAAAAACAGCACCATAGCACCCGCCATGGCAATGGTTGTGTCTGATAAAATTGGCCCGCCCAGCCAATGATTGAGTGTTCGACGCCCCACCCAAGCCAGCGCGGTCACCACAAAAATAATTAACACGCGCGTTTCTTGAGGTGTAATACGCCCCAATTGTGCCAGTTGATCTCGAATCACGCCCTTAATCGCGTCAAATGACTGGGACCGAACCGGACCCATGGTCCAACTCAAATATCCCCAAGCCACTGGCAACATAATGCACAAATAGGGTATCCCGTAGCGCATCCAAGCAGCCATATCCAGCACGATGCCATAGCGTTCTTGCAAAAATGTCGCTAAAAACAAATTGGGGGGGGTTCCAATTAATGTAGCCGAGCCACCAATCGATGCCGAATAGGCAATTCCCAACATTAACGTTGCGTTAATACGCACCGCAACGGATTCGTCCAAGTCGGCCAATTCCGACAAGTAACTGGCCACAGACATACCAATAGACACCATCATAATCGTGGTAGCGGTATTGGATATCCACATGGACAAACTTGCCGTTGCCAGCATAAAACCGGCTAAAATGCCTCGGGGCGATCCCGGGCAAATTGAAACAATAATAAACGCAATTCGGCGATGCAGCCCCCAAACTTCCAAGGACTTGGCAATAAAAAACCCCCCCATAAATAAAAAGACAATGGGGTTGGCGTAGTTGCGCGTCACGGCCCCCAAATCCATGATGCCCAACAACGGAAACAACACAATGGGTACCAATGCCGTGACCGCCAGGGGCACTGCCTCCGTGGACCACCACACCAGCATGAGCCATAAACATGCAACAAACAAACAAATGGGGTTGGATAATCCTGAAGCACCCACACAAATAGCCAGCGGCAAAACACCCAACGCAAATAACTGATAGTATGTTTTCATTTTAATCCTTTATTTTTTTAATTCGTCTTGGCGATCTTTCCAGTACGCCTCACCATAACTAATACAACATTCTTGATGCATCGCAATCGGAACTTTAGCCTTGTACACATAAAATTGCGCATACGGCACGGCCAACTCCGGCATGTACAATTCATAGTAAACATTGGGTTCAAAACTATGATTATACAACGACCCATACCCCATCACAAACACATCGGAGTCCCCCTCAATTGTGCTGGAAAAAACATTCAGTCCAAACCCAGCGCCTGTCTTATGGTGATTGTCTTTAATGTATGGGGCAATTTCAATAATTTCATTTTCTTGAAACGATTTTTTAGCAAATACCCCGCGGCCACCCAATGGCGATTGATCAACATAAATATTGGCGTAATAATCCATTAAATTCGGCGGTGTTGGTTGTGTGGTACTCACTGGGGGCAAAACAATCGATTCCCCCGACGCAATAGCGCCATCCGCCACAATATTCACATACTGATTTTCAGGCTGTTGGAGATCCCCAGTTGAAAAAACCAGTCGCGCATTGGCCGACTCATGAATTGTGTAATAATTCCCAAATCCAAGCAAGCATATCCATTCATTTAATGGCGGATAATACACCGAATATCGAACGTACCGTGTGGGCTGGTCCCCACTGGCAATGGTATACGGGACACACTCAATTAATTCGCCATCTACAAAGGCTTTGCGTGCAACCACCGAAACAGCATCCCGACCCGAGCTAACGAGTTCAATGTTGGCATAGCACAAATGAGCATTTTGGAGCATTGAACTATCAATAATATCAAAAAATGTTTAAAAAAAGCAAAAACAGGGTATAGTCATGGATACATGATTGCTGATTCAATTTAGGCCAGCCAGTCATACGAACCATTGGGGGCTCACAAAGAGAGTTAAATAACCAGATTTTTAATATACTTTTATATCGTCTCTACCCGCCCCCTTGGGCAACCTGCCCAGACACTGGTATACTGATTAGATCAGATTATGACAAACAAACAAGCACTCCTGGGGATTCATCCCGACACGTTACGCCAACACTTTGTGGATGCCGGGCAACCCGGGTATCGATGTGACCAAGTGTTGCAATGGGTCTATCAGCACCACGCACCCACTGTGGCGCGCATGACCAATATTGGCAAGGCCACCCAAGCGTGGCTCAACGAACATTACACAGTGGATCCCCTGCACATTGTGGCCAAACAAGTGGCTGCTGATCAGTCTGCCACCAAGTATGCCGTTCAACTGCACGATAACCAACGGGTTGAGGCGGTGGTTCTTAAAGAGAAAACCGGCTATACCTTATGCGTATCCAGTCAGTGTGGCTGCGGCATTGGGTGTCGGTTTTGTGTCACGGGCACCATGGGATTGAGCCGCAATTTAACCGTGGATGAAATTGTTGGGCAAGTTGTCTTAGCGGACCAAGACACGCCAATTTCTCGACTTGTGTTTATGGGCATGGGAGAACCGCTGGCGAACGTACAGGCCGTGGTTGCTGCGATTGAAATTTTAAATCATCCCAAAGCCATGGGAATTGGCAAACGAAAAATTACCGTGTCAACATCCGGGATCATTCCAGGCATCCAGTATTTGATTGATCGTGATATCACCTTAAACTTGGCATTTTCCGTCGGGCATGCCAATCCGCAAAAACGGCTCGCTATTATGCCCATTGAAAAACGATTCTCCATTTTGGATGTCGCCCAAGTCTTGCACCAATACCACAGCCAACACAATCGGAAATTAACCCTCGAATACACCCTGCTCAAACACACCAACGATGATCCTGAAGCCATTGATGAGCTGTGTCGATTGGGAACGTATTTAAATGCAAAAATCAATTTAATTAATTTAAACCCACATCCGTCGATTCCTTATGAGCCCGTGTCCGAAACCACCCTCTATGCAATTGCGGATAGCATTAAAAGCCGTGGGCTTCAGGCAACCATTCGGCACCCAAAAGGCCAAGACATTGTGGCCGCTTGTGGTCAATTGGGCGGCGGTTCAATCGCCTCAATGTGACGGTATACCGCTCCGGCTTTGACCAGCACTAAATCAAATCGAAACTGAACATCTTCGCACTGATGAATGCCTTGATAAACCGTGGCCATATGCACCAAACGTTGGTATTTTTTCGGTGTAATGGACCAAACAGGATCCACGTGATTCGTATGATACGTTTTCACTTCTACAATAACCACCAAATCGGGTTGGTCTAGCGGTTGAACAATCACATCCACTTCACCAAACTGTGTCCGAAAGTTGCGCGCCAATATTCGATATCCGTTGGATTGTAAATACTGAACGGCCACCCCTTCCCCCGCTTGTCCCAACTGATACCGATACCGAGTCATTGAAGGTGAAACGATTGCCGATGAACCGGCGCTAATCCATGAGCCCCGATGGCTCGGCGATGCCGCTGGGTGGGATAGCCCTTATGCTGAATAAACCCATAGCCGGGGAACCGAGCATCCAAATACTGCATATAGCGATCCCGAACCACTTTAGCAATAATAGACGCTGCCGCAATGGATGCCTCGGTTTGATCCCCACGAATCACGGCATGAACGGGAGCGTTTGTGCGCAAATAGGGCACCCGATTGCCATCCACAACCACCTGCTGAATGGGATCCACACACCGCGCCAATCGGTCAAATGCCTGGCGCATGGCCATGAATGTCGCTTGCAAAATATTTACCCGATCCACAATCGGAGCGTGCATCCAGCCCACCCCCACCGTCCCGTTTTGGACAATCGTTGCGTACAGAGCCGCACGCTGCTTGGGCGTTAATGCTTTAGAATCCGCCACACCCGGCACCGGGGTATGCAAGACCACAGCCGCCGCTACAACGGGGCCCGCCAACGCCCCACGCCCCGCTTCATCAATCCCCACAATCATGCGTGTAGTTCAGCCAACAAGGCATCCACATCCACATCGGGAACCCGATCCACCGCCACCGATTCATAGCCCTTGGGCAGTGAAAACCAGCGACGCGTGGGCTGCAAATGAATAATACCCTGGATCAAACAATGTGTTCGATTGCATCGCAATGATAACGCCACAATTTTTTGACCCTGATAATACAGCTCATACGGACTATGATAAGCCTGACAAAACGCCAAATCCCGGTAGCCTGGGGCCGGCTCCACTTGGGTATCAACCCCACAGCGCGCCAAGGCCGCTTGAATATGCTGCTGGGTCACCGATACCTTGTCTTTGAGCTTTTTGGGCAACTCTGGATGATCCAATACCGCCACACAACACACCACAATATCGCCGGGACAATGAAACACCATGCCACCACCCGTATAGCGCTGCGCATGGTCAATCACCGCCAACTCGGCGGGCAATGTTTGTTTGTAGGTATACGTCACCGACGGCGTGGGCCACCGATAATACTCCGCCCGCCAATTGGGTTGCTGAGCCAATTGCTCGGTATCATACGCCATGTGTTGGGCGGCTGACTGAAACAAATCCCGTTGATCAACGACTACCATCATGCTTACCATGGTACCAGATTCACCCACAAGCATTAAAACTAGTTTGTCTCTTTCAGTGCAATAAACTTGCGCCGAACTGCGTTTCACGATACAGTAATTGTGAATAATAATGTTCAATTAAACATTAGGAGTTAAACAAGAAAATGATTACAGAACTGTCTGCCACTGAGTTGGCGTCGCGCCTGGATAATGGCGACACACTGGCCCTCATTGATGTGCGCGAAGCCCATGAGTTGGTCTATGGTCAAATTGCTAACAGCCAGCATATTCCCTTGGGTGACCTGGATGTTGAGCTGGATAAATTAGACCCCAACCAACCCACCGTCTTTATTTGTCGCAGTGGGGGACGCAGCCATCAGGCCGCAATGCTCGCTTCCGAGTATGGATTTTCCGATACCTACAATCTGACGGGTGGCATGAACCAATGGGCAATCGATGTTGACCCCGATATGGATGTGTACTAAATCATGAATACTCCGTTTCATCAAACCACCATTGCGTTGGTCTATGACTTTGATGGAACGTTGTCACCCAAGGCCATGCAAGAATATACGATTTTGCCTGAATTGGGTGAAGACCCCGTGGCTTTTTGGCATGAATGCACCGAAGAAGCCCACCGGCTCAAAGCGGACCCCATGCTCACGTATATGCGGTTACTCATTGAAAAAATGGCCAAAGCCGGCGGCCGAATTACCCAGCAACGCTTGCGAGAATTGGCAGCAGGGATTCCTTATTTTCCTGGCGTTTCGGTCTGGTTTGAGCACATCAATCACTATGTGCATACCCAATCCAATGGCCGGGTACAGATTAAGCATTATATTATTTCAGCGGGGCTAAAAGATATTTTAGACGGTATCACTATTCGCCATCATTTTGCCAACATGTTTGGCTCCGAATATTACTTTTGCGCCACCGATGGGCTGCCCAAGTTTCCCACTATTGTTGTGAATGACACCACCAAAACACAATATTTATTTCGCATTAACAAAGGGCATGAAGATGTTCGAGAACCCATCAATGACGTGATGCCTTATGCCGAACGCCCCATCCCGTTTTCAAATATTGTCTACATTGGGGATGGGAGCACCGATGTGCCGTGTATGAGTGTGGCCCGTCGCAATGGGGGCTACGCGGTTGCGGTACACAAAGACACCCAAACGCATGCCGCATGCGAAGCGCTTCTCGCTGATGATCGGATTGATTACCTGGCAAAAGCAGACTACAGCCCCGGCACCGAATTGGATCACCGCGTTCGGCTCATTATTGACCGGATTATTGCCGATATTTTTTTCAAAGAAGAGCATTTTAAACAAAAGCATCCACAACAACACTCCCATACACCACCATGCCAATAACCGATCCAAAAAACGCCGCTGCTTGGAACTGGATCCAAGATATCTTACCCGACAAACGGGCACAGCATAGCCGGCGCGTTGCGGAACTGGCTTATGAATTGTCTCTGTTCCATGAATTGGACCACCCCCTAGATGCCTATTTAGCCGGTTTACTGCACGACAACGCCAAATACGATACCCCAGAAACCCTAGCGGCAAGGGGAATTCCGCCCCATTTATGCCGCCCATCCCTGTATGACCGCTACCCCAAGGTGTGGCATGCCTTGGTGGGCCCCCGCCAAGCCTTAAGCATCACAACCAACACCCGAGTGCTCAATGCCATGCGGTGGCATACGACGGGACGGGCTCGGATGCGGCCCTTAACCCAAGTGTTGTTTGTTGCCGATTTTTGCGAACCCAATCGCGATGGCGCATGGCATGCCGTTGCCCGAAAAGCGGCCTACGAAAACCTAGACAAAGCGACGGCTATTATTGCCCAACTGTTGGTTCATGAGCATGGGGATCAGTGCTTCTGGGCAACGCAAGCCTGCCTCGATGATTATCGGAAACGGCCCAACATTGGCCTGTAACCCCCATGATTTACGGCCAGTTTAAGTTCCCCAAACATCGCCTGTTATGGGGGCTTGCCTGGTGTATAAGCGCCAGTTTGACGGGCCTAATTGTAGGGGGTCTGATTGTTGGCATGGCTAGCCAATTGGTTGTAATTGAGCAATTGTTATCGTGGATGCCCAAGCAATCGATCCACGGTACGAATATTTTAGTCTTTGGCATTGACCGGAATCATTATTCCCAACGCTCCGACTCCATCATGATCGTGCATGTGGACCCCATCCGAAACCGAACCGGTGTTATTTCCATTCCACGCGACACCCGCGTGCAAATTCCAGATGTGGGGATTTCTAAAATTAACCATGCCTATGCACGCGGGGGCACCGACTTGTTGCAACAAACGGTTTCCAACTTTTTAAATATCCCCATTCATCACTACATCCAAGTTGACAGCACCAAGCTGGCTGAACTCATTGACCGCATTGGCGGCATTGAAATTACGGTAGACACCGATTTGCTGTATTCTGATTTAGCCGGCGGACTGGATATTAATATCAAACAAGGAACCCAAGTTCTCATGGGGCACGATGCGGTATCCTATCTGCGATTTCGTCAAGATGCCAATGGCGATATTGGACGAATTGGCCGCCAGCAGGCCTTTGTTCGAGCGGGGATTCGGCAATTTCTAAAACCAGCACAACTGCTGCGAGTCCCAAGCTTAATTGCCCAATTGGGCGATGCCATTACAACTGATTTACCGGTATCCACCATGACCCGCCTAGCCATGCATTTTTTAGCCGTAGCCAAAACCAAAGCCATTGAAACCGCTGTGATTCCCGGTGCGGTTGTTTTAGTCGATGGAGTCAGTTACTGGCGACCGGATTTTGCAGCGATTGACCACATGATTGAACAAACTTTATTTGGCTTCAAAGAGACACCGTCTGACCGTGCAAGCATCCCCAATCGGCGCACACTAACCTCAAAAGAGATGAGCCGCGTATACCAAAATCAAGTGGTCAATGAAACCGATACCGCCGACCCCAAAGTATTGGCTGGCTTACGGGTTGAAATTCTCAATGGCAACGGCCTCGCCGGTTCAGCCGCTGGCGTGTCTACCCAACTGCAAGCCTACCATGTATATATTCCCAACATGGACAATGCGGCCCACTTTAATTACCCTGAAACCTTGCTTGTGGACTGGAAGGGCAATCTGACTAAAGCCATGGCCTTGGCCACAGCGCTCCATATCTCCGCCGATAATATTATTGTCTATGACCGTCCAAATAAGCCCTTGGATTTTACCATTGTGGTGGGGCATAACCAGGGGTTTTACAATCATCCAGACAATTCCCACAATTAGTTCAATTCGCAAAATCGCCGAAGAATTACGGCCCTCCCAATTTGTGTCTGTATACACAGCCCTAGACAACAACTGGCTAATTGCGGGATCTTGGATTCAATTTAAACACGACGACACGATTCGGGATGGGCAAATCGAAGCGATTCATAAAACTAACTCAGTCATTGAACTGAAACTAACGAATACAGATATACTTATTGTTGATAGACCAAACCAAACCTGCTACTACAAAACCAATAACGCTCCCTGCACACTCGTTAACATCAAAAACCCCATGAATCACCCACTCGACCATGCCCGTATTGCTGCGCTTCGCGCCAACATCGAACCGTTATCGGTAACCGATAAACGCACACTCTTAAACACCCAGTATAATGCTAAGCTTCCCATTGATCCTTGGCTGCTACAAATAGTCGTAAACGCGGATCTCTGTGACGATACAGCCATGAAAGACTTAATGCCCATAATTTGCCATTTCTTACATACCTGTCGAATTCATGTTACTCGCATTCCTTACCCATCCCCAAGCACCCCGGTCAATGGATGGATCTTGATTACCCATGGCCATAATCAAAACAACCAACACTTTGATACGCTTTGGGCGTTGGCTTTGCATGTCATCGAAAAACCTGCCAGCACGGATTTTCGAACGGCTTGCCAGATTGAGACCCATGCCCCGGACCCCAACGACGCCATTGCCCATATTATCGCCCGTGGCTACACAGTCGAGCCCAACAATCAAGTCGACGCCATCCGTGACCCCGATGCCAAACAAGCGCCCCGTGAATGGGAGTGGATAACGTCGTTATAGGCTAAGCCAGTGTATTAAATGTTGTTCCGGAACTACGGTCATCCGCATCGTAGCGCGGATATTGGAGGGACTGTGTCCGAAGCCCGTGCAATTGGTTATTTAAATAATCCAACTCTTCATACACGCCTGTCGGTTGGTCTGAACGCGCCGAAGGTTCAGCCCCCACAGACGACACAACAACCACCGGGACCGGGATGGGCTGACGGCCCGCCGCGCGATAGGCTGTTATTTTTAAGGCATTGCGATGATTCAATGTCAAAATAAATAAGTAGCGCTGAACATGATTCATATCTTGAAACGATGGCCGATTAGCCCCGGAGGGGTGGTTGTGATACATGCCATAGTATTTCATGCCATATTTTGCACACAGTTCATGCGCGCGATGAATATCCTCGGACTGAATCCCAAACCGGGCCTGTTTATTCTCCAAGACTTGGTTAAATACCGGCAACACCAATTGAATGGTTCCATCCTTACCGCCCAAAAAGCCCCCCGTTTCATTCGGATGATTTTTTAATACTTGATCCGACAGCATATCATAATGCCGCTGTAAAAACCGAAATTCTGTAACTGCCATCCCCTACCCCTGTTTTGCCTGCTGAATAAGTTGATTGATTCCCAATTCTGCCACATCCAACATTGCATTTAACTGCCCCCGATCAAAAACCCGATGCTCCGCCGTTCCTTGAACCTCGACCAACCGTCCGGATTCGGTCATCACCACATTCATATCCACATCAGCGATTGCATCTTCCTCATAATCCAGATCCAGCAACACCTGGCCATCCTGCATCCCCACACTAACCGCTGCCAACCATTCCCGAATGGGATTTTTACGAATCATGTTATTCGCTAAGCAATGCTGAATACTATCTGACAAAGCAATCATGCCGCCCGTAATGGCCGCCGTCCGGGTACCGCCATCGGCTTGAAGCACATCCGCATCAATCACAATACTAATCTCGCCCAACAGGTGCATATCCACCACGGAGCGCAAGGCGCGTCCAATCAAGCGTTGTATTTCCTGGGTTCGGCCCGTTTGTTTGCCCGATTTGGACTCCCGCCGAGATCGTGGGCGGGTGGCACCGGGCAACATGGCGTATTCCGCCGTCACCCAGCCTTGGCCTTGCCCACGCAAAAAACCCGGCACGGACTCTTCAATACTGGCCGTGCACAAGACCGTCGTATTGCCATACGCCACCAACACAGATGCATCGGCCTGACTTAAATAATTGCGTTGAATATGAGTGGGCCGCAACGCATCCCAACTACGATTCTTTCGATTCATGATGATCCTCCTGCTCATGCAACAACTCTCGACTGGTTTCTAATGTTCGCTCCATGCCCACAACATGCTTTTGAACTTTTGTGACAACCAACAACAATTTAGACAGCACTTGGTCCGCATAGGCATTGGCCTCTTGGCGAATTTTAGTGGCTGTGGATTGCGTTTCCGTGGTCTCTGTGGGCAATGTTTCATCGGGCAGTTGCTGAATATTGGTCCGCAACTGAGACACCAGCATCAATACTTTTTTGGTATCGCACACAACATAATCGGTCAACGGAATGGATCGGCCATCTAAGACCATTGTTTCCAAGGCATCCAACATACCCAACACCGTGGCTTTGTTCATGACTCTATCATACCCTGTACCGGCGCTGGAACCAAGTGGGCAACGCTCGCTTGGTGCTGAACCATCTCACGAACCACGCTGGAACTGAGATAGGCGTACTCTTTGCTGGTCATAAAAAACACGGTATCCAGGCCCGGGCAGATATCCCGATTGGCCAGGGCCATTTGGGCTTCATAATCAAAATCCGATACAGCCCGAAGCCCCCGAATTAGCGTTTGAATCCCCCGTTTTTGGGCATAATGCGCCAACAAGCCCGAAGCCGTTTCTACCGTAATACTGGGGTGATCTGAAAACGTTTCCTGAACCAACGCCACGCGCTGCTCCAACGATAACCAACCCGTTTTTTGAGAATGCTGCATCACCAACACCACAATGCGCTCAAACACCTGATTGGCACGCATGACAATGTCCACGTGTCCGTTGGTAATGGGGTCAAAACTACCGGCGTAAATCGCAATGCTCATCGTTGATACACCCCCACCACGGTTTGTCCATAGCGGTATATGCGCTGGGGCGGTTGTCCATAAACTACAGGGAACTCAAACCGTTTGGTTGCCTCAACAACGAGTCGGCCATTGGGCTGTATGCAATCATGGGTTTCCAATTGTGTCATAATGGCTGCATAAAGATGGGGTTGATCCCAGGGAGGGTCCACATAAATAATATCAAATTTTTCTGAACTTTGCTGAAGATAGCGTTGCGCGGATTGGCGCACGATGTGTAGCGGCTCATGGGGAAACAAGTCCGCTACCCGAGTCAGATCTGTGGTATCCACATCCACCAATACGACTCGCTCGGCCCCCCGAGACAACGCCTCACATCCAACGGCACCGACACCCGCACACAAATCTAAAAAATGCAGGCCATCCATGGCCCCCAAAGCGCTGAAAATACCTTCGCGAACCACGTGTTTGGTGGGACGAACGCGTGGGTTTTTTCCCTGAACTAGCTTTCGTTTTTTAAATTTGCCGGCCACAATGTATGTCATAAACGATTCTCTGTATTGTCACACACCCTTTGGGTTTTATCAAATTAATCGACACGGCGACGTTTAATTCAACTGATTATACAGCAGTGCATCAAACTGATACTCCAGGCGTTGCTTGAGTGCCGCATAGCGATCACTGGTCAACGCTGGATCTTCGGCCAGAATGGCATCTGACACACGACCCGCATCCTCCCGAATGGGGTCATCCTGCTGCATATCCGCAAGGCGAAACAAGGCACTGATACCCGACTGACGGGTCCCCAACACATCGCCACCCCCCCGAATGGTTAAATCCCGCTGGGCGATTTCAAAGCCATCCGATGTGTCCACCATGGCCTTGATACGCTGCTTTGCGGATGCACTTTTGGGATTGGCCACTAAAAAACACGTTGCTGCATCGCTGCCTCGGCCCACCCGACCCCGCAATTGATGCAACGATGACAACCCAAATCGCTCCGCATGATAAATAACCATAATACTGGCATTGGGCACATCCACCCCCACTTCAATGACCGTTGTACTGATTAACACATCCAAGTCTCCCGCTTTAAATGCCGCCATAATGGTCTGCTTTTCACTGACCGATAGCCGACCATGCAACAACCCCACCCGAACCGATGCAAACACCGTATCGCACAACCGCTGGTATTCGGCGGTAGCGGCCTTGAGATCATGGGATTCCGATTCCTCGATCACCGGATACACCACATACACTTGGCGACCCCCGGCTGCATTGCGCGCACAATAATCCAAGACCTTCTGGGCATTGCGTGTATGCACATACACAGTGTCACAGTCTTGGCGATTGGGCGGCTTTTCATCAATGACGCTGTGATCCAAGTCTCGGTACAGCGTCAGCACCAACGACCGTGGAATCGGCGTCGCCGTCATGTACAACGCATGAGGCATGTGCCCTTTGTCCTGCAAGGCCAGTCGCTGCAATACCCCAAATCGGTGCTGCTCATCCACCACAATAAGCCCCACCTGACGCATCACTACGGACGCTTGAACCAAGGCCTGTGTGCCCACCACAATTAATGGGGTATCCTGCGCCAACTGCGCCAAAGTCTCCCGACGGGCCTGAGCGGATAGCGCACCTTTTAAGCACACCACCGAAACCCCAATGGGGGCTAACAATTGGCTTAATTTCACATAGTGCTGCGTGGCTAGCACATCGGTTGGCGCCATCAATACGCCCTTTTTTCCCGACTCAACCGCCATCAGCAACGCTGCCACGGCGACATCCGTTTTGCCACACCCCACATCCCCTTGCACCAATCGGTTCATGGGAAAATTCCGTTGGATATCCGCTTGAATAGCGGCGATCACTCGCTGCTGAGCACCCGTTAAGGTATAGGGCAACCGATTGCAATAATCCCGAAATAACCGCCCACTTGCCTGCAACGGCTCGCTAATTTGAGCGGCCTGCTTCTGCCGCTTTTGATACTGCGTCGCCACTTGAAACCACAACCACTCATCAAACGCCAAGCGGTCCCGGGCCTGGTGATAGTCCGTCAATTGTTTGGGGAAATGCATGGCCTTCACGGCTTCAGCCCAGCGCATGTAGGCCTGGACATGCCCCGGAGGCAAATACTCCGGTTCAGATATAACTGAAAAACTAGCAGTAATAATTTGCCGAAGCTTGCGCTGATTCATGCCTTTAACCAATGCGTACATCGGCGTAAGGCCCGTGGGGGTATGCCCGGTAACCAACTCATAATCAGACACATGAATCACCCGCATACCGTGGCGCTCATCCCACTGCAGTTTCCCCGATACATACACCCGTTGCCCGGAACGAAACAACCGCCGAACATGCGGTTGCCGAAACCACAACGCCCCCACGTGGCCGGTGGCATCGCTCACCTGTACTCGACTCACGGCATCCCCATGCTCAATGGCCGCCATAGTCCCCCACACCGACACCGTTGTATCCAAGGGCAGGTCAATCGCTACGGACCGGATACTGGGCAACTGCGCCCGATCTTCATGATATAGCGGAAAATAATGGATCAGGTCCCAAACCGTGTGAATACCCATTCGAGCCAATACACCCACCCACTGACGGCTGACACCGGGTAGGGCCTGAACGGTCTGGGCCCAAAGCATGAATCAAAGGAACCCAAACCGTAGCATTACGGCTTACTCTTCAATAACCGTTTGCTGAATAATGGATTGAATGGCGATCAATGCATCCGCTGCATCTGGATCTGTTGCTTTTGCCGTGTCAATTTGTTGAGCTAAGGTTCGCTCTTCACTCGCTTTTAAATCTTTTTTGCTAATTGCCACCAACACATAATGTCGGAAAAATCGATCATGGCCATTGTCCATGGTTTTTTTGATTTTTTCCATATAGCGATCTTGTCGCAAAGCACCCCGAATTGACGCGTTGGATACCAGCTGAATATAACTTTCTCGGTATTTGCTCAATGTGTTCAGCCCATCACCCGTTTCTTTTTGTGAATACAAGGTCTGCGCCCGTGTATTTAAAAAGGAACTAATTTCAGACATCGCGCGCTGATACGCATACACATCGCTACGGGTTTTACCATCTTCTTGCCCAACAAAGTAATAGTATTTTCGACTGGGCTGCGGTGGTTTTTTAACCCACTTTGGCACTTTTTTCTGACTGGTTTCCACCACGGTTTCCATGCCCACATACTCTTCGGGTGCCCCACATCCATGCAAGATCGTTAAGGCAATAATTACCACACCCAACACACTACCATATCGTTTTATCATTCTATACCTCCTGTTGACGCTAATAACTCAAGCAAACGAATTTTCGGAAACACCACATCATCTGCAATTTTTTGAATTGCTTTTTTCCGATTTTTCGCTAATGCTTTAAATGGAATAGCCACCGGCGCCATAGACGCTTGGCCATTGTGACTGGCGGTCAGCACAAGGCTTCCGGCCATATAGTAATTGTTTTTTTGGTAAGAACCCATGGTCTTTTCGTCCTCAACATCAATCCGAACTTGAACCGAAATAGACCCCGAATTTTCAACCGAATACCCCAGAGCGCTGAAGGCGGATCGCAAGGGGCGATCGAGATACTTATCCCACGCCCTGTCATCCGACTCAACCACCAGTGTAATCGGGGTGTAGCGCAAGTCCCGCACGGTGTACGGAATTTGTAACGGGGCCGGCATATCGGCCTGCCACTGCTGCGCACGGCCCTGCAAGTGGACCCCGGCTGTTATATATTGATCACTGGCGGACAAGGGCAATCCATAGGGCTGAAACTCAACATAACCCGACGCATCCGTTGTATAATCGCCCAATACCGTAGTATCGCTGTACGCCACCCGAATAACAAAATTAGTCACCGGATTGTCTTTCCAGCGCATCCGCAACCGCACAGGGCTATCCGACTGTTTGCCCAATGCCGTTGACACATCTGCCGGCGTATCCAACTCAAGCGAAAATTCAGACACATAGGCTGTTTTTTTTCCCTGAATATCGGTTAACGTTAACCCACTATGCTGGGGCAAAAACGGTTCGGGAGACACATAATTATACAAAGACACCAGTGTGTCATAATCCTTGGCTTTCGCCAATAATGCATCAAACTTATCCAAGGCTTTATCGTAGCGCTGTGCGCTTTCCAACAAGCCTTGATACAAGGATTCTGTATTCAAGTCTCGATTTAGTTGCTGCAACTGACTGTATAATCCAGACCGATACTGCGCCTTGTCTAAGACAACCAGTACATAATACCCCCCACGATCCTTGACTTGCTTAACAATTTGAGCGTTGGCCAACGTTTGGCGAATGGTACTGCGAATTTCCGATTGACGGGACCGCCGATACTGACTCACCGATCCCACATGGGTTTCGCTATCTGTCATCGTTGTTTTTTGGGATATTGTGGTTTCAATCTGGCCAGCCAAGGTTGCTTTGGCTTCATCAATGGCGCGCTTCAGCTGAGCCGCATTCCCAACCCCAAACCAATGGGTTTCTACTGAATACTCCGTTTGGGTTGGGTTTCGAAACCAATCCGGCTCGGCCGCAACCAACGGCACACATAGTATACCCAACGCAATCAATAACCAGACTCGCATGGTTATGGGGTAATCCGAAGAATTAACAACTTACGATTTTGATTGGCCAATGCAATCTCACCCATGCGGGTTAAGTCCCGGAACTCCGAGCGAATTTTTCGCCAGACTTGACGAGACGTTGGGTAATCATTGGGATCTACCCACAATACATAATCCAAGGTCTGATCCGTTACAATTTGTTCTTTTGTTTTTAAGGATACGGCGCTCATGCTATCTACGACACTGTCTTGCACCTGCTCAAGATTGTTGGGACTAAACCCGCCGTCAATGGATACGATAACTTTGTACTGCAATCCCTTGTAAATATCTTTCTTCCAATACGTTGTAACACGGGCCAATACATTGTCTAAAGCGGACAACATCGCCTCTTCAATGGACACCATGTCATCCCCGGATCGAGCCTCACTGTACCCCGTTTCAGACCCCAACAATCGAGCCGTGGTGGTTTCAAACGCACGGACTCGAACAGCCATCCGCTTGGTGCCATACCCAGCATCACTTTCTGACAGTTCAAAATCGATATAAATATCACTACCCACAGACAGGGCCATTTGGTACGCCATATCGGTTGGAATATCTTTGAGAGATAACTGACCGTCCACGAGATCATTTAAGAATTGCTGTTGATCGGGCAAGACCACATCGTACTGACGCGCCGTTAATAAACTTTGAATAACCGCAGCGGCATGCCCCAAATTTGCATCTTGTTTGATCAGATCTAAGGGGTTTTTATTATCCGATACTGATGGCAGTACCATAATAAATGGGTTTCCAATCTGGTCTAAAAGGTCATCTTTTTCAATCAAAACACCCCGTTTTTCTAAATCTAGAATCAAGGCCTCTTTGTTCACTTTAACTTGCTGAACCACGCGAATCCCTGTTTCTCCGTCCGTTAGCACTTTGGTTTTTGGAACCCCATCTTCGTAACTAATAAAGCCTAGAATCGTATTTATATCAAAAAACTATCTTCAATGGCCTTAAAGGCTAGTTTTTCAGAATCTTGGGTTAAAATGGGATCCGTGCCACTCAATAGCAAAAAATACACCGCCGCTTTTCGCGAATCATCCAGGGCTTTTTTGACCCCATTTTTCTTGATATCTTTGCGTTTTTTGCCCTTGCTGCGCTCATCCGATTTATAAATGCCCGTCACTTCAAGCAACACTTCTGAAGATGACGTCGAATCAATCAACGTCGCTTGTTTAGACACAGGGCCACTGGCATACACGCCAAACGAAAGGAGTAAAGCAATAAGAATTGTGTACGTTGTTTTTTTCATAATAACCTCAATTTTACAATTTTTTTAACTAAAAGTCAATCCGAAGCCCACACTGATACGTCATATACCCCCGGTTGTATTGGATCCCCAGTTGGCGGGCATCCGAATTTGAGAAGTGGTAAGGTATGCCATCAAGCGTGTAGGACAATTGACTCAAACGAAACATCCGATGTTGGGTCGCTGTGGCGGCAAACAACCAGCGGGGGCTCAGCATAAATTCATACCCAATTCCGTACTTCATGGATCGGATTTTAAGTTCATAGTTTCTTAACCGAACGGTATCAGACGCCTGGACACGCTCCGTTCCGGTGCCCACATCAACCCGAACGGCATGGCGTTGCCACCAAAACTTTTTAGACAATCGGGTGTGATATGTCTCGATCCGATTATCGCCTTGGGTCGACGCTCCAGAATTGGATTGCAAGTCGGCCCGAGAATAATCAACCCCCACAAACAACTGTGAAATCCCGATATGTCGCCCCACATTATAATCCAAACTCGCCTGCCAACCCAGGGCTGTATCAAATGGAAGCGTTGGGATTTGATCGTTGTCCAAATAACTCAAGATCCGCGACGACTGAATATCCCCAGCGTAATGAACGCCAGCACCCAGTTGGAAGCCCCGGCGCGGCGATTCAATCACATAGCTTCCGCGATCGCGCACCGAACCAATGTGCTGATACCCATGGGCCCAATCATCGCGGGATGATTGGGTAATCCGCAACAAACCCACCGTTTTTCGTTCAATCCCCCCCGCATCGCTTTCCATATCCTCTTGCAAGAAAAACAAGTCGTCTAAATTGGCCCCACTGTCTTTAGTGAGGGACAGGGTATAGTCTCGGCCCGACACACTGGTTGTTTTTGAAACCAATGTGAACATTGGCATGGATTTTGTCGCCTTAATCGTTTTACTCAGCAATGCCCGCATAATACCAGCATCCATGAGGGGCTCAATCGCCATGGATGAGGGCAGTGCCATAAAACTGGTCCGTTCAACCTCTTGAACTGGAACGAGGGTAACACTGCCCGTTGGACTCATTTGCACGTTGTACCACAGCATGCCCCCCGTGATGGTGCGCACGGTTACCGGGTTTTCTCCCTCAACCTTGACGGTATCTGCCGACCGAATATACGGAATATACACATACACCGAATTCATTAAAATCTGCATTTCTCCCATCGTATACGCATCGGACTTCCCCTTGGTTTGGGCAAAACCAACCCCCCGACGCTGCTGAATCGCACGCACCCGTCGCTTTTGGTATGCATTGCTCATGAGCATCGCTTCAACATCATCCAACACATGCGATTCAAGGGCGGTCACCAACAAGTCCGCATTGGCCGTACTGGTTGCATGAATCGCTTCATAAACCGGCTGAAACACCGACGAGTCAAATTGAACCGTATCGAATCGCTTCATGCGCTTGATTTTCTTAGCCAATGACCTTGAAAATTTATCGCCCAAATACCGATCATTCTCTTCAACAGTTGAAAATACCCATGCGGATTCCGGGGACACAATTGTCTTTTTAATAAACACCCCATCGGTATCCAATGCCGAAACCCCCACCGCGAATACAATACCCATGATTATGATTCGAATCATGATCGATACACCTCCATTTGATTCACCGTAATACTTGAATCTTGGATCGTGTGGCCCAACACTCGAACTGGCACAGACCCTGCGGTGCTTAGCAAGGGTTGAACCCGATCACTGGGCACTTCCACTACATACCCCCCAGATTCTGAAAAACAATCTGTAAATAGCGTATCTGGGTTCAACGCTACCGAACACCCAATCGTTCCATGACCCGTTGCGCCCCCCAGCATCTCAACGAGGGTCACAATTAATCCGCCCGTTGCAATATCATGACAACTCAACACGTGGCCAGCATGTATTGCAGCCAAACACCAATCATTTTGTTGTTTTTCACGCACTAAATCCACCTCTGGAACGGCCAAAAAGCCGGCATCGGATAACACATCCGCAATCACTGTGCCCCCAAATTGAGGAGCGGACTGGCCGACCCATAGCAGCGTTGACCCAACCACTTTAAATGCCATGGTCACCGATTGGCGAAAATCAGACACCGTTCCCAAGGCAAGCACCACCGGTGACGGACATACCGATGATCCTGTTTTGGACTCATTATACAAACTCACATTGCCTGAAATAACCGGCAACGGCTCAGCACCACCCAAAGCAGTGGCGGCATCCGCAATGCCTTGAATGCCTTCTTGAATATCAAAAAATACATCGGGTTTTTCTGGATTGCCATAGTTCAAACAATCGGTCAATGCCACGGGAGATCCCCCCACAGCCACCACATTGCGTACCGCTTCAGCCACCGCCACTGCACCGGATTGATACGGGTTTAATAGCCCGTAATGATTGCTATCAATGCTCACGGCCACCGCACTCAGACACCCCGGAATGGGGGCCACAACCCCAGCACCAGCCTCACCCGGCGATACAATGGTATCCCCACGAACCCCGTGATCAAACCGCCGATACACATACGCTTTGGGCACCGCTGCCGTATGGGCGATTACCTGCTGAATGACCGATGCAATCGCATTGGCATCCAAGCTGGGAACGCGATCAACTTGCCCGGACGCCACGGTTCGATTGGCCGCAACACGCTCGACTAGCACATCCGTTGTAATAATTGAAATGGGCAGATCACATACCACTTGACCCTGATGCTCAACCACATAGCGTGGGGCTTGGACAACCTCGCCAATCACCACAGCTCCAGCCTGGGGATACGTATCCCCCATGGCATACGTATCATTGGCAATGGCCATAATGGCTGCGGTGTGCGTACGGGGAACCGCCAAGCAAAATCGCTCCTGAGTTTCTGAACAGGCAATCACTTTGGGGTCTAAATGCGACACCGATGTGTTCACTTGATCCAGAATAACCCGCGCCCCAAACCCCGATGCACTGGTAATTTCAGATGTTGCACAGGCAATCCCACCCGCACCCAAGTCTTTGCAGCCAACCGCAATGCCGGTATCCCGAACATACGCCCAAATTGCGTTTAACACGTTCACTAAGACTCGCTTTAAAAACGGATCATGGACTTGAACCGCCCCAATGTTGGTCGTCGCATCGGATTGATCCAACGTAACCGATGAAAATGTGGCCCCACCAAATCCGGTTGCATCGGTTGATTTGCCCAATAAAATCAAGTCATACGGCTCTGTTTTAGCGGCTTCTGGCACATAACTATGAATAATCTGGTCCAACGCCACCAAGCCAACCGCCGCCACATTGACCAAGCAGTTGTCGTTGTAACTGGGGTGGTAGACCGTTTCACCCGCCAATACCGGAACCCCCAACGGATTGGCATAATCCCCAACCCCTTGGACTACTTGGGTCGCAATGTGATCCGTGTGCCAGGTGCCTTGGCCAAAATGTAAAGAATTCAACACGCCAATAACATCGGCGCCCATGCAATACACATCCCGAACGACGCCCCCCACACCCGTTGCCGCACCTTCAATGGGTAAGATTTGCGAGGGATGGTTGTGGGACTCATGCGACACCGCCAAACCATACTGCGTTCCATCATGCTCAGCAAACGCCACGATGCCCGCGTCTTCACCCACACCCACAACAACCGATTTCGCCCGAACCGGGAAACGCTTTAGCAATGGCCGTGTGCTCTTATACGAGCAATGCTCCGACCACATGACGTCAACGACGCACGCCTCAACATCGGTGGGCTCACGCCCCAACAACTGCGTTAATTGATGATAGTCTGATGGCGATAAGCTCATGATTGTTCTTCCTGTTTGCGTTTTAATACGAATAATGCGCGCGACACCGTTCCAAATCGATCGTGAATGGGCAAGACCGTGACAAAAAACGAGTCCTCGGCATGCTCCACCAGCAAATCGGTTGTTTTCTCTTCAGAATCTAGGGCCAAGTCCAGAGCCTTTACAATGTCTGCATGATGAATGTGCCGCGTAATCGTATCGCCGGTACCTTCCCCAGGAATTAAACGCAATATTTGCTCGGCTTGCGCATTGATGTAACTCACAACTTTATCTTTATTCACCAAGACAACGCCTTCTTGAATGCTGTTGGACAATAGCTTGACCGTTTTAACCTCCAAGGACACCCGGGCTGACTTTAAATGATCCAACGATTTAAACATATTAAAAATAGTTTGCAAATTCTCAAGCAAGCCTTTTCGCGTAATTGCCTGATAAAAATCAGGAAACAAGTTAGCCAATCGGCGCTCGGCCATGGCTTTTTGACAGGTTTCGTTAATAATGCGAACGGTTTTTCGCTCTACATAATACCCAAACGCCCCAAGAACACCCAGGGCCACTGCGGTTGCCCCCGCCGTTACCCATTGATGCGAGGCATACCAACCATGCTGATAAATACTGTATCCATGGGGCACGCTGCTCAATAGAATCACGCTCAGCACCGATACGAACCACTTGAAACCCAACGTCATGCATCGGCTCCTAATTCCAATAACGCTTCGATTTTTTCATTGGTTCCCAACACAATCAAAATATCGTCTTTTTGAATCGTATACGTTGGATCCGGAATATCGGCCATATCTTCAATAAAGGAAACGTCCCCATCATCGTCAACTTCGATCTTTCGGGTTTTAATTCCAATCACATTGATGGCAAAGCGGCGTCTCAGCTTTAATTCGGCCAAACTCTTGCCAACAAATTGACTGGGCACATGCATTTCCACAATCGAATGCCGATTGGAAATTTCAATGTATTTCACTGTTTCAGACGAAATCGACCGCGATAACTGCTTGCCCATCTCTTTGGCAATGTTAATAATATTCTTAATTTTCATGGATTCCAGAATGCTTTCTTGCAATTCATCAATGGAGCGCACATAGATATTTTTAATGTCAAATTTTTTCAGCAAGGCTGCCGTTAATAAACTGGATTGCACATTGGACCCGATGGACACCACGGCCACATCCACATTATCAACATTCACCGCCCGCATAGCAGACTCGTCTGTTGAATCTAAAATAACCGCCTGATTCACCCGATCTTTAACATCGTCAATGGCGGATTCTTGATTATCAATGCCAATAACATAAAACCCCTTTTGGGACAGCTCCACAGCCACCTGAATCCCAAACTCGCCCAAACCAACCACCGCAATTGTTTTCATACGACTGAAATATGCTCTTCAGGGTATGTGACCGCCGCTGTCTTCCGGCGACCTGAAAACACCAGCAAAAAACTTAATGCGCCCACACGACCAATCATCATGAGTACTATTATAAAGAATTTTCCCAAAATTGACAGGGATTCGGTTAATCCCATCGACAAACCCGCCGTACCAAACGCCGATACTACCTCAAACGTTATGGGCAGCCACTCGCCTGTTTGGGTCGAAATCAGCAACGTCAAAAAGGACCCCACAATTAAAATGGACAGCATCGCAATCGATAACGCATACCGATAGGTTCGCAAGGACACCCGCCGATAAAATAAATTCAAATGCTCATAGCCCCGAACCACCTGAACCAAATTACCCAGCATCACAACCATGGTTGTAATCCGAATTCCCCCACCGGTGGATCCGGGCGCCGTTCCCACATACATCAACCCCATAATCAGCAATAAAATAGCCGGATGAAACAGGTTCATATCCAAGGTTGAAAACCCGGCCGTGCGTGCCGATATCGAATAAAAAAACGCATTCACCACTTGATCCGGAACCGCCAAGCCAACAAAAGCATGGTTGCGCTCCGCAATAAAAATCATACCCGCGGCTCCCACAATCAACCAAAAACTGGTCCATAAAACCAACTTGCTATTGGGCGTTACCCGTGCCACGCGCCCGGGAATAAACTTGACTTTAATAACCTGCAACACGTTGTACAGCACGGGAAATCCCAGCCCCCCCAAAGCCACCAATGTCGCAATAACAATCAACAAAAACCCATGGTCAACATACTGATAAAAATTATCCGAAAATAACGTAAATCCGGCGTTGCAAAATGCGGAAACCGCATGAAAAACCCCATAAAACAAACTGTTTGAGAACCCATAACCTTGGCCATACCAATGCAAAAATAGCAACAAAGCACCGATGCATTCTACCGCAATGGTCAACCCCACAATGGCTCGGATAATTTTAAGCACATTGGCTTGGTTTTGATCATCCACGCCCGACTGAAAAAACACCACCTGCTGCTGCGACAATTTTTTCTTCAGCAACAAGGCCACAAAGGCCGATAAAGACATAATGCCCAATCCCCCCAATTGAATCATCAATAAAATAAACACCTGACCAACGCGAGAAAATACAGTCGAAACATCGTTGACGACCAAGCCCGTCACGCATAAAGCCGACGTCGCCGTAAACAACGCATCACTATATGGAATGGGAGCCACCACCGATATTGGCAACATTAACAGCCCCGAGCCAATGGCAATCATAACCACATACCCCAACACTAGAATTTGAATGGGTGTGGGCTGCCACCGTCTCATGCGCGTGTGTTTATACTATTTTTTGTGTAGCCGATCACAACGTCACCATGGTACCATATTAACACCGATGATTCGATTCATGCGACATGCGTATCAAGACTGGCAAACCCGCAAACAGGCATTGCCAAAACCCTGCTCCACGTTTGTGCATTACGCTGAGGTGTGTTTAGTCTCGGTATTGCTGGTGCTGGGCATTCGTGATTGGCTCGTCCAATCCTCGAAAGTGGTATCCGGCTCTATGATTCCCACGTTGGCCATCCAGGATCGCATTATTGTTTTAAAATGGCCCCACCACTTTGCATCCATTAACCGTGGGGATGTTGTGCTCTTTAAATCCCCCCATGGGGATGGTAAAGAATTTGTAAAACGTGTGGTCGGTTTGGGCGGCGAACGGGTCAGCATCCGAAACGGTTTAGTTTACATTAATCAAAAACCCCTGCATTTTCCAGGTGTGCACGTTCGAGCTGATGCCAGCAATCTAGCTGAAATCACAATACCCGAGAACCATTTTTTTATGCTCGGGGATAACCGGCGATATTCTCAAGATTCTCGGTACTGGGGAACCGTGCATCGGGATGCCATTATTGGGAATGCGTGGTTTATTTATTGGCCACCCCGTAGCGCCCAAATTGTATGGTAATTACGCTAAACGGACACTCGCACACCCTACCCGATACGGTTCATACCCTACACGATCTGATCCACCATCTGGGCTTAACCCCCGATCATGTCAGCATCCTGCAAAACAACCAAATTGTACCGAACCAATCCGGTTCAATTGCCCCCAACGATTGCATTGAAATCATGCACTTTGTCGGGGGTGGATCACCGAATCACTAACCGGGATTTTTGCGCTTCATCATATGCGCTAACAATCCCCTTTTCCTCCAATTCATCCATCAGTCGTGACGCCCGATTATAACCAATTTTAAGTTTTCGCTGCAACAACGATACCGAGACTTTTTTCTGCGATTGAACCAAGGTTTTAGCCTCCAAAAACAACGGGTCTTCGGCCTCTGACACCGAGTCGTTCACGGTATCCACTTTCACATTTAAAATATCTTCGTGATACCTGGGTTTGGCTTGTTTTTTCCAAAACGACACCACGCGCTCCACTTCAGCTTCTGAAACAAAAACCCCTTGCGATCGTTGCGGTTTAAATGTCCCAACGGGCATATAGAGCATATCCCCTTTACCCATTAATTTTTCAGCCCCGCCCGAATCCAAAATCGTTCGGGAATCAATTTGTGATTGCAGGAAAAATGAAATCCGTGACGGAATATTGGCCTTAATTAAGCCCGTAATCACGTTCACGCTGGGGCGTTGCGTTGCGATCACCAAGTGAATGCCCGTCGCCCGTGCCATTTGCGCCAAGCGACAAATGGTGGTCTCCACATCTTGAGCCGCCACCATCATCAAATCCGCTAGCTCATCAATAATTACCACAATGTAGGGCAACACATCGGGCAAAACCGGATCCTCAACCTCTGGGTCATAGCCCAACTTTTCGTGCAACACCGCTTTGACTTTATTGGGATTCTTTTTATAGTCGTCACGCAAGGCTGTGACTTTTTTGTTGTACCCCTCCAATTGCTTAACCCCCAAGCGTGAAAAAATCGTGTACCGACGCTCCATCTCTTTTAATACCCATTTTTGCAGCGTAGCGGCCGCCTGCGCCGAATCCGTCACCACGGGAGCCAACAAATGCGGGATCCCGTCATATAAATTGAGTTCTACTTTTTTCGGATCAATCATCACAAACCGAACGTCATCCGGGCTCGCACGCATTAAAATGGATAAAATAATGGTGTTCACACACACGCTTTTCCCCGACCCAGTGGCACCGGCAATCAACACATGCGGCATGCGCCCCAAATGCATAATAATCGGCTCGCCGGTAATGCTCAGCCCCATGGCTGCTAATAATTTATCCGGATCCGATTGAACGGATTCAATCAAGGGCCGCAATCGAACCGACTGAATATCGGGATTGGGGACCTCAATACCCACCAACGATTGGCCGGCAATGGCCTCAATCCGCACATTTGGGCTCGCCAATTTAAGCGCAATATCGTTGGCCAGTCCCATCACTTTGCTGAGCTTAACCCCTTGACCCAAGCTGAGCTCGTACCGCGTGACACTGGGCCCCACGGTCACATTGGCCACTGAAGCTTGAACCCCAAAGCTGTGCAGCACAGCCAAAACCGCATCCCCCCGCGTGGTATCGGGATCGGTGGTGGTGCGGGGGGCATCGGGCTTATCCAGCAAAGCAATAGGGGGGTAATTTCCCGTATGCTGGACGCCGGATGATGGGGGCAACCGTTTGGACCGCTTGGGCTTTGGGGGCGCATCCACCGCTTGCGCAGATGACCGTCGGCGGGACAGCCATGCCCAAACACGCATCGACACAATGCCCTGTTTGATACGCCCCCATCCCGGCATCGAGATCGAAACACCCCACAGCATGAGCCCCCCAATCCCACATATGGCACTCATGAGCCACACGCCCCATAGCCCCACGCTGACCACAAGAACCCGATAGGTCATAAACCCCAGCAACCCCCCCGTGTTCCAGCACGTTGTTTGCGTCAACATGGCCGAAGGGTCCACCCACAAGCCGGTCAGGCCCAGCGCCACGCCCCAACTCAAAACACCCCAGCCTAAACTGCATCGCAGCGCCGACACCCTGGCTGCGTACCGCTGCCATACGGCAATAATCCCCAAAATAGGCACACTCCACACCGCTTTGCCCATGAGCCATCGCCCCATATACACCGCCCCACTCCCCACAGGACCAGTATGAGCCACGGATACCAAGGATGCCCCCAAAAACACCACAAGCAACCCGGCGATTAGCGGGAAAATACTGGCCAATACCCACGCGTATGCTTTACGTTTCATTCAAAGACTATCATAGCATATTGCTTCAAGATATTTTCTCAGCTTTGGATGGGTTCCAAACAAGTCAACTGTATTACGTCCACACACATGTATCACAGAGCAAAAAAATGATATGATTGTAATTAGATTTCAAAATTAGAGTAAAATAAGGAGTGTTGCTTTATGAGTATTTATGTTGGGAACGTGTCATTTAAGGCAACAGAAGCGGATATAACACAGTTAGGCGACATATTTCCAAGTCTCTTTTTAAAAAATAAGGAACGAGTGAAAAATTTTCTTAATTTTAATGAGGGGAAATAAGGAGTTTTCTCCGCTATCGCTCCGAAAACGATTTATTTATGAAGACAGAAGGAATATACTTTTTACAAAATAATCTACACAACTATGGAATTACCTAAATATCACGAAACATTTATACCAGTACTAGAAGTACTAATTACTGAAGAATCTCTACATCATAGAGATTTAGGTCTTCGTGTTCGTGATAAATACTATTTGGATTTACCACAAGATTTACTTGATCAAAAAACAAGTACTGGGGCGAATGTCTTACTTGATCGTATTGGTTGGGGTAAATCTTATTTAAAAATGGGCAAATTTGTTGATTATCCAAAACGTGGAATGGTAAAAATCACAGAGAAAGGAAAACAAGCTTTAAAAACTGGAAAATTAACTTTAGATGATCTCCAAAGCGATTCTGACTTTATATCTCATCGTGAAGCCCAAAAAAGCAAAAAAGAAAATGAAATTGAGAAAATATCAGTTGATAATGCCTCTCCTCAAGACTTAATTGATTCTGGTTTTGCAACCATTGAAGCTCAAGTAAAAACAGACCTGCTAGAAAGATTGAAAGATATTGATCCATACTATTTTGAAAAAGTTATTTTGATTCTTCTTAAAAAAATGGGGTATGGAGATTTTGTAGAAACTGCAAAATCGGGAGATGGTGGAATTGATGGAATTATCAATGAAGACAAACTAGGACTTGAAAAAATCTATATTCAAGCAAAACGTTATAACGAAAACAAAGTCCGTGAAAAAGAAATCCGCAATTTTATTGGAGCAATGAGCGGAGATACTACAAAGGGCATTTTTGTAACTACCTCTACTTTTGACGATTCAGCAATCAAGAAAGCACGTGAAGCACATCATAAAATAATTCTTATTGATGGAAACAAACTTGTTGATTTAATGCACCAATATGGAGTTGGAGTTCAAGTAAGCAATGTTTATGAGGTCAAAGAAATTGATGAAGACTTTTTTGAGTGAAATTAGTTTTTAAAATTATCACTAAATATGTTTACAAACAGAGCGTCAATATCAGATTATTACAGAACGTCTTTTGAAAAGGTGATGAGTGAAATTTTAAGAGAAAGTGACGCAACTATAATCGGAACAAACATAGAAGAGTTAACTCAATACTATCTTGATAAATATTGCTTACAACCAATCTTATTTGATAAAACTCAAGAAATTACATGGGATCTGAAAAAGTACATAGAGACTATTCATACACATGGAAGAGAATGGTTGTATCAATCTCAAGGAGATTTAGATTTTGAATGTGAAAAAATAGATGTTGAAATTCCTATTATTCAAAATGAAAGAATAAGAGATATCGCAGAGTTACAATCTTCTACTTTTTCAATTGGCTATTCAGAAAAAGATTTTTCTTTTACTCCAAACAAGATAACTTTTTCTTTGGAAACTAAAGGCTACGGATTTTCTCTAAATGAAGACCAAATTCCACAAAATCTAGACTCTCAAATAAATAGAGTAAAAAAACTAATTTTATGGAAAAATAAAGATATAGAAAATGAAAACTCTAAACTAAAAAGTAATATATTTAGTTTTATTTCAGATAGAGCAAATAAATTAAATCAAGATAAGGAAAAATTGTCATCATTAACAAAGAAGATAAATATATCTCTAAAAAAGAAGGAAGATCCAACAGCTAGAAAAATTGAATTATCTCAAAAACCTATTATAAGAAAAGTAAAACCAACACCAACACAACCAGAAGAGTATAGTTTAGATCAAGCAAAAGTATTAGATATTATTTCTTTTTTAGATAACCAAGGTAAGCAATTTGAAAAGACTCCAAAATCTTATGAAAGCATGGGAGAAGAGGCATTAAGAGATGTTTTATTAGTAAACCTAAATTCAATTTTTGAAGGAAAAGCTACAGGAGAGACTTTTTCAAACAATGGTAAAACTGATATTTATCTAAACATTGATAAAGGAAATATTCTTGTATTTGAGTGTAAAATTTGGAAAGGAGCAAATTTGTATCATTCCACTATTAATCAACTTAGAGGATACCTAACTTGGAGGCATAATTTTGGTGTAATGATAACTTTTTCTAGGAATAAAAATTTCTCTGAAATATTAGAGCAAATAAAGAAAATCTTAGAAGATAATGAATCGTATAATGGAGGCTATAGAAAAGTAAATGAAACTCACTTTGTCTCTCGTCATTCTGTTGAAGGAGATACAAAAGAGGTAGAAATACATCATTTATTTTACAATCTGTACACAGAACAAGAATAAGGTGTTTTGGACTACGAGCATTCACCCCTTTAATTCCCCTCTGCCCTTCGCCAAAAACGAAAATTTTTCACTCGAACAAATAATAAAAGAGACTTGGAAATACGCTAAAGCCACATTGCATTCTCACTTCGCTATCGCTCCGCTCGGGTCGCCTAACACAGTATATCTGGCTCGCTCGTGCCCTCACTCGACCCATATTTGCCAAAAGCTAATTGATTTTAAAGGAATCTTGGCAAACATCAGATATGCTGAAACGTTTTCAGATTATGGGCATGTGAAGTTAACAAAAATGATCCATGATCGAGAAACGGATCTATTTAAAGGTTTTTGTTTTGTAGAAATGAGTGCTGACTCCGAAGAAGCTGAGGCCATCAACGCCTTGAATGGTAAAGCGTTTATGGGCCGTCAGTTGAACGCAAGTTTGTTTGCAAACAGGGAATAATATAAATTTGAGCTGTAGTATACTATATTGATATGAAACAAACCTTAATAACTACTTTCATCCTTTTTGTTGTTTTTTTCACTGGGATTTCCTTAGCTGATAACTCCAGTGAAGGAAATGAGGCTTTTGAGAGGGGGATGGTTTATGTGCGCAATAAAGACATACCCCAAGCATTTGAGTGGTTCAAAAAAGCTGCGGATCAAGGGCATGCTGATTCTCAGACTAAGCTTGGAATAATGTATTATTTTGGCAAAGGTGTAGACAAAGATTACAAACAAGCAGTTGAATGGTATAAAAAAGCGGCTGATCAAGGGGATGCTTATGCTCAGTATCAGGTTGGAAGAATGTATTATCGTGGCAAAGGCGTAGACAAAGATTACAAAAAAGCATTTGAATGGTACAAAAAAGCTGCGGATCAAGGGCTTGTTGATGCTCAGTTTAAGCTTGGGGTGATGTATCATCTTGGCTATGGTGTAGACAAAGATTACAAACAAGCAGTTGAATGGTATAAAAAAGCGGCTGATCAAGGGCTTGTTTATGCTCAGGATATGCTTGGGGTGATGTATTATCGTGGCGATGGTGTAGACAAAGATTACAAAAAAGCATTTGAATGGTATAAAAAAGCTGCGGATCAAGGGGATACTGATGCTCAGTATCAGGTTGGAAGAATGTATCATCTTGGCTATGGTGTAGACAAAAATGGAAAAAAATCATTTTTATACATGTATAAAGCAGCTAAGCAAAACAAGGCTGAAGCTCAATATTTAGTAGGGAG
>CAXPTH010000021.1:0-95825 GCA_964220215.1 Alteromonas sp. | reverse complement strand
TTTAATGATACGGCGACCACCGAGATCTACACACTACTTCACACTCTTTCCCTACACGACGCTCTTCCGATCTGGGTCACCGTTCGGGGGTGCCCAGGCGTTCAAGCTTGTCATCAGCAAGTGGTTCCGGCGCAGGATTCGGATTGGGGCACGGAGTATTTGGATTTGATTGTGGCGATGAAGTTGGTCCCCAGTTGTGACGCAGCGATCCAGCATATTAATCACTATGGATCCAAGCATTCGGAAGTGATTGTTAGCGATGCCTATGCGTCCATTACGGCGTTTACCAATCGTGTGGATGCTTCAGCGGTGTTGGTGAATGCGTCCAGTCGGTTTACCGATGGCGGCGAATTTGGATTTGGCACTGAAATGGGCATTTCAACGCAAAAGCTCCATGTTCGTGGACCGGTGGGTCTGCATCACTTAACAACCACAAAATATATCGTCTACGGCACGGGTCACGTTCGTCAGTAAGCCTAAAGATGTATATACATTTAAGTCAAAATTCGCTACACTAAGACCATGGAATCATCAACAGCAACAGAAATACAGCGGTGCCTAGAATCGCTGGCTTATATTCTTCAATTTAAAACCGAAGCCGAAGCGGAACATTTGCTTCGAACCGTTATGGACCAAGCCCATTTGTTAGGGTTGCCCATTAAAGTCACCAATACGCCGTATATTAATACAATCCCAGCCGATAAGCAGCCGGAGTACCCAGGGGACATTGAGTTGGAAACGCGATTGCAAAACATTATTCAATGGAATGCGATGGCCATGGTGGTTAAAGCCAATCGTGAAAACGATGGGATTGGGGGACATATTTCCTCGTATGCATCCAGCGTACATTTGTATGAAGTGGCATTTAACCATTTTTTCCGTGGATATGGGAAAAACCACAATGCAGACCAAGTGTATTTTCAAGGTCATGCTTCTCCGGGTATTTATGCACGAGCCTATGTTGAAGGCCGGTTGTCGGCTAAGCATTTGCATCACTTTCGCCAAGAGTTGGCCGATGGTGGCGGGCTGTCCAGTTACCCGCATCCGTATTTAATGCCCGACTTTTGGCAATTCCCAACTGTGTCCATGGGACTTGGGCCCATTATGGCAATTTATCAGGCCCGGTTTAATCGATATTTAGTGGCCCGCGGTATTTTGTCTCAAGACGATAGCCGGGTGTGGTGTTTTATCGGCGATGGGGAAACCGGTGAACCAGAAACACTGGGGGCTTTGTTTATGGCGTCTCGGGAAAAATTAGACAATTTGATTTTTGTTGTGAACTGCAATTTGCAACGCTTGGATGGCCCGGTTAATGGAAACGGTAAAATTATTCAAGAACTGGAATCGGTGTTTAGTGGTGCCGGGTGGAACGTCATTAAACTCATTTGGGGCAGTGACTGGGATCCATTGTTGGCATCGGATCAAAAAGAGACGTTGGTAAAACTGTTAAATGAAACGGTCGATGGCCAATATCAAAAATACTCCGTTGCGCCTGGGAGCTATACTCGAAAACACTTTTTTGGTAAGTACCCAGAATTAGCGGAACTAGCCAATCAATTAACCGATCAACAGATTTTAGACATGCGGCGCGGGGGCCATGATTTGAATAAGATTTATGCCGCCTATCAGGCCGCTGTGTCTCATGAGGGGCAGCCTACCGTTATTTTAGCTAAAACTGTCAAAGGATACGGGCTGGGTGAGGCGGGTGAAGGGCGCAATATTTCCCACCAACAAAAGAAGATGAATGAAAAAGAGTTGCGGCAATTCAAAAAGTGGTTGGACATTCCGTTGGATGAAGATGAAGTAGCCAATGCCCCATTTTACAAGCCAGATCCAAACTCACCAGAAATTCAGTACTTATTAAAGCAACGGGAACAGTTGGGTGGGTTTTTGCCAGAACGCCGGACCCAAAAAACAGAATTTGCTTTGCCTGATGAAGCGGCATTTGACTCGTTTTTTGGGGATTCTGGGGATTCAAAAATGTCCACAACGATGGCGTTTGTCCGTATTCTAACCATGTTGTTGAAAGACAAAACAATGGGGCGGTACATTGTACCAATTGTCCCGGATGAATGCCGGACATTTGGGATGGAGGCCTTGTTTCGGCAAATTGGTATTTACGCTTCAGAGGGTCAAAAGTATGAACCTGTTGACCGCGATTCGTTGTTGTATTACCGGGAAGCCAGTGATGGCCAAATGCTGGAAGAAGGTATCTCAGAAGCTGGGGGTATGGCCTCTTTCTTAGCATCCGGAACCAGTTACGCAACCCACGGAGTGACAACAATTCCATTTTATATTTATTATTCAATGTTTGGATTTCAACGGGTTGGGGATATGATGTGGTTAGCCGGTGATATTCGGGCCAAAGGCTTTTTGTTGGGCGGAACAGCCGGCCGAACAACGTTGAATGGGGAAGGCTTGCAGCATCAAGACGGCCATAGCCATCTAATTGCCAGTACGAATCCAGCCTGTGTGGCCTATGATCCATCATTTCGATTTGAAATTGCCGTGATGATTCAACAAGGCATGCAACGAATGTATGCTGATAATGAAGATTTGTTCTACTATATCACCGTTGGCAATGAAAACTATGCGATGCCCGCTCGGCCAGACTCTGCAAGCACCGATAGCATTATGCGGGGGCTTTATAAATTTAAGCCAGCGAGTGTTGCGGCCAAGACCCCAACCGGTCAGGCCCATTTGCTGGGCAGCGGAGCCATTATGCCATCGGTTTTGGATGCGCAATCGGTCTTAGAGTCTGAATACGACATTCCCACCCATGTTTGGAGTGTCACCAGTTACCAACAATTGCGACGGGATGCTCTGGATGTCGAGCGACGCAATCGATTGAATCCCGAAGCAGAGCCCGAGACTCCCTATGTTCAACGCTGTTTTGAGCATGAAACCGGGGTGTTTATTGCGGCATCGGATAATATGAAAGTGGTATCGGATCAAATTTCTGCTTGGGTACCCGGGGGCTTAACCAGCTTGGGAACCGATGGGTTTGGCCGCAGCGATACCCGGGAACAGTTGAGACGATTTTTTGAAGTCGATACTGGATTTATTGTGTACACAACGGTGTATACGTTGTATCGGCGTGGTGATGTATCGGTGGATCTAGTCAAAAAAGCGATGGCACAATACGCCATTGATCCAAATAAAACGTATGGGAGAACAGTAATCTAATGGATATCAAAATTCCGTTTCTAGGTGATGGCATTGAGTCAGCCAATATATTAAGTATCGGGGTTCAACCCGGGGACACAGTTGCTGTGGATGATGTGATTTTAGAGCTTGAAACCGACAAAGCCGTTGCACCGGTTCCAGCGACTAGTGCTGGTACGGTGGATTCTATATCCGTAGCTGTCGGTGATGTGGTGCGTGAAGGCCAAGTGATTGGCCAATTATCCGGTGGTAGCACTGGCGCAACCGCGCCCGCTACCGCGGGCGCGGCACCGGCCGCACCGGTGGCACCGGTGGCGGTTGCGCCCAGTGTGCCAGTACCTCAAGCGCCTGTTCCAGCAGCCGTGGTGGCTCAGCCGGTTGGGGATGCTTCGGCGGTGGTGACATCCCCATGGATCCGGTCTTTGTGCACCCAGATTGGGTTGGATTTGGCGCGTGTCGTGCCAACGGGTCGTGGTGGGCGTGTGGTGTTGGATGATATCCGACGCTATGTCGCTCAGTTGCAGCAACCGGTTGCTGCGGCTCCGGTTCAGTCAGAATCGAAGCCGGTGGCCGAGTCCATGCCGGACTTCTCAAAATGGGGGCCGGTTGAGTCTGAAACGGTGTCATCCTTGCGTGTTAAAATAGCGGACAAGATGAGCAGTGCGTGGCGCATTCCGCATGTTACGCAGTTTCATGAGGTGGATATTACCCAGCCCATGGGGTTGCGCAAGCAGTGGAATGACAAGTACAAGAAGAAAGGGGCTAATTTAACGGTGACGGCGATGGCGGTGAAAGCCGCTGTTTCGGCCTTGCAAGCGTTTCCAGCGTTTAATGCCAGTTTTGATGGCAAGCAATTGGTCAAAAAAGCATATTATCACATTGGAATTGCGGTGGACACGCCCTCAGGTTTGATTGTTCCGGTGATTCGAGATGCGGATCAACTGTCCTTATTTGAATTAGCTGTTCAGATTGGTGTGGTGGCGGATAAAGCCCGGGATCGTACCCTGACGGCAGCCGATTTGCAGGGTGGCACGTTTACAATTTCAAATTTAGGTGGCCTAGGCGTTGGCCCATTTACGCCGATTATTAATACGCCAGAAGTGGCTATTTTGGGCTTGGGTCGTGGGGTTAAGCGCCCCATTGTGACCGCTGAGGGTGATATTGGGGTGGGATTAATGCAGCCCTTGGCCTTGTCGTATGATCATCGGGTCATTGATGGTGCCGATGGTGCCCGATTTATGACCCATTTGTCGGATGCATTGGCCAATTTAGAAGAAGCGGCGGTGAAGGAGTCATTATGAATAAAGTAAAGACAGATGTTGTTGTATTGGGGGCTGGCCCGGGTGGGTATGCGGCAGCGTTTTATGCGGCAGATCTGGGGTTTAATGTTATCTTGGTTGAGAAAGAGCCCGCATTGGGCGGCGTTTGTTTGAATCGGGGATGTATCCCATCCAAAGCCCTACTGCATGCGACGGAGGTGTATCATGGTGGGCAGCATGCCCGCGATATGGGGATTCATTTTGGGGATGCTAAGCTAGACCTGGATCAACTGCGCACTTGGAAAAATGGGGTTGTTGAGCGTTTGGGTGGGGGCGTTCGCCAGTTGGCGGCGGCCCGAAAGGTTACGGTGATTTCTGGCCGTGGTTATTTTGAAGAGTCTCAACTGCTTCGAGTTGAAACGGCGGATGGTCAACAGTTTATTGAATACGATAAGGCGATTATTGCGACAGGCTCTCGGCCGGCTATGCCCCGCGCATTTGATTTGGGAAGTCCTCGGGTCATGACCTCGACAGAGGCCTTGGATATTCAACAGGTTCCAGAGACTCTCTTGGTGATTGGCGGCGGCTATATTGGGATGGAGCTAGGGATTGTGTATGCCCGTTTGGGAGCATCCGTGAGTGTGGTTGAAGCTGCCGGGCAATTGCTATCGGGTGCAGATCCGGATTTGGTTCGACCCGTTGAAAAAATGGCAAACGCCATGTTTAAGAGTATTCAAAAATCAGTCAAAGTCAAAGAAATGGCGACCAAAGGCAAAAAAATTGAGGTTGTGTTGGATGACAACGGATCCCTAAGTACCCATGCGTTTGATTCCGTTTTAGTATCGGTGGGTCGAGCACCCAATACCGATGGGTTGGGTTTGGAAAATACAGGGGTAAAATGCAATGATCAAGGCTATGTGATTACGCATGACTATCAGCAAACCGATGATCCGAATATTTTAGCCATTGGAGACTGTGCCGGTGGTTTGTTGCTAGCGCATAAAGCCAGCAAAGAGGCGCGTATTGCCGTAGAGGCCCTGAGCGGGCGTCAGCCAACAACCGCATTCACCGTTCCGGCCGTTGTCTTTACGGATCCTGAATTGGCTTGGGTGGGGCTAACTGAAACCGAAGCCAAAGCGGAAAAACGAGCGGTTAAAGTCGCGAAGTTTCCTTGGACAGCATCGGGCCGTGCCATGACATTGGGCCGAACGGATGGCCTGACTAAATTAATTGTTGAGCCAGATACCCATCGGGTTTTGGGTGTTGGTATTGTGGGGCCACATGCGGGTGATTTGATTAGCGAAGCGGCGATGGCCATTGAAATGCAAGCAACGGTTGAAGATATTGCGCATATTGTCCACCCACATCCAACGCTTTCAGAAAGTATGCTTGAAGCGGCAGAAGTCTTTTTGGGTCATTGTACCCATGTGGCCAGTGCACGATAAAACCCCTCCGCGCCCCATATTTTTATATGCTGCTACTATTGGCTTGGTTTGGTTTTCATTAATCAATTTATGGCCGTTTGTAGCGTCATTTTTTGAAGCGGTTGTTTTGTTTGTTTTATTTAATGCCTTGTATCTCAAAGCCGAGCGGTTAACCAGCTCCCGCATGGTGGCCGCATTGGGTGTGATTCTACTAACGTTTATTATAATTATTGTTCCCATACTATTTGTGATCCCAACATTAATTTCTAATGTGCCCCGATTTTATAAAAGTTTAATGTGGTTTTTGAGTCAGCCGGTGGAATGGCCCGGATTTTTGCAAGTATTTGTTCAGTCTAATACCTTTTTAGTGAATCAATTGTTACCCGGCGCTGTGGGGCAATTGGTATCCAAAAGTGGGGATTTTGTCTTGGCGGCCATTACCAACGTGGGTGGATTTTTTATTAATATTATTATTATGTATGTTATTTTATTTTTTGCGTTTACAGAGCAAACCCGTTGGATTAGTGGCGTGATGGCCTATTGGCCCAGCAAGCGCATTTACTTAGATAAAATTACGGATATTTTTCAAAAAACCATTCGCTCGTTTGTCATTAGCACGGTGGTTGTGGCCTTGTTTCAAGGATTGTCATTGGGCGCTGTTCTGTTTGGTACGGCAACGCCGAATGCCTTTGTGTTGATGTTAATTGCCTGTGTTTTGTCGTTTATTCCCATGATTGGAGTGCCCTTTATTTGGGTGCCGGTGGCGGTGTATCATCTCATTCATCAGCAACCCATTCAGGCGGTTATTGTTCTAGTGATGGGGGTGTTAATTAGCAATTTGGATAACTTAATTCGGCCGTGGGTTCAAAAGCGAATCGGAAAAATTCATCCATTAACGACTATTTTTGGTATTATTGTTGGGTTGCCGTTATTTGGTATTTCTGGCTTGGTTATTGGTCCGGTTATGATTGGCTTAACGGCCAGTTTATCTGGATTTGCCTTAGAGCAATACAATCAAGATTTAATTGCCTAGCTGCCTAGCGTGGTGTATGCTAAACAGATAATGAAAAATACAATGTTGGTTACCAGTGCGTTGCCTTATGCGAATGGCCCGTTGCATTTGGGGCATATGGTGGAATACATTCAGACGGATATTTTTGTTCGATTTCAGCGCAGCATGGGCCGAACCTGTCATTACGTGTGTGCGGATGATGCGCATGGAACACCAATTATGCTTAGTGCTCAAAAACAAGGGGTTGCCCCGGAAGACTATATTCAGACAATATATCACGAACACCGTGCGGATTTTGAACGGTATCATGTTCAGTTTGATTATTATGGGCAAACCCATTGTGAGGCCAATCGTGTCCGCAGTGAGCAATTTTTTCAAGCGGCTACTCAGGCCAAGGCGATATACAAAAAAACCATTGTTCAAATGTATTGTGCGGCGTGTTCGTTGTTTTTGCCGGATCGATTGGTAAAGGGCACCTGCCCAAAGTGCCAAGCACCGGATCAATATGGGGACGTGTGTGAGCAATGTGGGATTACGTACAAACCCAGTGATTTGATAGACCCGCAATGTTCGCATTGTTCAGCAACGCCTATGCTGAAAGATAGTGATCATTATTTTTTTTCATTGCAATCGTATCAAGATTTTTTGCAACATTGGCTGAACCAGTCGGCGTTTCGCGATGATGTTAAAAACAAATTAAGCGAGTGGTTTGATGGGGGGTTAAACGACTGGGATATCTCACGAGAGGGTCCGTATTTTGGGTTTAAAATTCCGGGTTCGGATCAGTATTTCTATGTCTGGGTGGATGCCCCATTCGGGTACATGGCAATGACGGATCAATTGGCAATGGAACACCCGAATGATCGTGCATTAAGTACCATTTGGTTTCAAGATTCAGTTGAAATTCATCATTTTATTGGGAAAGACATTTTGTATTTTCATGGATTATTTTGGCCGGCGATGCTATCGGTTTTGGGTGCTAATTTGCCCACGCAGTTGCATGTACATGGGTTTTTGACGGTTAATGGCGAGAAGATGTCCAAGAGCCGGGGGACCTTTATTTTGGCCCATGACTTTGCCCAGCGGTATGAGCCAGAATTGTTGCGGTATTACTATGCGGTTAAATTATCGGGGGATATGCGAGACATCGATTTTAATGATGTGGATTTTGTGCATCGCATTAATGCCGATGTGTTGGGCAAATTTGTGAATATAGGGAGTCGAACAGGCTCTATTCTAAAAAAATCCCTCAATAATGAATTATCAACACCCGATGCAGCGGGCGCTGATATTATTGCGGCGATTTTAGATCAAAAACATACGCTTGCAGAGTATTACAATCAGTTAAATTACAATAAAGCCATGTCGGTAATCATGCGGTTGGCTGAGCAAGTGAATGGGTATATTCATGAGGCTGAACCCTGGGCCTTGGTTAAAACAGATCCAGTCGCTGCACAGGCCGTTTGCACAACGGCCATCCATGCGTGGCGCTATTTAGCGATTTATTTGCAACCGGTGTTGCCCGAATTAACGGGTAAAATTAAAGATATTCTAGCGGTTGACACGTTAACGTGGGCTGATTTAGAGACGCCATTAACAGCTGGGCATCGGATCCAAGATTATTATCACATTATTAAGCGAATTGAGATAAAGGCTTAACCTAAAATTTTCATGGCTTCTTTATAGGCGGTATCAATGGCTTTAAAGCCGGTGTTTTGGACCATGGTTAATAGGCGATTAATATTCACCATTTCAATATTGGTGGCGGCAGCGTTCACGTTGGATAGTTCCCGTTGTTGGCCAATAACAGCGCTCTTGATAGTACCTGATGGGCTATTGGCAGCTTCGATTTTATGGGGTTGGCCGGTAATTCTGGATGGCCGATACGATAGGGCATCTTCGATTTCCAGATGCTCTGGGTTGTGAAATTCCGCTAAAGCCAATTGATAGAGTGGGGTAGGGGTATCGGAATCGACATCGGCGACAACCGTTCCATTGGGTAAAATGCCAACGTTGGTGCTATCTGTAATATCAATCACCTCGGCTGTTGAACGGGTAACGCCATTGATAATTTTGAATCCCAGCGCTTTTCTGCCCCGAATGCCGTAAAAGATTTTTCCATTTTGCTGAATGACTGAAAATTCGCCGGCACGGGTGTAGATCAAGTCATTGGTATTGGATTGTGTGATAAATAGGGCATTACCTTGAATAGCCGCATCGTTTTTGGAACCCGCACCCATGTCGCCTTGACTAAAATTCAGTTTAACGGCTGACATAATACCGCCCGTTTTGTCGGGTAGCATGGTGGTGATCATTTCTTTAAATCCCGCCGTAGACATGTTGCTGGCATTGCGCTGCAATACATCAATTTGTTGTTGAGCCATGATTAAGCTTTGCGATGATTGGGCCAGCATGGATGAAAATGTGGCCATGGGTAATGTGGATGCATTGTAACTATTCATTTTTTTTCTCCTATACGTTTGTACAAATAGACCGATATTGATTTGCGGAAATATCCGCTTGTTTGGATTCAACTGGCACTGGTTCTGCCGATTGAATTCGTTGGTGAACCCGCTTAATTTGAGCCAATCGCTCGCTTAATGCATGCCGAACATGTGACGGGACTTGGGGTTCGTCTAGTATTGTCTGAATGCTTGCCTGTTCTAGTTCAACAATGGGTTTCATAGCCCGATTGGCTTGGGTGATTTTGTGCAATAAAGTGTCTGCATCAATTCCCACATCCAGTCGCTGCAAGTTTCGGATAATACCTTTGATTTTGGTGGCGTTGTTGTCCCAGTCGGTTCCAAATTCAGTATGAAAAGATGCACGTTCTAGCAAGGCTTCATTTAACATGGCTTGAAGCTGTGTGATGGCTTGTTGTTTGGCTTCTGTAGTCAGTTTATGTTCCATTTTTTTGTTATAAATGCCTAGTTTAACGCCCCTGCGTTTATCTACAGTGAGTTTAAATTTGGCAACAAGCCCGGCGATAAATGACCCTGAAATAGCCAATTGCATTAGATTCGCTCGGATACGGTCTAAAACAATGTTATGCTCGTCGTCTGGGGTATAGCTATACGCATGGGTGTTTGAATGGGTGTCATCGGAATCGGTAGAGTTGCCAAAATCCAATAGCATGTGCCCCAAGTCAAATAGATCCACAGTCATGGAGTTTTGGACTCCGTGTTGGGTAGTATCCGAAATAATTCCCATTTGTTGAGCCCGTTCAAACATTCTATCGATAGTCAGAGCGTCTGAATCCTTCGGCTGCCCCTCTGAGCCATTCGAATCGGACTGGTTTTGTCTAACGATTGTTTGTAAGGCATAGCGAACCTCTTCTTTGGCTTCCTCTAAAATAGTGGTGTGTAAAGCATCAATGGTATCGGAATGCCCCAATTTTCGGGATGATTTTAATGAATTGATTACAGATACGTAGCTGGACTCGAGCGCTTTGGCATCCAGTTGATCGGACACCGTTTGATTGTTAATCGTGGCCAATAAGCTTTGAACGACCAATTGCTTCAAATTTTGTTTCATCGTCTGTTTCATCGACTGTTTAATAATGGATTCGCTTAAATGTGAGAGAGAATCCAGATCGGACTCTGTTACCCCCAATGCCAGCATATCAACTTTAGTTAGGGGTTCGGATTTTTGTTTGCTCGGGTCTGTATTGGTTTGCTTGCGAATCGGGGTTAAGTCAAAGACATGGGCGATGTATTGCTGAACGATAGCTTTGGGTGTGGTTGTTTTATTTTTAATGTTGTTTTTGAGTTGCTCAATTCTTTTTGCGTGTTCAGGATCCTTGAGTTGCTCATGCTCGTGTGTTTGGTCCAAGGTTTGCATTAGATCTTGATTTTTGAATTCGTGTGTTTTTAAAGCGCGTATAATTGAAGCTTCAATCGCCTGTGTCAATTGGTGAATTTTTTGTTTTAAATGGGCGGTTTCAATTGTTTGCTTATGCTTGGCAACAATGTCGGACTGCTGAGTGGATAGCCGTTTCGATTCTTGAAAAACTGAGTCGAGAGTTTGCGCGGTTTGTCGTGCACGCTCGGTATTTTTCATGGCCAGTTCTTCAAGTATTTTTTCTCGTTGTTTTTTTTCAAGCAGCTGTTTCTCAAGCATCTCTTGAACCCGTTTCTCTTGTTCGGTTTGTTGTTGCTGCTTTTCCAGCTCATCCAACACATGGGATCGATTGATCGTATTCATTGCACAACCCCTTGTGGCTTTAGACCCAATACATCTTGATGAAGCACCGCTTCTTCGTCAGTAATTCGGTTGGCATGCTGCCAATAAGTCAGTTGTTGCTTTAAGTAAAGGGTCCGGGTGTGAATTTTATTGAAATAGACCATTAATTGGGCCTTCTTTTTTTCTAAGTCATTGCGAGAGTCTACCTCAAAATCTGAAAGCCGAACCTGAATGCCAGTGGTAGCATCGGAATGGTGCCAATAGGTTAGTTGATCCTCTGTTTGGGTGTGCTCATCGGTAAAATTGGCGTGAATACGGTCCAGTTGTTCCAATTGAATACCCGTTTGGCGTAGGGGGGTATACCAATCGGATTGCCCCAATTTTTCCATATGCACAGACAATTCTTTGCGTATTTGGATCAAAGATCGCGTGAGCTTTCTACTTTTTTTGGATTTGGTGGTTGATACAATTCCCAATAGCTCTAAATTGTATTCATTTTCTGCAAATTTAGCTTGATTGTCTTCAATTGCTTTTTTTATAATGTCCCGACGGCGTTGATGTAAATCAGCGGGTTCAATCCCAGCACCCAGCAGCACAGTGATCAGGCCATTTAACTTTGCTAAGCTATAATTGGCCACTAACACATTCGGTGACTTTGATTGCATGACCATGTGATCGTATTCAGATAGTAACTGATTAATTTTAGATTCATCAAATAGTATTTGAATAGCCGGACGAATGGTTTTTCCAATATAAGAGACAATCGTTGAGAAAAAACCTTCAGGACTTTGATTAACGGAATCCCACTTGAACGCAACGCTAAAATCAACAGTATCACAAAAGTAATGTTGAACATCAGGGCTTGATTGCTTTGGGGGCGCCTCTTGTTTGGCGTGTACAGACTGTTTAGCCGCTGAATGAGCCGCCGTTTGTGGTGATTGATTGGGGGTTAGCATTACATTCCAGCGGCAGCTTTGCTCGTATTTTCCATAATTTGTGTGGTCTTTTGAAGCATTATTGAGATAATCTCACTACCACGCTCATAAAATTCTTCTTGAAACGTAATGGCCCGCAATGTTTCAGGGTCACCGGGCGATACCGGGCCTAAGCCTTCAACGAATACCAACAGGTCATCACTCTCATCATTATTTAAGTTTCGAACGGTTGCATCCACAACACCCGTTTGAAAGGCCAGTAACTCACTAAAATACGCTTTAGCTGCATCCAAGTCACTCGCATTGCGTTGTATTTGTGGATTAAATTGAAGGACTGGTTTTGTTATTTCAGACATTTATGCACTCCCATAGACTACAGTTTTCATACTATTATCTATATCGTTAAGTGTTTATAAAAACTTGCACGGTTGGTATGCATGCGCGACTATCTAGCTAATATATTGATATTTGGGTCGAATAATGCGTCGTCCAGACAGCCCTTCCTCAATGTAGTGTGTGCACCATCCCGATACGCGTGCCATGGCAAACATGCTGGTAAATACCGATACGGGTATCCCCAAACATTGGTAGACAAAGCCACTAAAAAAATCAACATTGGGGGAAATAACTTTGGTAGTTTTTTTAACGGTTTGAAACAAACGTGGCCCTTCGATTTCAATGGTCAAATATAATTGGTAATCGGTTGATTTTCCGTACTGGACAGCCAATTGCTCTGCTTTTTCTTTAATCAAAATAGCTCTTGGATCGGATAATGTATAAACGGCATGCCCGAGCCCGTAGATTTTGCCGGTTTTGTCGTATGCTTTTTTTTCTAAAATTTGGGTTAAGTAATCGCATACAGCGGATCGTTGATCCCAGTTTGGGAGCGTGGCTTGGATGTGGTCAATCATGTCGCAAACTTTTTGATTGGCCGCTCCATGCAAAGGCCCTTTGAGGCTGCCGATGGCACCCGCTAATGTAGAATACAAATCCGATGCGCTGGATCCAATGACCCGTGTGGTAAACGATGAGTTATTGCCCCCCCCATGCTCAGCATGAATAACCAACGTTAAATCCAATGTTTTTTTATCCAGTTCTTGTACTGGCTTGCCTTCATGCAACATGTATAAAAAGGCTTCTGCGGTTCCCATGGTGTTGGTTGGGGTGACGTAGTGTGCGTTGGCTCCTTTATGCTGAGACAAATACGCATACGCAACAATCATGGGAAATTTGGCAATAATTCCTAAGCTTTTTTCAAACAACGCCTCCGGTTCAGTGGCCAGGGGATTGGCATCAACGGTATACAACAGACTAATAATGGTTTGAGCCGTATTCATCACACTGGTTGAGGGGTGATCCTGAATGACTCGAATAATGCTGGGATCAAGCTGGCGGTTTTCGCCCATCCAGGCGACTAGCTCAGCGAGCTCCGTGGGATCTGGTAATCGACCCATGAGCAATAAAAAAACCGTTTGTTCAAATTGATAATCAGGGGATAGTTGGCGAACCAATTCATCCAATGAAGTCCCTCGATAGGCAAGAACCCCGTGGCAGGGTTGGACACCATGCTCGGTTTTTTCAACCCCTTTGACGGACGATATTCGGGTTAAGCCGGCTAATACACCGGTCCCATCGGCATTGCGCAATCCGCGTTTAACATCCAACTGCGTAAACACATCGTCTGAAATCCCATAGGTTTCGGATAATGTTTCGCTTAGTTGGTGAAGAATGGATTGAAGAACAGCCATTAAGATGTCATTATACCATACAATGACAGCAACTCAAGTCATTCGGTCTTCACTCAATTCCCTTATTCAAGTCATAAAACCATTGGGCGTTTTGGACAGCATTGCATCGGTGTTAAGCTGGGACGAAGAAACAGGGATGCCGCCAAGCGGGATTCATCGACGGGCCGAGCAATCGGCAGTCTTGGCCCAAATGACGCATGAGCGATGGCACTCAGCTGAATTGCGCAATGCGCTTGCGCCGCACATTGATTTAACAACAGGCGTGGTGAATCCGGATTACACACTAGAAGAATCGCGGTTGGTGTCTGAGACGTATCGCCAATGGCGAAAAAAAATGGCCATCCCCACGGCATTTGCCACCCGTTGGGCAGCCTTGGTAGCCGAAGCTCAGCATTGTTGGCAAATGGCTCGAGACCACAATGATTATAGGCAATTTGCCCCGCACTTGGATCAAATTTTGGGCGCTGTCCGTGAAAAAGCACAGTATTTGGGATATTCTCAGCACCCCTATGATGCCCTGCTGGATTGTTTTGAGCCGGGCATGACAACGCAGCGGCTAACGTCTGTTTTTGAACCGCTGAAACACGGGCTTCGGCAACAATTAGACCAGTGTTCATTTCGTGAAGATCGGCCAACACTGCCGGGCCTCTTTGATGAGGATAAGCAGTGGGACTTGGGGGTTATGATTTTGAAAAAAATGGGGTTTGATTTTAATCGTGGGCGTCAGGATCGGTCTGCGCATCCATTCACCACCACATTTGGTGTAGACGATGTGCGTATTACCACACGGTTTAGCCCAACCGATATCTTAGAGGGGTTGTCCAGCACCATTCACGAAGGCGGGCATGCCTTGTATGAACAAGGCCTTAAAGCGCAATGGTCGGATACCCCGCTGGGGATGGCTTGTTCTTTGGGTATTCATGAGAGCCAATCCCGGGTGTGGGAGGTTGTTATTGGGCGTCATGCTGCCTTTTGGGAGGGAATCCATCCTCATTTGCAGGCCGTGTTTCCAGAAAACTTTGCAAACATTGATCCCAAGACGATGTACCGGTATGTTAATCACGTGGCACCTGGGCCCATTCGAGTATCTGCAGATGAGGTGAGTTATAACATGCATATTATGATTCGATTTGAGCTTGAACAACAGATGCTTCAGGGGTCAATCGATGCCATGGCCTTGCGGGATTTGTGGAATGCGCAATACCAACAGGAATTGGGCGTTCACGTGCGTGATGATCGAACGGGTATTTTACAAGATGTTCATTGGTCCGCCGGTCTTATTGGGTATTTTCCAACATACACACTCGGCAATTTGTATAGCGTTATGGTATTTGAAGCCGCCCAACGGGCAATCCCAAATTTAATGGACTGTATGGCCAACTTAGAATTTACATCATTCACGCAATGGTTGAATGAAACCATTCATTGTCATGGTCAGTTGTACGATGCTGAAACGCTTATTCACCGCGCAACAGGGGAACGGTTGAGCGCCACCCCGTTTTTAAACTATTTGCAGAATAAATACCCAATTACGGATTAAGCCGGATACTGTTTTTCATCATGCGAATGTTCCGCTTCGCAGCATAGCTGGAGGATAAATAAATGTGTCGGTATATTCCTCGGGTATCGGGTGGTAAGGCCTTTGGAACGGCGGAGCCTTCATAAAACCCTTGTTGGATTAAGCGTTGGTGGGGTGGCACAACACGAATGAACTCAGGATCTGTATACAAGCGCATGCCATCAACAATATTCAATTGGTTAAGATCGGATACAAAAACAATGCGCAAGGTTGCGATGGGCTCCCCGCCGGCAATAATGTCTCCGGAATGGGTCACGTAGATGTCGGCATCCGGTATCTGAATGGGGGTGAGATCTTCACTGAGTACACGATGCTGACCGGATACGGTCACTAAGTATTGGGTTGTTGGGTCTTTTTTGAATCGGCCGTCTCGCATTAAAAATCGCATGCCGGATTCAGACTCTACAAAAAAGTACCCGCGTGGATTTTGAATATATAAATCGTAGTCTCGGTTGGATGATAGGGGTGGGCCGGGAACAAACAAGGGGTAGGTTTCTAGCGTTACTTCACCATTTTTTAGTACGGTATAGGGTTTCACGCGTTTATAGCCGGGGGTCATTTTATTGGCAGAATATAACAGCCATACCATGGCTCCATCGGCGCCCATTTCCATGGCATTTTGATTAATTTTTAATCCGGTTTCAAGTACCGGCCGTGTATTTTGCGGGTCTGGCACAATGGATCGGTTTCGAATGACAGACTCTTGGGTGACAATTTGGCCAAATACCACTAAATTTAATAGAAATCCCCACAGGCATTGCTTCATCATATACTTAATTATACCAAAATTCATAAGGCATAGCCCATGCTCAGTGTATACTGCATGGATGACTCGGTTAAGGTCGCCATTTGATCACCAACCGGCAGTTGAATTTGGGTTTCGGGTTGATAGCGTGCGGCAAGGCTAATAAACATAGCATTTGCCAATCGATACAATCCGGCTGTTTCAAGATACAGTTGGGACATTGTGGCCGTTGATGAAAAGGGGACTCGCTCGGCCCCTTGCTCGGATTTTATAGTTTCATGCAATGCATCTGAAGTATGGTGAATGTATTGGTTTCCATTCGCTGCATAGTGTCCACGCAGTGTCAGTTGGGTCGTTTGGTTGCCCAATCCATAGTATAGAGCAAGTGTAGGGTTTATATCGACATAGCGGCGAACACCCAAGTGCCATTGGGTTTCTTGGATGTCTACGCTTGGCAAAATGGGGGCGTAATTCGTTGGGTTTTTTTTTGTAAAGACTTGGGTATGATGATCAAATTCTAATGGCGCCAATCGTTGATCAAACAATGCTGTATTGGTATTTGGGACATCTCGGTACGCATAGCCAATCACAAGATTAATGGGCCAATGGGGGCGGGTGTAATCCCCGGAAATGCTCAATGAAAACGGATCATCAATACGGTGACGGATCCATGGCCCCAAGGTGTCCGCGATGTCCTCGGTGTCGGATGCTAATATATAGTCAGTGTTCCGGAGTGTTCTTAAATCATTTCCTGAGATTGTGCTGGAATCGCCATCCAGGTTTTTGAGTGTTTCTTCGGTCAGGACACGCATGGCATTTGGGTTGGATAATGGGATAAATCCCTGTAAGTTTGTGTGGTTAAGGGATACGTGAATATGCGCCCGATCCGTTGAAAATTGGGCATGAGCAGATAGCACGCACGCCAACACGCCTAGACAATATAGCCATAAATAAAGGGGGGATTTGATAATAGTTTAATAGTAAAGCATCGTCGTCACAGATGACAACAGCGTTACTGGGTAACGGATGTGTGTGTATAAAGCCCCATAGAAACCGCTTAATCATCATTGCCATAGTTGGAAATTATCCGTAATGCTGTGATATCCTATAGTTAGTTGAATAAAATGTGAGCAATAGTAAGATGAACAATAATATAAAAAACAGTCAATCTACCATTCAAATTCCCATATCACCGGGTGAATTGTTAGATAAAATTTCCATATTAGACATTAAGCAAGCCGCAATCACAGATAATGAAAAACGGCATAATGTTATGATTGAGCTCGATGCTCTGAATGACGCACGTCGGCAGCATATTCCAGATACGAAAAAAATCCAGTTATTTTACCAACAATTAAAAACGGTTAACCAGACACTTTGGGACATTGAAGATGCAATTCGCGACTGTGAACGAGACAAAGACTTTTCAGATCAATTTATTGAGCTGGCACGCTCGGTCTACATCACCAATGATCAACGTGCGCAACTAAAAAAAGAAATTAACCAGCATTTGGGTTCGATCATTGTTGAGGAAAAATCATATACTCCCTATTAATGCGCTAAAGCAACTTCAGTCACGTCCAATTAAGATTGTTTGCCAACGTGCGGATCGTTTAGGGGATATGGCTCTGTGCCTGCCGGCTATTTATGCACTAAAAGCAGCGTTCCCCTTGGCGGATATTCATATGATCTGCTCACCTAAAAATGAACAATTGGTTCGTATGATCCCAATTGTCTCTAAACATCTGAGTATTGACATAGACCGGTGCTCAACCCAAGAGAAGCGCCAATTCAAGCAACAGTTACGCAATGAAAATTACACAATAATGATTAATTTTTGGGGGCATTCATTCTTTGAGCAGTTGGTTAGTTTTTTGAACCCCTCGGTATCAATAGGCCCGATTACAGGGATGCGATCATCTTGGGTCTATTCCCATCCTGTGGCGTTGCCATGGAGTCACGTGTTTCATCATGAAACAGACTATAATTTGATGTTGGTAGCACCATTACGAGTCGTAGGGAGCCCCAGCTTGTCTTTGCCATGTTCCATTAAAAAAGAAGACGAGTCCGGGAAGACCGTATTAATTTTTTGTAGTGCAGGGGATAGTAATTTGGCGTTGTCTGACCGGATGATTCAGGCGTTGGTTGAGCGAATTTTAGACATGCCGTCTTACCGTGTTGTTCTAACGTATGGGTCAATTTCGGAGAATTCCGAATTGCTAACACTAACTGGTCCATCCATAATCAATAAGACGCAACCCCTGTCATTGGATGCGTTGGTTGCGTGTATTCAGCAAGCGGACGTGTACATTGGCCCGGATACAGGCCCATCGCATTTGGCTGCTTTGTTTAATAAACCGGCTGTTGTTGTGTTTAGAAATCATCAAAACTTACCCATTCGATGGGGCCCGCAGTCGGATCAATTTCGCTGCATTCGATCTCGGTTTGGGGGGGAGGCAGGCGAATCCATCGACGTGGATGCGATTGTTGATGCCATGATTGCTATTCAAACGGAAGCTCCGTGGACGCATACGCAAAAACGATACCACCATTGTCAAACGAGTTTAAGGCTGTGTGTTGAAATAACCAATACGGTTGCGGATCGACACGCTATCGCCCGAATGCGTGCGCAGGGCTGGGTGGTTGTTCCGCATATTCGTCGCCCTGGTATCAAGCAGTGGATCCGATTAAAGCGAAAAATAAGTCAGCGTCAGGTTAATGTCTTTGTTGCACCGAAAAAATCCTGGTGGCATTATTGTTTGGCTTATTATTTTCATGTGCAATGCAAGCCGACGCCCGTCATTGTTCATCCAGACGCATTCGATTCCTTAATTCAATCCAACATCCAGCCGTTTAATGCTTCAGAGTGTTGAGCCACTCAGGTAGTGTTTGAGTTGAATTCAAAGGGGCTAGGACGGGTTTGTGATCGCTTTTTAATGCTGTTCCATGCACAACGGCTTGATGCCACAGCGATGCGTTTGCATGCCACACTAGGGCGTGTATTTGGCTCATGCGTTGGATCCATTGATCCATGCGGTACGCTGGAAAATACAAACAGTTTACGCCATGCGCAGTGGCCTGGCTGGCAACGGTTTTTTTGCGTGTGGTGATCCAACATTGGCGCATGTGAGGCTTTAGCCGTGTATACATGGCCATGCCAGATGCCCAGTGTGCATGCGATGCAATATCAATACACACAACGCCTTCAATGTTCAACCAAGCAGTCACCGTGTCATCGTGTGTGGGAATAGGTGTTGTGCTGGGGATGTTAATCAGTTCTTGAACAGCAGTAGCCACACGGTCTTGCGTTAGGGTATCGATGCAGTTGGGCTGTTGGCAAGGCGTTCGATAGGGCACGCAAATGTAAGGGCATGTTTGGGTGTCTTTGAGAAGCCGATGATGCGTATTGAAGGGCCCCCAGCGAAATCCGCGAATGTATTTAATGGGGGATATGCAAACCACGTTTCGACCAGCCAATGCGGCTAAATGCACGGGGCCAGTATCCGGTCCAATGACGATATCGGCGTGATGAATGAGAGCGGCCAGATCCACTAAGTCGGTTTTGCCGCATACATTGATGACCGACTGCGTGGCCTGTTGTTCAATCGCTGTTGTTAACTCAGATTCGTTTGGGGTTCCGGTTAAAATCACTTGATGCGACTGACTCAATGGCGCAATTAACGCAGCATATTGGTGGGCGGGCCATCCCCGGTTTTTTTCTCCAAATCCCGGGTGAATGATGCCCCAGGGTTGATCGGCATTCAACCCATAGGTTTTGGCCAGGTCGTTCCGAGATTGCGGCAGATTGAACTGGGGTAGCGTATAGTCAATATGGGATGTAAATGGGCGCAGCAGCTGGCACTGGATCTGGGTTTCATGCTTTAAAAACAAGGATTGTGTATGCGTGTGGGTCAACAGGGGGGACAGTATGAAGTTATTTCCCATGCCAATGCGATGGGGGCAACGCGCGAACCAAGCGGCCCACACATAGATGGGGTCTAAGTGCGCAAAAAAAACATGACTAAACTGGTGCTGTTTAAACAATCGGTATACGCTAAAAAACCCGGAAAGGCCGGAGGTTTTTGGTGCATCAAGAACGGTGTCAACAGCCGTGTGATAGCGAAGTAAATGGCCAATGCTGGGTTGTGCAATCACCGTGAGGGTGGCTTCTGGCCATGTGGCTTTGATATTGGCCATGAGTGGACAGCTTAATATGGCATCCCCCAGTGCATCATTTCGAATGACACAGATTGTGGGTGTCATGATCGGGCTTGCCGGTAGTTATAAAGAACATCCTGGGGGCTTTCAGGTAATGGGTGTCGAATAATTACGGGCTGGACAATTTGTTGTACAATGCCCATATACCATTGCAGGCATTTCCCCAAAGTTCGTGGCACATTGCCGTATAGCACTGAAATGTTGTGGGTGACCAGTTGACGACACAAGGCTTGCCAGGATTTTTCTGCGGTAAACACAGGGAAATGGGCATGGGTATATGCCGTGTAGTCTGGGGTTTCACCTGGAAATGGGAAATATAAAATTCTTAGCGTTGTATGCCCATGTAGTGTTCGAATTTCAGTGGGTGTCATGGGGCGTAATGCACGCAATTGCTGATAGGCGGTGTATAGGTATTCATCCGTCAAGTAATCCAAATAATGGAGGTAATCATCGGCTGTTAGCCGCAGCTTGGGATAATGCGTATCGTGGCGAATAATAACTTGCCGGTCGGATAACGAACCAAATGTTCCAGGAGGATTGGGTTTTAAGGGTGAAAAGAAGACCGTGGGTTTGTTGTAGAATGATGCCACATGCGTGGGGCCTGTATCGGGGCCAATGTAGGTGTCACAATGGGCGATCCATGCCAGCAATGTTTCAAATGACGTTTGGTTAATGGCATTAATAATATTGGGGCCCGTTGTGTTTAAAAAAGGCGAATGCGGGTCATGGCCCAATAATACAAGTTTAGTATCGGGTTCTTGACGGTTCATGCGATGAATAAAGGCATCAATAATGGGTTTTGGAAACGGAATATTGCTACCCCCCGTTTGGGTGAATAGGACAATTTTTTGTTTGGCATTGGGCCATGGGTTTTTACTGGGTATCGGCAGGGATCCGGGTTGACACACGGTGGGGAGTCCTAAGGGCGCTAAGAGCGCTGTATTGTGCTCGATCATGTGTGTGATGAGGTTGTCCCCTCGGGTGGGGACTGTGTGCGTGAAGTATCGGGTTTCTTGCCAACGACCCGCATGCCCAATGCGCATTGGGATTTTGGCCGCTTTGCCCAGTGCCAGCAAGTGCGGGTGGTTCCACAAACACAGGTAAATGGCATAGTGGTTGTCTCGAATTGTTTGAGTTAATTGGGTCCGATTGTCGGGTGTGTAGACATGATAAGCATGAATGTCGGGGTGCTGAGCCACCAGGTCTTTTCCCGATGGGGATACCAAGTAATCAATCTGAACCGGATAGGGCAACGTTTTCAATTGATCAATAATTGGCAATGAAAATAACACATCGCCGAGGCGGTCTGCACGTTGAACAAGCACTTTGATCATAACTTCATTATTGCTAGATTTTCTAAAAAATGCTATAAAAAGATTTACGTTTAGCGTTATGGTGAGCGTAGCTCAGTTGGTAGAGCTCCGGATTGTGGTTCCGGCGGCCGTGGGTTCGAGCCCCATCGTTCACCCCACAATAACGCAAACAATAAAGTAAACATTGGCAACGTAAGGCCAATTAATTCACCGTGGCTAATACGGTTAATCCACCTTTAACTTTGTCTTTCTTAGCGACCAACACTGTGGTTGTGTCGGCAGGAACATATAGATCAGTTCGTGAGCTGAATTTGATCATGCCAAAGCGATCCCCTTGGGTAACCGTTTGTTTGGGCGATAGCCGGCACACAATGCGTCGGGCCAGTAATCCGGCAATTTGAACCACTCGAATACGGCCATGCACCGTATCAATGTCAATTTCCATGCGTTCGTTTTTTTCATGAATAGTGGGGTCAAACGCCGCTTTAAACAGACCGGGCTTGTGCTGGGTGCTGACAACGGTGCCATCATATGGAATTCGATTGATATGCACATTAAACACCGATAAAAAGATAACGATGTGATGGTACTTCTGCCCATTCAACTCAACCTGAGTTACGGATTGAATGGTGCCATCGGCAGGGGATAGAAATTGCGATGAATCCGGGGTAATGGTTCGGTTAGGATCCCGAAAAAACCACACAATTAAAGCGGTTAACAACCAAAATGGCAAGGCAACTGCCGGTAAGACATAATCTAAAATGGAGCTAACAATAAAAAAGCCAAGAATAAATGGATATCCGTCTCGTGCAATTCCCATGATTATTGGTAGGGTATCACATTTTCGAATTGTTCGCATGTCCAAGTTGATAATTCTTGACGAAAGAGTCGCCCATACGACTTGGATAGGACCCGGGAATCCAGGACAATCAATGTGCCAGAATCGTGGGTGGTTCGAATGAGCCGTCCGATGCCTTGCCGAAATTTTAAAATAGATTTTGGAAGTAAAAAGTCCATAAACCCATTGCCGTTGTCAGATTCAATTTGAGCCAGTTTAGCCTCAATTAAGGGATGTGTGGGTGGGGCGAAGGGAAGCTTTTGAATAATGACGGTTTCCAATTGCAATCCGGGCAAGTCGATGCCCTCCCAGAAGCTGTCCAAGCCAAACAGTATGGGGGGGCTGTCTTGGCTTAAAAATCGTTTAAGAACCGTATCATGGGTGCCATGAATGCGCTGGGCCAAAATCCGTTTAGGGGCCAGTTTGTTGCAATGGGCATACGCTTGTTTGAGTGTGGCAAAGGCGGTAAAGAGTACCAATGTTTTTTTAGTGGTTTGATCCAAGTAATCGGCCAATTCATCCAACGACACATCCCGAGTGCACATGTAGGCGGTTGCTTGATTGGTGTAATCAAATAAAGTCGGCAGTTTTAGGGTGTTTGTGCGGGTTGGGAGCCCTAGGGTGCTTAAAAAATAATTGAATGAGTCGCCAATACAGAGGGTGGCGGATGTAAAAATTAATGGCGGAGCCTTTTGAATAAAGGGGGCTATAACAGGGGCGCAATCAATCGGGGCACTATGCCAGGTAGCCCCATGGCGTTTGTGAAAACTCAGCCAATGGGTGTAATTGGGGCGATCTTCCAATAGTTTGGATAATGTGTCCAGGGCATTGTCCAGGCGCGTTTGACCCTCGGTGTCGTGCACGGTCAGTTCGCTAAGTTCCTGGCGCAGCGCATGGAGTTGCGGGAGTATTTCGTTATCGGCCAACCAGGCATGGGATATCGAAAAGTCGGTGCTTCGATCATAGGTTTTGGGAATGGCGGCCATGATCCGGTCGTCAATATCATAAATAATAGGCGCAAGCACCGTGTAATGTGCCAACGGGCGGAAGATTAAGCTAGCTTCAAAACACGACTGAATCACGCTGTCTAAATCGTGCGCCTCGTCAAAAACAATGCCCGCTGATTTGGGGAGCAAGTGTGTTTTGGCTTGGTAATCGGAGAAAAGCAACGCGTGATTGGTAACAACCAAGTCCGTATTTTTTGCGCATTTGCGTAATGTATGCACAAAACAATGGGGCACTGGCTGGGGGGCTTTGGCTCGATAATGAACGGCGTCATAAAATGCTGAAAAAATAGCGTTGTGCAGCTCAGACAAATCCCCCGTTTGGGTATGCAGTATCCAATAAAACAAGCCAATAAATTCAATAGATTTCCCTGTTTGTGCGTGGCTTAAGTATCGGTGCAAGAGCGCATCAAATTCGGTGACATCAATGTAATTTTGTTTGCCCTTCATAATTAAATAAGAAAATGACGGCAAGGGAATGCTTCGGAGGGTTTCGAGCGTATTAACCAGTTGAGTTTGGAGCAGTTTTGTCTTGGTGGATAAAATAATCGGCGCTTGTTGGCGAACGGCGGTTAAAATCGCTGGAATTAAATAGGCGAGTGATTTTCCCGTCCCGGTCGGGGATTCAATAACGGTATGGGTGCCGGATTCAAAGGCTTCCAGGCATTCTTGAGCCATTTCCGCTTGAATGGTTCGATACGTGTAGTTGGGGAGCTGGCATAATGTGTCCGAAAATAATTCAGAAATCGTGTAGACCGGATTGGTATGGGCATCATTGGTTTTCTGGCCACAAAATCCATTGAGATAATGGGTGTAGGGGTGCAGTTCGGTATGATTGTGGTGACAATAGTACTCGTAAACCCAATCGTGTACGGCTTGGTAGTTGGAGCCATTGAGTAGGCTGAGCATGGTTTTGAGCAGAACTTTTGGGCAATGGGTGAGTTGTTCACAGCAATAACGAAACAAATACCACGTTGCGGTGGCATCGTTGGTGGCTCGATGGCTGGCATCGACCGGAAAATTGAGAACCGTTGCAAGAGTTGAGAGCTGATGACTGATTGTATGTGGCAATAGCATTTTGCATAAATCTTGTGTATCGATGCAGGGATTGTTGATGCGGGGTCGGTTGATTCGGTCGAGGCTTGTATTAATCAGATCAATGTCAAACGCAACGTTGTGACCCACAATGCAATGGTCCCCAATTGCGGTATAAAGGGTATCGGCGATCGATTCAAAATTGGGGGCAGAGACAACAGTATGATTGTAAATTCCGGTGAGTTGTTCCACAAATGGGGGGATCGATAACGTGGGTTTTACCAAGCTGGTCGTGGTGCTATGGATGTGTTCGGATGATGCAATAAGAATTGAAAACTCAATCATTTCGTTTTCGTTTTGCCCGCGACTGGTTCCCTCAGTATCAATGAATGCGTAGCGTGTTTCAGACATCGTACTGGTATTGTAACGCAGTCAATCCGACACTGACCAATTGGTCGCTCATTTATTTTGATACAGACGTACGCTTGATTTGAGCGTTGAATTATTGGTATAGTTTGTCTTGTTGTATTTGTATTGGTTTAAAACGAATGAAGGAGTTCAGTATGGTTGAAGTTGAATTTTATAATGTAAAAAAAAGAAAAAAAGTCAAAATTAGTAATTACACAAAAGTAAAGTACCCACGAACAACCGACAACGGTGTTCAATACCGGTACGCATTTCGATGCGAAGACGATGGTACAAAACTAACGAAGTTTTGTTCTGAAAAAGACTGGAACGCGTCAGCAGCACCTGAAACTAAAGCATAAAGTACATAGCATTTCTTGCTTAAGCTTAGTTAAAAAAGGCCTCTAAATTTAGAGGCCTTTTTGTTTTTATATATTATAGTTGTGTGGGGTTTGGAGCGTCGCCGTAGACGGCTTTGGGGTCAAATACTTTTTCGCTTTCTAGGAAAACAAGACTAGCGGTTTGGTTATTGGGATTCACGGCAATTTCGCGGTAAAAGCAGGATCGGTATCCCACATGACAACTGGCTGAACCGGCGACATCCACCTGCAGCCAGAGGCAATCTTGGTCATCATCAATACGAATAGACCGAACGGTTTGGATTAGCCCGCTGGTTTTTCCTTTGTGCCATAGTGTCTTTCGGCTTCTTGAATAATAAACAGCTTCCCCTGTTTTTAGTGTTTGTTGGAAGGCCTCCGCATTCATATACCCATGCATTAAAACTTCGCCGGATGTGGCATCGGTTGTAATAACCGGGATGAGCCCATGCGCATCAAATTTAGGGGCCAAATCATTGGATTCTTCAACTTGCTCAATGCTTTTGCGTTCTTTAAATTCGTATCCCATTTGTTTCTCCATAAGTTTTAATCTTAAGTACATTAGTATCCCCGGTTTATCGTTTCACTGTCAACTGTACAGTATTTAAACAAATTAAGGACCGTATTGTTTATTTTTTAAACGCTTGAAGACGCTGGGCGCTGCCTGCTTCTGGTCGTTTATGCGAAGGAGAGCCGCCGTGTGCAATTGGCACACTTGGTGCACTATTTTGCAATCGTATAGCAACGTTATTGCAAATCAGTGCGGTTGTCTCGCAACTCGTGTCGCATGATTTTGAATTCGTTGGTATACTAGTATTATTGTTGTCTTATTGGGTTTGATTCGTGTTAATCATAGTTTTTAAAAAGGAGAAATAATGTCGAAACGTACGTTTAAGCCATTGTCCAATCGGGTAATTGTTAAACCAAAAGAAGAAGAAAAAATTACCGCATCGGGTATCGTCTTGCCCGGGTCTTCCAATGAAAAGCCAACATTGGGTGAAGTGATTGCCGTTGGGCCTGGAAAAGCCAACGATGCTGGGGATGTGATCAAATTGTCTGTGAATGTGGGCGATATTGTCTTGCATTCAAAGTATGGTGGTACAGAAGTGGAAGTGGATGGTGAAACACTAATTATCTTGTCAGAAGATGATGTGTTAGCGGTTCAACAGTCGTAATAGTATAGATAGGGAGTTTAAAATGTCAGCAAAACAATTTAAGTCAGATCAAGAAGCCTGGGTGGCGTTAGCCGAAGGGATTGAAAAAGTCGCTCAAGCTGTGGGCTCTACATTGGGTCCTAACGGGAACAACGTAGTTTTAGAAAAGAAATGGGGATCGCCAGTTATTACTAATGATGGTGTGACTATTGCCAAGGAAGTTGAGCTTGAAGACCCATTTGAAAACATGGGTGCGCAATTAATTAAAGAAATTGCATCCAAAACCAATGATGGTGCCGGTGATGGAACAACAACCGCCACGGTGTTGGGTCGTGCCATTTTCAAACAAGGACTAAAAGCCATTGTGGCCGGTCACAACCCAGTAAAAATCAAACAAGGGATTTCAGCTGCGGTAGCCGATGCTGTTGAAGAAATTAAGCAGCGCAGCCAAGCCGTTAAAACCAAAGAAGCCAAGCAGCAAGTCGCAACAATTTCTGGAAACAATGATGAAGAAATTGGTCAGTTGATTGCGGATGCTATGGAAAAAGTTGGCAATGACGGTGTCATTACTGTTGAAGAATCCAAAGGGATGAAAACAGAATTGGAAGTGGTTGAAGGCATGCAGTTTGACAAGGGCTATGTATCACCCTACATGGTAACCGATAAAGAGCGCATGGTTGCTGAATTTGACAACCCATTCATTTTAGTTACCGACAAAAAGATTTCAGCTATTAAAGATATTTTGCCAGTACTAGAAAAAGTAGCGCAGGCATCTCGACCCCTTGTTATTATTGCTGAAGATGTGGATGGCGAAGCCTTATCAACATTGGTTGTGAATAAGCTTCGTGGAGCACTAAACGTATTGGCGGTTAAAGCCCCTGGTTTTGGTGATCGAAGAAAAGAAATGTTGAAAGACATTGCCACGTTGGTGGGTGCGCAAGCCGTACTGAGTGAGTTGGGACAATCGTTAGAAGATGTGACCATTGAAGATTTGGGTTCGGCTGATAAAGTTAAAGCAGACAAAGAAAATACAACAATCGTTCAAGGTAAAGGTCAAAAATCAGAAATTACCGATCGTATTGCTCAAATTCGATATGAAATCGACAATACAGATTCATCCTACGATAAAGAAAAATTGCAAGAGCGATTGGCGCGTTTATCCGGTGGTGTTGCCGTATTGCGCATTGGTGCCGCAACTGAAACGGAGCAAAAAGAGAAGAAATTCCGAGTTGAGGATGCGCTTGCCGCTACGAAAGCTGCTGTTGAAGACGGTATTGTTATCGGTGGTGGTATGATCTTGCTTCTGGTTCAAAAAGCTTTGAATAAAAAACTAGAGACGCAAGGGCATGATGATGTTCGTGTGGGTTACAAAATTGTTGCGGATGCGCTTAATGATCCATTGTCTATCATTGCGGCCAATTCGGGTCAAGAGCCAGCCGTTATTTTGGCTGAAGCTAAAAACCAAACCGATGAAAACGTTGGCTACAATGCACGTAAAGGGCAGTTTGAAAACCTATTTGAAGCAGGTGTTGTAGATCCGGCTAAAGTAACAATCTTGGCTTTGCAAAACGCAGGGTCTATTGTTGGGCTAATCTTAACTACATCGGTCTTAATGGCAGACAAGCCAGAAGAGAAAAAAGAGGTAGCTGCCGGCGGTCATCCGGAAATGCCTTACTAAACAAAACATTTGGATTGTAAATCCAAGTTTTCTGGCCACTTCCTGCAGACTCAATAGCGGGGGTGGCCAGTTTTTTTCTAGACACAAATTGTGGGGGTTTGGTACAATTATAGCTATATTTTATTAAGGCATAATTTAAATCAAATAGGAACAAAACAATGACAATCGACTACAAAAACTGTATGGTGGCTGAGTATATATGGTTAGACGGTTCAGAACCGATGAAATTGGTTCGCTCGAAGACACGGGTTATCGAAGACAAGCCCATTACGTCGGTTGATCAGTTTCCGGACTGGGGATTTGATGGATCCTCGACCAATCAAGCCACTGGGGACAACTCCGATTGTATTTTGAAGCCGGTTCGATTTGTTCATGATCCGATTCGGGGAGAGGGTAATTATTTGGTGTTGTGTGAAGTGTACGATCGATCAGGCAAACCCCATAAAACCAATACCCGCGCGGTGTTGCGCGATATTTTAGACCAAGGGGCGGATCAGCAAGATGCTTGGTTTGGCTTTGAGCAAGAGTACACCTTGTTGGATGAATCCGGACATCCGTACGGCTGGCCAGAGGGTGGGTACCCGGGTCCTCAAGGGCCATACTACTGCGGTGTTGGTGGAACACGCGTAGCGGGACGCGATTTGTCTGAAGATCACTTAGAAGCCTGTTTGGACGCCGGATTGTTAATTTACGGCACCAACGCTGAAGTGATGTTGGGACAATGGGAATTTCAAATTGGATACCGTGGCTTTGATGAGCCATCGGACCCGTTGTTGGTTACTGACCACATGTGGTTGGCCACCTGGTTGATGGATCGACTCAGTGAAACCTATGGGGTTCGCGTTTCCTATGACAACAAACCCATAAAAGGGGATTGGAATGGCGCTGGATGCCACACTAATTTTTCTACCAAGCTGATGCGCGATGCAGCGTCTGGCAAAGCCGAGATTGCCCGTGTAATTCAAGCGTTTGAAGCCAAGCATGCTGAGCATATTCAAGTGTATGGCGCCAATTTGGATCAGCGACTCACGGGGTTGCATGAAACCTGTGACATTAATACGTTTAAAGTAGGGGATTCAGACCGTGGCGCATCGATTCGTGTGCCAATGGCAACGTCTGAAAAGGGCTATGGGTACTTGGAAGATCGTCGGCCGGGTGCAAATGTGGATCCGTATTTAGTCGCAGCTCGGCTTCTAGCAACCATTTGCGGTTACAGCTTTCCAAATCTGTGAGTGCCGTTCGTCTCATATTTGACGACAAAACGGTATTTCACGGGGTGGCGTTTTCGACAGGATCCGAGCAGGTTGCGGAGCTGGTTTTTAATACAGCGATGCAAGGGTACCAGGAAGTTTTAACGGATCCATCGTATGCGGGCCAAGGGGTTGTTATGACCTACCCGATGATTGGCAACTATGGCATTAATTCGGCGGATGGCGAGTCCAAGGCCATCCACCTGAGTGCCCTAATTGTTCGTGATTATGTGGACCAGTATTCGCATTACCAAGCGACGCAGTCCTTGAAAGAGTATTTGGCAGCGTCTAGTATTTGGGGCATTACCGATGTTGATACCCGTGCGCTAACCCGGTATATTCGTGCGTTTGGCGCAAAGCCGGCGGTGATTACCGATTCGACCGATTCGGTCGATACTATAGTGAGTCGATTGCCCTTGGTATCCAGTGTGGAAGGCCAGGATTTAGCCAGCCGAGTCAGCTGCTCAGCGGCGTATACCTGGGATCAGCCGGATACCGTTCAGTACCGGGTGGCGATTGTGGACTGTGGCGTTAAGTCCTCTACATTGAATTATTTGACTCAGCATGGGTGTTTATGTGATATCTACCCAGTTACAGTAACGCCAGATGTGATTTTAAATGGGGATTACAATGGGGTGATGGTTTCAAACGGACCGGGCGATCCAGAGCCGGTGACGAGTGTCATTACCTTGATTCAAGCCTTGCGAGGTAAATTGCCAATTTATGGTATTTGCTTGGGTCATCAACTGATTGCCTTGGCGCATGGTATTAAAACGTATAAGCTAACGTTTGGTCACCATGGCTCCAATCACCCGGTTTGGAATGTTGAAAGAAACAAAATTGAAATTACGGCCCAAAATCATGGGTTTGCGGTGGATCCCGATGGCATTGCTGCCGCTGGGTTTTCGATTACGCATACCAACCTGAATGACCAAACGGTAGCGGGTATTCGCAACCAAGATGGGTCGATTCGATCCGTTCAGTTTCACCCAGAAGCGGGACCGGGCCCGCACGATAGTGTTGGGTTCTTTGATCAGTTTATTCAAGCGATGCAAGTCGCCGTGGTGCAATAAGTATGCCAAAACGAACCGACATTCATACAATTTTAGTGATTGGCGCAGGCCCTATTGTTATTGGTCAGGCGTGTGAATTTGACTATTCAGGGACTCAAGCTTGCAAGGCCTTGAAAGAAGAAGGCTATCGCGTTATCTTGGTCAACTCAAATCCCGCAACCATTATGACCGATCCCATTATGGCCGATCAAACTTATATTGAACCGCTGACGGTATCCGTCGTTGAAAAAATTATCCAAAAAGAGCGCCCCTGCGCCATATTGCCCACGGTAGGCGGGCAAACAGCATTAAACTTGGCGTTAGCCTTGGATCACGAAGGCATTTTAGACCGGTACAATGTCTCGCTTATTGGTGCGGATCCAGCTGTCATTCACAAGGCGGAGGATCGGGGGGAATTTAAAGCGGCCATGGCGCGCATTGGTTTAGAGTCTGCCCGGTCCAGTGTGGCCTACACCCGAGAATCAGCCTTAGAGCAAGCGGAAGCGTTGGGCTATCCGGTGGTTGTGCGTCCTGCATTTACCTTGGGGGGGACCGGTGGGGGTATTGCGGCAAATCCAGAGGAATTGTGTGCCATTGTAGACAGTGGGTTGCGCAACAGCATTATGACCGAAGTGTTAATTGAAGAGTCCATTGTGGGCTGGAAGGAATTTGAATTGGAAGTCATGCGCGATCACAGTGATAATGTTGTGATTGTGTGTTCAATTGAAAACATTGACGCCATGGGTGTGCATACTGGGGATTCAATTACGGTAGCCCCGGCGCAAACATTAACCGATAAAGATTACCAGCGTTTGCGCAATGCAGCCATTGATATTATGCGCGAAATTGGGGTGAATACCGGTGGTGCCAATGTTCAATTTGCCTTAAACCCAGCCGATGGGCGAATTATTGTTATTGAAATGAATCCACGGGTATCACGCAGCTCAGCGTTGGCCTCGAAAGCGACGGGGTTTCCCATCGCCAAACTAGCGGCCAAGTTATCCGTTGGGTATACGCTGGATGAATTAACCAATGATATTACCCAAACCACACCGGCTTGTTTTGAGCCGGCTCTTGATTACTGTGTGATCAAATTGCCCCGATTTGATACGCAAAAATTTAGCAAGAATGCGATCGTTAGTTTGGGCACTAGCATGAAATCGGTTGGTGAGGCGATGGCAATTGGCCGTACCTTTAAAGAAGCTTTGCAAAAAGGCTTGCGGTCCTTAGAATTGGGGCGTTTTGGATTTGGGTTTGATCAGGAACCCCAAACTTTGGATGACCAAACATTGACCCAGCGATTGGCTATCCCCCATGCCCATCGGTTGTTGGATGTGTATACAGCCTTGGCTCAAGGTTGGTCCGTGGATAGGATTCACACCCTCACGCATATTGATCGGTGGTTTTTGTGGCAGTTTGAAGCCATTGTTCACCTGGGTAAAACGCTGGACGTTACGTCAAAAGCGGGTCTTCTATTGGCGAAACGCAATGGGTTTTCGGATGTGCAATTGGCCCGAATTTCTGGTGAGTCTGTGGATACCATTCGGGAGCGTCGCGAGGTCTTTGGGGTGACGCCGACCTACAGTTTGGTCGATACCTGTGCGGCTGAGTTTGAAGCGCAAACTCCGTATTATTATTCAACCTATGAAACCTGCGATGAGCGTCAAGACAATTCAAAAGAATCCGTGATGATTTTGGGCAGTGGCCCCAACCGCATTGGCCAGGGCATTGAATTTGATTACTGCTGTGTGCATGCATCGTTTGCAGTGCGTGAAGCGGGCTACACCAGCATTATGGTTAATTCCAACCCGGAAACAGTATCAACGGATTTTGACTGTTCCGATCGCTTGTTTTTTGAGCCAATCACGGTTGAGGATGTGTTGGCCATTTACAAGGCTGAAAAACCCAAAGGGGTCATTGTTCAATTGGGTGGGCAAACCCCATTAAACTTGGTATCGGAATTGCATGCGGCGGGCATCCCTATTTTGGGCACATCGCCGGATAGCATTGACTGGTGTGAAGATCGTGAACGAACCAAGCAGCTTTTGGACCAGTGTGGGTTAAAACAACCCAACAGTGCTATGGCGTCGTCGTTGGAGGCAGCGATTGCAGCGGCTGAATCGGTTCAGTATCCAGTTTTAGTTCGTCCGTCTTACGTGATTGGGGGAACCTCAATGCGGGTAATTTATACCGAATCGGATTTGATTGAGTATATGCGCTACTATATGGCTGGGCCCATGCGGGATAAACCGGTCCTCATCGACCAATATTTGGATCGCTCGATTGAGGCGGATGTTGACTGTATTGGGGATGGCACGGATGCTATTGTGATTGGTATTTTGCAGCATGTTGAACCAGCGGGGGTGCATTCTGGAGACTCAACCTGTGTATTTCCACCGTTTTCAATATCCGAAGCGATGCAAGACACCATGCGTGCAGCGGCTATTGCCTTGGCAAAAGCGTTGCGTGTTGTGGGCTTAATGAATGTCCAATTTGCCATTAAAGATGACCAGCTTTATGTATTGGAAGTGAACCCTCGGGCGTCTCGCACGGTACCCTTCATTGCCAAAGCGGCTGGGGTCCCTTGGGTCAAGTATGCCACGCGGGTGATGTTGGGAGAAATGATTCAGTCGATGGGATTGTCTGAAGTGATCCCGAGTTATTATACGGTCAAAGAAGCGGTGTTTCCGTTTAACAAGTTTTCAGATACCGATACCTTGCTCAGCCCAGAAATGAAGTCAACCGGAGAGGTGATGGGTATTGATAAAACGGTATCGCAGGCGTTTTTAAAAGCGCAGGTCGCGACGCGTCAAAGTACGCTATCGTTGGAAAATCCAACGCCTAAAGCGGTGTTTGTCACGGTGAATGATCGGGATAAGCCATTTATATTGCCGTACGTGAACCAACTGGTGCAGTTGGGTGTGCGTATTTATGCAACACAAGGCACGCATGATTATTTAAATACGCATGGGATTGCGAGTGAGTGTGTGCATAAAATTGCCGATCAAAACGATACCTCGTCCTTGACGTTGGTTGAGCATGAGCGGGTTGACTGGGTGGTCAATACCAGTGCGCATCACCATGTGGAGGATGAGCGTATTTTGCGCCGAGCCGTTTTGGAGCATCAGATTCCCTTTATATCCACTATTGAAGGGTTTGCTATGCTGGTTCAAGCGGTTGTGGACGCCCAGTCATCCTTTGATGTTCAGTCCATCCAAAGGTTTTACGCCAGCTGATAGGGGGCTGAGCTACGAATAGCTCAGCCATGTGGCTCCCCATTAGAAGCTGGGTTGTCAGCAGCTTCTAGACCACATGGGTATATCAATACCTCCATACGAATAATTTTAAACATGGTATTATACATACTTATGAGCGCAACCCCAAATTTAACCTGGTTTGATTTACCCAAATGTTCCGCCCATCCCCTGCCAATCTTGGCACTTGGCTGGGATTTAACCACCAGCTTTCGAGCGGGAACGGCCGAAGCACCCCTGCATATGCTTGCGGTGTCGCATCAAGTGGATGTGCACCATCCCTGGTTTGGCACGGCGGTGGTGGATCGTGGGATTCAGTCAATCCCGACTCCTGAGCGGGTGACAACGTATCAACGCATGTATGCGCCAGCGGCGCGTGCGTATATGGCCGAGTGGCATGGGTTGGATAATTCGCCTGCAGCGGATGATTTAAATGCAGCGTGTGAAGCGGTGCATGCCGCCATTGCGAACACCGTATCGGCGAACTACACAACGTGCATGGGGGTTGTGGGTGGGGAGCACAGCATTACTGCTGGAGTTGTGGCTGGGATTGCCCAGCATCGCACTCAGTTTGGGATTTTGCAAGTGGATGCCCATATGGACTGCCGGGATGCCTATCAAGGTTTGCAGCATTCTCATGCCAGCGTCATGCGGCGATGTGCGGGCGTATCGGCCGTGGATACGGTTGTTCAAGTGGGGATTCGGGATTATTGTTTGGATGAAGTGGCATTTGCGAATGATCAGGGGTTTCATACCTGGTTTGATTGGGATTTGCAAACGGCATTATTCGAGGGGCAGTCGTGGCAATCGCTGTGTCAGCGCATGGTGGATCCGTTGCCGGAGCAGGTGTATATTACCGTGGATGTGGACGGCTTAGAGCCGGGGTTTGTGCCCGATACGGGGACCCCAGTTCCGGGTGGGCTTCACTACCCGCACGTGACGTATTTAATTCAACAGGTGGTGGCGTCTGGGCGACAGATTATTGGCTTTGATTGTGTGGAAGCGGCCGGTGCTGCAACAAGCACAGGGATTATCAATGCTACACAGCTGCTGTATTTTTTATGTGGAGCGGCATGCCATCGCTAAGTGTCTTTCGAAAATTAGCCATTCATACATGGTCGGCGCCCAATCAACCGGCCATTTACGCCCGTTTAGAGTTGGATTACACAGCGGTTAAAGCTTATTTGGCTCGTCACAATGCGCAGAGTATTACGGTCAATCATGTTATGACGTGGGCGTTAGCGCGTGTGATGGACCGATACCCCAACTTAAACCGGCGGTTGCATTGTGGCCGCTTGGTGCAGCGCAACCAAGTGGATGCATTTTTAACCACACATTTGTCGATGGCGTATGGCTATGAATTATCGGGGGTGAGCATCCGTGATATTGCGTCGATGCACCTGGCGGACTTATCCCAAACGGTGCATGCTGCGGTTGCGGATTTGAAGCAAAATCCCGACACGCTGATGCGACAAACGTATCGGCGGCTTCAGTTTGTTCCATCGTTTATGATGCGGCCGACGGTGCGACTGTTGGATTTTGTGACCAATACACTGCGCGTGCCGGTGCCCGGGTATCCGGTGGATCCGTTTGGATCGTTCATTCTCACGTCATTGGGGTCGTTGGGATTATCGGATGCGTATATTCCGTTGTATCCCACGGCGCGTAATGCGTGTATCGTTGCGGTAGGAAAGCCCGAGCGTCGACCCGATGGCCGGTTTACCGTGGTGATTAATGCCACATTGGATCACCGGTATGTGGATGGGGCGGACTTGGCGCGACCCGTTGCCTTTCTGAAGCACATTATGGCAAATCCGGATGCATTTTTTAAAATGGAGGCGGCGTAGCCGGATGCTGGATACACAAGCGTACTCGTTGTTTCGGTTGCGCAATGGGGATCATATTGTGGGTTATATGCGCTATGTATCGCCCACCCTGCACTATTATTCGACGGATTTGCTGTGGTGGGCGGGGGATGCCATTGCGTATGAACACAAAGATGCGTATAGCACGGTTAAAGACAAAAATAGTCAGTATATTTTTGAGTGGGATTTGATTAAAATGACCCATAAAACCAGTGGTGAGAGTCTGGATGCGCTGGTGGTCCACAGTCCGTTTACCAATGATTGTGTGGCGGTTCGGTGCGAGTCCTTTCAAGAAATTTCCCAATGCGATTGGGGCCAGTACCGTATTCAACGCCATAGCTATTTATTTGTGAACCCCGACTTGATGACCGCATTTAAATACAACGGCTATATTCCATTTGATATTGTTTAGCTTTTGTTCAGATTGAAAATCTGATTGGGGCCGCGTTTAGGCTAAAGTAAAAACACTTACGACTGCCAATTATTTAATGTAAACTAGGATATAATGTTTAGGAAATTGCGGTGTCTAAAGCCATGCTAAATCTAACGGGTAGTCAACCGAGCCAATAATAAGGAGAAAGACCATGACAAATACACAGCAACGAGCCTCACTACAAAGCCAGATATGGAAAATTGCGAACGATGTTCGCGGTGCTGTTGATGGCTGGGATTTTAAGCAATATGTTTTAGGTACCCTGTTTTATCACCTGCGTGCGGATATTGATGCGATTGTAGTGGAGATTGAGGGAGAACCCGCATGATACTGAAAAATAAATTAGGCATCACGAATCAGGTTGAACTAGCCAAATTAGAAGAAAAAATAAGCAAACAAAAGGCCAAACAGCTTTTTGACTCTGGTGATATCAACAATGTAGAAGTCGGGTCGTTCAAGGGGCTATCTACTATTCATGCCTATCTTTTTGAAGACATTTACGACTTTGCAGGAAAAATGCGCGACGTAAATATTTCAAAGGGTAGCTTTCGATTTGTGCCAGTGATGTACCTTAGCGCTTCCTTAGACCATATTGATGCTATGCCCCAGAGTCATTTTGATGAGATCATCCAAAAATATGTCGAAATGAATATTGCGCACCCGTTCAGAGAAGGAAATGGCCGAACGACTCGCATTTGGCTAGATTTAATACTCAAGCAAGAAATAAAACAGGTTATCGATTGGAACCAAGCCGACAAAGAAAACTATCTTTCAGCCATGGAGCGCAGTGTGGTGAAAGATCTGGAAATCAAAGCCCTGCTAAAAACCGCACTCACCGGCCAAGTTGATGATCGTTCTTTGTTTATGGAGGGCATTGATGTGAGTTATTTTTACGAAGGCTATAGCGAATTCAAGACGGAGGACCTGTAGCATGGATGGCATTGACTGGACTAAAAATAACCGCCTCGCGTCACACTGTGCAGAAGAAGACCTTTTTTATTCGTCACACTGCGCAAAGTCGCAGTTTCCAGTGGGTCATCGAGCTGGATTCAAAAAAAAATTTCCCTCCATCGGAGGGAATAATAAATGGAGTGGGAGTTAATGATTAACGTTGGTGTACCACTTAAAAAAAAATTCCCCTCCATCGGAGGGAATAATAAATGGGGTGGGAGTTAATGATTAACGTTGGTGTACCACTTAAAAAAAAATTCCCCTCCATCGGAGGAGAATAATAAATGGAGTGGGAGTTAATGATTAACGTTGGTGTACCACTTAAAAAAAATTCCCCTCCATGGGATGGAATAATAAATGGGGTGGGAGTTAATGATTAACGTTGGTGTACCACTTAAAAAAAAATTCCCCTCCTGTGGAGGGGTGCCCGAAGGGCGGGGTGGTCTATGAGACAAACAAAAAACTACAAATCTCTCCCCTATAACCCCAAACTCAAAGAACGCGCTAAAGAACTTCGTAAATCGGGCATGTTGCACGAAGCCTTACTGTGGAATCAACTCAAGAAAAAGCAATTAAAAGGGCTAGATTTTGATCGCCAAAAAATTATAGGTCACTATATTGTTGATTTCTATTGTGCTGAAAAATCGTTAGTTATAGAAGCCGATGGCGCCTCACACCAAGGCCGTGAAGATTACGATGCCGAGCGTGATGCGTTTCTAAATGGTTTAGGATTAACGGTGATCCGTATTAACGTAAAAGACATTTTGCAAGATATGGATACAGTTTTGGCGGTTTTAAAGAACCACCCCGCCCTTCGGGCACCCCTCCATGGGAGGGGAATAATAAATGAAGTGGGAGTTAATGATTAACGTTGGTGTACCACTTAAAAAAAATCCCCTCCATGGGATGGGAATAATAAATGGAGTGGGAGTTAATGATTAACGTTGGTGTACCACTTAAAAAAAATTCCCCTCCCGTGGAGGGGTGCCCGAAGGGCGGGGTGGTCTATGACCCCCCCCACCATGCCACAACACACTAAGCCAATATGGGGACTGTTGCGAAACGGGTGATTTAAATTGAAAAATTCAAACAAGTGAGTCCGCTCCCTGAGTGATTGCGGCAGCAAGTGTATCGAAGGGGAAGCCGTATAGTAACGAGCAGTGGTTCCTTAACTGTTTAGTTTCTGACAAAACGTTGCGTCATCCCAGATGACGATAGGAACCCCGGCGGCTTGCAGATCGGCGGCTTTTTTGGCTTTGCTTCCGGCGGATTCGCCAACCACCACGATATCGGTTTTTTTGCTCACGGTTTGGCCGATCTGTCCCCCCAAGTTTAGCACCATCGCCTCAGCGTCTTTGCGGCTTAGGGTGGCCAATGTTCCGGTAATCACCACGGTTTTATTGGTAAACGGTGTCTCTGGCGTAGGGGTTGATGCTGTGGGGGATTGAATTCGAAGGCCTACCGCATACAGTTCATCGGATACCTGACGCAGGGTTGGCAATTGGCTGACAATGGCGCTGGCCAGCCGCTCCCCAATGCCGTCCAATTCAACCAACGCCTCAGCCTGGGTGGCCAATAGGGCATCCAGGGTTTGAAAGTGGTGGGCCAATTGCCGCGCTACGGTTGCTCCCACACCCGGCAAGCCCATGGCATATAAAAACGTGCCCAAGGTGGGCGTTTGGGTGGCCGCAATCGCATCCACCAACTGCCGGCTTGATTTTTCGGCCAACTTATCCAACTGCATGAATTGGTCCACCGACACCGTGTATAAGTCGCATAATCGATGCACCAACTGGGTATCCACCAATTGCTCAATAATGGCCGGTCCCAACCCATCAATATTCAGCGCATCCCGACTTGCGTAGTGGGTGAGGCGGGCCTTGAGCTGGGCCAAGCAGCCCACATTGGGGCACCGCAACGCCGCCCCATCGTGAAGGACATCGCTGGAACATACCGGGCACTGAGTGGGCAGTGGGGGCAATGGATCCGAGCTGGGGCAAACGACGGCCATAATTTTGGGAATCACATCCCCCGCACGAGCCACTTCAACCCGATCCCCCGGACGAATGTTCAAGCGCTCAATTTCATCGTAGTTGTATAACGAGACCCGTTGAATAACCACGCCTTGAACTGCCACGGGTTCCAGATGGGCCACGGGTGTTAATACCCCCGTTCGACCCACCTGCGGCTCAATGGCTGTGACCGTGGTGAGGGCGCGCTTGGCCACAGGTTTGTAGGCAACCGCCCACCGGACACTTTTGGCCGTTCGTCCCAGCTCGGCATGGGCGGCCAATTCATTGACTTTAATCACACACCCATCGGTGTCATAGCCCAGCGATGCATGCTGAAAGAAATTTTGAACCCCCGCATAGGCGGATTCAATCGTATGGTGCACGGACACATGCGGCAGATTGGTGGGAAGCCCCAACTCGGTTAACCACTGAATCATGGCATGATGCGTGTCAATCGATGGCCCCGTTTGGGGCAGGCCTTGGTAGATGATAATCGACAGTCGCCGGTCTTGGCTGACCGCCGGATCCAATTGTCGCAATGTGCCCGCAACCGTATTGCGTGGGTTTGAAAAGGGGGTGTCGCTGCGTGCATTTAGGTCGTGAAAGTCCGCATGGGTCATAAACAACTCACCCCGACATTCCAGGGTCACGGGTTCGGGTAGCGTTTTGGGTAAATGATCAATGGTTCGAACATGGGCGGTAATCACGTCCCCCTGGGTGCCGTTGCCACGCGTGGCGGCCACACGCAATCGCCCAGCGTCGTAATGCACGGAGACGGCCACCCCGTCTAGCTTGGGCTCTAGGCAGTAGGTGACCGGCGCTTGAATGGTTTTTTTGATACGGGTGTCAAACGCAGTCAAATCATCCCGCGTGTAGGCATTGGCCAAGGAGATCATGGGGGTGTTGGGATCATGCTGAAAGGGCTGGAATAAATTGGTGTGGGGAAATGTTTGGGTGGGGGAGTTTTCGGCAATGTGGGTGGGGTTGTTGCGTTCATACAGTTGAACTTGTTGATACAGCTGATCATACGCCGCATCCGATACCATTGGTGTACCCAATTCATAGGCCAGGGTATACGCAATTAACTGATGAATGGCTTCGGTATAGGCCAAGGGGTTGGTAATCATAGAACCAACCAGGTGGAAAGCCACCGGGTTACCGTCGCTAAATAATGACTAAAGGGCAAAAACAGGAGCTGGGCAACCATGGCCGTGCCGATGAGTCGACCCAGTAGCAAGTACACAATCGTGGCTTTGACATCGGCTTCGGGGCGATGATTGTGAAAGGTTTGGTCTGTGATTCGGGCACCGGCAGGGTCCACAAAGAGCGTCAGCAAGATCGTTGCCATGCCATTAATTAATCCCGATAATTGAATGGCCGTTGCTCGGAATTCAGGCAACAAGGCTCCCGCATACAGGGCGCATAAAACCCCAATCGTATAGATGGCTGTGACAAAAATATTAAGGTATAAAAAGGACTTGGGTAAATAGCGCCACCGGGCCAGTAGCGCAAGCATTGGGCGAAATTTGGGGCGTTGGCACTGATGCCAGAGCCGTGTCCACGTGCGCCCATGCCGGAGTTTAAGCATCAGTCGAATAATCGATCCGTGTTGGCGAAACGACACAACGGCTGTTTGAAATACCCGAACGGCCGTTGGTGTCAGCATCAGGCCGATCAAGGCCCCCAGGGTTGCCGCAAGAATCACGATCCGAAAGGTGAGGGCCAGGGTGGGTGCCGCTTGGTTTAAAATCGCCCGGTCCACCATGGCGCCCAACAACGGCGCTTGAAATAAGTTTGACAATCGAGATACCAGTAGCGTCGAAGTAACAAAAGACAGGGCAATGGCCAATTGTCGGGTTCGGATGCCCGCCAATCGAAACGAATAAACCAAACTTTCAGTTAAATGAATTAAGCCAGTAAATAGGCAAACAATGAATAAACTGGTCATGGGATATACGTCTCGATAACCGATTGCCAAGCCAATTGAGCGACAGTGTGCAATTCATTGAGTTGAACCACGACGCTTTTGGCCTCGCCATAACAATCGCCATAGGCTGAAAACAAGGCCCCGTCGTAGTGGTCCAGAGCTAAGTCTAGGACCCAGGTTGACCCCACGGCATGGGTGGTTCCAAAGGCATCGCCCTCTCGAATTAAATTGAGGGATTTGATGGGTAGGGCTGCATTAAAAAATTCAGCTAGGGCTTGCAAAAATCGATGGTAATACGCCAGGCTCTCTTCGGGTGTTTGTGTGGCATAGTCCAAGACAATGCGCAGTTGCGTTGTCGTGGGTTCGTGCGACACGTGATAGATAATCAGGGCGTCGCCATGGGGCGTTGCATTGGCGTGTTGGCGAATGCTGGCGACCCATGCCGATGTGATGGGCGCTTTGGGAAAGATTCGGTCGGCAATATAATAATATTGGGTCGTCATGTCAGTAATTGACGGGTTAATTCTCGGACATGCGCATGGTCTCGGATGACACCAATCATGGGCGGGTTGTAGGCCAATATGCTTGACAGGGTGTCTTGATTAATCCCCCCAATGACCACAAATGGAATGCGCAATTGCTGGGCATCTGCCAGGGCATCCGGGCCAATGCCGGGGCGTCCGGGTTTGGATGGGGTTTCGTAAATCGGGCCCAGGCTCACATAATCTGCACCGGCGGCTTCAGCCGCCTTGGCCTGCGCAACCGAATGGCAGGTTCGCCCAATCAGCTTGTGGGGGCCCAGCTGATCCCGGATAATTTCGAGGGGAAGGTCGTCTTGCCCCGTATGCAGACCATCGGCGTTGCATGCAATGGCAATGTCAATATGGTCATTCACAATGACCGGAATCGACGGCTTTTGTGCCATTAAGGCGTGGGTTCTTTCAAATAGGGTTCGTTTTTCAGCGTGTTTATCCCGCAGTTGAATCATACACGCACCCTCAGCGGCAGCCTTGAGCAAGGGGTCAACCGTATCGGCAATAACATAAACCCCGCGCGATAGGGTTGGCTTTAGCAGGGTGAGCACAATGGTTTTTTCAAGGTCATACACGGCGTACCGGACTTCCGTAAATAGGGCGGCATTGGTGTACTCTTCCAAGACCCGGCAGGCTTCAGTCACGCGGCTGAAATTGGCCCGAAGCAAGGCGGTCCAATCGGTGCGTTTGGGCGGGGGTTCTGCAGCCCGCTGGTCCTGGCCGGTCCGCCGGGCGGATAAATGCGCCACATGATTGCATGGGTGCTGGCGGATGCAATGCCGCAGGTCAGCCAATTGATCGGTTAACGCTTTGTTTTTAGCCACAAACCGAGTGTATTCTTCAATGGCACGCAGCCCTTCGGCTAATCGATTGATATTGGCATCAATAATTGCTGCCATTGCTGAGGAAGTGTCGGTCATCATTATGCTTTGTTTAGTATACCATGCACGGCCATTTATTTCGGGTGGAGGCTGGGTTGCAAATCGACTGGATCCACTGCTATAATTTCGTTTTTCATTAATTCTTATTTTTTAAATACTTTATAACAACTATTCTATGCCAAGCGTATCTAACTCATTTAAGCCATCAGTGCCTATAGCAGCCCCTAAGGGTATGCCCAAGGGGGGGGCTAAACGTATCCGAAATCATCGAGTCTATAAGCCATGTACGTCGATTGAAGTACAGTCCGAAGTGCAGTCTGGAGTACAGTCCGAAGTACAGTCCGAATCGGGAGCTTTTTCGTTGCAACCGCTATCGAATCCGATCCCGGTACAATATTCAACACAAGCACTGAGTAATACTTTAAGCACTCAGGCGATTAAATTAATCATTGAAAACTGCGTGCGTCAGGAAGGCCCCAAAACAATGCCAGATCATGAGTTTAATACAATGGTTGAATTAATTTTTAATAAAATAATGAATAATACCGGTAGCTTTGAGAATGGCTACCAGGGGTATTTGAGCGATTCAAGACTGTGTGAGGACTTAGTGTTTTCGCTATTTAATGCCAATAAGCGAGAGATTTGGCCGCGTTGGTCGTAACTTGAAAAATTGAGTAAAAGATGCCATAATAAAGCCAATAATGCAATGCAATTGGTTCTTTCTAGGCTGCTACCAACTGTTCATTGAATGGAAACAGACAAACACCCAAGACTATTTGGGATTATATAATTAAGAGTTATAAGGAGTGTATTTTGGCAAATTCAGGCAACAAAAAACGAAAATTTAAAGTACAACGTCGGTTGGGCATTGAGCTTCCCGGCATGGGCCGCCCGGGGGCGTTGGCCAAGCGCAAGTATCCACCGGGGCATCACGGGCCTAAAAGCCGCCAGTCAACCTCTGAGTTTGGCAAGCGATTGGCTGAGAAACAAAAATTGCGGTTTCACTACATGATGCGTGAGGGACAAATTAAATTGTTCGTGAAGCGGTCCAAAAAAGGCACGCACTTGAACTGGGTTGAAGACTTTTTTACCTTGCTTGAAAGCCGATTGGACAACATTGTGTTTCGATTGGGATTTGCTCCGAGTATTTTGGCGGCGCGTCAAATGATTGTTCACAAAAAAGTATTGGTCAATGGGCAACGGGTGACGATTCCATCGTACGTTGTTCGTGTGGGCTCAACGGTGCAATTGGTAGAGGCTTATTATGCCAATGCTATTGTGCAACAAACCCGCCAATCCCCACGATTGGAATTGCCTGATTACTTAACCGTAACGGACAGTGAAAAGCCTGTGGGAACTGTGACCACCAAACCCACGTATGAAGACATTCCATTTGTCTTAGATAAGAGCTTTATTGCTGAGTATTATAATAAGACAAAATAGCCATTTTTTCGGCACACTTACATTGTCATAGTTACTACTCATTACTGGACGGCTTGCTCTCACCCGCTGATTTGGTGGAGCGAGCCAAAGCCGCCGGGATGTCCGCTGTCGCCCTAACGGACAATGGGGTTATGCATGGGGCCATTGGCTTTTACATGGCGGCTAAAGCGGCTGGTATTACCCCCATTATTGGGTGTGAATTGGCCTTTACCGAAACAATCTCTAAAAAAGTTCGGGCACGGGATCGGGTGATTCTGTTGGCAATGTCGGATCGGGGGTACCAACACGTGGTGCGATTGGTATCGGCAGCGAATATTGATGGGTTTTACTATACCCCGCGCATGGATTGGGACCTGCTGGAACAATGCCATGAGGATTTGATTGTGATTGCCCATGGGTATCACGGTCCGGTGGCCAATTGCATCAAGCAGCATCAGGACGACGCGGCTCATGCTATGGCGACACGGTTCAAAGCGTTGCTGGGGGACCGGTTTTATTTGGGGATTCAGCGATTGGGGGAGTCTCAGGAAGAAAGCATTATTCAGGGAACGGCTCAGTTGGGAAAAACCTTGGATATTCCGTTGGTGGTGACCAACGATGTGTATTATGCACAGCCATCGGATGCGCGGTTGCGAACCATTGTGAATTGCATTCAGCAGGGCAAGACGTTGGAAGCCAATACGCGGCTTGCGTTGCGCAGTGAGGCGCATGATTTCAAATCGGTTGAGGCCATGGATGCCTTGTTCCCCGATTACCCCGATGCGCTTGCTGCAACGGCAACGATTGCCAATCGGATTCAGATCAGCATTGAAACTGACCAAGTCTTGTTGCCAGTATTTGAATGCCCGGATGGGTTGTCAAAAGAGGACTACTTGTCCCAGTTGGTGTGGACGGGAATTCGAAAAAAATACGATACCGTAACCCAAGAAATTGAAGATCGGGTGGCGCATGAGCTTCAGGTTATTCAACGCATGGGGTTTTCGTTTTATTTCTTAATTATTTACGATTTTTTAGTGTATTGTTATGATCAATCCATTCCAGTTGGGCCTGGTCGGGGGTCGGCAGCCGGCTCGATTGTGGCGTATGCCTTGGACATTACTCAAGTGGATCCGTTGCCGTACAATTTGCTATTTGAGCGGTTTTTGAACCCCGATCGGATATCCATGCCCGATATCGACCTGGACTTTTGTATCAAGCGCCGGCATGAAGTGGTGGCGTATTTGGTGGAACGCTATGGGGCTGCTCACGTGGCTCAGATTGCGACGTTTGGAACCATGGCCCCTCGGGGGGTGGTTCGGGATGTGGGGCGTGTGCTCAATATTCCGTTGGCGGATGTGGATCGATTGGCTAAGTTGATTCCTTCGCAGCCGGGGCATTATGTGTCGATTGCGGAGGCGCTGGAGCAGGTGACGGATTTGCAGGCCTTGTGTCGGGAAAAGCCAGAATTGGCGGATTTGTTGGAGCAAGCCAAGCCCTTGGAGGGGGTGCCTCGGCATACCTCAACCCATGCGGCGGGGGTGGTCATTTCGAGAGACCCGTTGTCCGAAACGGTGCCGTTGATGCGCAATGATGATCAAATTGCCACCCAATATTCGATGGGGGATTTGGAAACGATTGGGTTGTTAAAAATGGATATTTTGGGGTTGAGAAACCTGACGGTTATCCAAGAAACCGTGGAGTTAATTCGAGCCACAGGGACGGACTTTGATATCGCGACGGTACCTTTAACGGATTCGGACACCTATGCGCTCTTGGCATCGGGGCATACCACGGGTATTTTTCAATTGGAAAGCCAAGGCATGCGGCAATTGATTGTGGACTTGGCCCCCAGCACGTTTGAGGATGTGGTGGCCTTATTGGCGCTATATCGACCTGGGCCGTTGGGATCGGGCATGGTGAGTGAGTTTATTTCCAATAAAAAAGGTGAGACTGAAACCACGTACAGCGTACCGGAGTTGGCCCCCATTTTGGCCGATACCTATGGCATGATTTTATACCAAGAACAGGTCATGCAAATTGCCAGTGTGATTGGTGGGTTTACCCTGAGCCAAGCGGACATGTTGCGTCGGGCTATGGGTAAAAAGAAAAAATCGGTCATGGATGAGTTGCAAGCGCAGTTTTTATCTGGGGCTGAGGCGCGGGGCTTTGCGGCAGACAAAGCGGAGGCTATTTTTCAATTGTGTTATAAATTTTCCGAATATGGCTTTAACAAATCGCATAGTGTGGCCTATGCCTTGTTGTCGTATCAAACGGCGTATTTAAAAGCCCATTATCCGGTGCCCTACATGATTGCGTTGCTCAACAGCGTCCAATCCGATAGCGATAAAACGGCCTTGTATGTCCATGAGGCTCGGCGTTTGGGCATCGCCATACACTTGCCCAATATTAACACCTCGCAGTTGGGCGCAACGGTTGCCCAAAGGTCGCAGGCTGCCATACAATTTGGACTCGGGGGGATTCGCAACGTGGGGGAGCAAGCCATTGAGTCGATTTTAGCTGAACGGGCATTGGGACCGTATACCGATTTGCGGGATTTTTTGATGCGGGTGGATTTGCGGCAGGTCAACAAACGGGTGGTGGAAAGTTTAATTAAGAGCGGGTGTTTTTTAGACTGGGACACCCGGGATGTTTTATTGCATCGGTATGCGGCGGATTTGGAGTGGGCCCAGCGCCAGGTTAAGGCTCAAAAAAATGGCCAACAAAGTTTGTTTAGTTGGACGGAGACCCAGCCCGATGCGAGCGTCGATGTGCGCGTGCCGGCGATACCACCGGAACAATTGTTGGGGTTTGAAAAAGAAATGCTGGGGGTGTATTTGTCTGGGCATCCGTTGGATTCGGTGGTTATTCAACCGGAGCATCGGTTAGAAACGGTGTTGCAATCGGCATCCGGCAATGCCTCGGTTCAGGTGGTTGGGGTATTAACGGGGTGCCGGGTGGTGCAAAGCAAATCGGGCAAGAAAATGGGTGTCGGGATCGTGTCGGATCAAACGCATAGCCTGGATGTTTTGGTGTTTGAGCAAGCCGATTCCCCGGCAATTTTTGAATCGTTTCACGATGACGCTGTGGTGACAATTATGGGGACGATTCGAACCAAATCCGATGATGAACGTACCCTAACGGCCCGAGCCATTACTCCCATGCAGGCCCATGCATCCAAGCAGGCGATGCATGTGGATGTGAATGCCGTTTTGTATTCCCCTGCGATGGTGCATCAAGTGCATAGCATGATTAAAATGCATCCGGGGGACTGCCGGGTGTTGATACACGCCCAGGATACCGTGATTTTAGCGGGCATGCAGTACGGGGTTTCAGCGGAATGCGTGCCGGTTCTTCAGGCAATTTTGGGCAAAGCGTCCGTTTGGATGACGCATTAAACCATCCAATTGGCGCCAAAGAGCAAGAGGGTGTTGGCCTTGTGTTCGTGCAAATCCGTTCGGTTGGTGACGCACTGCCAGATGCACCGGACAATGGCCAATGTGGGGTCCGATTGACCCAGTAGCGTTTGGCCACTCAGTGCTGCATAAGCGGCTTGAACATCGGCTTGTGTGACCGTTCGAATCGCTGCCGGGGTGTCCAGGCGATCATCTAAAATCGTATGAAAATAGGCCAAAGTATTTAATAGTGCCTGGCCAGTTGGGGTGTGATTAAAAAAGTCATAGCAAGCATCGGTTTCAATGTTAGCCGTGGCTAACGCATCCAAAAAGTCCGCAATGCCAACCGATAAGCCCGCCAATTGGGGGTCGCAGGTATTCAAAATTAACTGCGCGCGTCCGCTATCAATCGCACGAATTTGGGTTAACACCGAATCGTTTGAGGCCGGTTTTGTGGCGGGGCGTGAAAAATAGGTGGTGGCAATGCTTGCAATGGATTGGATGGCCGCATGAAGCGCTGTATTGTGTTGCACAGCGGCTTTGTAGGGGGGGTACATCGATGCGCCCAATAGCTGAAAAATAGAATCGGACATGGGGGACGGCCTATGCTGAGATACCCAATAGTGGGTACAATTTTGGATATGCGTGGCTAAGCGATGCGACACATATTGCTGAATGCGCTGTGCAAAAAAATGATGCTTTCGACTGCCCGGCTGCAGGGTTTTAAACGTACAAAATGGCGTGTGCAAGGCCGATCGCAAGGGCGAGTCGCCAACGCCAAAAAAGCTGTCAATACCATTGGCTTGGGCGGTTTTCAGAAACGTGGTATTCAGATAGGCTGAATAAAAGGGCCCTAGTTTTTTTTGATTATCAGAACCGGCACACATCATAATTACATTGTGAAATAAGGCGCGTTGGGTGGGGTCGTTCATAGCGGCAATGCTGGTGGCCATGCTGGCTTCGTTTTCACACAAAATTACCCAAGTTCCAGTATGCCCAATCCACACACTCACCAACCGCAGTAGGGTCAAACTGGCCCTCAGTGATGGCAAATATTCCATGGAATCACTTTGAATGAGTCGGCTCGTGGGTGCCACGGCCATCATGCCCAAATAATTATTCAACAAGGCATGGCTGGCCGGGGATAATGCATCGGGGATCTGGGTAATCGGGGTAGCCGTGTCTAGCCAATGGAGCAATTGGGCACATTGCTCGGGTTCGGATAACGCCGCCCATGCGGTTGGGGTCATGCCCATGAGTTCTAAAGCCAGTGTGTGATTGGCGTGTTCGCTGTGCCGAATGTGGGGATGCCCCAGAGATAATCCACGCAGTTGAATCAATTGGCGTTGCGTGTGCCAAAACCCATGGGTGAAGCCCAAGCTGGCCTCTAAGGCTTCCAAAGGCTCTGTGACGGCTAAAAAATCCGCATCGGTTGCATAGCCAGTATGCAGCATTGCTGGGGTGTCTGGGGTGCGTGAAAACAACTCCGCCGCTTCGGTCATTTCAACCATGCGGTAATAGGCCAGTCCACTGTAGATTTGTACGGGGGGCCAACCGGCGGCGTGTCGGTCCTGAATATAGGCTACCCAGGCTGGGTCTCCAGTTGTTTCTAAAGTAGATAAGCGATCCGACAGCTCCGCTTCAATGCGCAAAAATGCCGGCGTGTTGTACCGATACCGAATTACGGCATCATCGGCGGAGAGTCGCTCAAAACAGCGTTTTCGGCCATAGGCAAGGCTCAGAGCCACGGTGTTGGCGTTGACATACGGGTTTCCGTCCATGTCGCCCCGCCATGTTTCTAAATGGTAATACAGGGTATGGGATAAATTGGCAATGGTTGGGAATAAGGCATGGCGATTCAGTACAGGCAGTGCGGCCAATGTGACATAGCTGGCTTGGATGGGCGGCAGTTGGGTGTATTGGGCATAGGCTGGGTCATCCAGTGTGCGTAATACGTGCTGAAGGCACAAGACTTGTACGACGGTAATGAGTTTTCGCCAATGGGTTAAAATCGCCATTTCATGGTCTTTGATGGCCCGAGACAAATGCCGTTGCTCGGATTCTGCGTGAATACGATTTTGCCGATAATTCGGGGTATAGATGAGCAATAAAATGACGTGCTTTAATTGCTGGTAGGTATTATTTAATGTGGCGCGAATGAGGAGTGTATCGTGGGTGTCTGTCACATGCGCGTAGGTGCGCTTGGTGTGTTCCCAGGTTTGGCACAATTGCTCAAAATCTTGCTTGTGTGAGACCACCAATCCGCGGTCCATGTCCACGGGGTGGGTGGTGAGCACGTCGGTAATTGCCCCGGGAAGTAGGGCCAAGGCATCTTCCAAGGGCACGGTGTTTAATAGTGTTTGAAGGGCATGGGTTACGGGCGTTGGATCCGTGGCTGGGGTGGGGTTTTCAAGGCTGTGATGCACAAACATGGTAATGTGAAACACATGAATAAAGGCATCAAATTCATTGGCCGGAATGCCCATGAGAATTGTGTGGCGCTCCGCTGGGGAAGGGGCCTCAATGACACGCAAAACACGATCCAATTCATGGGCATAGGGGGTTTCCCGAATGGTTTCATAAAAGACGTCTAGGGCACTGTGGTGGTAGCCGTCTGGATCAGAAAGTGATAGGGTCATTGTGTCATCATTATGGGGTGGATTACTGACTAAAAAATAGCAATAATTGGGGGTTTTTGTCAATATTTTACACAATATTTTGCAAGCCAATCGGTTTTACGGTACACTAAAATTTGAAGACGTAGTAATCAAATTAAAGGAAGGAGATAAACGGTATGTATACATTGCCAGAATTGCCCTATGCACCCGATGCGTTGGCTGGATTTATTGATGCGAACACCATGCAAATTCACCATGGGAAGCATCATCAAGCGTATGTGACCAACGTGAATGATGCCTTGGCGGGTACGGCCTTGGCCAGTGTATCGGTTGAGGATTTGATGGGGCGGTTGCATGAGGTGCCGGAAGCGAAGCGAACAGCCGTCCGCAACAACGGGGGTGGTCATTACAATCATGCGTTATTTTGGCAATGTTTATCACCGGAATCGGGTCAGGCGCCATCGGGAGCCTTGGCGGATGCGATTGCGCAGCAGTTTGGTAGTTTTGAAGAATTTAAAACGGCGTTTGAAACAGCGGCCAAAACACGGTTTGGGAGTGGCTGGGCGTGGTTGTCGGTGAATAATGGGCAATTGGTTGTTAGCTCAACCCCCAATCAAGACAATCCGCTGATGGATGGGCATCAGCCGTTGTTGGGCTTGGATGTGTGGGAGCATGCGTATTATTTGCATTACCAGAATCGCCGTCCAGATTATGTGGCTGCATTTTGGAATCATGTAAACTGGGCGTTTGTATCCAGTCGCTATTCGGGATAAGTTAGCCATTGCTGGCGGGGGACTACTCTGCCAGTAGCAGCCATTCGATAGAAATCGTCGCTGATTCGACGGTATCGGCAATTGTTTCAATATGTTCAATAATATTTTCAATACAACGAAACGTCCCCGCTGGGATGTCCGTTGTATTGGCTAGCTGATACAAATGCGTCAAGCATTCCCCACGTTGGTGATCCACCGTTTGCTCAATTTCTTTCACGGCATGGATCGCCGTCGCAATGGTTTTTCGGTTTCCCAATAATGCCGACAACGTATCTTTAAACCGATCATTAATCGTTTCAAGACTATCCATCATTGCGAGCAATTCAGGATGCAAAGACTCCGGGATGGTGCCCCCAATGCGTTTCAAAATCAACATCCGTTTTGCACATGCAATAATCGCTGTGGATATATTGCAAATTCGGGTATAAATGGTCAACAAACGTGCTTGTTTGTTGGCTGAAAAGTCACTGGTAATAATTTGCTCAGCCATCTGCTCAAACTCCGCTGAGGATTCCAACGTAATGGTCCGAATTTTACCGTATTCCACCTCCACCAGATCCCCCGAATTTTGGTACAACCCGCGCAACATCGCCACCAAGTGCTGATGCTCCGTTTTGTCCAGAGCCGTATGCTCAATGAACGCCTCAACTACCGCCTCTTCGGTATCCAAACTTAGGTTAATAAATCCAAAATATTTATCTAGCATTTATGCATCTCCTTGAATTTCACCCGCCCGCTGTAAGGCTAATTTGGTTAATATTGGGCCAACAATTTGAAACAACAGCGTACTACCGGTGATGATATTTAGTATATACAAACCGGTTGTATTCGCCAATGGTGATAGTGTGGACAGTTCGTGATACGTTGAAATGGCCAACCCCAAGGCCACCCCCGCTTGGCTGAGCAAACACAGCCCCAAATTTTTGGATACCTTAGCCGGCGCTTTGGCCAACACAGCACCCAGCCAGCTACCCACCAATTTGCCCAAAGTTCGAAACACAACATACGCCACGCCCACACTGCCCATGGTGATCAGAATATTGGCTTGCAGCCGAGCACCGACTAGAATAAAAAATAGAATATAAATGGGCGGGGTGAATTGACTCAATAACGTAAAATAATGCCGAGATTGGTTGGGTTTTCGATTGGCAATAATAATGCCCATGCACATGGTCGTTAAAATAATCGAACACTGATAATGGGTGCCAATGCCCACACATAAAAATAAGCCGCTGAGCAACAATACGTTTTTAGCATCATCATTCTTAAATAAACGAATAGTAAGTAAAATAATGCTGGCCATGACACTACCCAATAGCAACGCTCCCCCAATTTCATGAATCCCCGCATGAATAATCGAGGACCAGCTAAATACAGCATTTGGAATTAACATGGATTTGGCTAGGTTAAAGGAAAAGGCATACAAAATAATGGCAAAGGCATCGTCCATGCCCACGACCCCAAATAAAGTTGACGTGAGTCGCCCCCGGGCCCGGTATTCCTGAATCACCGTCGTCGTTCCACCGGGAGCCGTGGCACTCGCCAGAGACCCTAAAATCAAGGCAAAGGGAATGCTACGCGTGATGAGCCACACAATTAAAAATACCGCCAATAACGAACATACCGTTTCAAATGCCGTAATAATGACGATGGATCGTCCAATTTTTTTCAAACGCGACCACCGCAATTCACCACCAATCAAAAAGCCAATCATGCCCAAAGCAATGCTAGAAATGGGTAAAAAATCATGAATATTATCCAGGTTAAAGATATTTAAGCCCGATAAACCCAAGACAGTTCCGATGATAATATGCCCAATGACTTGGGGTAAGCGTAGCTTGCGAATCAGAACACTGGCCATGAGTCCCAAACCCAGTGCCATGCCAATAATCGTTAAGGTATTCACGGTCTAGTCCGTTTCGACGTCGACCGAAGAGGCATGTTGCGTATGCGGGATCGACTGAGCGGCTTGCTTTAAATGCGATGAAATCCGCTCTAAATTGTGAATAAGGCCCACAATTGCCAAGCCCTGCTGGGTGCTTAATTTTTTGGTTCGCATGGCACTCAAGTGCTCCCGCCGTAGCATTTGCTCCAACTCAATGGCCCGCTGGTTGACCGTTTCAGAGTTTTGGGCGCTGGGTTGCCCCAATAAAATCTGATCAATGAGCCGGTGCTGATGGTTGATTTTATCAAATAAGGGCTCAATAATCCGCGTGAGGGATTCGGGCAATCGAATATTTTGGTCATCAATGCGTTTAATAATGGTGTTGGCATAATCCCCCACGCGCTCCAAATGCCCGGTGGTATGAATAAGCTTGTTGCTTTTAATGTGCTGCGATTCCGTTAAAATATTCACATTGAGGCCAACTAAAAACTGCGTGAGTTTATTGTGCATTTGATTGACGGTTTGCTCGGTATTTTCTGTTTCTTGATTGGATAGCGAGGGCTTGGATTTGCCCAGTAGTTTGTTGTAGGCCGTTGTGGTGAGCTGATGCACATGGTGGTTCATTTGAGTAAGTTCTTTGCGGGCTTGCATGAGGGAAATGGGCGGGGAGGTAGAAAACCGATCATCAATGTACGATTTGGTTTGAGCTTGACTGGTAATTTCTCCTGGAACAATGTATTGGGTTAATTTGGCCAGCTTGCCAATAAAGGGAAACATAATGATGGCATTGAAGACATTAAATACCGTGTGGGCATTGGCAATATGCCGGGCTAAATTTTCACCAGCAAAGACGTTTCCAGGTGTGCATAGATTAATGAGATGCAAGAAAATGGGTTGCCCATGGACCTTAATATAAAACAAAATTAACATATACGTGGCCCCAATAACATTAAATAAGGTGTGCGCCCAGGCCGTTCGCCGAGCGGTGATATTGGTATTGATGGAGGCGATTTGTGCGGTAATTGTTGTGCCAATATTTCCACCCAGTTCCAAAGCAAAGGCCGATTGAAAGTTAATTGCATCCATACTGGCCAGGGCAATAATCATCCCTGTAGTCGCCGAACTACTTTGCAACACCATGGTGACGAGGGTGCCGACTAAAATTCCCAGCAACGGGTTGGTCCCAAAACTAACAAACAATTCAGAAAATAACGGAATTTCTTTCAATGGCTTTAAATACGATCCCATCAGCTTGAGTCCCAAAAATAACAGGCCCAAGCCCAGCAACAATTCACCAATACGCCGTGTTTTGGGTTTTTTGGCCAATAGCAAAAACAAAGCGCTTACTCCAATGAGCGGCAATGCTAAGGTGCTGCTTTTAAACGCAATAATTTGTGCCGTAATTGTGGTACCAATATTGGCCCCAAAAATAATGCTAATGCACTGGGTGAGCTTAATGACCCCCGCATTGGCAAATCCCACTAAAATCACCGTTGTGGCCGAACTGCTTTGCAAAATACTGGTGACCACAGCCCCAAGCCCAATGCCAATTAATTTGTTCTTGGTAAACTTGTTAAAAAACGAACGCAGTTTGGAGGAGGATATTTTTTGCAACGTATCGGACATGAGTTTTAGCCCGTACAAGAAAACCCCCAAACCACCCAAAATATTTAGTACTAACATGATGGGCTTAGTATGGCATAAATTTCATTGAGGGATAAGGCGCCGGACAACAAGGCTTTTCCAATAATGCATCCGGCAGCACCAATCTGTTTGGCTTGAATCACGGCTTCGGCATTGTGAACACCCCCGGATAAAATAATGGGGTGTTGGCTAATGCGGATGCACTGCGCAAGGTGCTCTAAATTGGGACCCGCCATCATGCCGTCGGTCGCGATATCCGTTAAAATAATACTATGCAACGGTAGGGCATTGAGGGATTGAATCATAGTATCAACGTCAATGCTGGAGGTTTGGGTCCAGCCCGAGCCGCATAATAAATTGTTTTTGTGATCGAGGCCGGCAATAATGCGATGGGGGTAGGCCTGAATGAGGTCACGCGCATAGTCTAAATTATCAATTAAGCACGACCCCAAAACAAAATGATCAATCCCAATCGCTGCATAATGCTCAATGGCTTCAGGACTGCGAATGCCACCCCCAACATCAATGGTTAACTGGGTGGTATCCCGAATGGCCGCAATGGCAGCGGCATTGTCCGTTGACCCAGACTTGGCGCCATCCAAATCCACAATGTGCAAATGGGTGGCCCCAGCCGCTTCAAATGCTTGAGCCACCGATACGGGATCGGTAGTATACTGGGTGACACGTGCATAATCGCCTTGTTTTAGCCGAACCACGCAACCGGATAACAAATCAATGGCTGGAATAACGGTAAATGCTTCAAAAGACTTCAAGGCTGACATAATTCTCTCGTTAGTGTATCACATCATTGGTGTTTGGGGAGTATGCTCAATAATATGGGCCAAGACATCGGTCATTGGCAGTGTGGTTTGGCCTGATGCGTACACCGTGGCCGATTGCCCATCGGGTTGAATAATCACGGACAGGGCCGCATTGGATTTGGATGCCCGCTTTAAATGCCCGTTGATGCTCAAGGCATCCCGGTGATGGATGGCTTTGATGCGATGGTCACGCAGTTGGTGGGCCAATGAAAAACAGTGGCTGTAGTGATCATCATCCAAACAGCCAATGTAGACCATGGGGACGGGGGGTATGGCTGTGTCGACTAGGGCCATGAGTCGTTCCATCCCAAAGGCAAACCCGACAGCGGGACTGTTGGGCCCACCCAATCGCGAAATTAAGCTGTCATAGCGCCCCCCACCACAAATGGCATTTTGTGAGCCCAAATGGTTGGATACCAGCTCAAAGGCCGTTCGATTGTAATAATCCAGGCCACGCACTAGGTTGGGATTAATTTCAACGGTTACGCCATGGGTGTCTAAGTAGGTTAGCACTTGGTCAAAGTGATCATGGCAAGCCTGACAAATGGACTGTCGGATATCCGGCATGGCTGAAAAATAGGGGGTGCAACTACCTTTTTTACAGTCTAAAATGCGCAGCGGGTTGGTATCAAAGCGTGTTTGGCAATCGCCACACAACGCGCGAAGGCTGGATTCTAAAAATTGTTTGAGCCGTTCTTCAATGACGGGCCGACAAATGGGGCAGCCCACGGTATTGAGCTGGGGAACGATCCCTTGGATCCCCAGGGCTTTAAACAACTGAATGCCCATAATAATGACTTCGGCATCGCAGGCGGGGTCTGGGGACCCGATATTTTCAACCCCAATTTGAGTAAATTGACGAAATCGGCCCGCTTGGGGACGCTCATACCGAAACATGGGCCCCACATAAAAGAGCAAGTGGTGCTTGCCTTTTCGGTGCAACGCATGCTGAATGTACGAACGCGCAATGGCGGCAGTGCCTTCGGGCCGAAGGGTTAACGAGCGGCCTTTTTTGTCTAAGAATGTATACATTTCTTTGGATACAATGTCAGTATCGCCACCAATGCTACTGGTAAACAGCTCGGTAGATTCAAAAATAGGGGTCTTGATTTCTTGGTAATTGTACAGCTCAAAAATGTGCCGAGCCGTCCGTTCAATTGTTTGCCATAAGGGGGTTTTATCGGGAAGGTAATCAACGGTTCCCCGCGGTGTTTGATAGGTGCCCATAGACAGGAAATTGTAGCAGATTTTGATGAATTTCGCTATACTAAACACCATGCGTGCAACACAGTTGTTTTGTCCAACATTAAAAGAGGCACCCAACGATGCCGTTATGCCCAGTCACCAGCTGATGATTCGGGCTGGGCTCATTCATCAAATATCCGCCGGAATCTATAGTTATTTGCCCATGGGCGTGCGTGTGCTCAAGCGAATTGAAGCCATCGTTCGCCAGTATCTCGACCCCGTCGCACAAGAAGTGCTCTTGCCGGTGTTAATTCCCAGTGGGCTTTGGCAGCAATCGGGCCGCTGGGATAAATATGGTCCGGAGTTGTTTCGTATTGTAGATCGGCACAACAATGACTTTTGTTTGGGGCCAACCCATGAGGAAGTGATTTGTTCGTTGGCCAGTTACGGCATTCGATCCTACAAACAATTGCCCGTGACTTTGTATCAAATTCAGACTAAGTTTCGGGATGAAATTCGGCCTCGGTCGGGGCTCATGCGTGGGCGTGAGTTTAGCATGAAAGATGCGTACTCATTTCATGCAACAGCCGAGTGTTTGGACCGTCAGTACGATACCATGATGGGGATTTACCATGCATTATTTGAAGCGCTTGGATTGGCCACCACCTGTGTACCGGCTGATTCGGGCGCCATTGGGGGGGATCAATCGGCTGAATTTGTCACACAAACCGAGGAGCCCATTGAATTGGGGCATATTTTTAAACTGGGTCATGTGTATTCAGCGCCCATGCAGGCTGAGTTTCATGCCAGCAATGGGCAGCAACAACCGTTTTTTATGGGCTGTTATGGCATTGGCATTGGCCGGACCATGGCAGCGATTATTGAAGCGCATCACGATGCGGATGGCATGTGTTGGCCGCCAGCCGTTGCGCCGTTTCAGTTGGTGATCATTGTAGCCAATACCAAAAACACCACGCAAATGACGGAAGCTCAGGCGTTGTATGATCGATTAAACGCCCAATATTCGGTTGTGTTGGATGATCGAGATAGCTCTGTGGGGGCTAAGTTTAAAGATGCCAATTTGATTGGCTATCCCCTTCAAGTTGTGGTGGGCAAGCATATCGAAGCCCAGGCGGTTGAGGTGATTGATCGGCGATCCCGTGCCAGTACTCAGGTGCCGCTCAGCGGCATTGATGCCTATATTCAAACGGTGGTTCAAGCATGGCAATAGTTCCGGTTGCCATTGTTATTTTGTATTTATTGCTTGGGGGGAACAAGACCCCAAACGATGTGCGAGATTCTGCCCCGGCAGTATCCCAATCGACGCAATCAACCGCATCCCCAACACCGCGCACGTCCAATGACTATGGCAAATCGTTGCAGCAATTTGAGGCTGATTTTGAGGTTATCTACACGTATATAACCGACCGGTATACCACCGTTGAGTATGAAGAAGCCCGGCGCATTGCGCAGGCTATTGTGGATTATAGCCGAACCTATTCGGTGGATCCCAAGTTAATTGCGGCCTTGATTGCGCGCGAGTCGGGGTTTAATCGGTATGCTGTCAGCGCAACATCGGCCCGAGGCTTGGGCCAGATTAAAGATTTTAACTACGAGCTTTTGGGGATTACCGATCCGTTTGATATTCGGCAAAATGTATCCGGAACCGTGGCGTATTTCACCCAAATGCGCAACAATTGGGCCGGCCATGCAGAAGTGAATACCATGGCGTTGGCGTCGTATTATCAGGGGTATTCATCGGTTCGGGCGTCTCGACGCTTGGCGCGTAAGACTCGCGCGTACGTTCGGGATATTTTGCGAGAATACAACTATTTAAAACGGCAATTGGCATGAGTGATTGTGTGATTCATACCCATTGGGCGGGGCCGATGGGCAATATGCAATATGTGATTCAGTCGGGGTCTGAGGCGCTTATTGTGGATCCGGCTTGGGACATTCCGGAGCTTCAAGCGATTGTGACTCAGCATGGGTTAACGGTTGTGGGGATTTTGTTGACCCATGAGCATTATGATCATGTATCGGGTGTGCCGGAGTGTCTGGCATTGAACAAGGTACCTGTCTATATTTCGGAGTACGCCCACTATGATCCGCCTGTTCCCATGGTTTTGAATCGATTGGCTGTGGGGGCAACGATACCCTTTGCGGGGCATACCATTGCGGTATTGCATACACCGGGTCATTCCCCCGGCGGGGTGTGTTATCAACTAGGGAAGCAGTTGATCACCGGGGATACTGTGTTTGTGGATGGGTGTGGTCGTGCGGATTTTCCCCATAGCGATGTGGCGCAGCTCTATACGGCGTTATTCGAAACCCTGTGGCCCTTGCCCGATGATACGGTGATCTACCCCGGGCATGACTATGGCCCCACACCCACGGATACCTGGGGCAATCAAAAGCAAACCAATCGGTTTTTACAAAGCGAAACGCGTGAGGTTTTTTTACGAAAGCGTAAGGGTTAGCTATCTTTTAACTTAAAGGTAATGGGGATGTTCACCCAGCTGTTTTCGAATTGCCCATTGGCTGTTTGGGGTGAAAACTGCCAATCAGAAACTGCGGCAATGGCGGCTTGATCCAGCAACCGGTGGCCCGATGATTCGTGCAGTTGGACGGTATCAAGCGTGCCATTCGCCAAGACATGCACCCGCAACAAGACCGTTCCAGCCTGTTGCCGCCGGAGGGCCATGCGGGGGTAGTGGGGGGGCTTGTTTTCCGCTGCAATCGGACTCGCTTTGACAATGCTTAAGGGCGCCGGGGCCGGAGTCGCAGGAGCACTGGGTTTTAGAGCGATGGGTGCAGGCGCAGTACTAACGGGTTCAACAGCCTGTTGCGTGATGGGCTCCTCGGCCAATTGAACATATTCAATCACCGACGGCTGAATCCCAAGCTGTGGGGTGTTCCCCGCATGATTGGCCAGCCAGCTGTTGACCGCCAATCCACCGGCCATGTGCAGGGCAATTGTGGTGGCCGTAATCAGTATACTGCTCAGTTTCATCGGGTTTGCACCATGACGGTTTGAATCTGATTGCGTTTGACTTGGTCTAACACTTGCACAATAACTTTTTGGCGGACGTTTTCATCGGCTTGAATAATCACGCGGTCGGTTTCGGGTAGAACTCCCGTGAGGGCATTCAAGGCAATGGGTTGCCCGGACCAATAGAGTTGCTCGTTGGCGTCAATGCTAATTGTGGGAATCGGGTCAGTAACCGTCACTGCCGTAGCTGCGGTGGGCAATTGAATGGGCAAGGTTTTTTGAATCACCATGGTAGACACCGCAATAAGAAAAAAAGCCAGTAGCACAAACAAGCTATCAATTAAGGGAATCATGTCCACATGCACCGCTGGTTTTTTCTCCGTGTGCAAAATCATCCCAACTCCCCGGCTCGCGCCAATTCGAATTGGGTCGCCCAGTCTTCCAAGTCATGCCCGGCTTTTTCAACCCGAGATTGAAAAAAATAATAGGGGATAAACGTCACAATGGTAATGCTTAATCCAATGGCCGTGGTCCACAAGGCGCTGGAAATGCCCTGAATCATCACCGTTGGGTCGAGCCCCGCTTCAATTGACAGGCCTTGAAAGGCTTTTATAATACCCACAATCGTACCCAAAATACCCAACAATGGGGATATGGTAATAATCGTGACTAGGGCATTCAGGCGACTGCGCATGCCCCGCAATTCACGGGAACAGGCATAGTGCAATTGGCTGCTCTGATGCCGGGTATGGCAATGCAACGCCGTGCCAAACACCCGCAACACGGGGTGGGCATGTTGCTTAACAATGGCCAAGGCTCCTGCGTTATCATTGCGCTGCACCGCCGCTAAGCATTGGGTTAAGTAGGGCCGATTGCGCCGCCGCAAATACTGAATCCAAAAAACAGACTTATCCAAAATTACCCAAACGGATACCAAGGAGCACACAGCAAGGGGGTAAATTAATACCCCCACCGGTTCAATGATACTGGCTAAAGATACAGGCATTTTAATAGTGGTAGGTTATCCCGGCTTCAATAATACGGCTATTGCCCGGCATAATGCCTGTGGGGTGTCGGGAGGCTATGTAGCTTAAATCAAATAGATTTTTAATGCTGGCAAAGCCGGTGAGTCGGGGGGTAAAGGCCTGGCTGGCACTGATGTTGTAGACGGTGTGCGCCGGAATAACCCCCGTTTGACCATCGGCACTGCCGGATTCAGTATTGGCGGCATCCGAATACATCATGCCAGTGTGCACACCGGAGACCTCCACGGAAAACCCTTTGGCGGTTTCAAGCCCTACAGACGCTTGGTACTGCTCGCTGGGTGTGTACTGCACCCGGTTGCCAGATTTCGCATGAGTAGTTTCTGTGTCTGAATCGAACTCAGAATCAGCCGTATAAATCGCTGTTTGTAGGGTTAGCCCAGCCGATGACGTGAGCCGAAAGCCATTGGGTAATGGCCGGGCATACTGAAGCCCAAGCTCAACCCCGGTGGTCTGGGAGCGCCCACCATTGGCTCTTGTGTACACGGCTGATGAATTATCAACGATTTGATTGAAGTAGTCCGTAAAAAAGGCGGTGCTGGTAAAATGCGTATGCTCAGATAAAGCGCCTCGGATACCGGCTTCATAATTCCAGCTTTCTTCAGGGTCGAGTTGCTGGTCTTGGCCATTACTGTTTAACGCATCACTAAACGATGCCGGCGCAAAGCCGCGGTGCACGCCCCCAAAAACTTGAACCTGATCCGTTACATAGGCCGTCGCACCGATGCCAGGAATCCAGGCGGTGGTTTGGGTGGTCCCGCTTTTATGTTTTGCCTGGTCACTTGAAACTAAAATGGCCCGGCGTTGCTGGTAATGTTCCAGTCGTAACCCGGGGATAATGTCGATGCGGTCATTCACAGCATACCGGTACTGGGCATAGGTGGCCACGGCATCGGTACTGCGGTGCTCATGGCTGTTTAGATTGCCACTGCGAGCAGTTGGAGATGAACCTTTAATTTTTTTTCTGTCTTCAAATTCGTGGTGCACGCGTGCGCCAACGGTTAATGCATCCCACTCAATGCGGTTTTCCAATCCGGCAACGGTGTAGTACCGATTGTTGCCTTCGTTTGTCATTAAAGGTGTAAGTACACCGGTATTGGATCGATGAAACTTTTGTCGCCACCAATTTCGGCTGGTGTGGTAGCCATAAACGGCCGTGTTAATTAAGGCGGAGTCTGTATAATACCGATGCCCGAGGCGAATACCCGCTCGTTCCACATACAATCGGTCATAAATGGCGGGGTTTTGGCGGGGGTCTTCTTGAAACATAGGCTCGGTCAGTCCCGTATACGTCGATGCGGATCGCTCCGTGTAGTAATGGGTCCGCAGGCTCAGCTCAGATCGCTCCGACTGGGTAAGGCCATATTTAATGCTTACATCGTGAATGTCAAAGGGCATGGGGCTTCGGAACCCTTGGCCGGATCGGCGCAAGTAATTGACCAAGAGTCCGTGATCCCCCCATCGGTTTCCGTATTGAACCTGAGCCTTATTGGTATCAAAACTACTCATGGCTAGGGTTGTTTTGACCGTTCGGCTGCTTGGGGGCTCGGCGGTGATAAAATTGACCACGCCTCCAATCGTTTGGGGGCCATATAAAATGCTGCCACTGCCTTTTAAGACCTCAATGCGTGCAATCCGGTCAATTTGTGGGGAATAATACGCACTGCTTTCACCATATGGTGCTAGGGCAATGGGGAGACCATCTTCAAGCAATAATACTTTTTTGCTTCGGTTTCCATTGATCCCCCGAATGCTAATATTGGGCCGCAAGCCCAACCCGTCTTCGTTGCGTACCGATACACCAGGGACCCGCATCAAGGCTTCCCCTGTGGTTAAGGGCTGGGCCCGCTGCAAGGTTTCTTCGCTAATCACGTCGGCCGATCCAGGTAGTTCCTGGGTGGATGTTGGGGAATGCCCAATGACCTCAACTTCCGACAACGTCGTGCCCTGAAGCGCAATACTGAAGCCAAGGGCCAATAGAAATATGTGTCGATAATTCATGTGATTCGATATCCTTAATTTAAATACAATTCGTTACTTGATTAAATGATACTGAATCTCAGTACAGTGTGTCAACGTGTACGTTTCAGCGAGACTGTTTCGGTTTGAATGGTCACGTGGACATGGCCGGGTAATTGGGTGTATTTGGGGAAGGGCGGTGTGTTGGCGAGGGCCAGTATTGTTTGGATATGCTGATGATTGGCGGGTGTTTGTGTTACGTGCTGAGCCATGTGCAAGAGCAGGTAGCGTTGGGTAATGTTGGGTTGCTGAATCAAGTAGTGGCGGTCAATCTGGCAGTGCTGGTGCTGCTTAATAATGCGGGCATAGGCATCGGCATGGTGCTGGTCTAAAAAATCATGAACCCGTTCGTGATAGGTGGCGAAGGTGTTGAGCCGGTCGTGAATCTTGGGGTTGAGGCTTTGCAACAGGGGCAGCAGGGTGTGGCGAATTTTATTGCGGGTAAACTGGGTGTCTGTATTTGTGCTATCGCAGGTATAGGGGAGTTGGTGGGCGTCTAAATAGGCCAAAATATCGGCTTTGTAGCAGTGGATTAACGGCCGAATCAAGACCCCAGGTCCCCAGGGCTTTGTTTGGGCAATGCCTCGCAACCCCCGTTGGGTGCCTCGAATGAGCTGGAGCAAAATGGTTTCGATGTGATCATCGTAATGATGGCCGGTGCTAATTTGCGCAATACCCTGCTCGCGGGCAATTCGCTCAAACTCGGTATACCGGGCCTCGCGTGCGCGCGCTTCAATGCCGCTGGAGCCTGTAATGGGCGCATCCACACTATGCACGGGATGGCGCTGCCCCAATGCGGCGACCCGGCTTAGTTCATGGGCCAAGTCTGTGGCTGGACGAAGGTGATGATTGACATAGACCAAATGCAAGAGATCTGGGCGATACACATGATTCAGGTAGTGATATAAAAATTCTGAGTCCGGTCCGGTTGAAAATCCCACAAGTATGGGTGCATCAAAATCAATCAGGTCATCACGAAGCACCGATTGATGCACGGCATACACAAACGGATGCATGGTTACATGCGTGTGGGGGCTGAAATACCCAAAATGCCCAATACCCGTTGCAGGGTCTGCTGGACCTGCCCAATGACCCATAATCGGTAGGCTTTCTGAACCCCGGTGCTGGTTAAGACGGGGTTGGTTTCATAAAACCGATGAAAGTGCCGGGCCAGTTCCAAGGCATAGGTTGCCAACTGGTGGGGGGCATAGGCGTTTGCGGCATCCAAGATCGTATCGCCGCTGTGCATTAAACATTGCAATAAGGGCCGGTCTGCCTCGGCATAGGCGTCGGCAATGTGATGGACACTTGCGTCGGGAATTTCCCCTACTTTTTGGAGCAGTTGGCAAATGCGTGCATGGGCGTATTGAATATAAAAAATTGGGTTTTCAGCTGTTTTTTGATGGGCCAAATCCAAGTCCAATTCAATGTGGGAGTCGCTGCTTTTATGAATGAGGAAAAAGCGGGTGGCATCGGCGCCAATATCGTCAATGACGTCCCGGAAATAAATCATATCGCCGCTGCGCTTGCTCATGCGAACCGGTTCGCCGTCTCGAACTAAACTGACCAATTGTCCAATTAAGACGGTTAATTCAGTCTGATCGTGGCCGTTTTGAAGGGCTTGAACCGCTGCCGATACACGGGGCACATACCCGTGGTGGTCCGCCCCCCAAATATTAATCAGTTGGTCATAATCGCGTTGCAGTTTGTTCCAATGGTAGGCAATGTCAACGGCAAAATACGTCAAGGACCCATCCGATTTGACCAAAACACGGTCTTTATCGTCCCCGAATGCGGTGCTTTTGAACCAAACCGCTTCATCGTGGGTGTAGCAATGGGTGTTGAGATGCGCCAGGGCATCTGGGATGGCTGTGTCGGCATGCAAGGTGTGTTCCCGAAACCAGTGGTCAAAGTGGGTCCCAATGGCGGCTAAATCCGATTTATGCTGGTTCAGCATGTGGGTAACCGGATCGGTATTTTCATTGGCAATGGTTTGAATATAGGCTCCGTGGTACCCATCTTCAGGAATCGCTTCGCCGGCTTTGGCTGCGGCAACACTGGCGGTAAACAAGGCAATCTGATTGCCAGCATCGTTGATGTAATTTTCCGTATCGACTCGATGCCCCACGGCACGCAATAAATTGGCCAAACAGCTGCCCAAAACGGCCCAGCGTCCATGCCCAATATGCAAGGGTCCGGTGGGGTTTGCCGATACAAATTCCAATAAAATTCGTCGGGGCTTAACGGGGTATTCAGCCGGCGCTTCAATGTGCATTAACCGAGCGCTGGGCGTTAACGTAATATTAATAAAGCCGTTGATTTGCGACAGTGTGGCTTGGTTGGCCATAGCGGGCTGAAGGGCCTGAATAAATGTTTCTGCAAGTTGAGCTGGGGCTTGTTTCATCACTTTGGCCAATCGAAAAGCAATGGCTGTTGCATAATCCCCATGGCTGCTTTGGTTGGGGGCATGCAAATCCAAGGCTTGCCCATGACAGTCAATCCCGGCCGTCTGGATGGCGTCAGTTAATGCCTGTTCCAGTGTGTGTCGCATTACAGGGCGGCGTTGAGGTCGTGTTGAACCGGGGCTGTTTGGCTGAGCATATAAACCACTTCGGCCTCGGTAATGGGTCGATTCAGGTTAAATTGGGCATTTGCCCGGACAATATTTTTCGCCAACAAGGTGGACAAATACGGCCGGAACCAATGCCCATTGGGGACATCGCGAAAGACGCTGTTGTCCATGCTGGATGTGCGATCGGGGGTGTGGCCAATAAATTTGGCAATAGCGGCGCCCGCTTCTGCCCGTGTTAGCAGTGGGTTGGTGCCGGTGTCTGAAAACCATGGGGTTGTGTCGGTTGTTTCAGGTAAGCCGGTTGCCCATAAAAACAACGCTTTAAACTCGGCCCGGTTCATGGTTTGTGTGGGGGAAAACGTCCGAGGGGTTTCGAGTTTTCGAACATAGCGTAAGCGGCTAATGGTTCCGCTAATCCAATGGTTATTTAATTCGGGGTACCACGGAAAATAATAGGCCGTCATTGTTTTTTTAAATGGTCCTGCGGTAATCGTGATTGGCACGGGTCCGGGTTCAAATACGGATACGGCGATCTGACGGTGTCCCGATGCATCGGGGGTTAGCGTCGTTTGATTAAACTGAAAGGGTGCAACTGGGTTAACCGTTACCGATAAGGTGGTTGTGGGGGCATAGAGAATATCACCGTTTTGTAGGGAGTCCATGACAATCGTTGTGCGTGGGTGCGCCTGATAGGCTTGAATATTGGCCATAATTGTGGCCATGTCAGCCGATGGCGCTGCGGCATTGCGTTGGGCGTTAATGTAGGCTTGAACGGCGGGAACTCGACCCAAAAGCGATAAAAATGTTTGGTAATCCAATTGCGCATTGCCGTTTAACTGGGGGGTGTTTGGGAGTAATTGGTGCGTGTAGCCGATGCGAACAAACCGTGTGGTCCAGTCGTCCGGGTCAATGTCGCTATACGGCAGCGGGGTAGTGTCGGTTTCAGATTCTAAATTCAAGGCTCGGACAACCGTAATAATGTATTCGAGTGTTGAAATTGGTTTTTCAGGGTGGAACCGACCGTCCATGTATTCGCGCATGATTTCATTGGCCACGAGTTGATCAATGGCTGGCTTGGCCCAAGCAGTTGCATCCACATCGGAATAGTTTGTGGGCGTTGGGGGTTGGGGGTCTTGCTGAAGAATGGCATGGCTGAAATAGGCCAATTCCGCCCGAGATACGGGCTGAAACAGGTTTTTTTGGCTCATGCTTTTGTGGATAAAGGGGCTGTTGAGGGTATACAAGTAGTTGGACCGTTGTGGGTCGTTTAAACTGCCAATATCCGATGGACCGGGTAAGGCTACAACATGATGGTAGCTGTGCTGGGGTGTTTTTTCAGCATCCAAGAGGGTAATCACCAGTGTTTGGTTGCTGGGAATGGCAATGGGGTAGCGGTTGTAAAATTGGCCACTGGGTTGGACCTCGATGGGTTTCCCATTCACAAACACCGCTTCCTTAAAGGGCGTTTTTCCTTTAATCAAAATGTTTGTTTTAGCCGTTACTGTTGGGGCTTCACTGGGGCTGTAAATGGCAGATTCAGTGGCAAACACCCGTGTGGCGAATAGAAGAATACCCAGTCCGACAGTTGCAACGTGTTTCATTGAGAAACCTCTAGTTTTTTTAACCATTGGACCCGCTGCTGTTGGGGCAGGGGTGCATATTGGAATTGTTTGTGATAATATTGCCCCGTTTCTAACAACCATTGCGCTAACTGGCGGACCTCGGTTTGCTTGGCATCAAACACCAGCCAAGACAGCCCACTAATTGGGTACGCATACGGAGAGTTTTCAGTTGTGGCCATGCCAATTACGTGGGGGTTTGGGATAATAAACGCCCCAACATTATTTTCAATACGGGCAATTTTCAAGTGTTGGTCAATGGCATGGTTTAACCCTAAAAACCCCACACTGCCGATGGTTTCATCAATAAACCGAGCCATGGCGAGACTTCCGGGCACGACGTGATTGCCCTGGAGGGAGTTGGTGTCCAAAAACTGGGTAAAAATGTAATAAGTTCCGCTTTTGGCAGGGCGTGTGGCCACTTGGATGGGCAGGTTGGGCATTAATTCGGGGGCGTTTAGTTCTGTAATGGCGGGGTCATTCCAATGGGTGATTTCACCGGAATAGATGGCTTTTAAAATCGCTTTATTTAGTTTTAAGTCGGGGTTTTTGGGTAAATTATAGGCAACAGCCACGCCACTGATGCTGATGGGTACGGCGATCCGGTTGGGGGCATTAAGGGTGGTCTCATCCGGGGTATCTGTGATCAAAAAATCAACGGCATTGGCGTTAAACTTTGCTAAGCCGCTGCCGGATCCAATGGCTTCAAAAATAATGGGTTTTCCGGTATTGTATTGGTATTCTCGAAATAGTTTTTTGAGCAACGGATAGGGTAAAGTAGCCCCAGCACCGTGCAAATTGTTTTGAGCATAGCCGGTTGATGCAATCAGGAGTATACTAAACACGAGTACCATGCAATTAAACGTAGGCAAAGTAGACAAGCGATTGGGAAACAGGTTGCGCATAATCGTTGTACTATTTTGTGTGATTTGTGTGTCACTGTCAACCCCGATTGTGGGGGCATCCATGCGGGGCGTTATTCAAAATTCGGTACGACCGATTGCGGTGTATGTGATTAATATTCAGACCGATCGGGTGGTGTCTGATGCTGTAATTACCCAGCCGTCGGGGGTGTTTGATTTGGGGCCGTTGCAACCGGCGGCGTATGCGGTGGTGTTTCGGGTTTCGTTGGATCCTCAATTTCCGTTGGATTATGTGGAAGCGGTAGCCCCATCGGTAGCGATTGTCCAGGATACGGACTTCGGGGGCATTGCGCTAACGTTTTCCAATGACTATACGGTATTTTCAGGGATTGTGGATGCGTACTTGGGTTTAACAGATTTAGATAATTTAGACAATTTAGACAATCTGAGCACCGTAAATAGCTTCAATAATAGGCATTATGGGTCCACACCACGGGATGTTCGTTCGATGGATGCCAACACAAGTTCTGGCACGCCGTATGGCGCTGGCGGGATCTGGTAATTGATTAAACTCCTAGGCCCCTAAATTCCTATGCCACTACTCCCAAGTCCCTAAATCCCCAAGCCACTACCCCCAGGCCCCTAAATCCCCTAAAGGGGACTTTCTAAGCCCCTAAATCCCCTAAAGGGGACTTTCTAAGCCCCTAAATCCCTAGGCCCCTAAATCCCCTAAAGGGGACTTTTAAGTGCAACGGACAGGTTTAAAGTTCTCATCGAGGGGGCATTCTGTTGGTATGTATCAGCAATGGATAGTAGTTAAACTAGCCGGTCAGTTTTTTATTAAAACATTGACATTTCAATTTTTTTGTTGTATACTGGCTTGTAGTTTTATTAGAAAATACAGTCTAAAAATAGTGGGGAGGTAGTAGTGTCATCCGGTGTAACTCCAGGTTCAGGTTCAGATCCAAAGATAGTTCCAGGTCTAATAAATCCAAGGGAAAATAAAGCTTCAGCTCCATTTCAAGGGATAGTTCCAGATCCAATTTCAAAAATCAAACCGTCAATTACACAATCACCAGTTAGTTTTTCACCAACATCAAGGTCATCAAATTATCGTCAACAATATGGAGCTGGGGGGGGACTGGGGGGAACCGCTTTAGGTATTGCCGTAGCTCTTGCTTTGGCAACTGGTCCTGTAGGATGGGTTTTCCTTATTTCTCTTACTGCGGGTGCGGGTACTGGCTTCGGTGCTGGCGTTTTGGGTTATGGGATAGGTGCATATTTTGACTATGAAGCTGAAAAATTTGCCAATCACTTTAATCAATCTAAAGCATCAGAACTCACAAACGAACTCGCAAACGAAATTCAATCAAACCAAGATAAGATTAGCGAATTAACAGAAGAACTTCAAGAACTCAGGGCTCAACATCAAACTAAAAGTGACAATACCGAAGTTCAAATTAAGGAACTCGAAAATAAAATTAAGGCGCTCAAACTCCAAAAAATAAAAAAAGACTATGAATTAATTAAACTAGAGGCCGAACGAAAGTTTGGAGAGGTAGTTTATGAGTGTAAAACACACTTAAAAACAGTACAAGATCATATAGAAAACAAATCAGAGTTAGATCTTGAAAAATTTCGGGAAAATTTAGAAGCTTTAAAAAGTAAGTTAAGAAACGACCGCAAAAGTCTTGAAAATCGTCTAAAGGAAGTCGATGAAGAATACAATGAGTTGTCCAAAGATGACAGTCTGGATATTGCTGAAGCTAAAGAAGCCCAAGAAGCCCAAGAAGCAGCCAAAGAAGCTGTGGAAAAGTTAAAATTAAGTGTAGCCGATGGCACTGGTGGTACTCCCAAGGATGCTGCTGGTGGTAGTAGTAGTAAAAGTCTTAGTGAATCAGCGGAAGCACTAAAAAAAGCACTCAATGACCCCAAAAATTCTGAATCAGTGGCGAACATACTGGAAGACATCCTCCGCTTAGCGGAAGAAGACGCTCAACAAGTCCTCTTAGACACACAAACGAAAGAAGGCAAAAAGGCCCAAAAAGCGGAAGAAAAGCGGGTGGCAGCGGAAAAAGCCGCAGCGGAAGCGGCGAAAAAAGAAGCCGCCACAAAAAAGATACAAGCGGCGTATAAAGTTCGTAAGGTGAGAGTGGAAGCAGCCATCCAAAAAATCCAAAAAATCCAAGAAAAAGCCATCAAAGCCATCAAAGAAAAAGCCATCAAAGACATCCCAGACACATTCAAAGAAGGCATCAAATCCATCAAAGAAAAAGCCATCAAAGAAAAAGCCGAAAAAGACATCCAAGACATCCTCTTCATCAAAGACATCCGCTTCATCAAAGACGAAGCCATCCAAGCCATCCAAGACATCCAAGCCAATGAAGACATCAAAGCACAAGCCATCCAAGCCATCCAAGAAGAAGCCATCAAAGCCATCAAAGAAAAAGCCATCCAAGCCATCCAAGAAAAAGCCGAAAAAGACATCAAACCCATCCCAACAACAGCCGAAAAAGACATCCAAGACATCCAAACAACAGCCGAAGCATCCATCAAAGCCATCAAAGACATCAAAGAAAAATCCAACGAAGCCATCCAAACAACAGCCGAAGAAGCCATCAAAGCCATCCAAGCCGCAGTAGCGATAGCAGAGTATGTACTAATTACCAACGAAGCAACAGCCGAGATACAAAAAGCAGAAGCAGCGAAAAGAGAAGTAGAAGCAGCGAAAACAGCCTCAGCTTCAGGCGAAGACACAGCTGCCAAGATTGCAGCCCTTCAGTCGATAGTGGAGCAGTTAAAACCATTACAAGCAGAACAACCGGAACTTTATAAACAACTTGCAGATCGTCTAAAAACAGCCGATACGGAATACAGCGCAGTGCTCGGTGCGGATGGTGTAGAAGCCAAAAAAGGAGCCGAAGGAGCTGTGAAAGCTTTAGAAACAGCTGTGGAAGCGTTAAAAAAAGCTTTGGGAACTTTAGAAGAATCTATCCAATCCCTCGAATCGAAAAAAGCGGAGGAAGCGGCCCGAAAAGCGGAAGAAGAGCGGTTGGCAGCGGAAGCAGCGGAAGCGGCCCGAAAAGCGGAAGCGGAAGCGGCGAAAAAAGCCGCCGCAGCGATAGCAGAGTATGGAGACATTACCACCGAAGCCAAGGCAGCAACAGGCAAGATAGAAGAAGCTAAAGTAGCTGTGGAAGCGTTAGGAAAAGCTGTGGGAGAATTAGAAAAAGCAGAGGCAGCGGCCCGAAAAGAGTCAGCGGAAGCAGCGAAAAAAGCGGAAGAAAGGCGGGTGGCAGCGGAAGCAGCAGAAGCGGCCCGAAAAGCGGAAGAAGAGCGGTTGGCAGCGGAAGCAGCAGAAGCGGCTAAAAAAGCGTATGGAGAAATTACCACCAAAGCCAACGAAGCAACAACCGAGATAAAAACAAAATTAGAAGAAGCGATACCAGCCACAGCTTCAGGCGAAGACCCAGCTTCAGAGGGCAATATTGAAGCCCTTCAGGAGAGAGTGGAGCAGTTAAAAGAATTAAAAGAATACCAAACGAAAAGTTATCAAACACTTAAAGAGCGTCTAGATCAAGTCGATAAAGAAGCAACAAAAAGCGGCGTGCTCGGTGCTGAGGGTGTTCCAGAAGCCCAAAAAAAGGCTACAGAAGCCCAAACAAAGGCTATAACAGCCAAACAAAACGCCACAACCGCTGTGTCAGCTTTGGGGGAGTTAGAAGCAGTTATAAGAGTAGAAGAAGAGCGGTTGGCAGCGGAAGCAGCGACAGCAGCGTATGAATCCATTACCACCCAAGCCAAGGCAGCAACAGTCAAGATAGAAGACACAAAAAAAGCGATACCATCCACAGCTTCAGGCGCAGCCCCAGCTGCCAAAATTGCAGCCCTTCAGGCGATAGTGGAGCAGTTAAACGATTTAAAAGCAGACCAAAAGCATGAAGAACTTCAGAGTAGTCTAGAGGCAGCCGATACGGAATACAGCGCAGTGCTCGGTGCCGAGGGTGATGGTGTTCCAGACGCCCAAACAGCCCAAACAGCCAAAAAAGAGGCTACAAAAGCTGTGGAAGATTTAGCAACAGCTTTGGGAGAGTTAGAAACTGATATCAAATCCCAAAAACAGCAAGCGGTTCAAGACTATCTAGAATATCTCAAAGGATTAGACGTTCAAAGAAGTGATTCAAACCACAGCACAACCATCCAAACCATCCAAAAATACAGTGACAATATGGAAACACTTGCTGAATGGTCTAAAGAAACAGAAACAGAAAATCAATTAAATAAAAATGAAGAAATGATTCGTTTGGCTTTTCTGAAGGATAAATTTGAAAGGAAGGGTACAACGGCTACGTCAGCAGGGAGCTCAGGAACAAATCCACCCACATATATTGAACAAATACAAGCTGTTTTAGAAAAATTATCACAAACAGGTTTAACCAAAAGTAAAGGCAAATTCGCTGATCTTTATCAAAAAGCTAACTCATCAAATACAACAGCAGATACAACAGCAGATGGATCTCCCCCCCCCTTCCCAAATATAGAAACGGTGATCGCAATGGTGACACTAAAAAAACATGCAGGAAGTTTGAGGTATTATAATGACCCCACATTAAAAGGAAGAAAGTATAGTATGACTGATTTTTTGAAGTCATATACAACACAAGATGTACAAGATAGTCTTGGTAAGACTGGAATTCCATGGACAGATGCTGATCTAGCAAATGAATCTATAAACCAATGTTTTGCAGAACTCGTTAACGCATCTAAAAAAATTCCAACTCAGGAGCAGGTGGTCCAATATTTTATTTCGAAGAAACCAACAAAAGGCCTTTATAACCGATGGTCAGCGGGGACTGGAGCCGGTAAAACGGCGTTGATGACGATGATGCAATCAATGAAAAAACCAAATGTTCATTTATTTTCACCAATTCCTGGTTTTGAAAATGAAATGGAACAAAAAACTACAAAATTTCTGGAAGCTGTTGAGACAGAATTAAGCAGAATACAAAGTCCCGAACAAGCCTCTGACGATTCTGCAAAACAAACTGATACTATAGCATTTATTTTTGATGAGAGGCATACATTTTCAGACTCAGAACAAAAAGAAAAACAAGACTTTATACAAGGCTTGTGTAATATAATCCCAGATGATAAAAAGAAAATATTTAAAGCATCAATTGGAGACTCAAATGACTTAGTATACATATGCCAAGCATTTTTAAATAATATGAGTTTGAATATTGGCGTCCATCAGTATATTGCTACATCACCAGGGACAACCGCTTATCTAGCGAATTGGTTGGCCACATTAAAAGAACTAACAGAATTAAAACTGAATAAAGATGAACTCGAGAATATAAAGTCTCGTTTAAAAGAATTGACATTTGATGATGCAACTGATGCAACCCTTGGTCAACATAGAGATGCGGCAGTCTCACAAATTAACCAGTTGATAGCGATTGATCTTAATAAGAATTTGAATACACCACAAACACAAGAAACTATTGATTCTGTTTTGGGTGAAGATCCTGAGAAACAACGGTACTTTTGGCTTAGTGATGAACAAACTTCATTTTCTCAAAATACTAATAGAACACGGGTTTTTGTTAAGTCAAGAGAGTATGTTATTGTTAAGTCAAGAGAGTATGAAATTACAACCGATGTAGTGACACAAACATTTACTAGCAAAGACAAAGCAGTGGAGTTTTTGAAAAAACAAACAGTAGCAAAAAATAAAATTGATTTTGTCTACTTTGGGGATAACTGTTATGGCCATGATTTTGATGAGTTTTCTAGTTCTTCTAAACAACCTGCAGACGGTGATAATCTAGCTGTAGAGTTTCATATTGCATCGGACAATTTAATGGAATCAGGGGCATCTATGAATGTGGTTCAATTTATTGGGCGGTATCGCAGATCTGAAAAAGAATCACTTGGACAAATCACATACTACGGTAAACAAAACAGAGAAAGAATAATAGAGCACTTAAACAAAGATTTGAATACAGATCCCTATGCTAAAGATATGCTCAACATGATGGTTATATCAAAACGGGCAGAGGTTAAAATGAATATTGTTAACAGTCTTTTAAGTGTTGATAAAAACGACGCTACTGACAAGGATGCAGTTGATTTTATTTCAACATTGCAAGATCTTGCGCTAGAGCGAATTAATGCAGAAGATTTTACAAAAGAGATGAAAACCATTTTCCCATGTGGCAAATATAAAAAACATGAAAGTAAATTTAAAGCTGTTGTTCAAGTGCTAGAAGAAACAGAATTGGATAAAAGTTACCCTGAAAAATTAAAAGAAAAGATAAAGGCCTTAATAGATGCCCTAAAGCCTCAAGAAAGTCTTGATATAGGTGATCAAAAGGACCTGCTTGCGGCTAAACAAAAGGCTTTTCTTACTTTGACTAATCAAAAAGATTTTAATAGTATTAAGAAATTAGTAGCTGAGTATTATGGAACAAACGGAGAAACATATAAGGAGAACGACTTATTGCCTAAAATTTTAAATAATAGCGAAGATACTAATAGAAACTATCTTGATGGTATTCGTTTAAAAATTGAAGGTACACTCTCACCAAAAATAAATGTAGAATTTTCAACATGGTTTCAAAATAATCTGAAAGAAAATATATTAGAACGTGGTCAGGGAGGAGATATAAGACGGGAAAAATACAAACAACTTTTAGCAATAATCCAGGAAATGGTTGTAGACTTGAGTGCTCTGGAAGCAACCATGGATAAAGGAGACAAATCTGATTATGGTATTGATCAACTTAAGCATTTGAAGGAATGTCATAAATCGGAAGAAATGCGGTTAAACCCGAATAAAGATGTTGAAAATTTATTAAAAGAAGTCAAAGCTTTTGCTGCCACTGCCAAGGATTTTGCTGCAAATGCCCAGACCGCTGCCACTAATGCCAAGAACAGGGCTAAAACTGCTCCCAATGTTAATAAACTTGAAGATGCTGTCCAAATTGTCAAGATAGCCGCTGCCGATGCCAAACAAGCCGCTGAAGCTGCCAAAGCTACCATGGAAAAAGTTACTGAAGCTGCCGAGACAGCCGCTAAAGCTGCCGACAATAAAACATACTTAGGAGAAGAAACTAAATTAATTGCCAAGAAAGCCGCTGAAACTGCCAATCAAGTCGCTGCCGATGCCAATAAAGCCGCTGAAGCTGCCAATAAAGCCGCTGAAGCTGCCAATCAAGTCGTTATAAACATTGAAGAGAAACTATCGAAGTTAAAAGAAGCTTTGCAGGCTGTTCAAAATGCAAAAGAAAAATTGAAAAATAGTGACATAGGCACCCCCCCACAATTAGAAGAAAATTCTAAAACGAAAGTTGATAAAGCGGCAAGTCAATTAGCAGAAACACAAGAATATATGGAAAAAGTTAAACAAGAGAGGCAACGTGTCGATGATTTATTGATTGAGGCAAATAGAGCTGCCCAAGGTTTTGAGAATAATGAAGAAATTATAGAATGCATCCGACAAATCAAAGACCGCAATAATGAGTTAAGTAGAAAAATCAGTTTTGCCCAAACCAAAGTCGAAAACGCCGAAGTAATATTAAAAGCCGCAAAACAATCAGCCAAAAACGCCGCCGCTACCGCCGCCGCCGCCGCCGATTCCAAAGCCCGCAAAGAAGCCAAAGCCGCCGAAGCTGCCGCCAAAGCCGATCCCAAAGCCAAAGCCAAAGCCGATCCCAAAGCCAAAGCCGCTACCAAATCAGCCGCTACCAAACCCAAAGCCGATCCCAAAACCAACCCCAAATCCAAACAACAACCTCAACCCCCCGCTAGTTGATGCACTCGGGCAATGGCTTTGCCCAACTGAATCTGAGCCTGGTGGGCGCGGTACTGGCTTTGGGTGTATTTTAACTGGGCATCCCGAAACACCAACGCAGACACTTGCCCCGCATGAAACAACGCCTGCGTGCGCTCAAAATTCCGCTTCGCCACCCGAACTGTCTCCAACTCATGCGCCTGCAACGTCCGCGTGCGGTCATAATCCACCAAAGCTTGGGCCCATTGGGCCTGCACCAATTGCCGGACACGGGCTCTGTTTAAATTCGTTTCGGCATGGGTCAGCGTCGCAGCATCCCACGCCTGTTTATGGCGCCATCCAGTCAATGACCACTGAGCTTCGAGGGTATTGATCGGTTCCCGGGCGTCTTGCATCGTATGCCGAACCGTGACACTCGGGAATAGCGCACCCAGCACCAACTGCTGATCCAACTGCGATAACCGATGCGACTGCTCAGCAATGCGAATCGCCCGATTCTGACGAATGCCGGAAGTGGGCACGGATAGGGGCGGCGGTAATTCCGCCGTGAGCGGGGTGTCTAAGGCTTGGTTGAGCTGTTGGTTGAGCTGGATTTCGGCGGCTTTGCGTGCCGCTAAGGCGTTCTGGTATTCTGTTTTGTCGGTATTCAAATCCACAGTCGCATTGAGTACCGCCAACTGGGACTCCCCGCCCAGGTCCGCCCGAATCCGGACACGGTTGAGCCGGTCTTCCGATAGGGCAACAACCGATTCAGCAACGGCCAGCCGATACTGGGCCTCCACCAGGTCATAAAACGCCAACGTGGTGGTATACAGGGTGGTTTCCAAGACCTGTTCGGCTTGCAGTTGAGTCAGATCGGCCAACGATTTGTTTTTGCGCCACTGGGTAATGCCGGTGAGTCCCGCAAAGAGGGTTTGCTGAATGGTCCCGGTGGTTTGAGTAGTTTGGTTGGTTTGAGTGCTGATGCCCGGGGTTCTGGTGGGTTGATCGGTCTTGGTTTGGCGAACGGTAATGGTGGGCAAGAGATTGGCTTGGCTCAGGCCAGTTTGGGTTTGGGCACGGGCCGCTTGGGTATGGGCAATCTGGATGGCGTAATTGTTGGCCAAGGTGTGTTGAAGCGCTGCATCTAAGGTTAGGGCTGCCTGCGTGTGGGTACACAGCCCCACCCACAGTAAAATCAGTAGCACCCAGCGGCTCATGGTGTGGGTTGTACGGGCATGCCCACGTAGGCACCGGGTACCGGCTTTGACAAAATAACCCGATTATCCGGGAGGCCCCGCACCAAGAGGGTATCGGTTTCGCGCAAGACGACGGTCACGGGATAGGCGACCAATGTGGCGGCATCCACGCCATAAACGGCGGTATTGTTGACGAGGAGCTGTTGATCAATGCGCATCACGTTGGGGATGGGTCGGGTGGTGGTGGTCATGGAGACGTGGGTGCCATCGCGAGCGTTGGTTTTAGGCGGTAAGGCCACCGTAATGGGGACACTTTGGGTGCTGGGGTCGATGTTGGCGTTGATGGCGGTGAGGGTGCCGGTCCAGGTTTGGTTCAGTGCTGTGGCAGCCACCTGAACGGGGCTGTCAGGATCTAGAAATTGCGCCTGTTCCATACGAACGGCACTGTGGATGTGCAGCTGGCTGAGGTCCATGATGGTTCCCAAGGGCTGCCCGGGGGATACGTAGGTGTTGGGGCGAACGGCACTGGTTTTCACGGCGCCATCAAATGGGGCGATTAAGGTGTATTTTTCCAACACAACGGCCTGCTTTTGGATGGCATAATAATCGCTTAAAATGCCTAGGGCGGCCAAGCGATAGCGGATGCGGGTATCGCTGTTGGGCAATTCGGGCAAGGGGTGGTCCAGTTGGATTTGGCTTAAAAATTGTCGCCATGGGGGGGCTTGGTCGGGGTAGTCGATGTCTAACTCGGCGATGAGTTGAATAATGCGGGTCATGAATGCGCTGGTGGCCGCATTGAGCTGATAGCGTTGCTCGCGGTTATCAATGGCAATGAGAACATCGCCTTTTTTGAATGGAATCCCCGCTTGAAACTGCACGCGAGTGGGTTGAATAACGCCAGGGACAGCCGCTACCCAGTTCACGGTATCCACGGCTTTAATTTGGCCGTAGACAACGAGGCTGCCGCGGTGGGTTTGGTTGCGGACGGGTTGGGTGTCCACGATGGGGATGCGGGCCGGTGGGGGGGATTGTGCCGGGTCGCTATCGGGTTGTCCTAGGGTGTGGTTGAGTATGGCAATGGCGAGTATAAGGCCAAGGCCAAGGCCAAGGCGAACCCAGGTTACAGATTTAATCATACGGTGTCTCCTTTTTTTAATGACCGATACACGTGGGCGTGCTGGTACGCTGGCTCCACCTGTTCGGGGGTGACCCAATGGCCGGTTTTGAGCCAATGAAGTCCGCGGCGGCACGCATTGAGGCCCAGCAACAATGGCGGGGCGATGACCAAAATGCTCACGGTGGTGATGATAAGCCCATAGGCAACTGAAATGGCCATGGGGATGAGAAACTGCGCTTGGCGGCTGGTTTCAAAAATCAAGGGGCCCAGGCCGCAAATGGTCGTTAAGGAGGTTAAAATAATGGCTCGGAATCGGGTGGTTGCCGCGGTGATGATGGCTGTGTTGAGCGGATCGCCGTCACGAATGCAGCGGTTAAAGCGATTAATCAACACAATGGCATCATTAACGGTGATGCCGGTGAGGGCGATGATCCCGTAGGTGGATAAGATATTAATGCTAATGCCGTGAATGGCGTGCCCCCAAGCGACGCCAATGAAGCTGAACGGGACAAGCAGAAGGACCAGGCTGGCTTGTAAAAACGAGTGCAACCCCACGCTAATGACAATAAACATGGCTGAAATTAGTACCAGCAAGACAATTTTAGCCGATTGGGTGGTTTTATCGGTTTCGCGTTTTTGTCCCCCAAAGGTGGCGGTAAGGGTGGGGTATTGGGTTAATAAGGGGGCCACGATGGTGGTTTGGATATCGGCTAAAATGGGGGGGAGTGGGGCTTGGGTGTTGGCCAAGGCGGCGGACACGGTGGCTTCTCGGAACCCATCTAAGTGGTTGATTGCCAAAACCCCGTGTTGGATTCGGAAGTCTGCCAAGCTGCTGAGGGGGTAGCGCTGGCCCGAATCGGTATAAATTTGCATGCGTTCCAGGTTGGCAATGGATTGCCGTTCGGACTCGGTGTAGCGGACCCGAATTTTCACATCATCGTCGCCACGTTGCAAGCGCTGGGCTTCATATCCAAAAATATTGTCGCGGATTTGTTGCAAAATTTGTTGGCTGGTGAAGCCCAATCGGTAGGCGTTGGGTTTTAGGTCAATGTGAATTTCACGCAGGCCTTGGGCATCGGCCTCCACCACGTCTTTGAGTTTGGGGTGGGCCATGAGTTTGGCTTTGAGCTGGGCTTTGGCGGTAGCGAGCGTGTTGGGATTGTCTCCCAGGAGTGAGATTTCAACGGGTTTGCCAAAAAAGGATCGAGAGCCAAATTCAAGGGTCTGGGCCTCGGGGATGGTGCCCACGGCGGTGCGTAAGGCTTCGGTAATGCGAAAGCTTTCTAAATTTCGGGTTTCGCCATCGAGTAATTGGAGGAAGACTTGGCCTTTGTGATCGGCGGTGAGTTGTTTGGTAATGGCTAAAATAATGGGTTTTTGATCGGCTCGTTTGGCTTGAAAGGCTTGGTTAACTTCGATAGCCTTGGCCTCAATGGTATCCAGCCAATAGAGGGTGCGTGTTTCACTGGAACCGGGGGGCAAGGCCAATTGGACGGTAATGGCATCGGAATCGACAAAGGGGAAAAATGCAAATGGAATCCGACCACTTTTAACAGCTGTCAGGGTCAGCATGAGCAACCCGACGGGTACCAGGACCGTTAGGATGCGATGGCGGCACACCAGTGTAAGCGCGCGTGCATAATGTGTGTAGCGCAGGGTATCGACCCAGGTATTAAACCGGTGTTTGAGTGCCCCAATGGGGCGGGGGGTGCTATGGGCAATATGGGCCGGTAAAATCAGGGCGCCCTCCAGCCACGAAATAGCGAGTGTAATAATAACCACCACGGCCATATCGTTGAGAATATCCGAAATGCGGCCATCGATGAAAAAAAAGGGCATAAACGCAATCATGGTGGTCAGGATGGAAGCGGTAACCGACGGGAGGACTTCCACGGTTCCGGTGATGGCGGCGTCGAGCCGGTTCATGCCGGATTCAATTTTTTGGTAAATATTTTCGGCAATAACAATGCCATCATCGACCAAAATCCCCACCACCACAATCATGCCAAATAGGGAAATGACGTTGATGGTTAAGTCGATAAAACCGCCCACAATAAACAGGCCCATAAAGCATAAGGGGATGCTGAGTGCGACCCAAAAGGCGATGGACAGGTTTAAAAACAAGCCCAGGACACCCAAGACCAGGCCAAAGCCCATGAGGCCGTTTTTAGAGAGTAAGGCGATGCGTTGGCGCAGGCTAATGCTGCGGTCATCGCTGATGTAGGCTTGGATATCGGTGTGGGTTTGATTGAAGGTGGTTGCATACTGGCGAACAGTGCGAACAATGTCCAAAATATCTTCATTGGGTGTTTTATTAATGGCAATGGTCACGGCTGGCTGGCCGTTGTAAAACACGGCGTAAGGGGTATTGGCCCAGGCGTCGGTGACGGTGGCGATATCGGTTAATCGCACGACACTGCCATCGGGGTTGGTTTTGACAATAATACTTCCCAATTCGGCAGCGGTGTAGCGTTTGGTATTGCTTCGGATGAGAAAGGTTTCGTTGCGTTGCTCAATTTGCCCGCCGGTGATTTCGATGTTGGCATTGCGAATGGCTTGGCCCACGGCACGAATGGTTAGGTTGTGGGCCAGTAGATTGGCTTCGGTGACTTGGACGTCGATTTCTTCATTGGGAAAGCCGCTGAGCTCAATGATGCTGATTTTACCGGAGGCTCTCAGGTCGTTTTCAATTTTTTTGGCGGTTGTTTTGAGGGTTTTGAGATCGGTATCCCCCGTGAGTACAATGCGAATGGCCCGGTCAATAATTTTGGTTTTGCTAATGATGGGGGGTTCCATGCCGCTGGGGAAGGTGCTGATGCGGTCAATGGCTTGTTTAACGTCTTCCAGGACCGTTGCGCCGTTGGCTGTTTTTTTGAGTTCAAGGGTTAGGCTTCCGCGGTTTTCGTACGATTGGGACGTCATCCGGGCGATGCCGTCCAGGTTGGTTAAATTGGATTCAATTTTTAAAATAATCCCCCGTTCGATTTCTTCGGGGGATGCCCCGGGGTAGGTGGCTGAAACGGTGATGGTTTTGGGGTCAATGGGTGCAAAAAAAGAACTGTTGAGGCTATTGAGGGATACCAAACCAAACCCCACCAGCCCGATCATAATGGCTCGGACCCAAATGGGGTTTTGAATAAAAAACGCGATAACGCGGGTCACCGCTTCTTTTTTGCGTAGGTAATGATGGGCCGTTCGTTGCTGTTTTTTAGATTGCGCACGAGTGTTTCGGCGTGATCAAACGGTAAATTTACAAATGAAAAGTTTTCCATGATTTGAATTTGTCGGATATCCGAGTCTTTAATTTTAACATGGGTTTTGATTAATGCAATAATGCCTTTGGGTGTTATTTTGTCGCGTTTGCCTTTGGCCACAAACAAGCGGGCTTTTCCGTGGCTGTCCATGCCCCCGTCTCGGCCTTTTTTTCCGGATTTAACGGACGTGTCAATATCGGCATATTGATCGGTACTAAGTACGCTGTCAAAACAGTGTTGTAAAATGGTGGCAACCGTGGTGGTTGGGTCGGCATCGGTGAGTAGTTCTTCGGCCCATTGGCGGTATTGGTTGCCCACACGGGTATCGCGTTGAGATTCCAATCGATCGGTAATGCTTTTTTTCTTGTTTTCAACAATTTCAGACACGGCCGGTAATTGACGGCGTTCGATTGTTGTTTTGGCCAGTTTTTGAATGAATACCAGTTGGCGGTATTCGTTGCTAGTCATGAGGGTAATAGCGGTACCGCTTTGGCCAGCCCGGCCGGTTCGGCCAATCCGGTGCACGTAGCTTTCTGGGTCTTGGGGTAGGGCATAATTGATAACGTGGGTGAGGTTGTCTACATCAATCCCACGAGCGGCCACATCGGTTGCGACTAAAATATGAATCGTTTTTTTTCGGAACCGGCTGAGCGTGCGTTCCCGTTGGGTTTGGTTGATATCGCCGTGAATCGGCTCGCTGGTATAGCCGCGTTGAATCAGTTGGTTGTTGATCTCATCGACATCGCGCTTGGTTCGGCAAAAGATCATGCCATAAAACCCCACTTGATGGTCAATAATGCGGCACAACGCTTCGAATTTATCCCGATTTTTAACCTCAAAGTACAGTTGCTCGGTGAGGGGGGTAGTGACGGCTTTGGACTTGATTTTGATGTGTTCGTAATCGGGGATATAGTTGGCGGCCAAGGTTCGGATGCGATCCGGCATGGTGGCAGAAAAGAGTAAAATTCGGGTATCTTTAGGGGTGTATTCCATAACCGATTCAATGTCTTCGATAAAGCCCATGTTCAGCATTTCATCGGCTTCATCCAAAATCAAGTAGCGCGCTTGATCCACGCGCAAGGTTTTGCGTTTTAGATGGTCAATGACCCGGCCGGGTGTCCCCACAACGATGCAGGCCCCACGCTTGAGGGCTCGGCATTGGGTGTCCATGGGTTGTCCGCCATACACGGGAATAATGGTGTTTTTGTTTTGCCCCGACAGGGAGACCAATTCGGCACACACTTGGCCGGCCAATTCCCGAGTGGGCACTAAAATTAACGCTTGGGTATGCTTGGCACTAAAATCCAGTGTATCCAGAATGGGCAAGCCAAATGCGGCGGTTTTTCCGGTCCCTGTTTGGGCTTGAGCAATAATATGATTGGTGCCGTTCAGAATGCGCGGAATGGTTTCAGCTTGAACGGGTGTGGGGTGTTGAAACCCTTTGGCTGTGATGGCAGCCAGTGTTTCTTGGGATAATCCCAATTCAGAAAATAAAATAGTTTGACTCATAATGTTAACCTCGTAGTTGTATGTTTAGTTCGTTGAGTTGATCGGCGTGGACCGATGCCGGTGCTTTGGTGAGCGGGCATACGGCCATCCGATTTTTAGGAAATGCGATCACGTCGCGGATGGACTCGGTTTGGCACAACATGGCAACGAGCCGGTCCAATCCGACAGCCATGCCCCCATGCGGTGGGGTTCCGTATTGTAACGCCTGGATAAAAAACCCAAATTTTTCGTGGATGTCAGCATCGCTCAGTCCGGCAATATCAAAGACTTTGTTTTGAATGGTGGCATCGTGAATCCGAATGCTACCCCCCCCAATTTCCTCCCCATTGATGACCAGATCGTAGGCCCGAGCGGTGATGCTTAGGTACTCAGCTTCCGTTGTGAGTTGGGTAATATCGGTGGTGGGTTGTGTGAATGGGTGATGCAACAAATTAAGTTGCCCGTTGCGTTTTTCAAATAGTGGAAATTCGGTAATCCAGCAACCGATGACTTTTTGGCTATCAATTAAATCTAAATCCCGAGCGACATGCAGGCGTAGGTCGCCCAAAACATCGTGCACTACCTGTGGGTCGGTATCGGCAATAATCATGATCACATCATCGGATTCAGCAGCCATGGCCGTTTTGAGGTTGGCTTGTTCTGTATCTGAAAAGAATTGCAGCACGCTGGATTCGAGTTGGTTGTCCACAACCCGCAACCACGTCATCCCTTTACCCCCCAACTGCGGGACGACTGTTTTGGCATAATGGTCTTGGAGTCGGCTTTTGCTTAAATTGGGGGACTGCTTGGGGAGTCGAATGCCTTTGATGCAGCCCCCGTTGTCTAAAATGCTTCGAAAAATTTTGTAGGCTGTCTCGCCAAATACTGGGGATAAGTCAACAAACTCAAGACCAAATCGCAGATCGGGCTTATCACTGCCGTAACGGGCTATGGCATCGGCATAGGTTAGGGTGCGAACGGGTTGTGTAAAAGGGAGATTCGCTTCGGCAAATAATGTCTGCATCAGGGGATTGATTAAATCCATAATAAAGTGCTCATCAATGAAGCTGGCCTCAAAGTCCAACTGGGTAAATTCGGGTTGTCGATTGGGGCGGAGGTCCTCATCGCGGAAACACCGTGCAATCTGCATGTAGCGGCCCAAGCCACTCATCATGAGCAATTGTTTAAACAGTTGGGGGGATTGTGGCAGGGCATAGAAACTGCCATCGTGCACGCGGCTGGGCACCAAGTAGTCACGAGCGCCTTCGGGCGTGCTTCGGGTGAGCATGGGGGTTTCAACTTCGATAAAGTCATGCCGATCAAAGTAATCGCGGATGGTTTTGACGATGCGGTGCCGTTGGATTAACCGCTGTTGCATGGTGGGCCGGCGCAGATCCAGATAGCGGTGTTGCAATCGAATATCTTCATCGACACTGTGGGTGTCTTTCTCACTCACAACAAACGGGGGTGTTTCAGCGGTATTGAAAACGATGAGGCTGGTAATATGCACTTCAATCTCGCCGGTGGGCATGTCGGGGTTTTTAGCCGATGCCTCGCGTTCAACCACAGGGCCCGTGACCCCAATCACGTACTCGCTACGCAGTTGTTTGCTTTGGGCGTAGTGAGGATTGTCCTGATCCACAACCACTTGCACGATACCGGTGTGATCCCGCAAGTGAATGAAAAGCAATTGGCCATGGTCGCGAACCACGTCCACCCAACCGTTGAGGGTTACGGTTTCCCCGATCGTTTGGCTGCTTAGGTGACCGGCTAGCCTGCGTTGTTCATTCGTCATCTATCTAGAATACTGGATACGGGTGCGTTTGTCGAGTTTATTCAGCAATAGACTGGGCAAAATTTAGGCGTTAAATCGTTTGGAACCCGTCTTGGAAATAAATGCCGTCGTCTTGGTCATTGGGGTTATCGAGCATTAGGTTTTGTTCGATGATGTCAAAGACATTGCCGGCGGGGCTTTCCCAGTATTGGTTTTGGTCCTCGCCATACAATTCGTAGGGGCTGTATCCTTGATCGTAGTCGTTGTAGTGCTGGTAGTCGTCGTGGGTGGGGTCGGTTTCATCGATGTAGTAGGTATCGGACTCGATAATCAAAATGTCCACGTTACCGGCGTACAGTGGGGTTGCGTTTATGGGCAATGTGGCGATTTCGATTGCGAAGCTCAGAATTAAGAGTGCTGACATAACCGGAACCAATAGGGTTCTGCAGGTTATGGATCGGGCTGTGTGTGTGTTCATTGTATCGTCTCTATAGTACTCTCTTAATATAGAGAACTATAGTATATACTATGCTTGCGCATCAACTCAATACTTGGTAAAATACTGCCAAGTTTATCACCATGGTTGAAGCAATTATAACAACGTTAGTCGGTTGGGTTTGGTATTATCCAGTTACAGGGCTGTGTCTGTGTCTGGGTGTTTATTATACCCTACGGTTGCGCTTGATTCAGCTTCGGTCCTTTTCCCATGCGTTGGCCTTGGTTCAGGGTCGGTACGATGATCCCAATGAAACGGGTCAAATCACCCATTTTCAAGCCTTGTCGGCGGCGCTCTCCGGGACCATTGGCTTGGGCAACATTGCGGGGGTGTCCATTGCGATTGCTATGGGGGGGCCGGGGGCTATTTTATGGATGTGGTTGGTGGGGTTTATTGGGATGGCGACAAAATATGCGGAATGTTTTTTAGGCACGCAGTATCGGCATGTGGACACTAAAACGGGTGTCGTCTACGGTGGCCCGATGTATTATATTGAAAAAGGTTTGGGGCCACGCTGGCGCCCGTTGGCTTTAATTTACGGTTTTTTTCTAATGTTGGGGGCGTATGGGGCGGGCAATTTGTTTCAAGCCAATCAAGCGGCTTCGGTATTGGCGACTCATCATGGGATTCCGGCGTGGGTGACGGGTTTGGTGTTGATGGGGGTTGTGGGGGTGGTGATTGTGGGGGGAATTGGTCGGATTGGTCGGGTGGCGGCTCGTATTGTTCCGGTGATGTGTGCGGTGTATTTGATTGCGGCCATTATCATTTGTGTGATGAATGCGCAGCACATTCCAACTGTTTTTTCTATTATTGTGTATGATGCGTTTACGGGCAGTGCGGTGGCGGGTGGCTCCGTGGGCATGGTGATGATTTGGGGGGTCCGGCGGGGGGTGTTTTCCAATGAAGCGGGGTTGGGTTCGGCTTCTGTGGCGCATGCGGCGGTTAAAACAAATTACCCGATTCGGGAAGGGGTTGTGGCGACGTTGGGGCCTTTGATTGACACGATGATTGTGTGTACGGCCACGGCGATGGTGATTATTATGAGTGGGTATTTTGGGGATGGGCGGTATTTTCAAACGGGCAATCCGGTGACGTTTGACCGGGTGGCGATGACGCAGACCCAGTGGCACGTTACGGATCAAGCACCGCCCAATCCGTTGGCGTTGGCGCCGCATTATTCGGGGAATGTATTGGCTTTTTTGGGCCATGTGGTTCAGCGCTCGGAGCGGATTGTCTTGGAACCGGCCAGTACGGCAACGCATTTGCGGTTTGCGAGCATGGGGTCGGGCAATCGGTGGGTGCGTGTGTATGACTCGGTGGATGCGGCCAAGCCGGTGGTAGCGGTTCAGTTGGTGCAGACGGCGGCAACTTCGGCGGGTCAGTGGATGGTTCGGGATTCGGAGCAGTGGGATTATGTGGTATTGGATTTGGCTCAATGGGGGCTGGCGGATCGGGTGAATCAGCCCATTTGGGTAGAATTTCAATCGGATCGGCCGTGGCATATTGATCAATTGATGTGGGTGCAATCGTTATCCGGTATTGACTTAACGGTGGTGGCGTTTGATCACTTCTTTACGGGATTTGGGTCTATTTTTCTGGCGATTGCGGTATTATTTTTTGCCTATTCAACCTTAATTACGTGGTCGTATTATGGGGAAACTGCGGTTGTGTATACCTTTGGCAAGCGGTTTGTCCCGGTGTTTAAGGTGGTGTTTATTGGGGTTGTATTTTTGGGTGCGGTATTAAACTTATCGGTGGTCTTGGGCTTGTCGGACTTGGCCATTGGGCTGATGGTTATTCCAAATGGGATTGCGTTGCTGATGCTGTTTCCGGTTGTTCGCACGCATACGAAGCAATATTTTGAGCAACTCAAGCGGGGGTTTAAGTAGCTAAGTAGCGTGTTGCAGTTGCCGAAACTGTAAGGCTTCCGTAATATGTTGGGTTTCAATGGTGTCGCTGTCGGCGAGATCGGCAATGGTTCGGGCGACACGAATTAACTTTGTAAATGTTCGTCCAGTTAGCAGTCCTTTGTCCATAATGTGGTGCATCAGTTGTTGGCAGCTATCGTTGAGCGCAAAGCAGTCTTCTTGAATAGCGAGTTGGGCATTTTGCCAGGGGGCTTCGTTGGGCTGGGTCCGGCGGGCCTGTTGCCGTTGGATGGCCATGGCAACCCGATCTTTAATCACACGGGATGTTTGGGTGTCTGGACTGGCATGGGGGTTAATGAGTGCCGCCTGATCGGGTCGTGGAATGGTGCAAATAATGTCAATTCGGTCTAGCAAGGGGCCGGATAATTTTTGATAATACCATTTGCGTTTGTATTCGGGGCAGGTACACGATTGTTTGGTATCGCCCCAGTAGCCGCATGGGCAGGGGTTCATGGCGCCCACAAGCATAAAATTGGCGGGATAGTTTAGTGAAAAATTGGCCCGAGATACGGTAATGGCATGGGATTCTAATGGTTGTCGCAAGGCTTCTAAGACTGGGCGTTGGAATTCCGGCAGTTCGTCTAAAAACAAAATGCCGTGGTGGGCGAGGCTAATTTCTCCGGGGCGTGGGGATCGGCCACCGCCCACCATGCCGGCGTAGGAAATGGTGTGGTGGGGGTCTCGGAACGGCCGGTCTTGGCAGGGCGTATCCCCATCAAGTTTGTGCCGAGATATACTCATGAGTTTATACACGTCAATGGATTCATCGTGGGTCAGCTTGGGCAAAATGCTGGGCAATCGTTTGGCTAACATGGTCTTGCCCGATCCGGGAGGGCCAATGAATAAAATATTGTGTCGGCCAGCGGCGGCCAATTCACAGGCGCGTTTGCCCATGTGTTGGCCCCGAACATCGGCATAGTCTAGCTGGGTGGCACTGGCAACCAAACGCGTGGGTTTAGGGGGTTGCTGAGGGACGGTTCCGGTTTGGTAGTATTCGCATACATCCATGATGCTTTGAATGGGAATAATGTGAATGCCTTTAATCAAGGCGGCTTCATGGTAATTGTCGGCGGGGACAAAGACACGGGCAATTTTGTTGGCTTTGGCCATATCGCAAATGGAGACAATGCCATGAACCGGCCGAAGGGCGCCGCCTAGGCTTAGCTCGCCCACAAACAAGGAGGCTTCATCGGCAGGCAGTTGGCCGGTGGCTTGTAAAATTCCCATGGCAATTGGCAAATCAAGTAAAGGGCCCTCTTTTTTAATTTCAGCTGGGGCCAAGTTAATCGTATAGGCTTGCAGCGGGTACTTAAACTGAGACTGTTTGATGGCGGATCGAATGCGAATACGGCTTTCTTTAACAACGGTATCGGGCAAGCCAACAATGGTTTCGCCAGGCAGCCCGTTGTGGGCGTCAATTTCAATAACAATGGGTATGGCGTCAATGCCGGATAATGTTGTGCCCAAGGTTTTGGATAAAGCCATAATGACTCAGTGTACCGAGCCTGGAGAATAACGTCAAGTTTTAATTTATTTATTCAAAAATAACAAAGGACTGAATGCCTTGGGTATTTAGTTCCTTTTGTTTGGTTTTCGCATCGGCTTTGCTTGTGTAGGATCCCAACAAAATGCGATACACCGTTTTATCGCCCAATGCGTTTTCCCAAATAATGTAGTTGGTTATACTGGCGATGCTGGATGCTTTTTGTTTGGCTAATTCTTGCGTTTTAAATACGCCCATAACAACATGGTAATTTTGTTTGGGGGGTGGGGTTGAAACCGCTCGGTTTCGAATGGCATCAAATCCGTCGCGTTCTTGCCAAACGTAGCTAATGATGCCCCGTTTGGCGAGTTTTTCAACGGCGGCTTGGCTTTCATTCTCTGTGGAATAGGCGCCCACTTGAGCAACGTAAATGCCGTTGTTTTCCCAAATATAGGGGGACAGGCCAGCGCTGGCTGCTTGAGCGGCTGCATAATTGGGAAATGCCCCCAAAATTACTTTGTAATAGGTGGTGGGTTTGGGTTTATCGACATGAAAGCCGTCAAATCCATCAGCAGGGTGCCAACACCGAGCCAAAATGCCGGTTTTTTTGAGCCGGAGGACTTGGCTGTCGCAGTCACTGCGTGTGGGGTAGGCCCCCAGTTGAATCGCATACAAGGGGGGGTCGGCTTGGTTTACTTCCCAAATATACGATTCAATGCCTTTCGTAGCGAATTGGTTGGCGTGTGTTTCAGCCGCTTGGTACCCAAGATGGGTGCTGGTAATGAGCTTATAGTCAAACCGTTCGGGCACCCGTGGCATTGGGTTTTCGGTGGTGGGTTCTATAACAGCGGGTGGGGGTACGGAAGCTGGAACGGTTAGGGGTCGGGTTGGTTGGTTTTTCGAGGACACAAAATGCCCTAAAAACACCAAGGCAATGGTGCTTATAATCATAACAATACTCACAACAGCGAGTCGAAACCATTTGAAATTGGGCATGGTTCGGTAGCCTTGCATGTCGCCCATGCCGTCGTTGTAGTTGCGGTTATCGGCGCCCACAGGGTTTAGTCGTCAATGCGGGTCACAGACTCAATGACAACCGGTTCAACGGGTACATCTTGGTGATAGCCTTGGGTATGCGTATCAACGCCAGCAATCGCATCAACCACATCCAGATCCGATTCTACAACTTTGCCAAACACACAATAGCCATAACCGGCTCGGCTTTCGTCTCGGTGGTCCAGCATGGTGTTGTCGACTAAGTTTACAAAAAATTGGCTTGTGGCTGAATCCACATCGCTCGTTCGGGCCATGGACAGGGTTCCACGTTTATTGCTTAGTTGGTTGGTTGCTTCATTTTTAATGGGCGCTTGCGTGTCTTTTTCATCAAACGTTTCGGTGTAACCGCCACCTTGAATGACAAACCCGGGAATAACGCGGTGAAAGATTGTGCCGTCAAAATGACCGCTGTCCACGTAGGCCAAAAAATTCTCAACGGTTTTGGGGGCTTCCTTTTTGAATAATTCAATGGTGATGCTGCCTTTGCTGGTTTCCATACGAATCATGGGATTGTCACCGCCACCAAAAAATCCAGTAATGAATGGGATGGCCAATAAAGCGCCGATAACGGGTGTGTATTTCATGATGTAAACTCCTTATTACTATTCACAATAATGCTCAAAAAATCCAGCTCAGAGACGCTGGCTCGCCCAACGAGAAACCCATCCACACTGGGTTGTTGGATTATGCTTTTGCAGTTGTCTGCGTTAACCGACCCGCCGTAAATGACGCGAATCGACTCACTGGGGGTTACGGGAAACAACTGCTGGAGGGCCTTGTTAATGTGTTGATGCACGGTTTCGATTTCCGATAAACTGGGGATAATATTGCTCCCAATGGCCCAAATGGGCTCATAGGCAATAATCAATTGATCCGGAATAGCGGGAAAGTCTGAAAACACAGCCGTTAGTTGGGCTTCAATAAAGGCGAGTGTTTGTTTGCTTTGGTAGACATCCAAGGGTTCGCCTACGCAAAGGATGGGGGTGATGCCGTTGTTTATGGCCATCACGAGTTTTTCTTTTAGCATAGCATCGGTTTCTTGGTTGCCTTGGCGGCGTTCCGAATGGCCAATAATGCTATACTGGCAGCCCAAATCGTTCAGAAGGCTGTGGGACACGTCACCGGTATGAGCGCCGGCATCCCAGGCTGAAATATCCTGGGAACCCAGCAAAATTCCGTTGGATGTTTGTTGGTGAAAAGGCAATACTTGGCTGATGGCACCCAGCAACGGGAATTGGGGGCAAATAACCACGATTTGGTTGGCCTGCGGAACGTGGTGATCCACCAAGGCTTTGGCTAAGGCGATGCCATCGGTTAGCCCCAAATACGATTTCCAATTCCCAATGATTAGACGCGATTTCATAGAGCCAATAATACCATTAAAAGTGCTGAAATAATAGTTGCGCATTTTAATATAATGCTGCCGTGGGGCCCCACCAAGTCCTTAAACGCATCGCCCATGGCATCGGCGCGCACAATGGCGGTGAAGTTTGTGCTTTGGGGGCCACCCAGGCGGCCGGAGGCAATGGTTGTTTTAATATGCCCGAGGGTTTCGCCAGTATTGGACCAGTAGTAGGTTTGGATCAGATTGTTGATCAAAATACCCAGGCTAAATCCCAAAACGGCAGGGGCGCCCAGGGCATAGCCCATGACCAGAGGCAGCAGGGTGACCAGCAAGCCCGGGATGGCGAGCATGCCCATGATGTGCCGGCAGGCTTGGTCTGTGGCTGTGACGCTATCGGGAGTGGCTTTATTTTCTTTCAGATACGGGATGTCACGCAATTGGCGATTCACTTCTTCGATCAGTTTAATGGCCACATGCACCATGCCACTGAGCAGACTGGATCGGATGACAAACGGAGCCGTAATCCCCACACATAGCCCAACAACGAGTGTGGGGGTCAGGGTCATGCTAAGGCTAGTGTCCGGGGTCACAATGAGCAACAAAGCGAGAAATAAGCCGGCTGAGGCAATCGTAGCGGCACTGGTATTAAAGCTATTGCCAAGGGCAATGGTGGTTTGGCTAATGCTGTATAGTTTTTTAATATTTTTGCTTTCAATATGGGGCAATTTAGCCAAATTCGATAGTTTATACAAACTGCCAGTTAAGGCTTTAAAGCTAACAATGGCGACCAACTGGGGGGTCATAGACAGCATGCCCAAGCTGGCAAAGGCCACCCCATAAATCCCGGCATAATACACACTGCTGCCCATAATAATAAACACATAACTCACTTGAATGGCATGGCTTTTAAACCCGTCGCTCAGGGCATGCAGTAGGGTGAGGGAGCTGCCAAATTCGATGCGTTTGCTGGCGGTTTTGTTGGGCGAAAAGTAAGGCGCACTCATGTATTCGGAGGTAAAGCTGATGATCAAGGCGCCCACGAGGCCGATCAAATAGGGAATTAACAACGATAGGCGTTGGTCGTTGATCCACACGGATTTGAAGGTGGTGTCCACCCATACGTTATTAATCAAGACATAGATAATTAAGGCACTAATAATGAGGGTGATGTAGAGGGTTTCCAGCAAAATATTATTGGGGCGTTTTGTGATTCGATACCGTGCCCAGAAATAACTAGCGGCTCCGATGCACAGTGAAATCGCTACAATTGTAAAGGGCAGTTCCATGAGCATGATGTAGGTATCGGCGTGAATGACCCCAGACTGGTACAGGCTAATGGCAAACAAACAACAGCCAACTAAGGCAAAAACAAAGGCACTGAGCAGATCAATCCCAAAGCCTAAAAATGACCCAATAAAATCGCCCATTGTATCTAAAATCATGGCCACGTTGCGTCCATCGGATACCGACTTGGTGTTCACAAAATCCGAGGCAATATCCGAAGCCGGTTTAAAGATGCCACCGGCGATGCGCCACACGAAGGCCACCAACACACAACCCACCCCGTAGCCCACCAAGGGCGTTGCTCCCAACCAGGTGTAGCAGCCCATTAAACCCAATGTCAGCGCGCTGGTGCTAACTAAGCCAATTCCGACGCAGGCTGAGTAGGTGGTGCTGAGGCTGGGGGATAGTTGGCGATTGGCGCGGTGAATAATGGCGGGCAATAGTCGGATAAATATCGGTTGCATGCCAATGCCAATGGCACTCATAATACTGCCGCCCAACACAAAGGCAATCAAATAGGGCCAAATGGACAAAGGGTGTTCGATCACTAGGGATAACCCAACCAGAAGCACGCTGAGATAAAGAATAATTTGTGCCATGCTAATCAAGCTGCGGTTTCGAAAGACCCGCAACCCGTTTTGGATGAGTCCAATGAGTCGGGCAACATCGCTGCTTGGCGTGAATATGGATTGGGTATCGTGCCGAATTAAACACAGGCCCAGAATGCCAATGCTGATAATAATACCGGTTGCGATGGTTAACATGCTCACACTCATTATAAATAATATGGTACCATGAAAAAGAAGGAAATGAATCAAGTAACATCAGACACCCAAACACCGCATAGTCGCAATGCCCATATTGCCCAGCAGTTGCATGGGGCGACGTTGGTGGTGTCGGTATGGTATCGGTATCCAGATATTATTCAATTGGCGATGCAGGATTTGTTGGCGGCCATTGCGGATCGCCCCAATACCTATTGTTTAGTTATTCACAACGATAGTCCGGATCCGGCAGTTCGCGATTTGTTTTATCGCTTTGAGCATCCGCAGTGTATGTGTGTGGATTTGCCTTTTAATTTTGGCCAGACATTGGCGTCTAACTTCTTTTTTAAAAAGTATATTCATGCCAACAATTTACCCAAAACAGTCTTGTCTATGGATCCAGACGTCCTGTTTTCGGTATCGGACTTTAATCAATTGGTACAGGCGTCGGAAACCTTGCCTCAGTGTGGCATGTTGGGGATGCGCTACACAAACAACAATTGCAATCCGGAACGCAATGTATGGTTTCCGCCACGCACGCTGACGGCGACGGATGGGCAAACGTATCGCATTTCAAAACCAACGCTGTGCACGGTTGCGGGGCCGTTGTTTGCGGTATCGGGCGAAAAATTGTGGCGGTTGTGTGATAATCGGCTCTTTCCGGCGGACCGGACGTTTGTGTATGGGGGTGCAGATTCCTCGCTCTATTTAAAATTACGGCGGCGGTATTTCAATGGCTATATTAATGGTTTGGAAACCACACACATGCAATCGGGCATTAAGCGGTCGGTGGATGTGGCGGCTTTGTTGGCGCAACGCGGGCCCCTGATTCCATAATGCGGCGCTATCACGTTGTGCTGTGCGGGGGGCATGGTAAGCGGTTGTGGCCCTTGTCTCGGGAAAATTATCCCAAACCCATTTTACCCGTATTGAATGGCAAGTCGTTGTTGTTTGATACGGTGGATCGGCATCAGGGGCTTGTGGATCAAACGGTGGTGGTGACCAATCGGCAGCACGTGCATTTGGTTCAAGACTGTGTATCGGCCCCATTAATTGTGGAGCCGATGGCCCGCAATACATTGGCGGCGATTGCCTTGGCGGTGTTGGCGACATCGGATTCGGATGCCTTGTTTATAGTTACGCCGTCGGATCATTGTATTGGGGATGTGGATCAGTATCAAGCGGCGGTGAACCAGGCCATGTTAATTGCTGAAACAGAGGCAAAAATAGTCTTGTTTGGGGTGACGCCCACGCGGCCGGACACGGGATTTGGGTATTTGGAAATGGGTGAAGCGGCGAGTTTGGGGGGGTGTCCGATTGTGGCTTTTCATGAAAAACCGGATGTTCAAACAGCCGAGCGGTATGTAAATCAGCCCACTTTTTTTTGGAATAGTGGACTCTTTTGTTTTTCCAAACAAAGTCTGTTGGCCGAATTGGAGCGATGCCAGCCGGCGGTCATGGCTCAAGCAATGTTGGCGCTAAAAGCAGCGGACTATGGGGAGCAGGCGCTATTCATTCAACCCGATTGCATGGCCCAATTTCCGGATCTGAGCATTGATTATGGCATTATGGAGCACAGTGCCAATTTGGTGGGCTTGCCGGTTCGGTTTGATTGGCAGGATGTGGGGTCCTTGCGAGCCTTGGGTGGCTTGTTTCCCCAAACGGATGATGGCAATTTTGTGCAATCGGGCACGACGGTGATGGCCCAAAATTCCAGTGGAAACAGTGTGGCGTGTCCGGATAAAGTGGTGGCTTTAAATGGTATTCACGATGCGGTGATCGTGGATACGGGCGATGCGTTATTAATTAGCCAAGACTCCGATAGTGTTCCAGCCCTTATTGATTCCGTTCGAACGGCATATCCCCAGTTAAAGCAAACGACACGGTGGGAGCAACGGCCGTGGGGGCGGTTTGATGTGTTGGTGGATGCCGATGGGTACAAAGTCAAAAAAATCACGGTAAATCCCGGGGGTGTGTTGTCTTTGCAGTACCATCACCACCGGGAGGAGCATTGGGTAGTCGTGGCTGGGGTGGCGACCATTGAGATTGACGCCGCTTGCCACGATTATGGCGTCAGTCAAACGGTGTTTATTCCCACGGGTGCTACGCATCGCTTAACCAATAAAACAGACAAACCGGTGGTGATTATCGAAACCCAACTGGGCAGCTATTTGGGGGAAGATGACATTGTCCGCGTTGAGGATGTGTATGGGCGGTAGTGTGCCCAAAGCGATGATGTGGGGTTATGAGTTTACCTTGTAATTTGGGAATGATTGTCCCATAATACAAGGTATATTAAATTCACAGTAGCCTTCGTAAAAATAACTCACGTCAATGCCGGTCATGAACAGGGTACGATCGTTGATGGCATCGGTTAACGCATGCTTGAGCAGGGTTTTGATGTCTAGGTCGTTGACGACGCTGCGCTGCATGGCGGATAGATAGGCGTCTTTGTCGATTTGATTCCAATCGATGACCTGTTTGATTGCGTGCTTCAGTATTAAATCCAGCCAGATGCGTGTTGCTGGTTGGTAATGCCTAATTTGTTTTCAAGTATCGTCATCGGGGCTATACCCTAATTATGCAAGTGCATACATAACGCAATAATAGCATGTGTTAAGGGGCTAGTGACGCATACACTGCTTCGATTGACCGAGTCATCATTTGGATATCAAATCGCTGAGCGCTGTGTTTTCCGGCCGTGGCCAGCGATTGGTGCTGGTCCGGATTATCGTATAAATACTGGATTGCACTTGCCCATTCACGAGCGATGTTCTTGGTGATTAAAAGACCGGTTTGATTGTGGGTAATTTGTTCGGGGATGCCGCCAACGGCATGGGCGATCACCGGAACTTCAGCAGCCATGGCTTCGAGTGTACATAATGAAAACGATTCAGTTTCAGAAGGGATGCCTAAGCAATAACTGGCGGCCAAGACCGTACATGTGGGCTGGAATCCAACCCGATGAACGCGGGAGCCGAGTCCGAATGCATCGATTAGGTGTTGGATTTTAGTTTTGTACGTATCGCCATCCCAGGTACCCGCAACAATTAAATGGATCGTATCGGGCAGCTGCGCCAGTGCCTCAATCAAAATATGCACGCCTTTGCCTTCGGTTAATCGCCCTAAAAATCCAACGTAAATGGGGTGTTCGGGTATGCCTAATTGTTGGCACGCAATGGCTTTAGTTGGTTTGTTTTGGTATTGAGTATGGTCGACCCCATTGTAAATTGTTTTTAATGGAAGTGCGACAGGCACCGTATTTTCCAGTGTGGTTTGGACGGCCTGCGATACGCAAATAATGGGGTGTTGGCGATGCGCGTTTAGGATGGGGGTTAAATCATCGGGGCATCGATTGTCGTGCCAGTGGGTAATTAGGGGAATTTTGAGCCAATGCTGAAGCCGGATCCCTAGGCTTAAACTCAGCATGGAGTTGTTGTGAATGATAGCCACTGAATAGGGCCTTAAAAAGCGTGCCAGGCGGTACTTAAACACCACCCATTCAATCCAGGAAAATTTAAATAAGTGGTGCGGCCATTGAGATACAAATGTGGGGATGTTCATTGTTACCAATGCCTGGTGCAGTGCGCCGGATTTAGGAACGGCGGCAATGCAATTAAATGTTGTTTTGTCCAACGCTTCAATGAGTCGAAGGGCTTGAATTTCAGCCCCCCCAAGTTCGTGACTCGGCAATAGGAATAGAATGGTTATCATAAATGTTTTTTACATCATACCATGATTTTATTGAATGTAGTGCCCGCCTGTGGAATTGAGAAAACGCTGGGC
>CAXPTH010000020.1:0-7892 GCA_964220215.1 Alteromonas sp. | reverse complement strand
CGATAACTTGCATGCAGTGACCCAGGCTTCCAATACCTTGGTGCAGCGGTATTATCGGTTGAAAAAGAAAATTTTGGGTTTAGATAGCCTAAGTTTATCCGATATTTATGCGCCGATGCCAACCGCTGATACGGTGTATTCGTTTGCTCAGGCTAAAGCGATTGTTTTGGATGCCTTGGCTGATTTTGATGCCGATTTTCATGCCAAAGCACAGCGTATGTTTGATGAGAACCGTATTCATGCGCCCGTGATGCCCACCAAACAGGGTGGGGCCTATTGTTCCACCTCCACGCATCGCGTAAATCCGTATGTGATGCTGAACTTTTTGGGTCGGTCTCGGGATGTGTCGACGATGGCGCATGAATTGGGGCATGCCATTCATGCGATGTACACGCAAGAGCTTCCGTTGGTGCAGCAGCATGCCATTTTGCCCTTGTGCGAAACGGCAAGTGTATTTTGTGAAATGATTGTATCAGAGCGGTTGTATGCCCAAGCGAGTAGCGATGCCGAGCGTCAAGCGTTGTTGACCGATAAGCTAGAAGATTTGTTTGCAACGAGTCATCGGCAAAATATGTTTTCACAATTTGAACAAGTTGTACACGGTCAATTGGCCCAAGGCCCGGTGGCGACAGAGACTTTGTGTGAGCTGTATACGGAGCAATTGCGAACCATGTTTGGGGATTCGGTCACCTATCCGGACGGGTATCGGTGGGAGTGGTTAACGATTCCGCATTTTATTTCGGTTCCATTTTATGTGTATGCCTACAACTTTGGCAATCTATTGGTGTTGGGGTTGTATCAACGCTACCGTGAAAATCCAGCGGCGTTTATGGCGCCATTTAAACGCTTGTTGGCGATGGGTAAATCCCAAGACCCCATGACAATATGCCAAACGGTGGGTGTGGATTTAGCGGATCCTGCGTTTTGGGAATCCAGTGTAGCCTATATTGATGATCTAGTGAGTCAACTAGAAGTATTGTGTGAGCCTTCAACCCAAAAATAGTTGAATATCGGTTTTCTTTTTCATGGCGTCTGCATAGCCCAATTGAATGAGTCGTTGGGTATAGCTGGGCTCAAACAGTAGGTAGCTGACCAAATCGGCAGACGCTTCGGGTTTGCCCAGGCTGTTAATAAAGTGCCGCAAACTAGCGGGAATATCTTGATAGGCATCCAGCGCCAAGCGACCCAGATCTTCGGATGGACGAATCACCAAAACATCGATGGGCCGCAATTGCGAGCTGTGTTGATCCGACAATTGGGTAATGGTGTGGTTAATGCGGGATAAGCGTTCGCAGTCAAAGTCAATCGCATCCAGGAGCAGTGTGTTAATTAAGACCCCAATGATTTTTCCAACGGACGGAATGCTGAGGGAGTCTTGTAGGCTTTTGGGCTGATGGGGGCTGGGTTCGGATTGCCGGGCCCCAATAACCATTAATTTTGTGGCCCCTAATTTGATTGCTGAGCTTAGCGGTGTGTAGTTGCGCAAACTGCCATCGCCATAATACCGATTATTAATTTTAACCGGAGGAAATAAAATAGGGAGTGCCGTGGAGGCCATAATATGTTTAAGATGAATATTGGTTTTTTCAGCTTGTCGGCGCATGCGGTGCCAGGGTAGGCAGTCATCGTGGGCTTGAAAAAAGGTTTTGCTGGTACCGTTGGCATAATTAACAGCCGTGATGCCTAGGGCCCGCAATTGGCCAGCATCAATATGCTCTTGGATGGCGTTAAAGCGCAAATGGGGTTTTAGCAACTTAATTAATGGGGAGGTGTCTAGGAGCCCTCGGTTGTAATTGTTGCCCCCCAATCGACCCAAGACCATGTCCAGAACACTGCGAAGCCCTCGGCTAATTAACGTGATGGAATCGACCCGAAAGACCCGATTGGTGTGAATGGTGCCCCACATCTCACTGAGCAATTGGGTCGCCATTTGAAAGTTCTCATGATACGAGGCAACGCAGGCGGCATTAATGGCGCCGGCACTGGTGCCTGTAATCACTTGAAAGGGGCACTGACTATGCTTTTCTCGGCTAATGTCACTAATGGCAGATAAGACACCGGTTTGATAGGCCACACGTGCGCCACCCCCAGTTAAAACCAACCCGTTGACGGTGTTGTTAATAATTGCCATGATATACCTGTAAGTATCTCAAATTCTGGGTTTGATGTAAATGATGAAATCGGCTATTATTTACATTTTCTCAATACCCGGTATACTTAAAGATATGAATAATAAAATTAGACAATCGCTAAAAGACATTAATATTCGATCCATTGAGCCCCTCATGACGCCCAACGAGCTCATGCAAGCTTGTGCCTTGCCCGATGCAGCCACGAAAACCGTGCAAGACAGTCGGGATGCCATTACCAATATTTTATCGGGCCAAGATTCTCGGACCTTGTTGTTGGTGGGGCCGTGTTCCATTCATGATCCGGCGGCTGCGTTGGCGTATGCGGAGCGATTGCTGGCCCTCAAAGATGCGGTTAAAGATAAGTTTTTCATTGTGATGCGGGTGTATTTTGAAAAGCCGCGAACCACAGTGGGGTGGAAAGGCTTTATTAATGATCCGGATATTAATGGGCAGTGTGATATGCCCAAGGGGTTGCGGTTGGCTCGGGAATTGTTGATTGCGCTAAATGCGATGGGGGTGCCGGCTGGGACTGAATTTTTAGATCCTATTACGCCGTCTTATATTGCGGATTTGGTGAGTTGGGCGTCAATTGGGGCTCGGACTACGGAATCGCAAACGCATCGGGAGATGGCCAGTGGGTTGTCGATGCCGGTGGGTTTCAAAAATGGCACGGATGGCAATTTGGATGTGGCGGTTGCGGCGATGCAGTCGGTAAGTCATGGCCATAGTTTTTTGGGGTTGAATGAATCGGGGCAGGCCAGTGTGTATCGTACCAACGGCAATGTATGGGGGCATTTGGTGTTGCGTGGGGGTAAGCATTCGCCCAATTATTCGTCGGATGATGTAACGGCCGCTGTGGATCAGTTGAATCAAGCGGGGTTGTACAATCGCTTGGTGATTGATTGCAGTCATGCCAATTCTGAAAAACAGGCGAAGCGTCAAATTGACGTTTTTGAAAATGTAATTGAGCAAGTGGCGGCGGGCAATCAGCATATTTTAGGGGCGATGTTGGAGAGTCATCTCAATGAAGGCAATCAGTCGAGTGAGCAACCGGTGAGTCAATTTAAACCGGGTGTTTCGATTACAGACGCCTGCCTGGGTTGGGCAGACACCGAGCGGATTATTCGGGCGGCGTTTGAGCGGTTAGCCTAACGGGTCTTCAATTCCCGCTTCGGCAAACCCGGCGGCCCGCAATTGGCATGCCGGGCAGGTGCCACAGGGTGGGCGATGGCCTCGGTAGCAGGTGTGGGTATGTGCGTACCAGTCCAAACAGCCCAATTGTTCCATGATTTGAATGCTTTCCGCTTTGGTTTTGTTCATCAGTGGGGTGTGAATCTGGATGGCGTATTCCATGCCTAACTGGATGCTATGTTCCAACGATTGAATAAAAGTATAGCGGCAGTCCGGATAGCCTGAGTAATCCGTTTCGCAAACCCCCGTATACAGATGCTGAATCTTGAGTTGATAGGCCCACGATGCCGCAATAGACAAAAACAATTGATTGCGACCTGGGACAAAGGTTGAGGGCAATTGCCCATCGGTATGGACAATGGCTGTTGTTGAATGGGTCAGGGCATTTTGGGTTAAGCTGGGCATAAACGATAGGTCAACGACTTTCAGTGGGGTTTGGGTATAATCGGCCAAGTAGCGGGCTTGGTCCAACTCAATGCGATGGCGTTGCCCGTAATTAAAGGCAATGGCCTGAACGGCAGTGTGATTGGCTTTGGCAATGGCCAAACAGGTTGTAGAATCCTGCCCCCCTGAAAAAACAACCAGGGCCTCACTCATGCGGTAACGGTTTCGGCCATCCGACGGGTGGCAATGCGTTCGGCCAACGCCGTGTAGTGATTCAGTGATTGAACCGGGCGGGGGGCTTTGCTTAAATTATCAAAACAAAAGTACAAGGCATGGGTTGCAATGGCGTCCGATAAGGCGCGGTGCGCGTTGCTGTTAACAATGCCATATTTTTTCGCCAATACGCCCAAACTGCACCGGGGTTCTTGATTTTTCTTGGCCCAGTCCAGGGTACAAACGAATTGATTGGTGTGTAATTTAGCGCCATGCACTTGGTTCATGATTAACAGCCAGGGGATATCAAAATCCGCATTGTGTACCACCAAGGTACTGGTCCCTACAAACTCACAAAAGGACTGAAACACGGACTCTGGAGACGGGGCGCCAATCATCATGCTTGTGGTGATGCCGGTTAGCTTGGTAATGGTTTCTGAAATGGACGTTTGGGTATGCACAAACGTTTGAAAGTGATTTAAATGCCCGTTGGTATCGAGTTTTAGGGCCCCGATTTCAATAATGTCATCGTGGTTCATATCCAAACCCGTGGTTTCAAAATCTAAAAAGACCAAGGTATCTTTGGGTTTGGTTTCAAATAAGCTCATTTGGCCCACACAGTTGGGGTATTTGAAACATCGGCGGGCATTGGGGGATATGCGGGGGTGTAGGGTTATGGATTGGCAGGTTTTGCAGGTGTTTTCGGTGTCTAGGACTAAGTCATACTGGATCATATTGAGTAATCGGTCAGTATCCAGACACTGCTGGCACTTGGGACATGCGCCGGTATCGGATTCAAAGGCATGGTTGCAAAAGGGGCACCGATAGCGGATATCAAAATCACAGGCCGTTTGGGTGCAATGCAGGCGATTGCCCTGAATGGTCAGGGCGTGTTGGCAGTTAGGACACGATGCCATTGTCTTGGTAAATTCGGCTACCTACGGCATTGGCTTGGCCTTGGTATTTGCCGTTGTATCCCTGTTGGGCGGCTTGGTCTAGGGTGCAAAACACCAGTTGGCAGACCCGTCGGCCAGCGACCAGTTGAATGGGGAGGGAATTGGCATTGTATAATTCTAAGGTAATTTTGCCTTCAAAGCCGGCGTCTACCCAACCGGCATTTTGAATAAACAGGCCCATGCGACCAATTGAGCTGCGGCCTTCCACAAAGGCGGTTAAGTTATTGGGCAACCGAATGTGTTCCTGGGTGGTTGCCAATACAAATGAATGGGGGGGTAGGGTAAAGGTATCGGCAACAATATCTCGGTATTCGATGGGTTCATCCATTTGAATACAGCCCATTTTATGTTCGTCGACCAGTAGGTAATGGCTGCCTAAGCAGCAATCCAGTGATGCGGGTTGCAAGGCATCGGGGTTAAACGGTGTTACGCTTAGTGACCCGGTGGCCATATACTCACGAATGCCATTGTCCGATAAAATCATAGGTTTTCCTCCATACGGGTATAATACCCCTCTGTCATTAAATCTTGGGTAGACGAGATGCGGTCCAGATAGACAATGCCGTCCAAGTGGTCGTGCTCATGCTGGACAATGCGGGCTTCAAAGTCTCGCAGAGTGACCGAGTGTGCCTCACCGGTTCGATCTTGGTACTGTAGCTGAACCAGTTGATGCCGACTTACAGTTCCCCGCATACCCGGAATGCTTAAACAGCCTTCAATATCGCGAACTTTGGGGGAGGGTAGTTGTGTTAGTTTGGGGTTAATAACGATGCGAATATCGGCCGCTGTTGTGGCAACTGGATCGGGCCAAACCAAATAGAGCCGTTTGGACACGCCTACTTGAGGGGCGGCCAATCCCACACCATTGGCGTGTTTTAAAGTTTCGATCATTTGATCAATGAGTATTTGAATATCGTGATGCAGAACATCCGGAATGGGCGCTGCTTTTTTAAATAAAATAGGGTCTCCCAACTCAACAATTTTAAGTGCTTTTGCCATAAAATTATTATATCAGCTTGGGTGTATTAAGGGAATCTGAACCTTGATTGAGTAGGATTAGAAGTCTGAACCTTGATGCTCAGGATTAGAAGTGTCAATAGGATTGGGTAACACGAGTCTGAACCTTGATTGATAGGATTAGAAGGATTAACAGGATGAGGAAATAATCAAGTAAATCAAGGTCCAGACAATTTGTAATTATGAACCATGATGGTTTAGGATTAGAAATATTAATAGAATTTAAAAATGAAGCACTACGATATTACAAGTAAGATAATTGGTTCTGCGATGGAAGTCCATCGATCACTAGGAAATGGCTTTCAGGAAGTTATTTATCAACGTGCCCTTGAGATCGAAATGTCCAACAATGGATTGTCATTCCAACGAGAGTATAAAATGGACATTTTTTATAAAGATCATAGAGTCGGTGGAAGACGTGTTGATTTTTTTGTTGAAAACTGCATTATGGTTGAGCTAAAAGCAACGGTAGTCCTAGAGGATGTTCATCTTGCACAGGCAAAAAATTACTTAGAAGCATATAACCTAGAGATAGGTCTTTTAATAAATTTTGGCGGTAAAAGACTAGAATTTAAACGTGTCCACAACAATCAAGTTAATCCTAAAAATCAAGAGAATCAAGGTCCAGACAATGTGCAAACAACCCAAACAAGCATTAGAAGAGTCGAGTCTGAACCTTGATGCGCAGGATTAGAAGTGTCAATAGGATTGGGTAACACGAGTCTGAACCTTGATTGATAGGATTAGAAGGATTAACAGGATGAGGAAATAATCAAGTTAATCCTAAAAATCAAGAGAATCAAGGTCCGACAATGTGCAAACAACCGCCTTGTTTTGATGGCAAGAGTGGATTACTCTGTAGACACCGTTTCCCCGGATCGCAGCAATGCCGTTTGGGCGGCATGCCAAATTAAGGTGGCGCATTTGACCCGAACAGGGTATGCTTTAACACCTTCAAAAATTTTTAATTTTCCCAAAGCTTCTATGTCCGCGCCTTGATCAGTGGTAACCAAATTCAGAAACGATGCACACAGGTCTAACACGGCTTGGACATTCAGGCCAACAATGCGCTCCATCATCAGCGATGCGCTGGATTTGGATATGGCGCAACCGTCCCCGTCAAATCGCGCATCCACAATGGTGTGTTCGGCATCCAATTGAATATAGAGGGTATAATTGTCCCCACATAAGGGGTTTTTGCCATGCGCTACGTGGGTAGCGGTTTCTAGAACACCGAAATTTTTGGGGTTTTTGTTGTGTTCCAAAATGGTGGATTGATACAGCTGGCTTAAATTTCGACTCATGTCATCACCGATTGAACATACTGAATACCACGCAATAATGCATCCACATCCGCTGTCGTGTTATACACCCCAAACGACGCCCGGGTAGTCGCTGACACATTAAACAAGTGCATGGTCGGTTGCGCACAATGATGCCCCGCACGCACGGCAATGCCCTTGGAATCCAAAATTGTGCCCACATCATGCGGGTGGATGCCATCAAGTGTAAAAGATAAAATTCCAGTAGTGGGCTCCCCCACCAGGCGTAAACCCGGGCACGGCTTGAGTACATCATAAGCATAGGCCAGTAACCGAGACTCATGGTCCGCAATCGCCGATAAGCCAATGCCTTGAATAAAGTCAATCGCAGCACCCATTCCCATGACTTGCGCAATGGGCGGGGTCCCAGCTTCAAACCGCATGGGGGGTGGGGCAAACGTTGTTTTTTCAAAGGTGACCGTATCAATCATATCCCCGCCATATTGATACGGAGGGAGTTCATCCAGCCACTGTTTTTTGCCATATAAAACCCCAACACCGGTGGGGCCATACAACTTGTGGGATGAAAAACAAAAAAAGTCGCAATCCAAGGCCTGCACATCAATGGCCTGGTGAGCAATGCTCTGAGCCCCATCCACCAATACCTTAGCCCCAACAGCATGGGCCAATTGAATAATCTGTTTGACGGGATGCTCAACACCCAAGGCATTGCTAAT
>CAXPTH010000019.1:0-32322 GCA_964220215.1 Alteromonas sp. | reverse complement strand
GCTAAATAGTCCGGGATTAGCTTTAAAATAGACCCCGTTATTTCATCAAGCTGTCTCTGATTTTCTGGCCCATCGGCTAGCTCCATTAAGTCTATTAAGACCGATAACGCCTCAACAACGTCAATGGGTTCATGACGCATCAGGATCCTCGTCGTCTTTAAAGGCATCCACCAATTGCTTCAGGTGCCGGGTTTCTGCATCAATCGCTTGGTCCAATTCTTTTTGTCGTTGATTTAATGCCCTTAAATTCCGTTGAGCAACACTGAATTTATACGCATAGCGAATTAAAAAAATTACCAAAATTACCCAAGCCAAGCCATTGAGTATATCCATAGCCGTCATGTGTTGCCAATCCACGATCATTGGTTATTAGTATACCAATCACAGAGCTGCTTATGGAATGGCCAAGCCTGTTCCCGCGTGTGAATTGGTCCTGTATTCGCTAAGTGGTACAGGTGGCTGATTAACCACTGCCGATCCCGCCAAAGCCATTGATCCAAGCACGACTGTATCGCTGTGGATGCCGGCTGTTTCAGCCAATTGGTTACAAAACATTGGCACAAAGGCTCCCGATAATCCGCTAACCACTGGCCACACCCCACCATACGATACGCGCGCAACCACGTGGACCAATCGAACGCTTCGGCGTCTATTACCGATTGAATAGCCGCCTGTACACGTGAAAACCACACCCGATGATCCGCCCAATTCAACTGCCAAACAGCCGACAAAACGGGGGCTTCATCACCGGCAAAGCAATGGCCCAATGGTGCAGTATCACACGCCGATGCCTCTAACGACTGTATCATGAAGGCGGGCAGCACGCTTAAGACACGCTCCCGCAACGCTGAGGGCATCGTCTCCATAATCGATTGAACATCCGAAAACCCCAATTGCACCAACACCACAACCATCGGATCCAAACAGCCGTGTGTAACCATTAAGTGCCACAATGGGTCAAATCCCGCCGACACCAGCACCGGCAAGTCATCTGCTAGTGCCGTTAAGCGACTATCCGTCCAAACAATCGCGTCCATCGGCTTTTTATGAAGGCTCGCCAGAATAATGGCCTTAACTTCAATGGTGGCAACGGCCTCTGCGTGGTCTCTCGGGGGAACGCTCGCCGGCCAATCGCTCCCGACGGTCCAGATCTGATCAATAATTTCTTGGTTGAAAAACTGTTCCGATTCCCGCAAGGCATCGGCTGTTTTACCGGCAATATATTCATCATGAATGATTGTTAAGTCCACGGCTTACTCTCCCCGCTCATCGTATTCAGCCATGTCACCGGCTGATTGTTTGGGGAACCGGGCATTGCTAAACCCAGTCCACGTATCGGCAGGAAGTTGAGTCGGTTGAAGCTTGCCTGTCGCGTGTCGGCATGTGTGTATGAGTATTGGGTCTTGGTCATGGACAAAATCCGCACCCGATTGCTTCAATAGCCGTTCGGCTATTGCTTTGTTAAGCGCTGGATTGTTCAGCTCTTCTAAAAATGACTGTATGTGCCTGTTTTTGTATGGAGACTCTTTAGCGGAAACGCTGGCTTTGTCGAGCGCCTGGCACACCGCCGATTGCCATGAAACCGGAATGTCTGATGCCCGGACCCGACCCTTTATCTGATTAATAGAGCTCACGCGCTTATTATTAGAATCAATATCCCCATTACGCTGCAAGTATTTCAAAAACTGATCCGCCCAGACTTCAGCAACTTTTGACTCGGAATCCTCAAACTCAGAGACCAACAAATCTTTTGTAATGTAGTCATACTTTGCCGCATCCACCAACTGTAGCGGAGACACGCCCGTTAGAATCGCTAAAACATTGTCCACGCTCTGACCGCTATCGCCACCATGGGCATCCGGTTGTATTGTGCTTAAATAGTTTTTAAACTCAGTACCATCTGAACCAAACACGCCCACTAAGAACTCCCGGATGTTTTTATTGGTCGCTGCTTGACGCGCTCGAAACCCCATGGGATACACGCCCCGGTTATACTGAATAATCCGTCGTATAGACGCTACTGTTTCTTTCCAGTTTATGTCTTGATTAAAAGACCTAAGCTCACTCCCAGCTGTGCTCCATGTCTTTTTTTGGGCGTAATCAAAGATCGCTATTGCCAACTCGTCGGGGCTACATGATTTAGGATCTATCGACTGTAAATTCGGAGTTTTCGAGGGCTTAAGTTCCAAATAGTCCATCACGCCATCCAAATCATCCATGGGATGGGATTTGTTAATATCCACCTGTTTCAACCGAAACGGCTGGCGGGGCATGCGCGGAATCAATACCCGTGAACCCCTAAATGCCGGCTGCTGAAACTCCTTGTGCCAAACCGAACGCATAATGGAACAAAGCCGGGGATAGTCCCGAAAGCCATCTATTGAAAAATTAAGACTATGCCCCATCATTCGGGCCACAGCCATGGCTTGGTAGGCTGCTTGAAGCTGTTTATCAGGTTGTGTGGCTTTTTTTAAATTGTTTTCTAGTTCTTTTAGTTCTTTAGCCCATGAAAACCCTGGAACAGAGGTGCTCCGTGAAATACGGCTATACATCCGTGTGTGGACATCGGCTTCATTCATGTAGCCCCTGCGTGACCACTCGGATACCGTTTGAATGCTGGATAGCGTATTTTCTGAAACTGTATACGTATCCGAGCCACCCAATGTAGACGTTATCCGCATAATATCTAGCATTTTGTTTAAGTCGTTCTGTCCCAGAGACAACAGTATTGTGCCAATACGAGAATCGTTTATAGACTGGATATCACTTGTATCCTGACTGATCTCGTGCAGCAATTCTTTTAGCTTTTTAAAATAGACTTTTTGTTGGGCGTTGGATCCCATAGCAAATGCCTCCCCAATAACACAAAACTGCTTCGCCTGGCTCTTTTTTTTGAACTTTTTAACGCTATCGTGATGCGGGTTTTCGGCGATTGTTTTTCGCCGAGCCATTTCCAAAAGCGGTGATGCCGTTAGCTTTTCGTCTTTACTGCTAATCTTAAGAGCGGCTTGAATCGTCGGGGTTTCAACCTGTGCAGACGCTTTAGCCAAAATATGCCAATCCGGGGCGACGTTAGCCATATAAGAACTGGCTAGCATTGTGCGTGGAATATCCAAAAAAAGACCATTAATCCCTCCCCAAACGATTGCTGCCCCCAGCCCATTTTTCTGATAGTGTTGAGCAAAAAACCGGGGCACATTGTTTCGAACGCGATCCCGCACTTTGGGTTCTTTAAGCACAGACTTTGCCGAATTGCTAACCACATTCAAAAACGCTTTAACTTTTTGTAAGTATTCTTTACGCGCATTGGACCGCTGCTGCTGATATTGCTTCTGATATTTATTCAGCATCGCGGCTTGGTATACATCCGCCATGCCGTGATAGTCCCCACGACGGGATTGCGCATAGGCCAACTGTTCTCGTTTCGCAGCATCCGTCATCAGCAGGGTTGGGGCTATCTGGTCATCTTGGCCAACAAAAAACCCATGCATTCGGCCAACCATTGGCTTAGTGTGCTCTGCAACTTGCCGAAACATACTCGCCGATCCCATCGCAGCCAATTGGCGAGTGACCCATTGGGACTGGCTCCAATGCGTCATACTTCTACCCCCTGGAAGATAACTCAATATATTGGCAGACGCATGCATAGTGTCCGCTGTTATTTTCTGCCATATCTCATTGGAATCGGTGTCTCGGCTTAGCTTTATTTCTAAATGGCCCATGCGGTGCGTGTTGTAATAGGCGTCTATTAACGCTTGTTGTAACCCCATAATTAAACCGGCCACTGCGGTTGGGGATGTGGTTCCGCCGGCTATCCGATTCATAATCATGTAGCGCAGCTCGGCAATTTTAGCCACCGCCTGTGCCGATAGCTGCATCGCTTGCGTAACATAGGCCAACTCCCGATTAAATTGTGTCACGTGTTCTTGATTTAAAAAATACTCCCCACTTCGGCCACGTTGCGCTTGAATGCTGGTATCAAACTCCCGGTTTAACGATTGGTGCTTCTGGGTTGGCGCCTGCGGACTAACCACAGACAGTGCGTGGGAAGCATCTTCCGATACGGCTTCTTCCTTCAGGTCATCCTCAAGCGTTTGGGTATCCCCATAAACCATCGTTTGATTGATCGCATTGAATACAGTATTACGCACCAAACCGAGCATTTCTTTAGATATTTGAAAAAATGCCACCATGGCCGGGTTTTGAAACACAATCATTGCACCAGCAAAAGCACTGGTTATAGCCAAATCAATCGCTGCTTCATAAATTTCATACCGAGTGTCTGCTTTTTTATTGGCAATCCGGATTTGTTCTTTCGCCTGAGACACCAAGTTGTCTGTATGGGTTTTAATCAGATCGGATTCCATGGACATTAAATTTATCGATTCAGCCGCTCGGTCACCCCGAGACAGCCCAACAATCGTATCCATCACGCGATACCGGGCCATCCGAGCCGCCTGCATCGTATAATATTGATTATACAAATACGTCACGCATTTAAAGTTATCAAAAATAGTGGCATGATTAACCATTTTAAATTCTTGAGAAAACACTTTTTCATAAGCATTCATACCCCAAGCATTGTCTCGATAATCCGCCAACCGGGTTTGAAATTTGTGACGCTCATACTGCGCACGTGTCCGAGCCTCATTTAACCGTGCATCTTCCAACTGCTGTGCCGCCACGGTTGATTCTGAATCTTGTGCCAACACGGCTTGCATGGCTTCACGATGACGCCGAGCCGAATCATAGTGTTTCTTAGCGGATGCTTCACGCGCCTTGAGTTCACGAAGCGTATTTGAATTGGCACTGAGTGCCTGATGGGCATCCGATAAACTTGGCGTTGACGCATTCATAAAGTCTCGAGCATATAGCCAGCGGGAGTCTTTTGTTAATGTTTTGATCGCATTGGCAATAGGGCCTAATATTGAATTGTAGATAATATGCCAGGGGGTCAGCTTGAAAAATATTTGTTTTTGTAAGGCCTTAACCCGAACCAAGCCCAAGCCCAGCACGTGTTTGGCCATATCCAGAAAGTATCCAATAGCCAATTCTCGTTTTTTTTTCTCGCGCTCAAATTGAATACGTTGCAGCTGCTCTTGATCTTGCCATTCCCGCTGAATAGCCGATTTAAGCGATTGAACGATGCCGGCCATTTTTTCCGAAACACCCCGAAACTCATTGGCATATTTATCATGAACAGAAAACCCGATTGAAAACTGCAAAACCGTCGCCATGAGCAGCGACCGCTGAACCCAAGATTGCCGCATCATGGCCATTTTTTTATTAAGGTCCAGCAACTGCTCGCCCATATTAACATCAAACAAAGCGTCCAACTTTTTAAACGCCCCCTCCCTGTTGTCTTGCCATCGATCTTGACCAGACAAACTGGTCTTCAAAACCTTTCCCTGCTCAAACCGAACCCGCACATAGGCTGAATAAGCCGAAAATATGGACCGATCCTGCGGATTGTGTCCGTTGGGCTTTTGGGTGGGGATTCCTTGCGCTGCCAACACCGCCGTTAACTGCGAATCATCCATTGCACGCAACGCGATATCTTTATTATATTGGGTTTCAAGATGGGTCTCCATTGCAAACACCGCCGTTGTAAATATCATATTTCCAAGAACCGTCGCCAAGGCACCCAAACCGGGTGGTACAAAAAGCACGATTGCCGGAACCACCACCACATTAAAGAAACCTTGGGCTATTTTAAGGAATCGAATCGCTTCCTTTTTTTGAATATCAAGGGTCAAATTAACGGACTCATTAAATAAATTTTTCATTTTAAGGAGCTGGTCCACAAACTGGCTTTCAAACAATTCGTATCGACTGGTTCGCCATCCCAAGACTTTCGCTTGTGTCCCAGTATCAAAGTCGCCGTAACCCAAGCTTATTTTTTGTACCGCATACTGTAAATTCGCCCGAAACCCCAATGCCGCTGCCGTTAATTGAATATTCGCTTGCAGCTTTCGCCCTTTCATAATCATGGCTTGAAGGGATTCCTCAACAATATCAAAAAATGGGCGGTTGTCTGCATCCGCTGTCGCAAATTGTGTCCCCATAGCCGCCAACGAATCCGATCCGTCTTCTGAATTTAACCAATCGGCCAATGTCATGGATTGGCCATTCCCAAAATAAACCAGGGTTTCGTTTTTTAAATCGGAAGTCTGGTGAACCCGTTGGTGCATCGATGCCGACAGTTTCTCTAACTCATCTTGCTCCCGGAGAAACTCCTTAGCAAGCAATACCATAAGTTCCTCAATTTTTTTATACGCATCTTTAACCGCCTCATTTTCTTCTTTTTGTTGATCAATTGTATATGTTTCGCCCAAGATTGAATCCAAAAAAGAATACCCCATGCCGGTGTATTTATCGGCAATCTCTTTTCGCTTAGTGGCCAACTCCGATTCAATATCAGCCACAAAAACAGCCAGTATAGATTGGGTCAATTGATTAAAATTAATCCCTTCAAATGAATATTTATGATCGCTAGGATCTTTGCTTTCCTCCACCCCTTCAATGATCGCTAGAATTAATCGAATCCACTTGCCCCGTTGTTGCACAACATGCATCAAGATAACAAAAAACGCACGCATCGCATCAAATTCGCGCTGAATAGCTAAAAAGGCTTCTAACTGTTCTTTTGTAATTTCCCCCTTAGCTAACGCACCGCCGATCTCCTTAAGCTCAGAATCATTGCCATGCATCATGCGATGGATATCCAGTGATGTGTCGCTCGCCAAACCTTGAAAGATCAAGGGCCCTCCAGATTGGCCTTCGCCACGTTCTGAACGAGCCGTCCCAGACGCTGTGCGCACAGCCAGCAACCAGTCAACAGACGATTCGTCTTTAACTGAAATCTTATTTTGGCTAATTGTTACAATGGGTTTATCCGAGTAGTCCCGTATGCGGTCTGGCTGCTTGGTATCCCAAACCCGTCCACCATGCTCAACAATCATGTGTGCCTGATCCCCATCTTCGATTATGTGCAACCGAACGCCATCGGGCGAATGGCCCGTAACAACCAGGGCTCTGGCTAGCACAGACGCCATTGCAATACTCCAATCTTCACAATCCCCCTGGCCACGCTGAAGGGTATCGTGAGCCGACTGCCACGCATCCCGATCCCCATCCGATTGATACTGATATCGGCGAGCCATTTCCGCTTGGACCACCGCAAAGACGTCTTCTTTTGTCATCCCTCTTCGCAAACGGCCTTGACTGCGCAAATCCGCCACAATGGCCACAACAGCCGCCGCATCCGGGTCAATCACATCCGGCAGATACGAAACGCCAGCCCGTGGCGCCAATTCAGCATTCACGCGGCTCTCCGGGGTTTGTGTTACCGTGCCCGTGGCTTTTCGCTCAAACAAGGGAGTTGTTGCACTATCCGCAGCCAATTGGCCACTATGAACATGGCCCAAGTCTTTCCGGTGTATCAAGACCGTTTGGCCAGTATCCAAGGTTAACCCAAGCCCATCCACCCGTTCTCCCTGCGGGTTTAGGCCGTACACCACGGTAGCTGTTTGTCGGATCTTCGTAGTGTTTAGCCAGTGTATTAAAACAGGATCATCCAATACAAAATCGCGTCCCGATACGATTGCTTCAAAATAATCCGGGTCTGTTGGGGTCGATGGCCGCGCGTCCACCACGGTTGGGGTTGTTTGTATTTGAGTGGTATCTTCAAGTGTGTGGCCCACTGGCATTGAGCCTGTATGCACGTGTACGGGCGCAAATTCAGCGATGCGAGACTCTGTGTCCGGCGTAGGCAGTAAGCTGTTTATAGAAAGGGTCATGCGTTGTTTCTGCGGTCCTGCAACTGCCGCGCTTCAACATCGGATCGCCACGATTCGTACGCCTGAGAATAATTCGCCGCTTTTCGGGCTTGGCGAGCGGAAACTTGTCGGTTTTGAATCGTCATCAGCAGCGCATCACGGGTCTTACTCTTGTCCAAATTGGCTTGTTCCTGGCGATATTGTGCTAATAATTGTGGGTTGCCATACACAGGCTGAACATTCGCCAAACCAACAACATGGCCACCATTGTGCTCAAACAGTGCTGTTTGATCCGAAAAAATATCGTGCACATCCCGAATACTTAACGCATCTTGAATGGCATTAAAATACCCACGATAATCCCCGCTCTGGCCCTGCAAATCACTCTGTACTAGTTCTTTAAGCAAAAGCCAGCGCCCCCCATTTCCCCGAATTGGCGCAATCACACCTTTTTGTTCCAACAGACTCACCACCTGTGTGCGATACGCACTATGTATGCGATCAACCTGAATATAGCTTCTTGTGTGCGCAAAGACTCGGCCCAACGCAAGGATCGGATACAAGCACCCCCACAGCTTAACCGATGGGGTGTTCGTATCCGATACAGCAACACCATTGCCAGGGAGCAACTGCTGTACTTCCGCGTACAGCGCTTCAAGGGCGCTTATAATCGTTCTGTTATTGGTAGCCGATGCAAGCGCCAATAGCGCGTCCCGAATCGATGGAGACGCTGCGGCCATCGCGTGTCCACTGCTCTGAGACAACCGATGCAAACAAACCGCTGCTTGTTTCAGCAATACACTGTACTTGTACGGTTGACTATTGCTCGTTAAATGAATGCGGTCAAAACTAATTTTATTCATACTCGGCACCAAGCTATTGGTTGTTGTTGGCGGTTTAAATTCTGTGCGCTGGCCGGCTTCATCCTGTGTGTACCAGGTCCCATTGTTGCTATACACAAATGCGGCGTATACATCCCCCTTGGCATCCGCATCAAACTGACCGCTGTGTTGAAAGACAGCTTCCGTCACCGTTCCAATACGGCGTTTGTAACTTAATTGGTACAAATGCCCATTGTGCTTAATGTGTTGATACTCAATACTATTGTCTATAGGCGATGTGGCCATCTCCCAAGATACTGACGCAATGGCCTGTTTTTCAGATTCGACGTACGACGAATCCAAATTGCGTATTTCTGACAAATTCGCTTCAAACGAGTATCTAGACTGGACATAGCCATGGTGAATCGCCGCTAAATACCGAACGACCGTCAAAGCTTGCTCACCGGACAATGCCACATTGCCCGATAGCGATTGAAAATGAGATAAAAAATCATCCTGGGATAAAGACGCCGCAGACTCTGACACGGTATCCCCAAGCCCCAAAATCAGGGATAATGGTGCATCCGTCATTGTTCCGGATCGCAACGCCTGCTCAATGCTCCGTACAGCGTATTGATACGGTTGCCCATAATACCCATGGTCCATGCCAGAATCCACAAACATAGCTTGATACTGTGTATTGACCCTGGATTCCAGCGTGGCAAACTGACTGTTAAACCCATTCGTTTCCTTGGATTTTAAATAATCGCGAATGACGGGATCTTGTGTATCTCGAATCACACGGTTTTTATCTTTATTTTTGAGTTGTATAAAAAAGGATAAATAATCATCTTCATCAAACAACCGCCCCCCCATATTATGAAGCAAGACTTGTTTCTTCCAAAACTGTTTGCGCGCTGTGCCTGGTTGTTGAAACGCTTTTTTTTGTTCAACAAGCTCTAAGTTTCCTTCTAAACTTCCGGGAAGCTTGGGTTCAATCATTTCATAAAAAAATTCTCCCAACTCCGCTTCCTGACGAGCCGCCCGCTGACCGAAGTTGCCTTCATTGATATTTATTTTATAAAATGCAAGACTCACTATGACTACATAATCGTTCTATAGTATACAAATCTTGCATACTTAATCAGAATCGGGCAGATATTGGATAATTTCGCCTAAAAAATAAATTGACCCTGTTACCACAACCAATCGCCCAGATAACAAATTGGGATCTTTAAGTGTATGGTGGGTAACATAATGCGGCACGGTTGCATTGGGCCCAACACTAACCCCGGGCTGAAAGTCTACCAGCCGAACCGGTGCCTGAATGAGGCTTATCATATCCGAGTAGGCTTTTCGATTTAAAATCCCCATAACAAACACGCAGTGATCGGGGTATAAATCCGGGTAATCGTGGCTTATTTGTTCAACTAGGGCTCGAATCCCTTCAACATTATGGGCAGCGTCCACAACAAGTGTTTTTTCGGGTGTTTTTTTAGGTATAATCGTGGTGTATCGACCCCAAAACTGGGTGGTTTTAAAGGCCTGAATCATACGATCTTTGTCAATATCGGGAAAGATTAAATTCAAGGTTGCTAATGCCAACCCGGCATTTTCACGCTGAATATCTGCCTTAAGATGAAACCCATCAACCGCGTCCAGTGGCGCTGAAATTTGATATGGCGCTTGATTGTCTGAAGCGACCAAAGACAAGACCGATTCACAAATCGAATCTTGTTGAACACTGACAACCGGGGTTCTCGGTTTAATAATACCCGCTTTTTCAGCGGCAATATCCACCAATGTGTTTCCTAAAATTTCCATATGATCCCAGCCAATTTTTGTGATGCTGCACGCAACGGGTCGGATCACATTCGTGGCATCCAATCGCCCACCCAGCCCCGTTTCAAAGACGATAAAGTCCGGCTGTTTTTCTTGAAAGTACAGAAACGCAACCAAGGTTAGTACCTCAAATTCTGTTGGTTCTTTTTTTTGAGCATCGGCGTCTGTCTTGTTCACGTTTAACCGATCAAGCACGGTATGATAAATTCGCCAAAAATCATCGGTTTTAATCGGTGTGTTGTTAATTTGAATGCGCTCTGCGTAGCTGCGGATATGGGGGGATGTAAACGATCCAACGCTGTACCCCATAGCCATTAAACCAGACACTAAAAATGCTACGGTTGAGCCTTTGCCATGGGTTCCGGCCACGTGTAGGCACCGGGATAGTTCCTGATGGGGATTCCCCAACGCATTCAGATACCCATAAAATGCGTCCAAGTTATACTGGACCCCATGGGTTTTAGACCGCCAGGCAAGATCGTGTGTTAATTGAGTAATAAACTTAGACATTGTGTGATAGTGCTTTCAATTGTATCATCAATTGATCATAATCACACTGAAGTTGGTGTTGTTTGGTCTGAATATCGGCAACGACATGCTCAGGGGCTTGATTTAAAAAACCCGTATTGCTCAATTTTTTATTAACTTGATCCAAGGCCTGCTTGGTTTGTTTAGTTTGTTGCTCTAACCGTGTCTGGTGGCCCGTAATATCAATGGATTCCGTAATTGGAATCCCAAGCGTGCACCCCAATACAACCGCTGGAATATGGGGGCCCGGGCAGCTGCCCGAGCAGACACTGGACACCCCGGCGAGTTGTTTAAAAAACCGGTGGTAGGGGGCGAGTTGATCAACACAATCACCCGCTATATAGACATCGCATAGCACACTATTTTTCAACTGCACCTGCTTGCGCAACGATCGTATTGATCGAATCATAGACAACACCAAATCCATCGTACTATTTAATTCGGTTGCAATAGCCGAGGGCTGCACCGTTGGCCATTGAGCAACAATCACTTTGTCCGGCAATTGTGCGCCATGCGCTTGAAGCTCTGCCCAGAGCCGTTCCGTAATAAAGGGTATAAAGGGGTGTAAAACAATGCATATCTGACTCAAGACCCAGCCCAATACCGGGGCTGCCTCTGATGCTCGAGACTTTGTCATCTCAATATACCAATCACAGACATAGTTCCAGGTAAATTGCCACATTGTTTCAGTAACAGCGGCCATATTGTATTGCGCTAACTGGTGATTGACTGATTCAAGCGTCGCATACCACTGGCTGACAATCCAGCGGTCTTCTTCGGTTTGAACATCGGGTTGATTAAGCGATACCGATTCCACGGGTTGTCGCAACAAATAGCGAGTTGCGTTCCATAGTTTATTGGCAAAATTTCGGCATGATTCTACTTTTTCAACTGAAAACCGAATATCTTGCCCCCCTAAAGTTGCATGGCTAGCTAAGCAAAACCGAAGGGCATCGGCACCGTAGGTATCCATCAGGTCAATGGGGTCAATCACATTACCCAACGATTTACTCATTTTTTTCCCGGTAATATCCCGGACCAAGCCATGGACGATCACTGTATGAAACGGTGGGTGCTGGCAATGATGCATCCCCATTGTCATCATTCGAGATACCCAAAAGGTAATAATATCGTACCCCGTCACTAAGGCGCTTGTTGGGTAAAACTGGTCAAAATCAGGCGTTTTTTCAGGCCAACCTAAAGTTGAAAACGGCCACAAGGCCGAGCTAAACCAGGTGTCTAAGACATCCGGGTCTTGAATCAGTTTTGGATCATCCGGGTCCTCAGCACACACAATAGGCGTATCGGGATCATCGGGGTCATACCAAACCGGAATCCGATGACCCCACCAAATTTGGCGTGAAATACACCAGTCCCGAATTGTGTTCATCCAGTCTAAATACAACGATTCCCAGCGTTTGGGTTGAAACTGAACCTCGCCATTCTGAATGGCCGCAATAGCCGGTTGAACCAGGTCTTTCATCGCCACAAACCATTGTTTAGACAGCCGGGGCTCGACAACCGTATCGCACCGATAGCACCGAGCTTGCGGAACAGTGTGATCGGTTGTTTGGACCAAATACTCCCCCAAGTCTTGGATGATTGTCGCCCGAGCATCCTCGCGTGAAAGGCCGTGATAATCCGATGGAATATCGCCCGTTAAATGGCCATTAATGTCCATAATAACCCGAGGCTCGAGGTGGTGCCGCTGGCCAATCTCGTAGTCGGTATGATCGTGTGCGGGGGTCACTTTAACCGCCCCGGTCCCAAATTCAGGGTCTACAGCATCATCGGCAATAATAGGAATGCTTCGATTGCATAGCGGCAGCTGAACCGAACAGCCAATCCACTGCGCATATCGAGCATCATTGGGGTGAACCGCAATCGCTTGGTCTCCCAACAACGTCTCCGGCCGGGTGGTGGCCACAACAATTGAACCTGTCCCGGTGTCGAGCGGATATCGAATATGCCACAAACTTCCGGAGTGATCCACATGATTCACCTCAATATCGGATAACGCTGATTGACATCGAATACACCAATGGGTAATCGACTTCCCCCGATAAATATAGCCCTGATTGTATAGGGTTACAAAATGGTGCCGAACGGCTTTAACCAGTTGATCATCCAGGGTAAAGCGTTGACGCGACCAGTCCACCGAGTCCCCCAAGCGCCGAATTTGGTTCTCAATATGAGACCCATAGAGTGTTTTCCAATCCCAAATTCGTTGAATAAAGGCGTCGCGTCCCAATTGGTGTCGATCCGTATTTTCTTTAGCGCATTGCTTTTCAACAACGGCCTGTGTGGCAATCCCTGCATGATCCGTCCCCGGCACCCACAACACCCGGTGCCCAGTTAACCGCTTCCACCGTGCCAAAATATCTTGAAGGGTATGATTTAATGCATGCCCCATGTGCAATTTTCCCGTTACATTCGGCGGTGGGATGACCATTGAAAAACACGGACGATCATCCGAAAAAAAATCGGGTGAAAAGTATCCACCCGATTCCCACTGATGATAAATATCCGATTCAAACGATTGGGGGTCGTAAACTGTATCCATACTGACTAGACCGCAACACCACAGGCCTCTAAAATTAGTGCCCGAACGGTATCCGGTTTGGCTCGTCCTTGGCTCAACTTCATCACTTGTCCCATAAGAAAGTTGGCCGACGCAACTTTCCCATCTTGAATTTTTTTAACCACATCGGGGTTTTCAGCCATCACTGACTGAACCAGGCCAACTAGCTCGGACTGATCTGAAATTTGCCCCCCGCCTTGTTGGTTCACCAACTCTTGAGCCGTCATACCGGGTTTAAGTTGCTCCAACACATCTTTAACCATGGTCTTTGATAATTTACCCGACGCGCATTCATCCAATAGCCAAGCAATATCGCTGGGCGAAAACTGTGTATTGGGTGATTGTGTTTTTAATAGGGATTGAATCGGGCCAACCAGCCATTTGGCCAATTCAGGCAACGGTGTTGTTTGAATACACGCTTGGCAATCGTTAAATAATTGATACAAATTTCGATCTTGAATAAGCACCTCTATGGCGTTATCTGGCAACGCATACTCTGTTTTATATCGGCTTCGAACAGCATCTGGAAGCTCTGGGAGTGTTTGTTGAATGGCATCCACGGTCGCTGTTGTCACAACCAACGGTTTAAGATCCGGATCGGGGAAATACCGATAATCATGCGCTTCCTCTTTGGTTCTGAGTGCTGTTGTTGTCCCAGTTGCATCATCGTAATGCCGCGTTTGTTGAACAATGGTCTCACCAGCCAATAAGGCATCCACTTGACGATGAAACTCATGCTGTATTGCCTGTTCAACGGATCGAAATGAGTTTAAGTTTTTGGTTTCCGTTCGGGTCCCAAATTGGGTTGTTCCCACTGGGCGAACCGATACATTGGCATCGCAGCGAAACGAACCTTTTTCTAAATCCCCATCGCACACCCCAATAAACCGGACAATTTCATGGACTTTTTCCATATACTGCCGAGCCTCTTGCGGGGTTCGGATATCGGGCTCTGATACAATTTCAATCAAGGGAATCCCAGCCCGATTTAAATCTACCAATGATCCAGACGAGCCCGCTAAGCCACTCGCTCCTTGGTGAACCAATTTACCCGCATCTTCTTCCATATGAATGCGTGTAATGCCGATTTTTTTTCCATCGGACAATTGTATATAGCCATTGAGACACAAGGGTTGATCATACTGAGAAATTTGATACCCTTTGGGTAAATCAGGATAAAAGTAATGCTTCCGAGCAAACACAGATGTTTCTTGTATAGCACACCCCAATGCCAAACCGGCCATAATGGCATACTGAACCGCCTGTTCATTCAGGACTGGCAAAGCCCCGGGAAGACCCAAGCTCACGGCCCCCACATGGTCGTTGGGTTGATTGGAACCCCCAGCTGCCGCACAACAAAATAATTTTGAATTCGTATCCAGCTGCACATGGATTTCCAATCCAACCACCAATTCGTAATTTTTATAGATACCCGATGGTGTCATGATAAAAGCCCTTCAATCCCGTGTGCGATTGTCAATAAACCGGCCTCGTCAAACCAGTTTCCTGTAATTTGAAGCCCAATGGGCAACTGCTGACTATCGGTCCCACAGGGAATAGAGATAGCGGGAACACCAGCTAAATTCACCGGTATGGTTGCAATATCGGCCAAATACATCTGCAAGGGGTCTAAATGAGCCCCCAACTCAAACGCCGTTGTGGGGGTCGTTGGGGATACAATAGCATCAACGGATTCGAACACTTTTGTATACTGCTGACAGAGCTCCCCCCGCATGATTTGGGCTTTGCCATAATACGCATCGTAATACCCAGAACTTAATACATAATTCCCCAACATAATGCGGCGTTTTACTTCGTGTCCGAATCCAGTTTCCCGGGTAGTTTGCATCATGGTTTGCATGGTTTGAGCTTGAGAATTGCGGTACCCGTAGCGAACCCCATCAAATCGACTGAGATTCGATGCGGCCTCTGCCGGGGCTAAAATATAATAGGTTGCCACAGCCTCGTCAAAAAATTGCATATCCAGCTCAATAATGTCAGCACCAGCGTTGGCTAATTGATCCAACACGTTTCGAATGGCTTGAATAATTTCTGGATGAATCACTGAATCCGATAATAAAGCAGTGGGGACTCCAATGCGTTTTCCGGCTAGCGACTGAATCGATTGTTCTGTATTCAGCGTCAGTTTGGGAACGGGTTTTTCAATGGTTGTCGCATCCGATGGATCATGCCCTGCAATCACAGAAAATAAAGCTGCCGCATCGGATACCGTGTGCGTCATGGGACCAATTTGATCCAACGACGACGCAAAGGCAACCAAGCCGTATCGGGACACGCGGCCATAGGTCGGCTTTAATCCGACAATGCCACAAAATGCGGCAGGTTGTCGAATCGACCCCCCGGTGTCTGATCCCAAGGCCGCAGGGACTAAATTAGCAGCAACAACCGCTGCCGATCCTCCTGATGATCCACCCGGTACTCGGGTGGGATTTACGGGGTTTTTGACCGGTCCGTAGACCGATGTCTCATTGGATGACCCCATGGCAAACTCGTCCATATTGGTTCGGCATATAGGAATAAACCCGGCATCCAATAATTTTTGTACAGCGGTTGCCGTATACGGGGAATGGTAACCGGATAAAATTTGAGACCCACAGGTCACCAACTCGTTTTGAATACATAAATTATCTTTAATAGCGATTGGAACACCGGCAAATGGGCGATCCGACTGTGTCGCATCATAATAATCAGCCAACTGAGCCGCTAAGTGATCATAAGTCCCCACAACGGCATTATGCTCATCGGATCGAATGGTATTTAAAATCGAATCAACAGTATCGCGACACCCTTGATTCGAATTTAAATAACTAGTAATCGTATTCATGATTGTGCAGTGGAAATTTTAGGAACCGGAAACCCATCACGGGTCCGATGAAACCCCTGGGGTAATTCACCATTCAAATTCACGGCATGGTCGGATCGGGTATGGGTTTCTTTGTGAATGGGCCAGCTAATGCGGGCATCCAATGGGGTATGCTGACGCAAAACATCCATATAATCCAACACTTGGGTTAATTGCTGAGCATACACCGCTTCATCCGCTGAAGACACACTCAGAGCAGATAGTTCGGCTAACTTTCGTATGGCTTCAGGGGTGATCATTTTTTAGATGCTCGCATTTTTTTTCCGTATTTTTTATGCTTATGTTTGTTCATCTTCTTTTTTCTTTTTTTAATAACGCTGCCCATAGTCACCTCACTTTTACTTTTTATTAACGATCAAAATAGTCTTTAATTATGGCATAGATTTTATGGGTTTTGCAACTCCTGATACTGTTTTTTCGATTGACAAACCAAGCAAAGTTCAGCGTGCGTATACGTAAACTGGCAATGCCTGCACAGGTGTTGGCCGCTGGCTTTTCGGGCCTCATGGGTATATCGAATCGAGGCTTCTAGTGTACTGGCCTTAATCACCAACGGTGTTTTTTTTTGTTTTTTGGGCCGTTTGAGCATTGTGAATTGGATTTTTTGAATCACCAGATCGGGAAACCACTGTGAAAATCGCTGGATTAATGTGGGCGTCATCAGGGTTAATTCCTGCTTCCAAGTCGCTGTGTATACCCCCAAGGTTAGCACGTTATCTTGAATAGCAATGACGGAGGCGTGCTTCACTAAAATGGGGGATAATGTCCGCCAGCGGTCGCGACACTGCTGCAAAAGCAGGGTGTTTCTCATGGCTTCCCGAATTTTTTTTTGCTTTAGAAGAACATCCGATACGCTGTGCATTCTATCAGTATACCCGATTTACACCCGGTTAGGTATGGGGTTTAATACACCCATTTTGAATGTAAAACTGATCTAAATGGGGCAATGTTGAGGGGTGATCACTCGCAGACGTTGTTGCGTAAATACAATAGAACTGGTTCCATAAGTACTGCATAATAGACGCCTTATTGCCCGCATCTAGTTCAATAAAGGGGTCGTCCAATAATAACCGGTGGGTTTGCCCAGGTGGTTGGGTTAATTGAATCTGTAAACTGACCATAATTAGGGCTAAGATTCGATTAATCCCCCGAGAATAATACTGACTCACCAATTGATCGTTAATATAAATTCCCCAATCATCCACATGCGGCCCCACCCGATACAGTTCGGGTGTACTGGGTTGGCTATGCAGATCCGATACAATGGGCATATACCGGACCTGAGTGGCTGTGTGTTCCAATTGAGAAAATTGATGAATCAGTGGCTGAATGTGCTGGTTTAATGTGTTCAGCATGGTGTGGCGTTCCTCGACAATTCGCGTCCCCAATGTTTGCCACCGTTCGTGGTACACAGCCGGCCACTCACGACCGTATTTGACGGATTCTATTTTTTGTTGAATAACCCGATCGTATTGCCGATAAATGGTGCGCATGGTTGGATTTTTTTTTTGCACACACACATCCAGCTGATGGCGACGAAACGCGGGACTGTCATAAAACAATCGAATGGTGTCCGCTGAAATATAATCCGCTCCCAATTGGGTATGCGCCGCTGTGTGGGTTTTTAGCAATTCTTGATTTTGAAATACCCATTGTTGATTAGATTCAAGTTTAACATAGCGCTGATACACCATATCGCAATGCTCAAATTCCCCGCCAATAACAGCCGAATCAGCATCATGCCGAATCACTGTTTTTCGTGTCGTTTTACGCAAAAACGATTTAAAATTAGCCAAGTAATACATTGATTCCAACACACTTGTCTTGCCTTGATTATTATCGCCAATCAGTATCGCCCCATGGGGAGACTCAAAGGTTAGAACCCCGTCAGATAAATTTCTACATCGTTGGGTAAATAGCCGGCGAAGCACCGAACTTATGTGGTAACAGGCTCCTGAACCACATTGGATGCCACACGAACCGGCATCACAATATACGTAAAGGATTCATCCGCAGCGGGTGTAATTAAACATGGGGTTTCAGCGCTATTAAACGATACAATCACATCATCCGATTCAATCGCTCGCAATCCGTCCAAGATCATTCGAATATTAAAAGCTAAGGTTAACGGCGCTTGGGGGTATTCAATCAGGGATGCTGATAGTGTCTCCTCAAATTTACCCAGCGCATTCGCTTTAGCTGTTAGATGAATGCCCGCATCGTGGAACCGAAAGGAAACCACGTCATTGGCTTCGGCTGAAATGATACTGGCTCGCTCACAGGATCCTTGCAATTGGCGCTTGGATACTTGGAACGAATACCCAAACGTGGTGGGTTTTATTTTTTTATAATCTGGAAACATTCCCTGCATCACGCGGGTCACTAAAACTGTATTTTTCAATACAAATTGGGCTTGGTGTTCGGTAATGGTAATGCTAACGGTATCGGATTCCTCGGGTTTGGCAATTAGTTTACTAAATTCCTGCATGGATTTTGCCGGGAGTATGGTGTAAAAATCGGGAATATCAGCCGAAATTTGTTTTAGGGCTAATCGAAATCCATCCGCCCCAACAACCATTAATTGACCGGCTTCATGCTTAAATAAAACACCACTCAGAATATCTTGTGTTTCATCTAGACTAGCGGCGAACAAGGCCTGCGATAAGCTATCTTTCACAACTGAATAAGGTAAATTAAACTGTGTGCCATTGTCCATGCTGGGAAATACGGGGTAGTTCTCACATGATTGCCCCCGCAAGTCAAAACTAAATCGATTGGATTTTAACGTCAGCATGTGGTTGTTATCGCATTTAAAATACAATGTTTCGTTGTCAAAATGCCGAACAACATCGTGCAACGTCTTAGCACGAATTAATACACGCCCACATACGGTACAATCCTCAATAGGAACCGAGGATTCAATCCCCAGTGTCAAATTATACCCTCTTAATGTCAGTTTGTTTTCATATAACTCAATATAAAAGTTATTCAAGGCATCAATGGTGTTTTGATTGGATATTGCTTTTCCGACATGGGAAATCGCTTGAAAAAACAATTCACTGTTACATGAAAACTCCATAAGCTTTATTATACACTATCCCCAATTGATATAGAAATAATAAATTTATATATCAATTACTATCATCATAGTAAGACCTGTTGAAACTGTGGATAACTCAGAAAAACAATGCGTTTCAAACCACTTATAGTGGAACAACTTCGGGAAAAGGATGTGAATAACTGGCGTAGCCCGAACAATTACCCCTTCGCCACTAACAGGTTATGCACAGGTTATAGGTTGGCGTTTAACAGGGATACAAAGTCCGATTTTGGCTTATACCCAATAATTCGATCGACTTCAACACCGTCTTTGAATAAAATACAACACGGGATACTGGTCAGTCCCAACGAAGCAGCCAAATCAGAGGCATCATCGATATTTAATTTACCCACGAGCAGCTTCCCATCAAATTCGATAGACAGGTCCTCAATTGTTGGGGCAAGTGCTTTACATGGCCCACACCAATCCGCCCAAAAGTCGATTAAAACAGGGGTGCTTGATTGAATAGTGGTATTAAACGTATCCGCTGTAATTGTATGAACGGCCATTACAGTGCAAATCGATACATACTGGATACATTCGTGGATTTGAGTAAATCCCGAATAAACACTTTTTGATCTTTAATAAACACTTGGTCAACCAAACAGTTTTCTTCATAGTATTTATTAATTAAGCCGTTGACAATTTGATCAATAATTTTTTCAGGTTTTCCGTTTTCAATCGCCTGTTTTTTTAGTACATCGCGCTCGCTATCGAGCACAGACTGAGGGACATCCTCTCGGTTGATATACGTTGGGTTGGCAGCAGCCACTTGCATAGCAATATCTTTACCCAATGCGGCATCGATTTTAGAATCAAACCCAACCAATACCCCAATCGTGCCATTCATATGAATATACCCACTGACATGACTACCCGTAACGTGTTGGATGGTATCAATTTGAATGTTTTCACCAGTTTTAGCAACCATATCGGTTAAGGCTGTTGATAAAGGGGTTCCGTTGATACTGAGTGCATCCACATTGGTTTCATTGGCGTCTAAAGCCGCTTGAACTACAGCGGTGCCAAACGACTGAAACGTATCGTTTTGAGATACAAAATCCGTTTCACAATTGACTTTAACGATAAATCCAGTCGACTGATCGGCGTTAATTGCAATAAAAACCCCCCCAGCGGTTGCGTCTCGATCCGACTTTTTCACTGCTTTCGCTAGGCCTTTTTCACGTAAATAATTACAAGCGTCTTCGAGTGTGTTGGATGCGGTTAATGCTTCTTTACAATCCATAATACCCACACCCGTCTTCTGACGAAGTTCTTGAATTAAGGCCATTGTGACGTCCATAGTTAACTCCTTTTATTGATTAACGACTTCAGCAGTTTGTGTCGCTATTTCTTCAGTCGATGTGTAATTTTGAATTTGCCCTTCTCGAATACCATTGGCGAGTGTATTTAAAATTAGTTTAATGGATTTAACCGCATCATCATTCGCTGGGATTGGATAGGTAACTGGGTTGGGATTTGAATTCGTGTCTACAATGCCGATCACTGGAATTCCCAATTTAACCGCTTCTTTAACAGCCAAGTCTTCAGCGACAACATCCACAACAACAATAGCATCGGGAAGCCCGCGCATGTTCTTAATTCCGGATAAATAACTTTGTAATTTTTCTAATTTTCTAGTTTTTTGTGATTTTTCTTTATTGGGCAATGTATCTAAAATACCATCGCTTTGCATTTGCTCTAACTTAACAAGATTTGAAATACTGCTTTGCAAGGTTTCATTGTTGGTTAAAACGCCGCCTAACCATCGCTTGTTAATGTATGGCATACCACAAGATAATGCGGCTTGTTCAATAGGATCTTGAGCCTGTTTTTTAGTCCCAACAAACAAAATAGTTCCATTCTTGGCCGATAATGCTTCGCAAAATCGATATGCTTTTCGAATAAGCTTAATGGTTTTTTGAAGATCAATCACATGAATGTCATTGCGTGCTGTAAAAATATACGGCTTCATGCGAGGATCCCATCGGTTGGTTTGATGACCAAAATGGGCACCGGTTTCCAGTAACTGTCTTAAATCAATAATCTTTGCTTTTTTCTTTTCGTTTTCCATAAAATTATTACCCTTTTATTTAAATTGGTAGTATTAACCAGATTCTGCTACTTTACCATTTTTTTTTGATACTTTCAATAGGTGTTGAACAGCGTCTTGAATTGTAGTGGCTGAGAGAGTGGTCAGATTCGGATGTTCTGTGGTGTTTGTTTGGTTGGGCGTGATGCAATATTGAAACCCTAAACTCCCCAACTCTTGTATGTATTTTCCCAGTTGTTTGACTGGGCGAATATGACCGGTTAGATCGACCTCACCCACAACCCCCAATAAGTGAGAGAGTGGTAATGTGTAAAACGCCGATAAAATCGACAATAAAATTCCCAAATCAGCAGCCGGCTGGTTTAATTTATACCCCCCAATAACAGTCACAAAAATGTCTTTATTGGATAATTTAATCGATAAGTTTTTTTCAAGTGTGGCAATTAAAACATTAATTCGGTTTTGATCCACGCCGACAAATGTTCGTTTAGCCATGCCGTACCCAGAGGACACAACCAGAGCTTGAATTTCAATCAAGAATACCCGACTGCCTTCTTGAATGGGCACAATCATGGAGCCAGATTGATTGGGTTTTAACGGGCGGTCTAAAAACGACTTTTCAGGATGTCGGTTGGCAATTAAACCCGTTTTTTCCATGGTAAATAAACCAATTTCTTCGGTTGACCCGTATCGGTTTTTAAAACAGCGTAAAATGCGTTGGGATTGGTATCGATCCCCCTCAAAAAATAAAATAATATCGACCAAATGTTCCAATACTTTAGGCCCGGCCAACCCCCCTTCTTTGGTAATATGCCCAATAATCACACTATGGCATCCGATGGTTTTTGTGACCGATACCAGCCGATTGGCACAATGATGAACTTGCGACACACTCCCCGGAACCCCAGATAAATCCGAATCCTTGACCACTTGAATTGAATCTAAAATTACAACATGTGGTTTTTGATTTTGAATGTACTCAACAATATTTCCCATGGATTGGGTGGTATACACGGTAAGTTTTTCAGATAAGCAATTGAGTCGTTTCGCGCGTAGTGCCAATTGAGTAGCGGACTCTTCAGCTGAAATGTACAAAACCGATTGGTTTTTATCGGTCACGACTTTGGCTAATTGCATCGCCAGTGTTGATTTTCCAATTCCAGGCTCTCCGCCCAACAAGGTTGTGGCCCCCATGACCAACCCATTGCCCAGTACATGATCCAGTTCGGGTAGTGTTTGGGTATACAACAAGGGCATATCAATGGCAATGTTTGTAATGGGTGTTGGGGGTGGGGACAGATCGGGGGTTTTTTTTGTGTGTGTAATGGATTCTTGAATACTATTCCATTCTAAACATTGGTTGCATTGCCCCTGCCATCGGGCATAGGGTTCTTGGCAGCTTTCACAAACAAAGACTGGGGACTTCAAGACTGGTTGGAATGTGCAATGCGTTTAACAGGCGTCTTTTTTTTAGCTTGTTTTTTTCGAATAGAAAATACAATTTTATCTTTTTCTTTGTTGAGTTTTGCACTGGCAGATATATCTTCTTTAACCCCGCGATCCAACATGGTATCAACCAAAACATCTTCAAAATGGGTTTGCAATGATCGGCGCAAGGGACGCGCACCCTGCTTTTTGTTAAATCCTTTGTCCACTAAAAATGACTTAATGCTATCGTCAAATCGGATGGTAATATTTTTACTTTTCAGACGGGTTTGAATTTCTTGAAGCATGATATCAATAATTTGCAATAGACTATCTCGATCCAACCGTCCAAAAATAATAGTGTCATCAATCCGGTTTAATAATTCGGGTTTGAATGAATTGAGTAATTCTTCACCAATTTTCTTTTCAATATTTTGCTTATCTTGACTGGCCTCTCCAGTTTCTCGTTGAAACCCAAATGTGCTACTGGTTTCGATGAATTGACTCCCTACATTGGAGGTTAAAATAATAATAGTGTTTTTAAAATTCACAACACGGCCACTGGAGTCAGTCAGTCGACCATCGTCTAAAATTTGCAATAAAATATTCATGACATCGGGGGATGCTTTTTCAATTTCATCAAACAAAACCACCGAGTAAGGTTTTCGCCGAATGGGTTCGGTTAGCTCTCCGCCTTCGTTAAATCCAATATATCCAGGAGGCGCCCCAATCAGTCGGGATACCGAATGTTTTTCCATAAATTCAGACATGTCAATCCGAATCAATGCATCCACATCCCCAAATAAAAATAACGCTAATTGCTTGGCTAATTCAGATTTCCCAACGCCAGTTGGCCCTAAAAATAGAAACGAGCCAATGGGGCGTTTGGGGTCCTTAAGCCCCAACTTAGATCGTTTAACTGCCCGAGAAATTGAATCAACTGCAGAGTCCTGGCCAATAATAGCGCGCTTCAGCGTTTGATTAATATTTTTAATGCGTTCTGTTTCTTTTTCGGTCAGTTGTTTGATATCGATTCCGGTCCATATTGACAAGACTTCGTTAATGACGGGTGTGTCGACAATCCGATTTACAATGCAATATTGCTGATATTGCTCAGGGCTTGCGGGTGTTGCGACGGCTTTAGTATTTGAGTCATCATCCCCACTTTTTGATAACTCTTGAATCTCAGGGGGTAGTTTTGAAAAAGCGATCATAATTTTAGCTGCTGATTCATCCATAAGATCCACGGCTTTATCCGGCAAATTGCGGTCAGTAATATACCGAACGGATAGCTCCACACACTTTTCAATGGCTTCATCGGTGAACTGAACGCCATGAAAGTCTTCATACCGTTTTTTGATGCCTTTTAGAATTTCAACCGCATTCGCTTCGGTAGGTGCCTCAACTAAAATGGATTGGAATCGACGCTCTAAGGCCCCATCTTGTTCAATGTGTTTGCGGTATTCTTCCAATGTTGTTGCCCCAATGCACTGCAGTTCCCCACGGGCAAGCGCTGGTTTTAGCAAGTTGGCAGCATCTAAACTACCTTCAGAGCCACCGGTTCCAATAATGGTGTGCAATTCGTCGATAAACAACACAATATTTTTGGCTTTGTGTGTTTCTTCCATAATTTTTTTAACGCGTTCTTCGAATTCACCCCGGTATTTTGTTCCGGCAACCAATAACCCCAAATCCAAGGAAATAATGCGCTTGGTTTTGAGTTTCTCAGGGGCAACGTCGGTGAGGAGCCGCTGGGCAAGCCCTTCAACAACAGCGGTTTTACCAACCCCAGGCTCACCCGTTAAGACAGGATTGTTTTTATTTCTTCGGCAAAGAATCTGAATCATGCGATTCACCTCATTATCCCGCCCAATAATCGGGTCCAGCTTATTATTTTTGGCTAAAGCGGTTAAATCACGGCCAAATAAATCCAGCGTAGGGGTTGGGTGGGCAATTGGGCGTGATTCTTGGGATTCATGTTCGCTAGTCAATTCATTAAAGAGTGTTTTTCGAAAGTTATCGGCAGTGATCCCTAATTCTTCCAGCAACTTTGATGCAATGCTATTGGGGTCTCGGAAAATAGACAAAAACAAATGCTCAATATTGACGTAATTGTGTCCCAAACGGCGAGATTCATCCCAAGCGGCCGTTAACATTTGTTTGGCTTGTTGTGTAAATGGAATGTTTGTTTGTTCGATTGTTGAACCACTAAACTCCAATTTATCTTCGATGGCTAATTTAATATTAGCAGCATTAAACCCCATTTCTTTTAATGTTTTTGTAACGTTGTTGTCCCCTTCACTGAGAATGCCTAGCAAAATATGCTCGGTACCTACATAGTTGTGGTTAAATTTTTTAGCCTCTTCTTGGGCTAGCATAATGGCTTGAATCGCTTTTTCTGTAAATCGTGAGAACATAGTTGTTAATCCTTAAATATTTTTATACTTGATAATCCTAAGATTCAACACATTTGTTTAGTATACCACAATCTAAATTATGGCAATGATAATGCCTGTAAAAACTGGTTATTATGACCCAAAATAAACTGTGAGCCAAATCGTCCATACATGACGTGGTACAACGGTGATTCAAGCCGAATGGGTAGGTCTCGACGTGTTTCTGTATTGGTATTCACATGAATGCCTCGAATATGACTACTACGATCGGTTCCACATACAATTTCGAAGGTGTCGGGGGTTCCAATGATATGCGTGCCCAGCACTGGCGTATCAATCAAAACAAACCCAGATGTTTTTCGGGTTCGGGTATCAATAATCCACAGATAATGCATGCCTGTATCATCGTTAAACAAAACCCCGTAATGATGCTGGGACAGAGCTGCGGGCCATACCGTTTGAATTTGACTGGCCGTTTGTGTCAGTTGCGCATCAACTTCGCCGGTTTGGGTGTTTAATACAGTGACATGCAGTGTGTTTCCGGTATAATGGGCCGTCCATAAATGCTCACCGTGTGCAATGGGGCTTTCTTGGGGCGCAAGGTCCCAGCTGTGTTTGAGTACTCGGGTGTCGCTGTCCAATTGGTGAACCGCTTGGTTGTTGGGCATTAATACAAGGGCGTCCTTAGTCATTGTTGGGGGCATGCTGCTGATGTTTGGGTGTTCCCACAGCAATTTACCGGTATGTATGTCAATGGCGATTAACTGTGTAAATAATTGAAGCAATAATTGGTTGTTGTGAATCACAATATCTGGACTGGCTAGGGGCTCATTGAGTGTGACTCGCACAACAATTTGTTGGGAGTCCGGGTCAACCCCAATTAACTGATTGGGATTGGCTCCTGTGACAAAAAATAACAGATCTTTATGAATGGCCAGTTGGCTCACAATACCGCCTGGAACGACCATTGTCCAGTTTGGGGTACCGGTTTTAAGGTCCCCAACAATTAGCTGGTCGCTTTGGGCAAAAGCATACCATGTATTTCCAATTACGGGCGCGGATGTTAAGCCTTCTCGGGGGCGCTCAATCTGCCAGTTGGGGGTTGTGGTGTTGGGTGTGTTTATATGAATGGGAAAGTAGCGTGTGTGTCCCGATGTTTTGCCGCTCATAGACCACAAATACGGGGTGGTGTCTGACAGGATTTGTTTGGGATCTGGGCCAATCCAAAAATGTTTTAAAAAAAACTGAATATCCGGCTTCAGCGTCTGCCAGTGGTGCTGGGGGGTTTGAATCGACACAATATACCCGATAGTATCTTTGACAAAATAATAGTCAATAACAAAATCGCGAATAGGTTTCAAGTTTTCATTTAAATGTGTTTTGCCATAAATAGCTTTAAACGATTCGGTTGCATTGGCCCGTTGGTTATCAAATAAAGTTCCCAGCTCGGTGCCAATGCTGATCCAGCCATCATAATTCCCAACCATATGCATATCTTGCAGTCGATTGACGGTAATGCCTTCTGGAAAGACTCGGGATGTAATTGATAACGTTACGGGAAGTTCGTTATGAAGCAGGATAACGGTTCGCTGATCCCCGGTGACTGATTCCCAATTATTTGGAATGGCGTAATGGGTGTCGTGGGGGCCTAGGTACTCGGGTATAGATCCCCAGGTGGATAACTGCAACACAAGACCGAACACCCCACACCAACACCCGTAGCGAAACCGTCGAATCATTGCAACAATGGCGCCAAATACTGTCCGGTAACCGATGCTTTGATTTTGGCTAGGTTTTCCGGTGTTCCAAACCCAACAATAGTCCCCCCATTATTTCCCCCATCCGGGCCGAGATCAATGACATAATCTGCTGTTTTAATCACATCTAAATTGTGTTCAATGACAACAACGGTGTTGCCCATATCGACCAATCGTTGCAAGACAGCCAGTAAATTTTGAATATCTTTAAAATGCAATCCCGTGGTGGGTTCATCCAACAAATACACCGTGTTGCCTGTTTGTGGGCGCGAGAGTTCTTTGGCGAGTTTAATCCGTTGGGCTTCCCCGCCGCTCAGTGTTGTGGCGCTTTGCCCCAGTTGAATATACCCCAAGCCAACATCTTGCAACGTGCTGAGTTTTTGGTGAATAGCCGGGATGTCTTTGAGGCAGGATTCCATGGCTTGATTCACCGTCATGCTCAAAAAATCAGCAATTGTATGGTTGTCAAACGTAACCAATAGGGTTTCGCGGTTGTAGCGTTTGCCATTGCACACATCGCAGGTGACATAGACATCGGCCAAAAAGTGCATTTCAATTTTAACAGAGCCGTCTCCCTGGCACGCCTCGCATCGGCCGCCTTTGACGTTAAAACTAAATCGCCCGGCTTTGTAGCCACGAATTTTAGCTTCTTTGGTTTGGGCCATGAGGTCTCGAATGGGGGTAAAAACACCGGTATATGTTGCTGGGTTTGAGCGTGGCGTGCGGCCAATCGGGGTTTGGTCAATGGTGATTACTTTATCCACATGCTCCAGCCCGGATAGGGATTTAAACAGCGGCGATTTAATGGACTGGCGGTTGGTATGCTTAATGAGTGCTGGCTTTAAAATGCTGTGAATCAAGGTGCTTTTTCCCGATCCGGAGACGCCGGTGACACAGGTTAGAATATTCAGCGGGAATTCTACCGAAACGTCTTGGAGGTTGTTGTTGGTGGCGCCGGTTAGTACGAGTGATTTTGTCCAGTTGCGGCGGGTTTTGGGTGTCTTGAGTTTGTTTTTTCCAAATAAATAGTCGGCGGTAACCGATTGTTTGGATTGTTTGAGTTTGCTGACGGGTCCGGAAAACAAAATATTTCCGCCGTATCGTCCGGCCCCCGGGCCAATATCGACCACATGATCCGCTGATAAAATCATATCTTCATCGTGCTCCACAACAATCAGCGTGTTCCCCAAATCTCGCAGGCGACACAAGGCGTCAATGAGGCGTTGGTTGTCCCGTTGGTGCAAACCAATGCTGGGCTCATCCAACACATACAACACGCCGGTTAAACCCGCACCAATTTGGGTGGCCAACCGAATCCGCTGGTATTCGCCGCCGGATAGAGTTCCGGCTTTTCGAGATAGATTTAAATACCCCACGCCAACACGCTGTAAAAACGACAATCGCTCAACAATTTCTTTTAGGAGTTGATCGGCAATATGGGCTTCGGTATCGGTTAGTGTGAGTTGATTAAAAAAGGCAATTAAATCATCAATGCTTTTTTCTGTAATAGTGGCTAAGGACAGCCCCGATACCGTAACCGCTAACGCTTCGGGGCATAAGCGGCTACCCCCACACGCATCGCAGGGGCGTTCAGACATAAACTGATGCAAAAATTGTCGCATGTGGTCCCGACGAAATCGGGCATACCGCATGTCCAACGCCGGCATAATCCCATGCCAGGCGGCGGATCGATTATCCGGATCCCCATACATAATAATCTGATACTGCTCTGGGGTTAAATCGCATACCCGAACCGATAAGTCAAACCCGTATTGTCGGCAGAGCTGATCCGCATCGCGTCCAATGGCGGTATAATCCAAATCCAGGCACCGTTGAGTGGCCAGGCGCAACGGCAAGGTTTCGTCTTGGATAACCAACAAGGGGTCAAAGGCCAAGTGATAGCCCAGGCCGCGGCATTGCCCACAAGCGCCTACGGGGGAGTTGAAGGAGAACAGTCGTGTATTAATTTCGGGCAAACTGACTTGGCAGTCGGGGCAGGCAAATTGTTCGCTAAATAGCTGGCGTCGATCGGTATCTGTCCAGATAATTTCAACCATGCCCTTAGTTTGTTGGGTCGCCGTTTCAATGGCTTCAAACAACCGAGGCTCATTGGCTTTGGATAGTGAAAATCGGTCCACCACAATCGAAATGGTGTGCTTGTGATTGCGGCTTAGCTGAATTTTTTCAGATAAACGCAGGATATCCCCATCCACAAGAACCCGCAAAAATCCATTGGCACGGCATTGATCCAATTCTTTGGTAAACGTACCTTTTCGGTCTTGAACAATGGGGGCAAGCACCATGATGGTGGGTTCTTCATCAGCGGAGCCCATCAGGTGGTCCACCATTTCTTGAATGCTTTGGGAGCGGACCTCCCCGCCGCACGAGGGGCAGTGGGGCACCCCAATGCTGCTCATCAAGACACGCAGGTAATCGTAAATTTCAGTGACCGTTCCAACGGTCGATCGGGGGTTGTGGGAGGGGGCTTTTTGGTCAATGGATATAGCGGGGGATAATCCGTCGATGCGGTCCACATCCGGCTTATCCAGTTGATTGAGAAATTGCCGGGCATACGCAGATAGGGACTCGACATACCGGCGCTGGCCTTCGGCATAAATAGTGTCAAACGCTAGGGACGATTTCCCAGATCCAGACAGTCCGGTAAAGACAACCAGCTTATCTCGTGGGATCGTTAAGTCAATGTTTTTAAGGTTGTGCATCCGAGCACCGGATACAACAATAGTATCGTTTTTCGATTGCTTCATACTTTATATAGTATGCCATAATTTGGCATAAAATTGCACGGATGGCTATCGGCTGGGGGGTGCAACGGCTGCGTAGGCGTAATAGGCTGAAACCCAGGCGTGTGATGGGGTCTCTTGCCTAAATTGTTGTGCGGCCCATTGGGCAACTATTCGGGCATCGGGCAGGGTGTGAATCCGAATTAATGCCGAATTATCCAACGTTGCGATGGGTTCAGGCAGGGTCCCGATAATATACAGATTGCCCGACACGTTGGCCACTGTGTTGGCCAATGTGGCCGCATCGATGACATCCAGGGGTGTGAGGGGGTTGATTGTGTTGGTGTGAAACCCCATGAGTTGAACAGCAACCTGGGTACCAAGCGTGGGCGTCATAACCAGCGCCGTTCCTGGGATGGCGCAATAGGGGTGAGCCATGGCGGTGAGTGTGTCTATGCCGTATACCGGACATCCGGTTACCAGCGACACGCTATTGGCAAGGGCAACCCCCACCCGAACGGCCGTATACCCGCCGGGCCCGGTAACAACCCCAATGGCTTCAATATCGTTAAGTGTTTTACCCACCTGTTCGCACAGGGCGTGGGCTTGCTCCACTACGGTATCCCCAAACCGGCGACCGTTGTCGTGAGACAGCGTGGCTAAAGGATTGCCATGTGTATCGACAAGGGCCAACCCGTTGGGCTTTTGTGCAGTTTGAATACCTAAAATCATACTTGTCTATTAGTTTAGCAAATATTCGGATGCTGGGCAGGTGTGCTATAGTTAATTCGTTATGATTTTTAATAAAAACCAGTTTCTTGGGAGTCATGTCAGAAGACCCTAAAGTTGTTGTGAAGCAGCTCATGCGGGCGGCATCGGTATCGGTGATGACCATGATTGGCTGTGTGGGTGCCGGCGGCGTGTTGGGATGGGGTGTTGAGCGTGTGATCAATGCGCATGGTTGGGGGATTATTTTCGGTGTTTTAGCCGGTGTGTTGGTGGGGTTTTATCAGCTATACAAACAGGTGATGCGCCTTGGCCAGTAATTTGGTGTTGCTGCGCCACCGGGTGATTCGGCCAGTTCTGATTGGCCTGGGGGTTTGTGTGTGTGTGTGTTTGGGCATTCGCCAATGGGTGTGGGCCCTGTCGTTGGCCTCGGGGGGTATCTGCGGAGCGGTTGGGTTTTGGGTCTTTGTTCGGGCTCAAGAAACGGTTGTGGCGCACCGGCACTATGGTCGATTTTTTGCCTATTTTTTGGCTCGGTTGGCGGTTTACGCACTTCCCATTGGGTATGCCGCAGCCTCTCCGATGATGAGCATGCCGATAACGCTCTTGGGTCTATTTAGTTACAATGCGTATTTAATTGCAGTGTTGATTGTGAAAGCCCGCCGGAGCTTGTAATGCCGGGTATAAATTTTTGTGCATACGATGGGCTGTTGGTGGATGCCTTTGGGGTGTTGTATAACCACCTGGGGGCGTTTCCAGAGTCCGTCGCATGTGTTCAGGCAATGCTGGATGCCGGCAAGCCGGTGGTGGTGGTTACCAACAACACCAGCGTATCCCCAGACACCATTTCTACGCGTTTGCACGCAATGGGGATGCCGATCGATCCGAAGTGTATTATTTCATCGGGTCGTGGTTTGGCTTGGGATCCAGGCGCTCGGCGTCTAGTTGATGGAAAATCGGTGTTTTTAGTCGGTTCAGACGATGCCTTTTGCTATGTGCACGATGCGGGGGGGTCCCGGGTGTTGGATGTGGCCCAGGCGGAGGCGGTTGTCTTGGCCTGCACATCGGACCAAGCGGATGGCTATACGGGAGTTATTCAGCACAAACGGATGCGTCCGGATGTGCCAATTATTTGTATTAATCCAGACCGGTATGTTCAGGCCAATACCCAACGGGTGCCGGTTATTGGTCATTTTTCAGAGCAAATTGAGCGGCAGGTTGGCCCTATTCACTGGATGGGCAAGCCCTTGCCGGTGTTTTCGACGGTTGTACAGGCGTATTGCCAGACTGTTTTGGGGCTTTCGCTGGGTACTAACTGGGCATTTGTGGATGACAATCCAGACAACGTGCATCAAATGACGCAGGATCTTGGGGTTCAGGGGTTTGTCCCTGTTGAAACCGGTTTGGCACAGTCGTGGCCAACAGCATTGCCCCAATCCAATGCGTGGCGGTATATTCAACGCTTGTCGATAGACCCCGACGTTTGGTACAATGATCCTTCATAAAATAAAAAAGAGATAAGTATGGACAAAATTGGTGCAATAAGTGAATGGGCAATAACAATATTTGGGAAGACAATCATCGTCGACCCGGTTATGCTGGGAACGACCTGGTTTATCATGGTTGTTTTAAGCCTATTTGCTTGGCAGGTTGGGCGTCGGCTCACGGTAGTTCCGGGGAAAAGCCAGAG
>CAXPTH010000018.1:0-22021 GCA_964220215.1 Alteromonas sp. | reverse complement strand
GTTGTCTAAACGTCACACCCAATTCCTTTTTATTTAGATTATCCGTATCAATGTCCCCCTTTAGGGGGATTTAGGGGGCCTGGGCAATTTCATTGACCTTCGCATCAAAGTCCCCCTTTAGGGGGATTTAGGGGGCCTTAGGAATTTAGGGGTTTAGGGGCTTTAGAGCTTTAGGGGGATTTAGGGGGCTTTAGGGATTTAGGCCTAGGTGATATCTATAAAATTAGAAAAAATCCAGCAACTTTAAGACGATGGGACACTATAACTAAACGACACCCTATCAGTAACTATCGCATTTATGATCCGATTGAGGTTGAATCCCTTCGCAAGTTGATATTAGAGGGCAAACTCAATTTTATGCCCAGAAAACCATCGGCCAGCAGCAAAACTAGCCAACTTGTCAATACGTATTTTTCAATATTTCTTATATGATGAAAAGCATAAATTTAACATAAAAAAGGAGCACCAATAACTAAGAAAACTATTAAAGAAAACCTCCTAAAAACAAGCAACCTAATAGAAGTCGTATTTACCACATTGAAGTATATGCGTATCCCTGTAACCTGTTTAGAAATTATTGAATGGGGAGTGACAAACTGAGTGCTGCAGTTAGTTTAGCCTGAAATTTGACTGATTCATGAATATGAAGTAAAATTAAATCTATAATTTAAGTATTCAAAGAGATACAAACTGTCCTCGTGTGCCCTAGCTAGTACATTTTTTTACCTCCAAAAATATAACAACATGTGTTCCTTGGAGGTGTGGCATGAGAACTATAAACTTAATAATATCACTTTCCATTGCCTCTATGCTTGCTCCCGTTTTTGGAGAGACAAACCATATACATGTGCTATCAGAGACACATCCCTATAAGGCTGTTCCAGAGGCATCCACGCGTGGCCCTAGTATTCCAGAGTTCTATGAAGTGTTTCAAGATACAAGTAAGACAGCAATAAAAATAGAAACCAATACCCAAAAACATAGTGGAGGCAAGAATTATGCCCGAAAAAAATAAGAAAAATATTGAGGATTATTTAAGTGAAGTTGCCGATCAATTTAAAAAACTAGGGTTAAACTTGAAGGCAACCAAGCATGATCTTGATCAATTGGCTTTGAAAGCCTGTCACCATCGTAACGCAGAAGGAAGGTATGCCTATTCAGAGTATGGGAATCCACTGCTGTATTATGTGTTTGAGCCACATGAGGACTCACCCTCACTCAAAAGCGTTTTGCTGTTGGGGGGGATTCATCCCGATGAAATAGCACCTTTATACACACTTTGGAAACTTTTAATACAATTTTTAAGAGGGAAATCGTCTTCTGAGATGAAAAACCGAATCATCGTAATCCCGTTGTTAAATCCGGATTGTTTTTTAGGCACAGGTGAAGAACACTTTATGCCGACGAGAATAAAAAAGAATGGGGTTGATTTAAATCGTTGTTTTTATAGCCCCTCTATAAAAACGTGTCGACCTGATTTTCAAGCCGAGCCAGAAATGGAGTTTCTAGTTGGCCTTATTGCAACGCATGACCCAAGCCATTTTGTAGTTACACACTCGCCTCTAAATTTATTGGAACTAGATGGGCTTTGTACAAAGGCAGATCGTGAATGGGTGAATCGTGTATTTGGGCATCTTATGAAATTCATGCAAAAGACCTCACTGATGTTTGAATTTCCTGGTATGAAAACAGCCTATTCAACAGCAGAAGACTTAGACCTATATTATAAAAAATCTATTGAGTCAGCACTTGATATTGAGGGGTTGTCGCTGGAAAGTTGCAAAAAAGAATCTGAATTGATAAAGACAATGAATCCCACAGAACTGGCTAACTATGCACACAACCACTATGGGAACCCCTCTAAAGAACTCTGTGTTATTGGTGTGACTGGGACAAACGGAAAAACAACTGTTACTTACTTAATAGGAGAAGTGCTAAAAGCAGCAGGAAACAACCCATTTGTATTAGGGACTCTAAATTCAGGCAATAAAGACCTGTCGACACCAGAGTCCATAGAAACATTAAGGTTAATGCGGCTTCACCTAGATAAAGGCGGGACACATTTTATTATGGAAGTAACGTCCGAGGGCATCGATCAATTGCGTGTTTTGGGCATTGATTTTAATATTAAATTGCTTACCAATATTACACAGGATCATTTAGACTATCACAAAACATTTGAAAACTATCAAAAAACCAAATTGAGTTTTATGCATGAAGGAGATGGATATAAAATTTATCCAGAAAGTTTCAAAAAAGAACCCATCTATTTTTCAACATTATTATTAGGTGAGTATAATCTTTTGAATATTAAAGCAGCGGCATGTGCACTCAGGCATATGAATGTCCCTGAAAAAATCATAGAAACTACCCTATCGTCGTGTAAAGCACCAAGCGGCAGGCTAGAACGTGTAGAAAAAGGCCAACTGTACATGGTGCTTGTGGATTATGCTCATACCCCAGATGCCTTAAAAAATGTATTGAGCACCGTTAAAAAAATTGCTGACAAACGTAAAGGGAGACTTTTAGTCTTATTTGGGTGTGGCGGCGACAGAGACCGAGGCAAACGGCCTAAAATGGGTAAGATTGCCTGTGAAATAGCTGATTTAATGGTAATTACGGACGATAACCCTCGAGGTGAAGATAATCAGGGTATTATGAGAAATATTTTAGATGGCGTTAACCCCGATTTTAGAGAATACAAATTAATACATAAAAGAAAAGAGGCAATCGCGTTTATTATTGATAAAGCGAAAGACAACGATGTTGTTGTTATTGCTGGAAAAGGACATGAAGATTATCAAATTTTAAAATCTAAAACCATCCATTTTGATGATCGAGAAGAGGCTGGAAAGGCCATACTGATTCGTCTAAAAAAAGAGACGCCAGATGGCAATATTTTAATTGAGTAAATGCAATGAAGAGGTTATTGATAAAATGATGAACGAGACACTACAGAATGATGCCCCAGTGAACTTTACAGACTTTGGTTTAGATGACGCAATTCTTGAAGCGGTTATTGCCCAAGGTTATGTATGCCCTACCCCTATTCAAGCCAAAGCTATCCCCCCAATTTTAGCAGGAAATGATGTTATGGGAGCTGCCCAAACAGGTACGGGGAAGACCGCTGGATTTATGTTGCCCATTTTGCATAGACTTACGAAGGGGGCTCGTGCACAAGAAAAGCAAGTGAAAGTGCTCGTGTTAACACCAACACGTGAACTAGCGGCTCAAGTAGGGGCTAATGCTGTATCGTATGCTGAGCATTTGTTTTTGAATATAGAGGTTGTATTTGGTGGTGTGAATATTAATCCACAGAAGAGAAAAGTATCCAGAGGTGTAGATATATTAGTAGCCACTCCTGGACGGTTATTAGATCTGTATCAGCAAAAAACGATTACGTTTGCCAACTTAGAAGTGCTCGTATTGGATGAAGCAGATTGCATGTTAGATATGGGTTTTATCAAAGATATTCGAAAAATAATATCCTTATTGCCTAAACAACGCCAGACACTTATGTTTTCAGCCACGTTTTCAGACGATATACGACGACTTGCCCAAGGACTGGTAAAAGCCCCTATTGAAATTTCGGTGACACCTCGAAATTCAACTGTTCAAGCTATTGAACAGAGTGTGTATCCCGTCGATAAAAAAAGAAAACCCGAATTGCTTAAGCATCTTATCACTAAACATAAGTGGACACAGGCCTTAGTGTTCTGCCGTACGAAACATGGTGCCGATAAATTAACCCGTTATTTGCAAAAAAATAACATCCGTACAGTTGCCATTCATGGTAATAAGAGTCAAAGCGCACGAACAAAGGCATTGGCAGCCTTTAAGCAAGGTCACGTTGCGATCTTGGTGGCGACAGATATTGCAGCAAGAGGCTTAGATATTAATCAGCTTCCACAGGTAGTAAACATCGATTTGCCAAACGTACCAGAAGATTACGTACATCGTATTGGCAGAACAGGCCGAGCAGGTGCTGTGGGAAACTCAATTTCATTAGTCTGTGCGGAGGAGTTTGAATTGTTAATCCCTATAGAACGGCTTATTAAACAGATACTGCCCCGACAGATCATAGAGAATTTTGTTCCAGCGCTTGAATTGCCAGAGTCTAGTTTGGACCGAAGATTTGCATTTAAGAAAAAGAAAAAAAGTAATAAATCTAAGAACTTTTTGGGAAGAAAGCAACGTGGTTATCGATCGAAACCTCTATAGCAAGTAGGGCGAGTATAGACCCTTCCGATTCCATATCCTTCCTATATAATGCTATACTCTTAATTAGCGATGATATATTTATCATACATGTAATTCTCTCCGTTTTTGAAAACATAAAGCACCGATTATTACCAAATTTTAGATAAAGCCAAATACCAGTAAACGGAGCATACAAAATATGAGTAACAAAAAAATTAAACATCAATCTAATACACGATATGAGATAGGGCACAGGTAAGTAGAGATGGAAAACTCAGAGAACCAGGTTATTTATATTGTTCTATTGCAGAATAACTACCTCCTTTTTTTTAAGGACAAGCCGCAAAAAAAAGGTTCCTATCTAGCAGGGGTAAAACTTTTTCAAACTGTAGAAACTACAAGTGCCCTTGAAATCAATGAATGGGCCCAAAAAAAGCACATGCATCCTATGATCAAGGAAATCGTGGAGTGGGTGTGATGTGCCAATACTTGGTAGGGGTATCTATCATATGAAAAATAGGCATAAGCCTCCGTTTCGGCTTCATACTTTAGTGAAACTATATTACGCATGGTGGTCTCTTTAAAATTTTGAATTTGAATTGTTGAACATGAGCAAAAGGGACAAGAGAATGCTAAATATGGAAAAGGAACCTTAAAGCAACTTAGTGATGCGCTTACACAAGAATTTGGCAAAGGGTTTTCGATTCGAAATATTGAAACCATGCGAAAGTTTTATCTGACTTATCGAAAAACGCAAACACCGTCTGCGGAATTGGAATCAAGTACCCTGAAGCCCACATCTTTTACACTAAGTTGGTCCCACTATGTCTTTTTAATGCGGTTACCAGAACATGAACGATGTTTTTATGAGATTGAAGCAACCGAAAACAATTGGTCATTACGTGAACTAAACCGACAATTCAATTCAGCCCTTTATGATCGTTTACGCTTGAGCCGAGATAAAGAAGGCGTTAAAGCATTAAGTGAAAACGGTCAGCTTATTAACAACCCGCAAGATGCAGTAAAAGATCCCTATATTTTAGAATTCTTGGGATTGTGCTTTCTAAGGACAAGAAAGACAGCTTGGTTGAAATCACATTGCCTAAAGACAATAAACAGATATTTACTAGCCAATATCAAACTTATTTGCCCACTAAAGCAGAGTTTATGGCTCAGATTGATGAAGTAGCGGTTGCTAAATAAACTATGGCTAAGCTATTCAAAAATAAACTTCTCAAAGAAAAAAAAGAGCCGCTTCAGTCACTTCTTCTTAACTGGGGTCAGTATGCACCTATGATTCTATCCACCCAGGCCCCTAAATATCTCTAAGCACTTAATACCCAGGCCCCTAAATCCCCTAAAGGGGACTTGTGATACGGATAATCTCAATAAAAAGGAATTGGGTGTGACGTTTAGACGACACCATAGCATTGGGTCAAGTTTAGATAAAGTAATTTCAACAATCCAAATACACCCAAGTCCCCTTTAGGGGATTTAGGGGCCTGGGCAATTTCATTGACCTTCGCATCAAAGTCCCCCTTTAGGGGGATTTAGGGGGCTTTAGAGCTTTAGGAATTTAGGGCTAGGAGATATCTAGAAAAGTAAAAACATGGCTGGGGCGGCTGGATTCGAACCAACGATCACGGGACCAAAACCCGATGCCTTGCCGCTTGGCTACGCCCCACCGAATGGTATAGATAGTATACCAAATACTGCCCCACAAGAGAAGGTTTAATCTGGGGTATCCGAGCTAAAATTGTATTTTAGTGACTGCTCCAAGGCATTGAGCATCCCTTGCAAGCGCTTCACCTCCATCAAGAGTGTGGCCAAGCGTTTGCGCTTTAGTGGGGCCCGAGACAAGGGCACCGGGGGATCCCCTTCAACCATATCCGCACGTTGAAAGACGACCCAAGCCTGTTCTTCGGTAATGCGCCCATTCAAACTAAATGTATTCGTGCTAGTTCCTTGCATCCAGCCCCGCTGAATCACCGATTGAATGGCTCGAGCATCCCGAGATTGTGGATCCACATCTTGAAATTGGTACGTCAAGGAGTCCGACAAGGACAGCTGATTCAGCTTGACCAAAAGTCGCACGAAGTCCCGACGTGAAATCGTCTCCTCCGGATTAAACCGACCTTTATCACCGGTTAAAACGCCAATACTGGCTAATGCTTCAATGTCGGATTTTTCTGGCAAATCATCAAACAAGTCTGAAAACGTTTTCATGCTATTAATAACCATATAATATTGCTGCATCTGCCCATTGTGTAACTCAACATGGAACACCACCTTGTTTTGACCCGGCTGCAACAACAATGGAAATTCAAATTGATGCCGATTGTCCACCGGAATAACTTCGTTGTTTACAACCAACCGCTTCACAAACGACGATGACTGCCCCACTAAATTCACAAATCGCTGATAAACCACTTGGTTGTGCTTAGGATACGATAATTGAAAAAATAACGGCATTGTCATAGGCACTGTGGCATTGCCCAACTCATCCATCGCCGATACCGTCAACACTTTCGCCACATCCGGAACCAACTCCATACCATCTCGACTAGACCCAGCTGAATCCCATGGAACACCGGCTTCCCAGTACCGATCATTCACCCGCTGAAAAATAACCGGATTGCCCATCAACTCCGCATCAATCCAGGATAACGGCTCATTGGACCGAACAATAATATCCAATTGGTTGTCGGCAATGCGCATCGAGGGCTGTATTTCAGGTGGCGTAAAATCCGCCACAACCACCACCGGATCCGACAACTCAGAATACTGCCCCAACTGCGTATACGCTTTGACCTGAAAACTATTGTCGCCCTCACGCAACGGCAATTGATCCAACGACCAATCCCCACGGGCAGTACTGCGTGTGCTTGAGGTCAAGGCCCCATGGTTGTACACCAAAATATCCGAGTCGGGTAAGCTGTACCCAGCCAACACCAGCTGCTTTTGAGCCGTTATTTCACCCGACTTGGGCGATACAATCGTTGGCTGACGCCGCTTAGAATCACCCATAATACTAATGCTGAAGGCATGATCATTAAACCCAGAATTGGCATGCATCCCATAGGTATAATCAAACCGCATCGTGTACACCGTTTTCCCCCAATTTAACAAGTTATCCATGATCAAACCAAACCCAATTTGATTGGTATCCAGAGCCGTGTTTTTACCCGCCCGAAACACCACCAAATCATTACTATAATACTCAGCCCCAACCCCCAAGCCACCCGATACTTGATGCAGATACGATTGCAACCGACGGTTCTTGTGATACCCCCGAAGCCCAAACAACGTATCCTGCTTAAAGTTTGTACTTCCCGATACCGCATTGCCCTGGGAATCCGTCACATTCCAGGGCGATAACTGACTCGTCACATTAATAAAGGATACCCCAACATCCAATTGCTCCAAGCCCCGCGTCCGAATGCCCGTAATCGCCTGAACGCCGACATCAACCCCATACCCAGACCGAGAGTCTGAATCCACAAATTGCTGATACAACTTTGTGTTAACCCCCCAACTGATGGATCGCATCCCCCACAGTGAGCGCAATGTTGTCCGGGCCACCGTACCCTGGACCACATAATACCCACTTGAAAACGACGACTGAGGCCGAATCCGGTTATCCAATACACTCGTTCGAACAATATCATCCAAAATAACAGAACCCGCCGACACCCCCCAATTCCATGATCGATACGGTCGACTATACGCAACCGATAAATAGTCAAAGGCATTGTACAATTGCCGAGAACTGAAAAACAACTGCGGAGTTTGATTGTAAGCGATTGTCGATGGGTTGATAAAAATACCACCGGTATCGCCCTGAACCGCTGCGTTTTCACCCCCAATAGCCGCAAACCGGGTGGATACCATATCCAACTGAAAATTGGGCACTGCTGTACTGCCTAACACCCCCACACTTATGATTAACAGCCAGAGAATGAGTCGCTTCATCAGTACACCGCCAACCGAACCACTTTTTTCACAGACTCTCCATTGGATTTAATTACCACATAGGCAATGTACATTCCCGAAGCCAACTGCCCCGTGCCGGGAATAGTCACGTTGGTGTAACCCAACGGCACCGATTGATTGTGAGCAACTACGGCCCGCCCTCGCATGTCATACAGGGTAATGTCAACATCCGATGGTGTTGTGGTGTTAATCGACAGCGTCAAGGGGCTCCCCCCCGCAGTATTATACGGATTGGGATACAATAACGGATCTGAAACAGCGAGGGATTTAGACATTAAAAATCGAATTGGGATACTAAACGGAGACCCATCAGTGGGCGTCACCCGCAATGAAAAGGACCCCGACCCTTCAAATTTCCGAGTTTCTAGCTGACCCTCTTCTGCCTTGTAATCCCCATCTGAACCGGAATGAGGCGCCGAAACGGATTCTAGTTGAACGGATTCCCACAAACTGGGATTGCGCATATGAATAAGAAACTTACTATTGGGAGTCACCGCATCACCATTTAAAAATTTACCAATTACATCGTCGCCCTTTTTAACTTCAATACGATCAATATGAACCATGGATGGATCCACCGCCGTATTGGCTGAAAATGATTGACGGATACCCCGCGTATGCGTCTGAAACGGACTCGTAAAGTTATTTTCGGCGCGATACCGGGATAGGAGAACCGCATTGCCCGATACCGTCGCCTCTATAATTGGCAAAAACACAATATCCATCGTTTCAGCGTTGAGTACTGCGTCCACAGACAGCAAAATTGTTGAATTACCCCCCGACGGTATGACAACATTCTCTGACGGTGTTACACGCAAGGCCACCACATTGCCCCCTAGGCCGTCTTCAAATGCCGATAACGACACCCGATTTAATGTAACCGGTGCTCCCGTGTTGTTGGTGACGGTGATCGTCGCAACGTTGTCTATAAACGAATAAAAGGACGCCTCTAGATTGTACGTAGCAACTGAAAAATTGGTTGTCTTGCCAATATCCTCCGATTTAACTACATCAATACCCGATTGAATCGAGTCTAAACTCAGTGTATAGTATTTCACAGCGCCTGGATCCTGACCGACATTCACACCAACGGTATAGGTTTCAGGATCAAGGTTTTTTGGCACTGAAAATTGAATGGTTTGCTTTGAATTAGAGTCTAAAACCGATAAGAACCCAACACTGTTGCCACTATCATTTAAAACACTAATCCCAACAATCCTCTGATTCTCTGCATTAAACCCCGAGGAACCGTTGGAATTAACTATGGCTTCCACAGTTAGTTCAGCCACCACAGATTCGTTTTTATCGTTTGAAATGTCCAAATCAAATATGGGGACACTTTGTTGGCCAACAAAAACTAAATTATTGGTTTTCGGCGTCACCGATCGCAACACAACTTTATCGTCAACATCACTCACCGAGCGTTCTTCTGACGAAATGGGCAAGTTAAATACCTTGAAGTTTTCCGTCCCGGACCCGCTATTGGCAATGTACGCAGTACCGTTTACAGTAACCTGAAATTCTGAGTTGTTTTTCACAACCGCTTGAACGGTTGCCGCATTATCTGTAAACGCTGGAAGCACATATTGAATGGTAAAGTTAGTATTAGCATCGGACAGGATTCGTTTATTTAACGTCACAGTAGCCTCCGAAACAGCACTCGTAAACGAATCTGCTGAACTTAGCGACGTCCCATCAAAGATATGAATAGATTTTACTTTGTTGTTTTGACCGTCTTGAAACTCAACACCTTCCCCATTCCCAATCTTTAATTTCGCAACATTAACAGTCACTCCTATCGGCTTTACCTCAATAATAAGCATATCATTGGTCACATTACCCGGGATTACATTACCCGTTGGCGTGTCCGCTGTGGCATTCACGATAACACCCACTAAATTAAGATCTAGCAGAGGATTACCAATAAATGTAGTCTCGCTTATTGCCTGGTTAGACGCAGCCCCCGTCCCCAATACAGTACTTACCTTAGCCTCGTAGTTAACTGAACCATTCGGTGTGCTAGTGGACAAATCATACACAACCAAAACATTGGTTGTGTTGCTTGCGCTATTTAAAATACTACTTAAATTTGGCGTTGCTCGATTCTCTGAAAAGGATACATAGTCCCCACAATCGCTAATATTATCAATGCTCTTGTCTTTATCAATATCCTCACACAATCGTACCCGGTTAATAATATCATCAGAATTTTTTTCGACAACAACAGACAACCCTGAATCAAGCCCCTCGCCTACCATAGGCCCCACCTCGACATTTAGCACCGGAAAGTTTTCATGCCCCGCCAGTATTTTTGAATCGCTCACAACACTATTCACCGTAACGGCTTGGAAACCGGATACGGTAACTGTTGCGGTTTTATCTACAGCATACGAATTAAACGAACTAGAACCAAAAGTAGAACCAATAGAATGGACTTTAAGTTCAAGCCTATTACTGGGTACGGCAAGCGCAGACACTTTAGCATTAATAATAACCGTTACGATATCACCGGAAGCAACAGTAAATGTTTTAATTGCTCCATTTCTCATTATGTTATCAATAGCATTATTAAAAAAAGAACCAATAAAAAAGTTCAGAGTCTCATTATTGTTTTGCTTTTTGATGCTAACGCTAGCCGTTGAAATCAACGCGGAATTGTTCACACTAACCCCAATATCATCAATGGTAATGTTATCCGTTACAGCCTGAAACTGAAACTGTATTAAAGGTTCATTTGAATGTAAATCAGTTTGCCCATTTTTTGGAACCACTAACGTTTTAAACACTGATGAACCATTCGCCACAAATGCCGTATTGCCAAATACATTGCAGCTTACAATCAAACACACCAACACTAACAAAACCAGCACCCGTTTCATCATACGTCCAACTGCTCCAGAACTGAATCCGGAATTACATAATTGCCATGCACGCGTTGCACATCGTCATCATCATCCAATTGGTCCAACATTTTAATAATAGTACCCGCTTGGTCAACATCTAAAACAACCGTTGTATCCGCTTCATACACCAATTGAGCCGACTGGCACTCCAACCCGTCTGCGTCCAAGGCCGCTTGAACCGTGGCCAGTTGGTCCGGCTGACATCGAACTGAATGCCCGCCGCCGTCGATGGGCTCAACATCATCCGCATCACTCGCCAACGCACTCGCCAACACCGCATCATAGTCTGTGGAGGCAACCTCAATCACCCCCACCCGCTTGAACTGGTAAGCCACCGCTCCTTTGGTCGCTAAACTGCCCCCATTTTTATTTAGAATCGTTTTCAAATTGGATACCGTCCGGTTGTTGTTGTCCGACAACGTCTCGATCATCAAGGCAACACCATGCGGCGCATACGCTTCGAATAATTTTTCTTGCAACTGCTCCCCATCATCAGCTCCCAACCCCCGCTGAATGGCACGCTTGATAATATCATTGGGAACATTCGCCGCTTTGGCCAATTGAACCGCCAAACGCAACCGAAAATTAGTCGCCTCATCTCCGCCACCGCCCATGCGAACAGCCACTGTAATTTCACGCCCCATTTTTGAGAAAACCTTGCCTTTCTGAGCATCTGTTTTGGCTTTCTTATGCTTAATTTTTGACCACTTATTATGCCCAGCCATTCAGCCTCCTCGATTGATTAAACATTTAATTTAAATTTTAGCCCAGAAAGCCTAACGTTGTCAATCCAATCAATCAAACTATTGGCTCAACACGTGCGTCAGACGCGATTCAAACGACGAATCCCCGGAACCCATCATTAGGGCCCGAGACACTGGAATCACAACCAAGCCATCCCCATTTTTACCCGCCTGCTGCGTCTGAGCATACGACCCACCCTGAGCACCCACCCCAGGCATTAAATACACCAACTGTGGATCGCGTTGACGCAATGCCGCTACATCCGGCTGAGTCGCCCCCACCACACACCCCACATTGCCATACACCGAGTGCCACTGACTGCACAGATCCAACACATGCTCATACACCCGTCGGCCATTGGCCAATACCTGCTGCTCAATATCTTGAGCCCCTGGATTGGACGTTAGCACCAACACAAAATGATACTGGTCCCGATACGCCAAAAACGGCTCAATGCTATCGTGCCCCATGTACGGATGCAGCGTCGTCGCATCGGCCCCAAAATAATCAATTAAATACCGTGCCTGTTGCGTCGCTGTTGTCCCGATATCCCCCCGCTTGGCATCTAAAATAACCGGAACCTGCTGATTAATCCGTTTAATCACAGCTTCCAACACGCGAAGCCCATCCAGGCCCAAGGCCTCAAAAAAAGCGATATTGGGTTTATAAGCCACCACATGGGGCAAACTATCGTCAATGAGTCGCTCTAAAAATTGTGTGACACCCGCCATTGTCTGAGGATAGGCCGCCGGAATCTGACTCAACACAGGATCCAAACCCAAACACACACTGTGTCCCAGTTGGGATTGACGGTCAAGGAGCCGCGTATAAACGGGATGATTGGTGGTCATCGTTGGTGCGCGTGGAGGGACTTGAACCCCCATGCCGAAGCACTAGATCCTAAGTCTAGCGTGTCTACCAATTTCACCACACGCGCATCCAAAAATCTATGCATAAGCATACCACACTCCATTAAGAACCCCAAGCCTTAACGGTGTCCACCACCGTTTGCACATGCGAAACGGGAATGTCGGGCATGATGCCATGGCCTAAATTAACAATGTAATTGGGCAAATCGCCCAAGTCATTCAGCACTGTTTTAACACGTTGCTCAATGACTTGCGGGTTGGCATATAGCAAAAATGGGTCGATGTTACCCTGAACGGCAATAGTATCGGGTATGCAGGCCCGCATCGTTGCCGCATCACAGCCCCAGTCTAGACTAATGGCTGTGGGACCTGTGGCCAGCACATCGGGCCATAAAACACCGGTGTTTTTACAAAATACAATGATCGGAATCGACGTATACGCCTTCATGGCTGTAATAATCGTTTGAATGTAGGGGAAACATAGCTGCTGGGCATCGTATACGGACAGATGATTGGTCCACGTATCAAACAGTTGCAGGGCATCCACACCGGCATCCACTTGTTGCTTTAAGTACGCAATCGTCACCTCGGTTAACTGAGATAATAATCCGTGCAACACCGCCGGTTGCTCGTACTGCATGCGCTTGATTCGACTCAGGGTTGACGAACTTTGCCCCTCAATCATGTAACTGGCGACGGTAAACGGTGCGCCGGCAAACCCAATGAGCGGCACCGTGAGCACCCCTTTAAGCATGCGAATAGCCGCCATCACATAATCCAATTCCGCAACAGCTTCGGATGCCGGTCGCAACGCAGCCAAGGCTTCGGGGGACCGAATCGGTGTATCAAATACGGGGCCTTGTTTTTCAACAAAGCGAACCGGACAGCCCAAGGCTGACGCCGTCACCAAAATATCTGAAAACAAAATGGCCGCATCCATCCCAAAACGGCGCAAGGGTTGTAGGGTCACTTCCGTGGCCAACTCAGGGGTCTGAATCATCGTCAAAAACCCGTTGTGCTTGCGCTCGGCCTCATCCCGAATGGCCCGATACTCCGGCAAATACCGGCCGGCCTGGCGCATCATCCAAATGGGGGGGCGCCCGGTCTGATTGGTCCCATGCAGGGCCTCCAAAAAGCAGCTAACCCCCAAGGTTGACGGCGCAGACTCAGGCATTAATACCGGTAATGATCGGGTTTGTATGGCCCCGCTTGTGGTACGTTGAGATAATTGGCTTGTTCGGGAGTTAATTCCGTTAGTTTCACGCCCAAAGCATCCAAATGCAGGCGTGCCACTTGTTCATCCAAGTGCTTGTCTAAGACATGGACACCCAAGGATCGGTTGTTTTGAACCAAATCAATTTGTGCCAATACCTGATTCGAAAACGAATTGCTCATCACAAACGACGGATGGCCCGTTGCACACCCTAAATTCACCAATCGGCCTTCGGCCAAAACAGTAATGCGGTGGCCGTCCGGGAAAATGTACTGATCCACTTGGGACTTTACCGTTGATTTCTGAATACCGGGCCACGCCTCTAAGGCACTCATTTGAATTTCATTATCAAAATGCCCGATATTGCACACAATAGCATAATCTTTCATTTGGGCCATGTGAGAAGCCGTGATAACATCTTTGTTGCCCGTGGCCGTTACAAAAATATCCGCCGTTTGGACCACGGATTCAAGGGTGGTCACTTGATACCCCTCCATGGCCGCTTGTAAGGCACAAATGGGGTCAATTTCAGTGATAATGACTCGAGCGCCCAAGCCCCGCATGGCAGCCGCAGACCCTTTGCCCACATCGCCATAGCCACAGACCACCACGACTTTCCCGGCAACCATCACATCAGTCGCTCGTTTAATGCCGTCGGCCAAGGACTCTTGGCATCCATACAAATTATCAAACTTAGACTTGGTCACACTGTCGTTGACATTAATGGCTGGAAAACGCAACTCACCCCGATTTAGCATCTGATACAATCGGCTCACACCCGTTGTGGTTTCTTCTGACACGCCTTTAATGCGCTGAATCACGGTTTCCCAACGTTGAGTATCGGCCTTTAGCGACTCTGTGAGGGTCGCAAATAAACACGCCTCTTCGTCGTTGCTGGGTGTTTGACTCAGCACCGATGGATCCGTCGCCGCTTTGGCACCCAAATGCACAAATACGGTTGCATCCCCGCCATCATCCACAATTAAGTCCGGGCCTGAGCCATCGGGCCATGTTAGGGACTGCTCCACACACCACCAGTACTCGCTCAAGGTTTCCCCCTTCCACGCAAACACTGGGATTCCCGCTGCCGCAATGGCTGCAGCCGCATGGTCTTGGGTTGAAAAAATATTGCACGACGCCCATCGAACTGACGCCCCCAAGCAGACTAACGTTTCAATCAACACAGCCGTTTGAATGGTCATGTGCAAACAACCCGTAATCGACAAGCCGGCTAGGGGCTGCTGCGCTTGGTACTGCTCCCGAAGCGCCATTAAGCCGGGCATTTCATGCTCAGCAATGGTAATTTCGTGCCGTCCAAAATCGGCTAAGCTGATATCTGCGACTTTATAATCGTGTGTTGCCGTGGTCATAAAACCTCCTTATAACTCCGTCATTTGCGTGACGGTTGTTGTGACATCCGATACATGAGAATCCGCCGACAAGCGGATATCTTTAACATTCAAGCGAACCGTTTCCGGCCGGTTTTGCTGATACCCGCGACGACCGGGTCGACGCATGTCCAGCTCGAGGGTACAAATAATATCAAACGTTGTGTTTTCATCCGTTTGAACCAGTGTTTGGTACTTGTCGGCTAAGCCAAACCCGATGGCCTTAATGCGTTGGGTGTATCCATTTTTATGCTCATTTAGCACATCAAACTGAACATGCGGAAACCGTACTTTTTGATACTTGTTTCCAAACAATTTGCCGTCTTTCGACAAGTGGCATTTTTTAATAACAAATGCTGGAAAATCAAAATGTTGACCATAGGGCCCCATGTGATTTAAGGCGCGAATAAACCGAACGGATATTTGATTCAACTCCAATTCGTCTATAATTTCATACCGACAATAAAAGTCAGCCGGATCCAACCGCGTCATTTTTTCTCGCAAACTAGCTACAAACGGCTCCACTAAGTCTTGGTGAATTGAAAACCCACAGGCCTGGGAGTGACCCCCAAAGGCATTGATTTGACGCTCACCCAATGGGGTTTGAACGGTTGATAGAAAAAGTTTTCGGCCATGCTCTTTTTCAAATTCCAAATCGGCTTCCTCAATAATTCGGTACAAGTTAATGCCCGGAATACTGCGAGCCGACCCACGAACATATTCACTATCCGGATACGAAGTCAAGATAATCGCCGGTCGCAAAAACCGCTCTTTCAATCGATCCGCATCAATTCCAATAACCCCAGGGTTCCAATTTTTACCTCGAATTAATATCACACGGTCGTGTTTCAAATCGACTTGCTCGTCAATCAACCGATCAATTTCATCTTCAATTTGACTGGTAATTTTTTTACGCTCTTCATTCACCTCATTCACAATGGATGCCTGCTCTAAAGGCTGGTCTTGATTGTTGGGCTTTTGCTCATCCATGGCTTGTAAAAATTTGTTCAGCAACACCGTGGCCCGCTTGGCATTGCTGCTTCCCGTACCCACTAACAACAAATCCACAACCAAATTAGAATCCGCAATCCCAGCCTTGGGGTTCCCAATTCGGCCCGGAGCATTCAAGCGTGGCACAATCGTCCGTGTTAGCTCGTGGGCGTGAATAGAGGCATTCATGCCATGCCCACACACACGCTTTAAGACTTTCAACCCTTCCATATTGGTTTCAGACAAGGCTTCGACGCCTCGCTGAACCAACAAACGGTTCATGGGCACCAACAAGGACATTCGATCCGATAGAGTTCCCAAGGACACCAACGATAGCAAATATTGGCGTAATGGCTTGGGAAACGATTCATTCATATGCGTAAATAAGGCCATGATTACTTTAAACGCCACGCCGGCACCGGATAAGACTTTGAATTGACTATCGGGTTCCAACATTTGTGGATTAATAATGGCATGGGCATCGGGGTGAATATTCCCCATAATGTGGTGATCGGTAATAATAACATCAATACCCAAGGACTTGGCATACGCCACGGCTTCCACGTCTTTGGTCCCACAGTCTGTGGTAATTAACAGTTTAACATCATTGTCTTTAGCCTCTTCGATAATCCGTGGCTGCAAACCGTGGCCTTCGATGGCTCGAATTGGAAAGTCATAGGCCACACGGGCTTTAAATTGGCGCAATCCAGCCACTAAAATCGTCGTGCCGGTAATTCCATCGGCATCGGGGTCCCCGTGAATAACAATTTTTTCATCGGAAACGATGGCTTTTTTAATCCGCTCTAAGGCTCGCTGCAGATGATCCGCATCCCCCAAACCGGACACGTCCGTCATCAATGCCCGTGGAGGCGTCAAAAATTGCTTTAACTGATCCTCATCTTTGGTTAATCCTCGAATAATTAACAAGCGAGATAACAATCGACTCAAACTGTATTGATGCCCAATAGACTTGACCTGTTCTTCATCTAATTGGGTAAATTCCCATCGTTCTAATTGTGCTTCTGGACCAAATATCATACTTTAACCTCCTATTGTGTCAGTATATTGTAATTCATAAAATTTCTTATAGATCCCATTCGCTTTTAATAAGGCCGTATGGGTTCCAGTTTCAATGATGTTGCCGCGCTGCATAACCACAATTTGGTCGGCGCGAATAATGGTGGATAATCGGTGTGCGATGACAATAGTTGTGCGATCTTTCATAAGCTTATCCAAGGCGTCCTGGACCAATCGCTCCGATTCAGAGTCTAATGATGAGGTTGCCTCATCTAAAATTAACACAGCTGGGTCTTTTAAGATAGCCCTAGCAATAGACAACCGTTGCCGTTGACCGCCCGATAACCGATGCCCACGAGCGCCCAAATACGTATCCAAACCGTCTGGCAACGTTTCTATAAAAGACCAGGCATTGGCTTGCTTGGCCGCTGAAACCAATGCTTCATGCGTTGCATCAGGCTTCCCATACCTCAAATTTTCAGCAACTGTACCCGTAAACAAAACGCTTTCTTGAGGAACAATGCCCACGTGATTACGCAGTTCCGCCAAGGATAGCTCACGAATATCGCGCCCATCCAACGTAATACTCCCCGATGTTGGGTCAAAAAATCGAGGAATTAGCTGAATTAATGTTGACTTACCGGCACCCGATGCCCCAACCAAGGCAACCATCGACCCCGCTTTAACCGTTAAATCAATGCCATCCAGGGCTAATGCTGTACTGCTGGGATACCGAAACGATACCGAATTTAACACAAGCTCACCGGAAACATTGGATAGAGGAACGGGGTCTTTGGACTCCACAATAACATCGGACTGCCCCATGATATCCAACACACGATCATACCCAGCCATGGCTGAAACCGTATCTTTGTACAATACCGATATGGTGTTCATCGGGTCTATAATTAACGCAATTCCAACGACAAATTGAGACAACTCAGCCGCTGCCAATTGGCCCACTTTCACCTGATAAATACCAAACCCGACGACGCTGGTTAAGGCAACCAGTTGCATCAGGGAAACCCCAACAATCGACGCATGGTCAATTAACATGGTACGAATCCCCCGTTTTAGGGCAAATATATTAAGCGCATGAAATCGATTTAACTCGTAGGACTCCCGAACAAACCCTTTGACAATCCCCACATGGTTCAACGACTCTTGTGCAATGTGGGCCCCATCTGCAGCCGACTCTTGAATCTCTCGGACGATCCGCTTCATGCGGTTCCCGGCGACTACAATGACCGCAATAACACCCGGAAATACCACTGTCGCCGCAATCGTTAACTGCCAATTTTGAAACAGCAAATACACAAAAACGCCCAAAATGGTTAGGCTTTGCGGCACCAGCTTTTGAATATTTCGCATAATGGCTGTTCCAACCATCCCGATATCCCCCCCCAATCGCGTCAACAAGTCCCCAACTTTTTGGTTCGAGTGAAAGGTCATGGATAATCGCAACATACGATCAAACAAATCGCGACGCCAATCCACTTGCAATCGATGCCCCACATAGCCCATCAAAACGGCTTGGGCCGATTCACACAATTGGCGAATCCCAAACAACACCACAACCAAGACCAACGTCCCGGGAACTTTCGCAAACTTAGCCTCTGACAAAATGACAATGATATCTCGAGCCAACGGCATGGTAAAAATATTCGCCGTTAAGTAGACCAAGGTAATCCCAAAGGATAGCAAAATAAGCCCTAGAAATGGCCGGGCGCGTTGAAATAATGGTTTGTATTTATTCATAAATCGTTTGTTAGTTAAATGGTACCGAAGGCCGGAGTCGAACCGGCACGAACCTAAGCTCACTGGTGTTTGAGACCAGCGCGTCTACCAATTCCGCCACTTCGGCATTGCAAAACAATACAGCAATGCAAAAATTACTTATCAGTATACTCTATTGGACCACCAATGGCCAGTGCGAGTTGCTTAATCGCACACCAACGTATCGGGCTTGCACCAACCATTGGCGGACTTGCACTGCGACAAGGCTTTCGCTTTAGCCGCTACCTGGGTCTTGCCTTCACCAATAAAGGTGTTGCGGGATTCATTGATATAGCAGGTGTGCACTTTAGCGGGCGTCGTTGGCTGTGGTGAAGCGCTACTTGCCGATACATTAAGTTGATTGATTTGCGTTTGCTGTTGATTCAGCTGAAGTTGCTGTTGGTTAACGCGAGCCATGAGTTGCTGCACTTGCATAAACAAATCAAGATACTGTTGCTGAAGGGCTTGGTTGGATGCGGATGGGGCCGGTTGATTTGCCGGTGCTGCCGGTGCTGCCGGAGACTGAGGCGCAGCCGTATCGGATGACTGGGTTTGCGTGGATACGGATATCGATTCTAACGATCCTTTATCAACACCCAACTGAATCCCCACCGATTTTGATGTCTTGGCGTGGCCGTTTACGCTCATGAGTACCAAGCCAATGATGATCATCCCCCATACGAACCAATGTCGAATGCTATGACCGTTAGTCAACCATAATGAATGAATGCTCATATTAATTCCCTCCTGTGTATTTGAAATTTTTAATTATGATTGTTAATCATACCTGTTTTTTCTAAATTTGTCAACGTTTGGACGATAACTAGGGTATTTAACGAGCCATCCCCATCAATGGCGCAAGCACTGTCGCCATTTTGGTCTCATGCTCGTGCCACTCTGCCTCTGGTTCCGACCCGGACACCAACCCCGAACCCGTGTAGATCGATACCGATTTTCCCTGTTGATGCACAGCGCGAATGCCCACCACATAATCGGATGTTGTGGGTGTAATAAAGCCTAAAATACCCCCATACAAGCCTCGGGAAAAGGGTTCCACCGCATCAATCACATCCACCGCTTGCTGAAACGGCTGTCCCGCAACCGCCGGCGTGGGGAACACGGTCTCAATTAAGTGTCGGTTAACCCCCGTTTCATCGGCCAACCGTCCCCAAATACGCTGGTGCAAATGCTGAACATAGCGCTGCTTCACGATTGAACAATCCGGGTCATGCTCCACTTGCGTGCAGACACGATTTAACCGCTCAATATTATACTGCAACACCACCCCATGCTCGTGTTGATCTTTGGCATCCTGCCGCAAGGCCTCTGCCAACTGTGCATCCACCGCTGGGGTATCCCCTCTCGGCCGAGTCCCTGCAATGGCATCCATCATCACCGATGCCCCATAGCGGTACACCAACCGCTCCGGCGACACCACCATAAACCCTGTATCGGGCGTAATCTGCCAACAAATATGATGGGCATCCGGCTCACTATCTCGCACGTGATGAAATACCGTCATGGGAGAAACCGCCGTGTCCAATTGCGCATCCAACCGACGGGCCACCACCACTTTCTGAAGCGACTCCGATGCCGCTAACTGCTGGGCAATATCCGCTACATTGCGTTTAAATACCGATTCGGTGGGATGCACATCGCCCACCGTAATGCGCCCGGAAAATTTGGATTCCATGGGCTCAAACAACGCCGGAATGGCCCGTCGAAACCAAGCCAGCTGCTCAGCCCGCTGGGACTCCGACTCCAACCACACCCAAGCCTGCACATCCACGGATTGCTGCGCCTGCGTATCATACGCCCAGACCAACCGCGGCACCCAATACTGAGTTGTGTAAAACCCCGGCCAATCCATAATGGGTCGCTGGGTGGGAAACATACACCCCCCAAATACCCGCACGTCCGGATGCTGGGTTAACCACTGATCCACGGTATCCATAACCCCCAACCGATTGGTGTCCGACTGGGCAACACGCGCAACGCCAACAGCCCAATACGCCACCGGATCCGCTTTAGATTGCCAATATAACGTGGGAGACTCCGACACAGCGGTATGCCCAAACCCAGCCGTGGGTGCCGGCACCCGTAACAGCGTTAATGTATGCAGGGGGGTTTCGGAAAAATCATGCTCAAATTGGGCACTTAATGGCATGAAACACCAGCTAAGCTCAAGAAATTGCGCAACAGCTGTTTACCCGACACCGTTAAAATAGACTCCGGATGAAACTGAACCCCATACACCGGATGCGACGCATGAGCGACCGCCATAATCGTAGCATCATCGGTCGCTGTGGCAATAACAGTCAAACAGTCCGGAATCGTCGGTGGATCCAACACCAACGAATGGTACCGTGTGGCTTCAAATGGATTCTCAACCCCGTCAAACAGCGGCGACGGCTGGGTCTCAATCCACGAGGTTTTCCCATGCATCAACCGAGGCGCCCGAACCACCGTCGCGCCAAACACCTCCCCAATCGCCTGATGCCCCAAACACACACCCAAGATCGGTGTTGTGGGGTGCATCGCCTGAATCAACGCTTTGGACACCCCCGCTTCGGCCGGAGTTTTGGGCCCCGGGGAAATTACAACGCATGTCGGGTTTAATCGCTGAGCGGCTGCCACATCCAACGCATCGTTGCGATACACCGCCACGGGCATATCGGTTAGCTGACCCAAATAATCCACCAAATTGTAGGTAAATGAGTCGTAATTATCAATCATTAAAATCATAAACATGCCTCCATGGCTTCCACAACCGAGCGCATCTTATTGTTGGTTTCTAGCCATTCGTCCTCTGGCTTAGAATCCGCCACAACGCCTGCAGCCGCTTGAGTCCGCACCACTCCATTGTGAATAAACATGGACCGAATAATTAGGGTGGATTTTAACTGATTGCAAAAATCCAAAAAAACG
>CAXPTH010000017.1:0-24751 GCA_964220215.1 Alteromonas sp. | reverse complement strand
GACTGGAGTTCAGACGTGTTCTATTCCGATCTCAGAGGGAAAATTAGTGACCAACCAGAACTTGTGTAGTCATTTATCTATACTCCATTTAATTATACCACAGGGAAAATTAGTGACCAACCAGAACCAACACCCAATCTACGACCTTTATCAAAAGATTATACCGTTTAACGGGCGTTGGTTCTGTTGGGGTTGGTGTTATAGCAACAACCAGCTGGCACCAAAGGCAAAAAAACCGCCAATTGCGTATATCCCAATTGCCGTGATTAAGACCACCCGGCTGATGCGTCGAAGCATCTGACACGCTCGAGCTTGCTGAGGGTCAACCGGACAGGCGGCATAGCGGGTGCGCCAATGCGCATACCCCGCCAAACTTAAGCACACCCCAGCCACGATAAACACCCAGCCTTTATACTGCGATACCATTACCAATCCAGGAACCGTCGTGATGAGCCCCGCCAATACAGCCCCCATGCCCAGCGTCACCAACACGGCCGGCAACGCACAGCATAGCAACGTGCCCACCGAGCCCAGCAACGCCACTGCGGCCCAAATTACCGACCAACGCCGTGACTTATTCGCCATGGCGGATCCCCTGAACCGCATACCCAGCATCCGTCACCCACTGTGTCAAACGATCATCATCCACCATCTCGCCCGGAACCAGCTCAATATGAATCACCCTATCCGTTAAATCCACCGAAACATCCGCCACCGCCGGCTGCTTGCCTAAAAATTTTTCCAATGAACGGGCACAAAAATCACACACTAACCCATTCACATCCACCGCAATGCGCGCATTCGGCGACACATCCGCCCCCCACACCGGCACCAAGCATACCATTAAAACCACACCGTATAGCACTAATTTTTTCATTGTTTCTCCTTCATGTTAACAACTCACAACACCATCATCCAGTTAAATAAAAGGCCCCCGTTGGGGTGCACACCCAGTTCCACCAGATGCATGGATCTAAACCATCGAATTACCGGCACTATGGCCGTATCTTGCCCCATGGCCTCAACCTGAAGCATCAGCCACGTATGCAAATCCCCATAGTCTCCAATATAGGGGGCAATGCCCACACGACCGGCATGCTGAGCCTCCCCATCATGGGTATGCACCCGGGCCGTATAGCGGGTAAAATACCGTCGGTTTTCCCAATCCATGGATACTCCATGAATGGTCGCCCCATCGTAACGGGCGCGGCTTGTGGATTGCCCCCCAGCGGCGGTCATGGCATAGACATTGGCTTGCGAATTGGGGCGGTTCCACCGTTTGGCTAAATAATGAAACTGAACCCCGTGAAACGATGTCTGGGTATGGGTCGACTGGATGCCCATGTACCCCCATGAATATCGGGCTGTGGGGGAATAGTGCGCATGGGCCTGGTACACATCGGGCCGATACTGGACCATGCTTACCCACCCACCCGGATACGATACCGGCCGGGCCTCACTCGACACACTGAGCACTAGCCCAAGTATCACAAGACTGTATTTACGCATTTACATCTCCGTTTTCATGCCAACAGGCATGTAAAAATTAATCAACTAGGGAATTATGCGTTTTGCCGGGGCGGATGAAACGCCGCCGCATGCACCTGAAGATACCGGCCACTGGGATCATGAACACGATCCATTACGGCATAATGCGGCTCCACCGGGTTCACCCAAATGATACTCAGAATGGTGTGGCATTGGTCACACATACACTCTGAGCAGGCTGACTCTGTTTGTGATGCATCCGTTGGCGTGTGGCAATCCATGGGCATCTCGATTGCGACGGGCACCGTATCTTGACCACAACACTGACCCACTAAATGTGCACCCCCGCTCAAAACCAGTGCGCTACACATCAACCATACCGCAATCTTTTTCATGCTATTAGTATACCCCATAGTCAACCGGTTTAAACAACACCTGACTCAACACGACGCTTCCCCCGCTTGATACCGAACAATCGAATCAATCGCTGCATAGCCCATGGCCAACACCGCTTCATTGGCATTTCCGGCAATATGGGGCGTTGCAATCACCCGTGGGTGATTCGCCAACGGCCCGGCATACGGCTCTGATTCAAACACATCCAAAGCGGCACCTCCCAAGCGACTGTCTCTCAAGGCCGTATACAAGGCCGCCGTATCCACAACCTCACCCCGAGCCGTATTAATCAGAACCGCCGTTGGCTGCATCCATACCAATGTAGTGGCATTAATCATGTGGTGTGTATCCACTGTCAACGGAACATGCAACGACACCACATCCGCTGTCCGCATCACCGTTTCAAAATCTGCAGCCTCAATGCCATGCGCAGCATAATAATCCGTCTTATCCACAATGTCGCACCCCAAAATTCGGCACCCAAATGGCGCCAATAACTGAACCAACGCCTGCCCAATATGCCCCACCCCAACAATACCCACCGTACAGCCAGACAATTGCCGTCCCCCTTGTTTGATCCACTCGCCCTGCGCCAAGCACCGAGCCGTATAATAAAGATTCCGCTGCAACCCAATCATGAACCCCACCGTTTGCTCAGCTACCGCCATGGCATTTACTCCCGGCGTCCACCCCAACGCAATACCCCGTTGGCGCAAGGCAACTTGGTCAATATTATCCAAACCCACCCCATATTTTGCAAGCAACTGAACCGATAACCGATCCACAATAGCCGCATCCACCGGCTCACGGCCCACAATAACCGCATCCGCATCGGCAATAAACTTAATTAAGGCATCCCCCGAATACGCACGGCCCTCTGTATTAAACCAAACTCGAGGCACCCGGTCGGCTAAGGCCGCACACAGCTCCGGGTGCTTGGAAAATGATGATGAAACAACAGCAACCGACTTAATGCTCAAAAAATTGGTTGACCGTTTCAACAACATACGCCAATTGATCTGAGTTTAACTCAGAATAAATGGGCAAGGATAACACAGACGTTGCAGCACGCTCAGCCACCGGGCAATCCCCTGCTTGATACCCCAACTGAGCAAAACACGCCTGCAAGTGCAAGGGAATGGGGTAATAAATCGCACAGCCAACAGTATGGTTGTGCAAATGCGCTTTTAATGCATCGCGCTTGGCATCGGCCACCTGAATCGTGTATTGGTTGTAAATCATACGGCCATCATGCTTGCGCGACGGCTTTGTGAACGGACCGTTTAGATGCGCATCATAATACTGAGCATTGGCAATACGGCCATCATGCTGGGATTCCAAATGCGGCAATTTAACCCGCAAGATCGCTGCCTGCATCGAATCCAATCGGAAATTGCCCCCAATTACATGATGCACATACACCGGCTTTGCGCCATGAACCCGTAGCACATGCATTTTTTCATACAAGTCGGGATTATTTGTGGTAACCATACCCCCGTCCCCACACGCCCCTAAGTTTTTACTCGGGAAAAATGAAAAACATCCAATATCCCCAATACTACCGGCCGGTTTTCCCTTGTAGGTAGCGCCAATGGCTTGAGCCGCATCTTCGATCACAAATAAATCGTTCTGATTGGCAATGGCCATAATCGCATCCATATCGGCCACCTGACCAAACAAATGTACCGGCATAATCGCTTTGGTTTTGGGTGTAATTGCCGCTTCAATTTTAGTTGGATCAATATTGTATGTATCCGGCTCAATATCCACAAAAACGGGGACTGCCCCCACTCGAGAAATAGACCCCCCCGTTGCAAAAAATGTAAACGGCGTTGTAATCACTTCATCCCCTGGCCCAATGTCTAAAGCCATTAAGGCCAAAATTAACGCATCGGTCCCGGACGAAACACCCAACGCATGGGTTGTGCCACAATAGGCGGCTATCTCAGACTCTAGTCCTTCAATATGCGGCCCCATAATAAACTGCTTGCTATCAAAAACCCCTTGTATGGCCGCCATGACATCTGCTTGAATAGGGGCATATTGTGCTTGTAAGTCCAACAATGGGACAACTTGCTTGGTTAATACTTGTTTCGTCATTTTGTATCCTCTTTTTCTTCTAATTTTACCACACTAACACACTCGATTTCTACTCTGGGTGAGTGTAGCAAGCATACAACGCCCATTGCGTTCCATGTGGATGCGTCTTAAAAAAACGCACTAAAATTGGCTATTTCGCGATGCGCACTATCCACACTATCCGAAGCATGCACCGCATTTTCTGTCATGGAAACCCCAAAATCAGATCGAATGCTCCCTGGCTCTGCCTCGGATGGATCCGTTGCCCCACACAACGCCCGAATCCGAGCCACTGCCCGAGGCCCCCGCAACACGATAACAACAACCGGACCCGATGTAATGAAATCTTTTAAACTGGGATAAAATGATTTGTGAACATGTTCGGCATAGTGCTGATCCGCTAATGTCGCATCAATCACAATTTGCTTAAGCTGAACAATCTCCAATTCGGCCGCTTCAAACCGATGCAAAATTTCTCCCACATACCGCTTGGCTACCGCATCCGGCTTAATAAACACCAACGACTCTTCTAATTCTTCTACCATTGTATAGACTCCTTTAAACCTGATAACTGCGCATCAACGGATGCAAAGGCAGTTCCGCCAATCACCGATTTTCGGTTCACTGCACGCTCCAAACATAACCATTCATACACATCTTGATCAATATTCTGACAAAAACTACGGTATTCCGTCAAGGGTAACTCTTGTAAAGTTTTTTTTGATTTGATTGCCGATACAACAATTTTACCAGTAATTTCATGGGCTTCACGAAATGGAACCGATTTTGAAACCAAATAATCGGCCAGCTCTGTCGCCGCCAAATGCCCCACGCTTAGCGCTGCCTGAATGGCCTCGGGTTGCACCGTGATGGTGGGAATCATATCGGCCAATGCCGATAAACTTTGCCGAACCGTGTCGACCGTATCGTACAGTGGGGGTTTGTCTTCTTGTAAATCCCGGTTGTACGTCAACGGCAGGGCTTTGACTAAGGTATGCAGGGTCATGGTATGCCCCAACACCCGACTTCCCTTTCCCCGAATTAGCTCGGCAATATCGGGGTTCTTTTTCTGTGGCATTAAGGAACTACCGGTAGTAAACGCATCCCCGATATGAATAAATCCCAGCATGGGCGATGCCCAGAGCACCAACTCTTCACAAAAGCGGCTTAAGTGGCCCATGAGGATTGCCGATGTGGATATAAATTCAATCATGAAATCTCGATCGGCCACCGCATCCATGCTATTGGTGGACACTCGGGAAAATCCGAGCTGCTGAGCCACCCATTCTCGATCAATCGCATAATTGGTGCCCGCAATAGCCCCAGACCCCAACGGACACACATCCGTACGATCGTAACACTGCATCAACCGCTCATAATCCCGCTGTAGCATGGCCATATAGGCCATAATATGATGCGCAAATACAATGGGCTGGGCGGGCTGGAAATGGGTAAAACCTGGAAATAGCGTGCGGGTATGCTGCTCAGCCAAGCCCCCCAACGCACACAGTGCCACCTGAATATCAGCCCCGATGGCCTGAATTTGATCTTTCAAATACAATCGGGCATCGGTCATCACTTGATCATTGCGCGACTTGCCCGTATGCATGCGCTTCCCGGTATCTCCGATATCGGCAATCACACGACGCTCAACATAACTGTGAACATCTTCATCCGAACACCCTTCCGGCGTCAACTGACCGGCCGTGTACGCTGCCATGAGCTGATCCAAGGCGTGTGTAATTGAACCTGCGTCCGCCTCAGACAAGGCCCCACACCGTTTCAAACCCGCTACATGCGCCCGATTGGTCTGAATGTCATACGGCAACAACCGCCAATCCACCGGCAAAGTGTAACTCAGTACTTGAGCAGACGCCGCTAATTCAACCGTCTTGTTGTGAATCGAATGGGAGTCACTCACAATTCACCCCGATCCCGCATGCCGTTAATTTTAGTGGGCAACCCATAAATTTTAATAAAACCAACGGCATCGGCCTGATTGTACAGCTCAGAATCCGAAAATGACGACAACGATTCGTGATACAGGCTAAAGGGCGACACCCGTTTAACCGGCCGAACATGGCCTTTAAACAAGGACATGGTAATATCCCCAGTGACCACTTTTTGCGTATCATTCACAAAGGCATCCAGGGCAGTCCGTGTGGTTGAAAACCATCGCCCATCATAGACCAAGTCGGCATAGTCTAGGGCTAACTTTTCTTTTAAATGCAAGAGCGAGCGGTCCAACACCAAATGCTCCAATTCTGTATGTGCGGCAAAGACAATTGTCCCCCCCGGAGTTTCGTAAATGCCGCGAGATTTCATCCCAACCAATCGGTTTTCAACCAAGTCAATTTGCCCAATACCATGCTTGGCCCCAAGGGCATTCAAATGCTCCAACATCGGCACAGGTGCCATTGCCTCTCCATTGACCCGCACGGGAATCCCAGACTCAAACGATAGGGTTATTGTATCGGGGGTATCGGGAGTATTCGCCAACACTTGACTCATGCTGTAGACATCATCCGGCACGGGCTCGGTTAACGATTCCAATACACCGCCCTCATGGCTGATATGCAATAAATTTGCGTCTTCAGAATAAATTCGGCCGGAGGATTGTGCAATTGGGATGCCGTGCTGTTGGGCGTATTCAACACAAGCCTCTCGCGATGTTAGGTTCCATTTGGGATCTTTCCAGGGCGCAATAATTTTAAGCGATGGGTCCAAGGCCATGAACGTCAGCTCAAATCGAACTTGGTCATTGCCCTTGCCCGTGGCTCCGTGCGCCACCATCGTTGCCCCATACTCATGCGCCACATCCACCATACGCTTGGCAATGAGAGGCCGACCAATGCTGGTCCCGAGCAAATATTTGGATTCGTATAAGGCTCCGGATCGCAAGGTTGGATACCAATAATCCACCACAAACGACTCCCGTAAATCATCAATGATAACGGCTTTGGCCCCACTGTTTAGCGCCTTTTCTCTTAACCCGGTTAACTCTTTACCCTGCCCCAAATCAATACATAGAGCCACAACCTCAACATTATAGTTTTCTTTGAGCCACGGAATCATAATCGACGTGTCTAAACCACCCGAATACGCTAATACCACTGTTTCCATAAGGACCTCCTCATTAACATGATCATAATTGCTTGTTGAGCATACATTCGATTTTCAGCTTGCTGAAAGACAACGGATTGAGAACCGGTCAACACCGAATCGGTAATTTCTTCGCCCCGAACGGCCGGCAAACAATGCATCACAATGGCATCGGGTTGGGCGGTTGCCAATACCGCATCGTTGATTTGATAGGGCTGGAATACCGCCACGTCCACAGCCTCTTGGCCCATGCTCATCCACACATCTGTGTACAAAACATCCGCTCCCGCACAGGCTGCCATTGTGTGGGTAATCGTGGCATTGCGTGGGTGCTTTGGGGCATGGCCCTCTGGCGTAATGACGGTTAAATTCAACGACAAAACACTGCAAATATCAATTAATGACTGGCACACATTGTTGCCATCCCCGATATAGACAATCTTAGCGTCTCGGGACTTGCATTCCAACACCGTCATAATATCGGCTAAGGCCTGGCAGGGATGGCTTTCATCGGACAAGCCATTAATAATGGGAATGCTGGCATGCTGCAAGCAAGCCAATAAATCCGTATGGTGCTTGACACGCAAAATTAACGCATTGCAATAACGCGACAATACACCCATCATGTCTGACAGCGGCTCCCGCGTGCCAAACCCAATATCCGTGGGTGATAATTGGATGAGATGCCCACCCAATCGGTTAAGGCCCACCTCAAACGACACCCGAGTGCGCATCGATGGCTTTTGCAAAATCATACCAACGGTATAGCCAGACAAGGGCCGCTCAAACGCATTGGGCTCTGATTTTAATCGGTTTGCACAATCCAGCAGCGATTCTAAATCTGCAGCACTGTGTGGCAAAATATCAATAAAATTATCGATTGTCACGGCTCAAACATGTTCCAATACCGTTGTCCATAAACAACTCCAGCAATACGGCATGTTCCACCATGCCATTAATAATATGAACCCGATGCACCCCCTGCTCCAGCGCATTAATCGCATACTGCAATTTGGGGCGCATGCCCCCGGAAATTTGTTCGTGATTTAACAAGGCTTTGGCCTCTGCATAATTAAAAAATCCCTGTAAGACATTGTCAATCATAATGCCGTCAATATCAGTCAAATAAACTAATTTGGTGGCCTTAACTTTGATGGCCACTTCTGAGGCCACGTTATCGGCATTAATATTGAGGCTTTCACGCCCTTGCCCACGGCCAATGGATGCCACAACAGGAATATAATCTTCTTTGGCCAGAAGGGTCAAAATATCATCGTTGATGTGCGTAATGGTGCCGACCAACCCCATATCTTTATCGGGGTGATGGTCCAAGCGCTTGGCTTGAAACAAGTGCCCGTCTTTGCCGGACAAGCCAACGGCCTTACCTCCGGCTTCATTAATTAGGGTAACAATATCGCTATTAATTTTACCCGACAAGACCATTTCTGTGACTTCCATTGTTTCTGAATCGGTCACGCGAAGGCCATCAATAAACACGGTCTCTTTGCCAATGCGGTTGAGCCATTTGGTAATATCTTTACCCCCACCATGGACAATAATCGGGTTAATGCCGACGTATTTTAACAATACAATATCTTGCGCAAATTGCTGCTTCATGGCATCGTCAACCATTAACGACCCCCCGTATTTAATGACAACCGTTTTGCCAAAAAAGTCTTTAATGTATGGCAGCGATTCCACCAATACGCGCGCTTTATCGATATTATCTTTGTATATCATTTTAATAGTTTATCGAAAAAGGGAATAAAATAGCAATGCTTAGCCCCAGTCGACCATCTATGTATACGCCACGTTGATATCAATGTATGTTTTGGATAAATCCGTTCCCCACCCTTCCACAACCACAGACCCACAGCCCAGTGTTAACTCTATCGGAACGGTATCGGATGCTTGCAAGTGTTGACGCAATGTAGGGGTATCAAACGCTACCGGCTCCCCGGCTTGAAACACACACGTCCCGGCAATAGACAACGCAATGCGCTCAACATGGACACATGCGGATGCCCCCGGCGCTTTACCCGCTGCGGCAATAATACGCCCCCAATTGGGGTCCCCGCCATGCACCGCTGTTTTTACTAATGGTGAGTTAATAATGGCCTTCACAATGTGCTGCGCTACCGCCACATCGGGGGCCTGGCGCACCGTCACATGCATCAGTTTAGTCATGCCTTCGCCGTCCCGAACAATTTGAATCGCCAAGTCTCGACATGCCTGATACACCAACTTGTAATATAGATCAGACTGAATAGGGTCCGTCCAATCAATCGTACAGACCGGACGGGATATCATCAGCGCTGTGTCATTGGTTGACGTATCGGAATCCACAGAAATCATATTGAAGGTATCGGCAACCGCACGAGAAAAGATTTCCTGAAGAAGCTCGGATTCGATGGCAACGTTGGTGACCAAAAATGCAAACATAGTCGCCATATTGGGTTCAATCATTCCTGAGCCTTTGGCCATCCCCGCGACCTCAACCGTTTGCCCATTAATAATCGCTGTTTGATGGGTTGATTTCGTAACCAAATCGGTGGTTAGCATAGCGGCCATACACGCATCTGAATCCTGAGCATGCGGGGGTTGAAACAATCGCACGGCCCCTGCTTGTATTTTATCTAGGGACAAGGGCTCGCTAATTTTGCCTGTTGAGGCAATGGCCACTTCTTCAAGCGTCAATCCCAAAGAGTCAGCGGCTATGTGCTGCATCTGCTCGGCGGTTTTAAATCCAGCAGAACCGGTTAACATATTGGCATTCCCTGAATTAAAAAATATCGCTTTAAATTTACCCAAATGCCGATAGTGCTCCGTGATTAATACCGGCGCCGCCCGACACACATTTTGCGTCACCACACAGGCAGATGCACAGGCATCAGGCACAAAAATATAGCCAAGATCCCGTTTTCCGCTAAGCTTGATCCCCGACGCAATGCCATCTAAGTAAACACCATCGATCATTGTCGGATCCCGAGGGTCTCATCAAAACCAAATTTGATATTCATAGCCTGAATGGCTTGCCCAGCTGCACCTTTAATTAAATTATCAATGGCAACAAACACCACCAACCAATGATCATCATAGACCTGAATCCCAATTTCACACCGATTGGTCCCAACCACACGCTTGGTTTTGGGCACATCAGCGACCAATTGAATGAACGGGCATGCCGCATACTGCTGCTGATACAGAGCACGAATCTGGTCGGCTGTCACTGGGGATTGGCACCGAATATAACTCGAACATAAAATACCCGCATCCATGGGAACGATATGCGGCGAAAACAGCACCGGCCGACCCACCACCTGCGTGACTTCGGCCACATGGCGATGATGATAGGTATTATACGGCAATACCGCTTCGTTGACTTCACAGTATAGACTCGTGGGGACTACTTTCTTCCCGGCGCCGGACATCCCAGTTTTACCATCAATCACAATGGTGTCCACAAAAGATTGATCCCGCAGGGGATACAGCCCCAAGATCATGGCGGTTGCAAAACAACCGGCTAATGCACAATGCGGCTTGGCCTGAATATCAGACCGAAACAATTCCGGGATCCCATAGGAAAATTGATCCAACAGATCTGGGTTTTCATGTGGAATAGCATAATAACGCTCAAACGCCTCGGGGGAGTCTAATCGAAAATCTGCCGACAAATCAAACACGGAAATCCCTGTTTTTTTTGTGAGTTGATGCATCCACACATGGGATGTTGCATGGGGCATGGCCATAAATAACACATCCACATTGGGAGGGCTAAGCGGATCAAATTGACTAAAAACTAAATCGGGATTCTGAACAAATGCGTAAATATCCGATACCAATTTTCCGGCATGGGTTGAACTCCCCACAAATTCAAGATCCAAATGGGGGTGCTCATGAACCAGGCGGACCAACGTGGATCCAACATACCCTGCAGCCCCGACAATACCTGCCCGGATCATCCTAGCTATCGGATTTCGTGGCTTCGACTTTTGCTTTTAATCGAGTTGCTTTGGTACCTTTTCGATCTCGCAAATAGAATAACTTAGCCCGACGAACACTGGATTGCCGAACCACTTCTATTTTAGACACCAAGGGAGAACGAACTAAAAATGTTTTCTCTACCCCAATTTTATCAACGATCTTACGAACGGTGACAACTTCTTTAATATTGCCTTTATTGCGACGACTAATCACAACCCCTTCGTAACGTTGAACCCGCTCTTTTTTCCCTTCACGAATTAATTGATGAACCCGAATGGTATCGCCAACAGCGTATGCAACAGCATCGTCTTTGGAAATCGCTTCTAGGTCTTGTATTATTTTAGATGGCATAACTCAAATTCTCTCCTTTCCTTTTAGAGTAGATAATAACATAATTTTCTCGGCTTGACTAGGCTGATACGTACTCAATAACTGGGGGTGATTAAAAAATGTGGCCGACAACGCCTGATGCTGCTTCCAATCAGCAATGCGTTGATGATGCCCACTGAGCAAAACATCCGGAACAGGGTGTTCGGGATCAGTGCCCAAGGCGCGTGGCTGTGTGTAGGTGGGGGGTTCCAACAACGCCGATACATACGAGTCATCCGCCACATTATCCATACACCCCACAACACCGGGCAACAACCGGACCGTGGCTTCTGCCACCATTAATGCCGGCAAATCCCCCGATGAAACCACATACGGCCCAACGGACACCGGCGCAATGGGCAACAGATCAAAAATGCGATAATCCACCCCTTCATAGTAAGCCGATACAATGATTAAGCCGGAGCCTTTGGCCCATTCGGTCGGCATGGTCTGATCGAGCGCTGTTCCAGATGGGCTCATTAGAATTATAGGATATTTAGTGTAATCCGGAATAGCCATTACAGCGCTTTGAACCACGTCCGCACGAATTACCATGCCCGACTGCTTGCCAAAGGGCGCATCGTCAATTTGTTTTCGAGGCCCCACACCGTGCTGACGCAAGTCAATGCAGTCAAAAGAAAACCGACCGGCATCATACCCCTTTTTCAAAACCCCTCGCAGCAATGCGGCCTCCATCACCTCCGGAAAGAGGGTGACTAGGTAGATCCGCATGCTACTGCGTTATAATTTCAACGTTAATCTTTCGATTGTCTCGGCCACCGGCTGATTTTACCAACGTGCGAATGGCATTGGCAATACGCCCCTCACGGCCAATAACTTTGCCGGCATCACTTTGGTCCACTTTCACCTCAATCACCGATGTGCTGGTTGTGGAAACCTCTGTAACTTCCACGTTATCGGGGTTGTCAACCAAGGCTTTGACAATGTATTCGACTAAGTCTTTCATGCTTGATGACTCAGTTTTCTGACTCGGCGTTTCCGGATCCGTCAGATTGTTCTTGTTCATTAGATTCGACCACATGGCTACCTCGCTTTTCTTTAATTTTAAATTTTCTTTTAAATTGTTTTTCAAACTCTTTGGCTACCGATTCAGAGTGCTGTGAAACCAACCGTTTCACGGTATCGGTTGGCTGAGCGCCCACACCCATCCAATAGCGCAGTCGATCTTCTTTAATTGTAAAAATCAACGGCTCTCGCATTGGGTTGTATTGGCCAATGGACTCAATCACCGCACCATCTCGAGGACTTCGACTGTCCATGATAACAACGCGATACGATGGATTGTCTTTGTTTCCAAACCGCTTTAATCGTACTTTTACTGCCATAACTAATTCGCCTCCACTGTCGTTTCTTCTGTATTAAGAACAGAATCACCGGCATTCGCGCTCTGTTCACGGTCTTCAATGTTGGTGCATGGACCATCTTGATCAACACCAATGAGACTCAATCCAATTTTTTGCTTATCTGGGAAAAACTTAATAATTTTTGCTTTGCATTTGTATCCTTCAGACACCACATCGGCTACATTTTCAACGCGATCCGTCGAAAACTTGCTAATGTGAATCAAACCTTCAATGCCATGCTGCAATTCAAAAAAGGCACCAAACGTAGCAATGCGTGTTACAACCCCTTCAACAATATCGCCTTCGCGATAGAGTGTCTGTGCACGCAACCATGGATCGGGCTGCAACTGCTTCATGCCCAAAGACACCCGCCGATTTTCTGTGCTGACACCCAATACAAATACTTGGACCTCATCACCAACAGCAATCACGTCCGATGGGTGACGGACACGCGTCCATGACAATTCACTAATGTGTACCAATCCTTCGATGCCGTGACCGATATCCACAAAAGCCCCAAAGTCTTTAATGTTGGTTACCGTACCGCTAAGCACCTGACCGGAATCCAACTCCTCAAAGAAAGCATCGGTTTCTTTGATCTGACTTTCACTAGGACGCTGCCGGGCCTTTTTAGCTGAGAATACCACTTTCTTCTTTTTTTGATCAACGGAAAGAACCACCACTTCCAGTGACTTTCCAATATAATTTTCAAGCGAATCGTCTGGACCCGTGACTGCGTGGGAAGCCGGAATAAACCCTTTAACCGTGTTAAACTGGGCCACCAAACCACCTTCCACCTGATTGTTGACGGTAACAGACAACACATCCCCAGACTGTGCAGCATCTTTAAGATACTGCCAAGCCAATGCGAAAAAGGCGCGCTTTCCTGAAACCAATGTATACCCTTCTTTCGTCTCTAATTTTACGATGGTAACATCCAATTGATCGCCAGGAACGATTGTTAACGAATCCCCCAACAACGTTTTTTTAGGGACTTCATTATTTGGCATAAAGGCATCGGATTTATACCCAATATCTAGCAACACCCCTTCTTTCTCAATACTGCTCACTATGCCTTGAACGGTCTGTCCAATTGAATAATCAACGATTAAATCATTAACTGCTTGGCCAAAGAAATCTTCTTCGTCCATCTCATCGGGCTCAAACCCCATGCTTACCCCAGATTGTTGACTTGTTTCTGTACTTAGAATTTCGTCATCATTTTCCATTAAATTACCATTATTATTTTCCACGTCCGTCATACATCCTCCTGAAACAAATCTAACTGGGTAATATTATAAACCAAATTGACTGTCATTGACAAATTTAATTTAGTCATTGGCCATTACCGCCTTCACTTGAGCCATCATAGCCTGACATAATTCCTGTGTTTTGGCTTCAATAAAAATGCGGACGATCGGCTCAGTATTGGAGCTCCGCACATGAATCCAACCGTCTGGGCCCATCAGTTTCAAACCATCTGCGTCATTGGCCGTATAGTCTGAAAATTGATTGCCCAACGCGTGAATAAACGCCTCTAAATTCATTGAATCCGTCACCGGCACTGACGCTTTGAGAAATTCATACCGATCAAATTGATCAGCCCATTGCGACACACGAACGGATTGCGTCACTAGCGCTTTGAGCAACAACGCCATCCCCACCAAGCTATCACGCCCCCATCCCACTTCTGGATAAATCACACCCCCATTGCCTTCACCGCCAATTAAACCACCATGCTGCATTAAGGCTTGTGTCACATGCGTCTCCCCAATTTTAGTTTGAATCAGTTGCGCCTGATGCCGCGCGACAATATCATGCAGCAAGGCCGAGGTTGATAAATTAATCACTACCGTTGAATCCACGGCATTGTGCGTACTTAATAGATAATCGACGCACAACCCCAGGGTATAGTCTTCGCCAATATAGCGTCCCTGATCATCGATAACAACCAGCCGATCTGCATCGGGATCTTGCACAAACCCAATATCATATCCGCCCGACTGCATCCGCGAAACAATGCCGTCTAAATTAGCCCGAACGGGTTCCGGAGGGTGTGAAAAATGCCCGTCTCCATCCGATTGCATCAGATCGTACCGAACCCCCAATGTATCCAACAAAACAGGCGTGGCCAAACACCCCGTTCCATGATTGGCATCCACCAAGACCGACAAATGGGAAACATCTGGCATTTCAATAACCGACACAATACGATTCACATGCCGCTGAATCGCATCCGGGTCCTGAACGCACTGGCCCACCCGATCCCATGGCATGCCCACGAGCTGGTGGCGGTTGGCATAAACGCCTTGAAACTGCTCATACGCCGCATCATCCAAAAACGACCCGCTCGCCTGCATTAATTTCAAGCCATTCCAAGGCGCTGGATTATGCGATGCCGTAATCACAATGCCTCCAGCTGCTTGGTGATGCCGAATGGCTTGCTGAACCGTTGGCGTTGGGACTTTGCCAATATCAATAACCGAACACCCCACACTGGTTAGCCCAGCAACCACCGCTTGTTTCAACATTTCATGGGACGGACGTGTATCGCCCCCCACAACCACAACACCCCCCGATACAAAATGCCCAAACGCAACCCCCACATCCAAGGCAACGTACGGGGTCAATGTCTCCCCGACAATCCCCCGAATTCCCGACTGACTAACAATTAAACCAGACATTCACGACTCCTTAAATTCACAATGAATCACATCCACTAACTTCGATACTTGCTTAATAATTTGTGGCCAAACAGACGCATCACCCGTCGCCACAACTGTCATATACGAATGAATCTTATCCGAGTCTGGCACAACTTGCAAAGACTCAATATTAAACCCGCGGCGGGCAAACACCTGGGCGACGCGACTTAACACCCCAGGCTGATTGGCAACATGAATATGAATCTCTTTGGTCATCATGTACTCCCGGTTGGTTTTTCCATGGGCGTATCGGGACGTTCTAAAATCATCGCTTCCGCGGACTTGCCCGCAGGGATCATCGGAAACACATTATCTTCTTTAATAACCTCCGCATGAATCAACACCGGCCCTGGATGCTCAAACGCTTGTTTGAGTATGCGCCGACAACTGCGCGTATTGCGAATTCGAACGCCCTTCACCCCATAACTCTGGGCTAATTTAACAAAATCCGGACTGTGATCCAAATCAACACCCGACAACCGATTATCAAAAAACAATTCCTGCCACTGGCGAACCATCCCCAAATACTTGTTGTCTAAAATAACAATCTTAACGGGAAGCTTATACAGCATAATGGTTGATAACTCATACAAGGTCATTTGAAACCCGCCATCGCCAACCACCGCAATAACGAGCGACTCAGGGGCAGCCAATTGCGCGCCAATCGCAGATGGAAACCCATAGCCCATCGTCCCCGCACCACCGGATGACAACCAGGTATCCGGCCGGCTAAGTTGAATAAACTGAGCCGCCCACATTTGGTGCTGCCCCACATCGGTGGTGACAATTGCATTGCCTTGTGTAATTCGTGAAATGTCGTCCAAAACCCGCTGAGATGTAAGCCCTTGCGCATTATCGTATTTCAGGGGAAAGTCTCGTTTGCTTTTTCGGATTGTTGTCAGCCAAGCCCGTGTCTTTAATGGCTTCACTAACGGCAACAGTGCTTGCAAGACCGATTTGGCATCGCCCAAAACATGGGCATCCACCGAGACAATCTTATTAATTTCACCCGGATCCACATCAATATGGAGGCGTTTGGCATTGGGGCAAAATCGACTCGGATCCCCATTAATGCGGTCATCAAAGCGAGACCCTATCGACACAATCAGATCACAGTCCACCAAGGCTTTGTTCGCATACGCTGTCCCATGCATACCCAGCATGCCCAACGCCAAGGGATGGGTTTCTGGAAACACACCTTTGCCCAACAACGTTGTTGTTACAGGCGCCTGCAAGGTTTCAGCCAATTGAATCACCTCATGGCTAGCGCGCGCAATAACCGCCCCTTGGCCCACCAACAAGAGGGGCTTCTTGGATGCCTGAATGTACTGTGCCATAGTTTGAACGGCCACGGGGTCCGGGGGCTGTGGCAAGCGATACCCCGGTAAATGAACCGGCGCATCCAACGATGCTGTGCAGGGCCCGCTGGTAATGTTTTTAGGCAAATCAATCAGCACCGGGCCGGGCCGACCCGTATTGCAAATATGAAAGGCTTCATGAATAATACGGGGAATATCATTGGTGTTGCGCACCAAATAGCTGTGTTTCACAACGGGCAACGTAATCCCAAAAACATCCGCTTCCTGAAACGCATCTTTCCCCAAGTTATCCAAATTCGTTTGACCTGTGAGCACGATTAAGGGAACCGAATCCATCTGAGCCGTTAGCAACCCCGTTACAATATTTGTAGCTCCAGGCCCACTGGTCACCAGAACCACCCCCGGTTGATGCGAAACACGGGCATATCCATCCGCCGCATGAATCGCCCCTTGCTCGTGACGGGGCATGATTAATTCAATCGACGAATCAACCAGTGCGTCAAACATGGGCATTGCAGCACCGCCGGAATATCCAAAAATATAGGGGACATTGTGGCTCTCTAAACACGCAATTAATGCCTGAGCCCCGTTTCGTTCTTGCTTTGTCATTAGAGCCCTATTGTAGCATTTTTATAGGATTTTTAACACAAAACGCCTATAAAATTGCGCACACGGCATCCAAATCCACATACTGCTCCACCAAATCTTGGGCCGCTTTAATCTTATGAGACTCTTTATCGTAGACTTTAAAAATCATTTTATTAATGCGTGTTGCAACTGAAAATGAATCTTCATCCACCTGCAACAACGGAATATTCGTCCGCTTAATTAAATCCAATACTTTTTGCTCTGGGGATACTGAATTGGTAAAAATAATACCGGACAATCGATGCTGATGATCATACAAACTATCAAATAAGGCCGCTAAAATTAACCCCTCGCGATTGCCCGGCACAATTAAGACCGTATTGGGCTTAATCACATGCAACGCATCGTGCGGCTGCATATCCCCAATCACAAAATGCTCCACACAATTCAACAACCCCGCCTCAGAATCACTGAGCCACGTGGCATTTAAATCTTTTTGCAACGCCATTACCGATGGCCAACTGAGCATCGATTTCATGGGAATAACCCCAAACACGGGGATGCCCAATCGATCAAACCCGCGCCGAATGACCGGCTCTACATCGTCATACTTTTCCGGCAACACTTTATTCACAATAACCCCGGACACCTGAACACCCTGTTGATCAAAGCAGGCTTTATTCAACATAAATTCATCAATCGTTCGTCCAATGCCTCCCAGGGTAACTAAAATAACCGAGGTATTTAATGCCTTGGCCACGGTCGCATTCGACAAACCAAATACCGACCCCACCCCCGCGTGACCCGTACCTTCATATAGCATGCAGGACTTGCCGTCCGACAAGTGTTCCTTGGCCGATAAAATTTTGTTAACCAACGTATCGGAGTCGCTTTCCCCATCAATAAACTGCCGTGTAAACCCTGACGGAACCGCAATTGGGCTCATCAGTTTTAAGTTATCCGCCAAGCCATAACTGTGATAAATTAACGCCGCATCTTTATCAATTTTTTCCCCATCAATCACCCGATACTGCTGCCCCACTGGCTTCATGTACCCCATGTTGGGGTAGCGCTGCAACAGGGCGTGAAACAGCCCTAAAGACACGAGTGTCTTTCCGTCATTCTGACGGGTTGCAGCGACGAAAACCTGCTTCATCTATGCGGTTTGCAATTGTTTAGCAACAGCCTCCCCAATTAATGCTGGCGAATCGACAACAATAATACCACTGCTTCGCATAACCGCTTTTTTAGCCGCTGCAGACTCATCAGCGCCGGATACAATAGCCCCAGCGTGACCCATTCGACGTCCTGGAGGAGCTGTTTCTCCAGCAATAAAGCCAATCACCGGTTTTGTTCCATGCTGGCGCACGTATTCAGCCGCTTCAATTTCCATAGAGCCCCCAATTTCACCAATGAGAACCACGGCATCGGTCAACGGATCCGCTTCAAACAATTTTAAAACATCCACCATTGTTGTTCCAATGATTGGGTCTCCGCCAATGCCCACACAGGTTGACTGACCCAACCCCACACGGCCAATTTGATAGACCGCTTCATACGTTAATGTTCCAGACTTGGACACCACCCCAATGCGACCGGGATTGGCAATAAACCCAGGCATAATGCCCACTTTTGCTTGCTCGGGCGTTAACAAACCCGGGCAGTTGGGGCCAATCAAGCGGGTCTGCTTATTTTTCAAATAGGCTTTAACCATCACCATATCTCGAACCGGAATCCCTTCAGTAATACAAACCACCAACTCAATACCGGCATCAGCGGCTTCCATAATTGCCTCAGCAGCAAACGGCGCCGGCACAAAAATCAACGACACGTTGGCTTGAACCGAGCGTCGGGCATCGTAACACGTATTAAATACAGGCACACCATCCAAGACGCTTTGCCCGCCTTTACCTGGCGTGACACCCCCTACAATATTGGTCCCATACGCCAGACACTGCTCCGCATGAAAACTGCCTTCGGATCCAGTGATGCCCTGGACGATGATTCGTGATTCGTTATCTACTAAAATAGCCATTGTTTGCCTCCTTCTTTATGACGCTGCCTGAACAACTTTTTGTGCGGCATCTTCCAAAGTAGTCGCCGATATAATAGACACCCCAGACTCATCCAACACTGTTTTGGCCACGTCTGCATTCGTTCCCTCCAATCGGACAACAACTGGAACGGTTAAATTCATTTCAGACACCGCTTGAACGATTCCATTCGCAACACGGTCACATCGAACAATACCCCCAAAAATATTGACTAAAATGGCCTTCACATTGGGATCAGACAAAATAATCGAAAATCCCTGTTTCACCGTTTCGACATTGGCGCCTCCCCCCACATCTAAAAAGTTAGCCGGTTCACCCCCTTCAAACTTGATGATATCCATGGTTGCCATGGCTAATCCGGCACCATTCACCATACACCCAACATTGCCATCTAGTTTTACATAGTTTAAATTATGCTTACTTGCCTCAACTTCTGAGGGATCTTCCTCATGGGTATCGCGCTGCTCAGCAATGGTTTTCTGACGGTACAAGGCATTGTCATCAAAATTAAATTTAGCATCTAAAGCAACCAATTGCCCTTCCGTCGTCACAACCAAGGGATTTACTTCAATCAAGGACGCATCTGTTTCCTCATAGCAAATGTACAATTTCAAAAAAAATGCAACAGCCTGCTTGTACACATCCCCGGACAAGCCCAAAGCGCCGGCTAAATGCCTGGCTTGAAACGCACGCAAACCAACAACCGGATCGACAGTCACGCGAGTAATTTTTTCGGGCGTTTCAGCCGCCACTGTCTCAATATCCACCCCACCTTCCGTTGATACCATAACAACTGGACAACCGGTTGAGCGATCCAATGTAATGGCAACATAATATTCAGATTCAATATCCAAGGCTTGAGCAACCAATACCTTTCGAACCAACTGACCCTCCGGTCCTGTTTGATGGGTCACTAAATTCATGCCCAAAATAGCGTCAATGGCCTGCTTAGCCGAATCAGTATTGGGGCAAAACTTAACGCCGCCACCTTTACCCCGACCCCCGGCATGAATTTGAGCCTTTATAACAACGGCTTGCGTATTAAATTGCTGCTGAACCGCTGTTATCGTCTCAGCGGCAGCGGCAGCGTCGGATAGCACCACACCATCCTGTATCGCAATCTTGTATTGCTTTAACAACTCTTTTGCTTGATATTCATGAATATTCATACTGTCTCCTCAATCTTGACTAACTTAGATAATACAACCGCTAAAACACCGAAAAAAATCACTGTGCCCAAAACTGGAACGCCAACGGCAACCGTTCGTGTGGATACAAAAAACACAATGGCAATTAATAGAACACTAGGAACCTCGTTCGCAATACGCAGGGTTCGACTACTGCTGGGCAATCGCTGTGGAAGCGCCACACACCGATGACACCAAATATGATAGACCCAAAGTAAACCCACACACCCCAACTTTGCATGCATCCACGGATAACTTAAGGCACCTGTTTGCATGAGCAAATGCAATCCAATCATGGTTGTTAGGATACCACTGGGCCACGTTATAATATAAAACAACCGTTTCATCATGATATGCAACTGCTTGGACACTTGGGGGGATGCATCGTTGGATTTTGCTTCAACATAGTAAACAAAAAGCCGACCAATATAAAGCAAGCCCGCAAACCAGCAAACCATAAAGATAATATGTAAAGCACGCATGACATTTAAATCCATTACAAGATTAAAATTACGGGAAACACAGCGTAATTGTCAATAAGCAGGTTGGTTATCCACAGATCGGCAGCAAGCCTGTGGATAACCCGTGAATAACCACAATATTAACCAATAGCCCAGCCCTCCTAAAACCGACCGAATTCCCACCTAAAACAGGCAAGCAAAACCCGGGGTTTTGAGCTTAAAATTAGTGCATTCGATTATTTTTTTTGAAACTATAAAAATAACCATAAACCGAGTTTTCCACACCCATTCAAACCGATTGTGGATAAACTGTTGAAAAACCCATTCAGATTACGTTAAATTAATAAAAAAATGCATAATCTAGGCCTATTTTTCAACCGTTTTCTTATGGCATTGAATCAGTACTGCGCCCCCAGTCATTGCCATCATTGCGACACCCCCATGGACCCATTATTGGGGGATCATGCACTTTGTGATTATTGTAAAAATCTGTGCACCCCTGAACCCACTACGATCTATGAAAAAAGCTATGCCGTGCATGCCTTATTTGAATTTTCAGGGGCCATTCAAACACTGATGCATCGTTTAAAATTTGACTGCAACCCAGCGGTTGTTAAGCAACTACTTCCGGATAGTCTCGCAATTCCAACCGCCGATGTTGTTATTCCTGTACCCAGTCACCCCAGCCGCATTCGTCAGCGTGGGTTTGACCATGTTGAACGCTTATTTAAACACCGCTACGGCCATCGATACTACCCCTGCGTACAACGGGTAAAAAAAACGCCGTCGCTGTATAACCAACCCGCTGAAAAACGAAAAAAAATACTAGCCAATGCCTTTCAATGGAACCCGCAATACACACACAATTGCAATAACCAGTCTCTATTAATTGTGGATGATATTTACACATCGGGAAGTACCGTAAACGCTATGATCCAATGCATCCATCACCACTGCAAACCCAAAGCCATTGCTGTATTCGCATTGTGCCGAAAAATGTAATCGATTACAATAGAATTTATGAATCGATACGGTGGTATTATCACTATCCTACTAATCCTACTTATGGGAAACATTTATGGGGATACCTTGGTGTCAGAATCCATGAATTCCAACATAGTCTTGGACATCAACGAAAATTTAATTGACTACGATTTTTTTCGATCCACACTATCCACGCAACACGCACTCAGCGAACTCAAAAGTCATGCTGGCTATTTATCCTACAGCGATCAGCTACACGTTGCATTTTTAAGCAATCAACTCGTTGATACAATTATTGAATTTAGCTTATTGCTACACATTGGTGAAGCCATTGGTATTAATATGGGGCAAACCGCATTGGACAATGCAAAAAAAGACTACTTAACCCGTTTAGAAGATTACGATATTGACCACGAGCACTATCGTTCGGGCTTGTTAAATTATGCGAATTTAATTGGAAAAAAGCGCTACATTAAACAAGCCATTTTAAACCGCCTGGAAATGCGAATATCCCCAGCGTACATTAACCAAATGATGGAACAAGCCCCGGGTCTATCATTAGTCAACAAAAAAATTGCTTACGAAGGCATTAAAATAACATCAAGCCCAATTATTCATGAACTCAAACATCAAAGAAAATGGAAAAAAATCAAAAAATTAACCCGAAGTGCTCAACCAATTGCTATTCACCAAACCATCCCAAAAGCCTTCGATGAATGCCCCGCAACTGTTCAAGAATTGCTTTTGAAATTAACCCACCGCAAACACCCGGTTGTATACGATGATGGGCATCATATCTGGGCATTATCGGTGACGGATGTCCGTGATAATCCAGATGATAATACCGAAGCTGAAAAAAAACTCAACCAAGCCGCTGCTCAGCTTTACCTAGCCAATTGGCTCACTGAAGCCAGCCAATACAATACCATTAAGGTTAACAAAGACTATATTATGGGCCTGCGCCCGACCAATTCTATTATTCAAGATTGGGTACCTAAAATAGAATACTTTATTGACTCACCCATAACCAAAGGAAATCCAAATGCTTAATATTAATTTTGACACCTTACAATCGGATCATTTGTCTGCCATCCATGATGCTCAAAGCCTCGAATCGTTGGAACACTTAAAACTAACACTATTGGGCAAAAAAGGGCTGTTAACTCAAGCATTAAAAACGATTGGGCAACAACCCAAAGAAACCCGCGCTGAGTTGGGACAACGCATTAATGCCATCAAAGCCAGCTTTCTGGATGCCTTTGAAAAACAAACCGACCAGTTGCGTGATCAAGCCATCCACCATCGGGTCAAGACTGAAACTGTTGACGTTACCCAGCCGGTTAACACGGCTCAAACCGGCCATATTCATCCGATTACCCAAATCACCCGTTCGATTTGTGATTTTTTTGCACAGCACGGCTATTCCGTTAAACAAGGCCCTGAAATTGAAACCGATTTTTATAATATCAAAGCACTAAATATCCCGGATGACCACCCCGCTCGGGACATGCATGACACGTTTTATTTGGACCCCAATCATTTGCTACGAACGCATACCAGCCCCGTTCAAATTCATGTCATGGAAACCCATGAATTGCCCATTCAAATTATTGTACCCGGCCGAGTCTATCGCTGCGATTCTGACAGCTCTCATTCGGCTATGTTTCATCAAATTGAAGGGCTACTCGTCTCAAAAACTGCCTCATTCGCTGAATTAAAATCAATCTTAACTCAGTTTTTAAAGCACATGTTTGGCAGCGACAAATGCGTGCGATTTCGACCCAGCTATTTTCCATTTACCGAGCCATCCGCTGAAGTGGATGTTGCGTGGACAGACAAACAACCCTGGCTAGAAATTCTAGGGTGCGGCATGGTGCACCCGAATGTGCTCAAGGCTGTTAACATTGACCCCTCTGTTTACAAGGGATTCGCCTTTGGGCTTGGCGTTGAACGCATTGCAATGCTCAAATACAACATTCCGTCTATTAAGCTATTCTACGAAAACGATCAACGATTTCTTAATCAGTTCTAACCCTCCTCCAACTACCCCCGACCCTTGATGTAGGGGCCCCCTCGACCCCGAACTTATATTAGATTATCGAGATATTTGACGAACTTCGATGTCCACACCCGATGGCAAGTCAAGCTCCATCAGAGAATTAACCGTTGCTGACGGTGGATCTAAAATATCCACAAACCGACTGTGTATCGATAATTCCCAATGCTCTCCGCCACGTTTATCCACGTGTGGTGATTTTAAAATACACCACTTGCGCTTTTTAGTTGGCAACGGCACTGGACCCACAACGGTAGCCCCCGAATATCGGCCAGTCTCAACAATGCGTGCAACCGATTGATCCAACAACAGTTGATCAAACGACTTCAACTTAATACGAATGCATTGCGCTGAGGCTGCAGACTTAGCAACTTCTGGAGCCACTTGTTTCTTTGCAACTTTTTTAGCTGCTGGCTTCTTTGCTTTAGGCGCTGATTTTACGGCTGCTTTTGCAGCCGCCTTTGCTTTCTTTTTTTCTGCCATGTGAATTACTCGATAATTGTGGTAACAACACCGGCGCCTACAGTTCGGCCACCTTCACGAATCGCAAAGCGCATGCCTTCTTCACACGCCACCGAGACCATCAAGTCAACCGTCATTTTGACGTTGTCTCCG
>CAXPTH010000016.1:0-41164 GCA_964220215.1 Alteromonas sp. | reverse complement strand
GGTATGCCTCGGTGATTAACTGGGATCACCATCAGCACAACGATCAGTTTGGTGATTTGAATATTGTCGATACGGCGATGTCGTCCATGGGGGAGTTTGTCTATTGGTTTTTTACTGAAATTGAGTATGCGATTCAGCCGGAGCAGGCCACACAGCTTTATGCGGCGATTGTGTATGATACGGGGCGATTTGCGTACAGCAATGTTACCACCCAGACATTTCAAGCAGCGGCTGCGTTGGTGGCCGCGGGTGCGCAACCAGAGGGGATTAACAATGCCATTTATAACACCAAATCGGTCGCACAAATTAAAACACTCGGCACGGCCATGGAGCGCCTGACGATTGAGCGTCGGTACGGGTATGTGTATACGTATCTATTGCCGGATGACCCGATGGTTTCTCAAGATGCCTTGGAGCTGATGCGTGCGTTAAAAACAGCCAAAGTCTTGGTGTTGTTTCGGGCAAAAGAATCTGGGGTTAAGTTAAATTTTCGGTCCAAAATCGAGTTTGATGTGGCCGCATTTGCCCAGCAGTTTGGCGGAGGGGGGCATCGTCGGGCATCGGGTGCGTTTGTCTCGGGTTCGCTGGAATCGGTGATGGCGGATGTCTTGCACGCTTTGGAAAATGCCTTGCGATGAGGGACGGTGGGTTTTTATTGGTGAACAAGCCTGTGGGGCCGTCGTCGTTTCATGTGATTGCCCAGTTGCGTCGGTTAACAGGGGTTCAGCGTATTGGGCATGCTGGAACGCTGGATCCATTGGCTTCGGGGTTGCTTATTGTGGCGATTGGGCGTCAGTATACCCGGCAACTGGAGACCTTTGTCGGCATGGACAAATCGTACCGCGTGACCTTCGAATTGGGAACGACCACCACAACCTATGATTCAGAAGGCAGCATTACCCATCAGGTGCCCCACGTGTCTGTAACGGCGGATCAAGTGCGCGAAGCCGTGGCGGGTTTTCAGGGAACCTATGATCAAATTCCGCCCGCATTTTCAGCCAAGAAAGTGAATGGGGTTCGGGCGTATGATCGGGCAAGAAAGGGCCAAACGGTGGTCTTGGAAGCCCAGCCGGTTCGCATTGATGCGCTGGTTGTGGCGGCCATGCAATTGGATATACCCCACCCCATTGTTACGGTCTTGGTGACGTGTTCCAAAGGCACGTATGTTCGGTCCTTGGTGCATGATATTGGGCAGGTTTTGGGTGTGGGGGCGACGGTAACTGCTTTGGAGCGAACGGCGATTGGTCATTATTCTGTGGATCAAGCCATTGATTTGGACGGTGTCAGCTTGGACGCGCTTACAGCGGCTGTATTTTCATGAGCGATTGGGTGAATTGGCCCCACGATAGGGAACCGATTGATACCGTGGGGTTGGGCGTATTTGACGGGATTCATCGGGGGCATCGTGCGATTGCTGACCAGTGCAGCCATTTGATGACGTTTTGTCCCTATCCTCGGTCCGTGCTTCACCCAGAAGCGCCGATGATTCCACGCTTAACCCTTCTGTCTGAAATGCGGCAACTCGTTCCCAATACACTGGCCTTGCGGTTCACACGGGCGATAGCGGAACTATCTGCGGCAGAGTTTTTTGAGCGCATTGTGGTTCAGGAATTGGCCCCCAAGCGGATTGTGGTGGGGGAGGATTTCCACTTTGGGGCGAAGCGCAGTGGCCATGGTGCCATCTTGCAGGCCTTGGGGGCTTCAGCCGGCATCGATGTGGTGTTGGTTCCGTTGGTGATGCAAGCTGGGGAGCCGGTGAAAAGCGGCCGCATTCGAACGGCTATTCAGTCCGGCCAGTTTAATCATGCGGTGGATTTATTGGGGCATCCGTATAGTCTGTCTGGGTCGGTTGTGTCGGGCGATGGGCGGGGGCGGACCTTAGGCTTTCCAACGGCCAATTTGGCACTTCCAGAGACTAAATTGGGGCTTTTACCGGGGGTGTATGCGGGGTATTTAGCCGATACCCAGGCGCCGGTCGTGGTATACAGTGGATCGGCCCCGACATTTGATACACACACCCATCGGCATGAGGTCCATATTTTAGACTATGATGGAAACTTATACGGGCAGTCCCTATCGGTCATGGTGACCCAACAGATTCGCGGGGAGATGCAGTTTGCATCAACCGATGCGTTGCAGGCACAAATTCAGCGCGATATTCAGGCTGCCAGGCCCTAACCTCATTTCCCCACACAAAACCGAGAGAAAATTCCGTCCAATACGGTTTCGGTGATGGCCTCGCCCGTCATTTCAGAGCAGTGGTGAATAGCGGCTTTCAAGTCAAAGGCCAGCAAATCCATATCCATACCCTGTGTCACGGTCGTGTGCAACTGGGTTAAGCAGGCCAGCAACTGGGTCAAGCAGGCGCGTTGACGGGCGTTGCATAGCAACGCCAGTTCGGCTTGTTTGGGGGGCTGAAAGGTTTGGGTGATGTGGTGTTTGAGGGCATCCAGGCCATCGGGTGTTCGGGTAGACAGGGGCAGCACGGGCCAAGAGTCGGGAAAGCCGGACAATCGAATGCGTCGGGTTTTTAAATCGGATTTATTCAGGATCCGCCACACGGGTTTTTGGGTTCGTTTGAGGGTTTGCATCAGTTGGGTATCGGCCTGGGTTGTGGGTTTGCTTTGGTCCTGGACCCACACAAGGATGTCTGCGGCTGCCATGAGCGGCTTAATGTTCCGAATACCGGCCGCTTCAATTTGATTGCGTGTCTGGCGAATGCCCGCAGAGTCTGTCCATTCAAATTGGTAGCCTCCCAACTGAGTGGTGGCGGTGATGTAGTCGCGGGTGGTACCCGGTATTCGGGTAACAATGGCGCGGTTATGACCCAGCAGGGCATTAAACAGGCTGGACTTTCCCACATTGGGTTGCCCCACAATGAGGCATCGGATGCTGCGCTGAATGTGTTCCCCGTGGTCTTGGGTTTGCACAACATCGTGGAGGGCCGTGCGCAAGTGCTGCAGTGTGGCCAACGTCTCGACCGGATCCAATGGGGGAATCTCATCCGGAAAATCCAAATGCCCGTCCACCACCTCCAAGAGTCGCAATAGGTCCGTTCGAATCCGTGTGATCCATTGGTGCAAGCTCCCCTGGACATGATTCAACGCACTCTGATGGGCCCAATTCGATTCGGCTTCAATCAACGCCCCAATGCCCTCAGCTTGGGTTAAATCCAGTTTACCATTTAAAAAAGCGCGTTTGGTAAACTCACCGGGCTTGGCTTCCCGGATACCCAACCCATACAGTTCTGCGCGTAGCGTTTGAATGACAACTGGGCTGGCATGGATATGCCACTCGACCACATCTTCGCCAGTAAACGATGCTGGCCCCCGAAACACCACCACACAGGCATCATCAATGGGGTTTCCAGCAGCCGTATACACGGTTCGGTTGGCCATGTAGCGGGCCGGTGGCAGGGGTTTTTGCGTTAGTGTTTGCAAGGCAGGTATGGCCTGCTCACCCGATACCCGTACAATAGCGACAGCCCCCGGCCCAGTGGGGGTAATCATGGCCGTGATGGTGTCTAAATTAGGATTTGACTGTGATAATGCCATTGGCCGCATCAATCGATTTATTGGCCATAATTTGCTGAATGGTGGATATAATTTGAGAACTGGCCCAATACAACAACACACCGGCAGGCATTTTCAAACAAATAAAGACCATAACAATGGGTAAAAACGCCATGATTTTTTGTTGTTGGGGGTTAATGGCCATCAGTTTTTGAGACCACCAGGTGGAGGCGCCAACCAAGGCGGGCAAAATAAAAAATCGATCGGGTTGAACCAAGTTGTCAATCCAAAACGGCACGAATCCAGCATACACGCCTACCTGTTGGGTCATGATCTGAAAGGTTTCGCTATTAATGCCGTGAAAGATAGCAAAGAAGATGGGCAGTTGCACCAGCATGGGCAAACACCCACTCAGTGGGTTCACGTTGTGGTCTTTGTATAACTGCATCATACTTTGTTGAAGCTTCTTGGGGTCGCTCTTATGTTTTTTTTGCAACGCTTGTAGCTTGGGTTGAATGGCCTTCATGGCATTCATAGACTGAAATTGTTTACGGGTGAGTGGGTAAAAAATCAATTTAACCACCAAGGTCAGCAACAAGATGCCAATGCCGTAATTGGGTATGATGTGGACATACGCAACATCCAAAAACTTTAAAATAAATCCGTTAACAATAAAATCAATAAATCCCATGATTACACCCCCGAAGAAAATGGATGACAACGCAACAATTGTTTAAGCCCCTGCCAGGACCCGTGGCAAACGCCCAGGGTCTGAATGCTTTGTTTGGTATATTCCGAGCAGGACGGATAAAATCGGCAGGTGGGTGGCGTCAAAGGCGAAATATACCGTTGGTATTGGCTGATGAACCAGCATAGTGTTTGTTTGATCATAAATTGTTTCTCGCTCGTCATTGCAATGCGCTACACATACAATAACACGTTAATAATCTACTAATTTTATCAAAAATCAATCTGTTTTGCAATGTGTTTTTAGCCAACGATGGACACGGGAAAAGTCATGGTGAATGGTTGTTGCGGGCTGGGGGGTTAATTTGGCTTTAGCAACAATAATGATGTCATAGCCGAATTGGTGCAGGCGGTGGGTGCGGTACCATTCTTTTAATTGACGCCGGTAGCGGTTGCGGGTTACGGCTTTTTTGCTGGCTTTTTTACTAATTACGATTGAAAATTTGCACAAGTCATGGGCTTTGGGTGCTAGGTGCACGGTCATGTGCGGGAAAAAGAATCGTTTTGTAGCGGCTGAGAAGTGGAAACGAAAGTCGCCCCCTTTTGAAAAGGGTAGCCAGCCAATGGTGGTGGACCCTGGGGGTGACACGGGTGTGGGTTATACGGTTAGCTTGCGTCGTTGCTTGCGTCGACGCGCGTTTAGTACGCGCCGGCCACCGACGGTTTGCATGCGAACACGGAAGCCGTGGGTCTTTTTTCGTTTTCTTGAATTGGGTTGATACGGTCGTTTCATTGTTTAATTCCTATTTTCCTCTTTTTTATCTAATGATTTTAATTATACTATGGGAGGCGGTATCTGTTCAAGCATTGGTCTCAGTGGCTGCAGCGCAGCCACTGAGTGGGGGGAGTTAGTTGCCTGGGAATACTGATTTAAATGGTTTGGTATCGCTTTTAGCTTTTCTTAAGCCAAATGTGACCGTGTCGAGCAGTTTTTCTCCAAAGCTTTCGAGAAGAGGAGTGCTTATAGTTCGGCTTAGGCCTGTCGGTGGTTGTAGTGTTCCTTTTCGATTTGCTTTTTTTAATACTTCTCGTACTTTTTTTACTTCTTCTTCTCCTACTTTTGCTCCTCCTTCTGCTGCTGCTAGTTCTGCTTCTGCTGCTGCTGCTCTTGCTGCTGCTGCTTTTGCTTCTGCTATTGCTGCTATTGCTGCTGCTTTTGCTACTTTTTTTTCTGCTGCTTCTGCTCCTGATGCTCCTGCTGCTGCTGCTTCTTCTAGTTCTGCTGCTTTTTTTTCTGCTGCTGCTGTCGCTGCTTCTAGTTCTGCTGCTCCTGCTGCTGGTGAGGTGGGTGATGATGCTGGTAATTGCCATGAGCTGCTCGCTCCTCCTTCGGCTGCTGCTCTTGCTTTTTCTGCTGCTCGTAGTTGTTCAGGTGTTCGTTGCTGGGGTATTGCTGGAAGGGTTACTCTTTGAAGTTTTTTTTGTCTGGCGGTTTGTGCTATTTTATTTAGCTCATTCATTTGTTTACGTGCATTAGCTACTAATGATCCTGCATTATCTACTGCTTGGTTTAATACACCTAATGCTGCTTCTGATGCTGAACTTGATGATTCTGCACCATATGCTGCTTTAATTGCATCATATGCTGCTTTAATTGCATCATTTACTGCTTTAATTGCATGATCTACTGCTTTAAGTGTATCATCTGCTTGTCCTGATAGTAAAGCTGCTGATCCTGCTGCTGCTAGTTCTTCTGCTATTTTTGCCACATCTTCTGCTTTTGCTGCTGCTTTTGCTGTTGCTTCTAATGCTGCTGGTCCTGAGCTTGATGATGCTCTTTCTGTTGCTGCTGCTGGTGCTGAGCTTGATGATGCTGCTCCATATACTGCTCTTGGTAGTGCTGCTGCTTTTTCTGCTGCATCTGATCCTGGTTCTGATGGTGGTTCTGCTGCTGCTGCTGCTTCTGTTCCTGCTGCTCCTCCTGCTGGTGCTTCTGGTAGTAATGGTTGTGCTGGTAATGGTAGTGTTTTTGTTTCTTGTGTGATTGGCGGTGATGGATGCTTGGGCCATGCTGGTGGTCCTTCTGCTGATCCTGATCCTGCTGGTCCTGAGCTTGATGATGCTGCTTCTGCTGCTGGTGCTTCTTCTTCTGCTGCTGGTGGATCTTCTGCTGGTGGTGAATCGGATCTCCGTAGTGCACCTGCTGCTCTTGCTGGTGCTGCTGAGCTTGATGATGCTGCTCCACCTACTGCTCCTGGTAGTGCTCCTGGTAGTGCTCCTGATCCTGCTGGCTGTGTGTCTACTGGTGGTTGTTCTACATCTCCTGCTCCTGCTCCTGCTGCTTTTCGTGTTAGCTGTACTGGTGCTAATGTCTGTGGGTAGATCCTTGCTGCTGCTGAACTTGATGATGCTCCTTCTGCTGCTGCTGCTGCTGCTTCTCCATCTGCTAGTGCTGGTGGTGCTGCTGGTGTTAGAGAGGATATACGATCATGAATTTTGCGAAAAGCTTCGGTCATGGATGGTGTTCTTTTTATATTTTGATCTATATTCCTTGCTTTTTCAATTAATACATTAATTTTGTCCGTATGAGTAACAAGTGCCAATTTTTTCAAAGTATTCTTATTACATCTTTTATTATATCTTTCACAATGCCACATCAACATATTCAGTTTATCATCGTTGTTTTCACCGAAAAAACTAACTATAGTCAATGCTTCTTCATTACTTAAATTACTTAAAGCAAAATTACTAGTCGTTGCCCTGTCAAATATTGCAATTATTTTAGATACATCTACTCCTCCTGCTCCATCTGGTGCTGGTGCGACTCTTGCTGCTCCTGCTCTTACTACTCTTGCTGCTGCTGCTGCTGCTGCTGCTGCTAATGCTTCTGCTACTACTGGGTTGCTTACTGCTGCTGCTAAAGCATTAGCTACAAGCGAACTACCAAGTAAACGATACCTGCCCATCGCCAAAGCAGCAAAGAATAGTGGGGCTGAGTCTGCACCAAAATCGCCTAAGGAATATTTTATAGGATGGTTTTTAGCTAAATTGGGATACCTGCAATCGATTCCTAGTTTGGCAAGAGTAACAATAAATGCTACAGCAGTAGCAACAATAAGTTCAATTTCGTTTTCGGCTTTTTCACCTGCTATCGCACAGCTAATCCATAATCCAGCTTCGTCCCCCATTCCAGAAATAACCGTAAGGGCACAATTTGCTACCATGGTTGGCACACGCTCCCGACCCGCCCCTCTTCTGTTGTTCTGTCCAGACAAAGCGCTTGCGCTAAACATTGTTGCTAACGCAAGTAACGAAGCGGAACCACCCCTTGGTTCAATGTTAAGATCGCTTGCACCTTTAAGTTGAGTACTAGTACGATTGCCCTGAGCGCGCCCTTGGAGTCTCCTGGTAGACGATTCTCCGGCTATTTCACTCAAACCTCTTATAACTCTATTCAATTCACCCATAGCATCGTTTAAAATTTCTTGCTCAGCAGGGTCTATGAAACCTCTCTCTTCCATAACACCAGTAGGGTTTAGCTTTGCTCTGATTTGCTCACGCTCACTTAATAGATCAGCTTTCAGCTTATTCAGATCTTGTTTATTAAGAGTGTGAACCCTTATTTCCGTATCAGTTAAGATTGTTCCTTCAACAGTTTTATTACCATTGCGTTCAAGAAGACAATACGTATTTCCTTTAAAAGTAATATCTGCATCACCACACTGGACGTTTGCTTTACCATTTTGAACATTAATTATTATTTCGTCACTAGAAATAAATTCGATGGTTTGTTCTCCATCTGTAAGACGACGATTCCCATCCTGATTAACATTAAGCGTTAAAGTTGTTTCGCCAGGACACTTTATTTCGACTGAAGCGGATTCCCTTAGGACGTTATCTAACTCAGTTGAAATTTCTTGTTTTTCTGCATTGTTAAATTCATGTGCTTCTAAAAGCGCATTTTTAATATTATCTATATTTTCTTGAGATATGTTGCCGCCATTAGCGAATCTAGAAATTATTTTATTAGCAGACGTCTTTTTGGCATTGTTAAGATTTAGATTTGAAATACGGTCTATAACGTTTGTTGCAAGTGCTGTCTTATAAAAACAAGTACCAGGTGAAGCGATTACGGTTGTTGTTGTTGCTGTTGTTGTTTCTGTTGGTTGTCCTGTTGGTTGTTCTGTTGGTTGTTCTGTTGTTGATGCTGGTGCTGGTGCTGGTGCTGGCGCTGGTGCTTGTTTTTTCACGGTTGTTGTTGTCAGGGTTGTTGTTGTTGTTGTTGTGATGTTGCTGGAGTTGTTCTTTAAGACGGTGGTAGAGAGGGTGTTGGTGGTTTGATTATAAATGGTAGTGGTGGTTTCTGGACTATTGCTTGTGGTGGCGTTTGTGCTATTTGAGACTATCTCACAGACTTCTCGATGTAGTTTATCGGCGTCGAGTTCTGGGGATTCATTTATCAATTTTTGGCACTCCTGCCGAATATCATCAATAATGTCTTTTGTTAAGTTGTCCCCGCATTTGAGTTCAATATCGAAGCATCTAGAGGAGTTTGTAAAGGTTATGTTGACAGTGCCGTTTTCTAGATTATAAGTGGTAGTGGTGGTGGTGACGGAGACGTTGGTGACATTGTTGGTGATATTGGTGCCATTGTTTAAGATTTTTTTGAGATGCTCACAGGCTTCCTCATTTAGTTTAGTGTCGGAGATGTTTTGATCAGCTACCAATTCTTGGCACTTGTTTTGAACCAGAACAAGCTGGTCTTGTGTTAAGTTGCCCTCGCATTCAAAGTTGAACTCTAGACATTTGTTGGTGGTGGATGAGGTGTTGGATACTGAGAGGGTGGTGGATGAGGTGTTGGTGGTTGAGTTATAAATGGTAGTGGTTGTGGTTCCTGTGGTTGTGTTGTAAGAAGCATTGAATGTTTTATTGTCGAGGGGTGTAGTTGCGTTTATATTTCCGTTTGGGTCGACAGTCATATTTTGAATAGGTTGTGTTGTGGTGAAATTCCAGGTTTCAGAAGAGTTGGGATCGTTGCCAGTTTGATTAAGATTAACTGTAACTTCGTGCGTATAGTTCTTTTTAACTGGATTATAGTCGCTCTGGATAGTGGTGGTGGTGGTGGTTCCTGTGGTTGGGTCGTGAGAAGCATTGATTGTTAGATTGTTGTCTATAGTTCCGGTTATATTTCCGTGTTGGTCGACAGTCCAATTTGCAATAGGTTGTGCTGTGGTGAAATTCCAGGTTTCAGAAGAGTTGGGATCGTTGCCAGTTTGATTAAGATTAACTGTGTGCTTATATTCCTGGGTACTTTCATTATAGACGCTCTGGATAGTGGTGGTGGTGGTGGTTCCTGTCCTACTTGTAGTGCTTGACGAGGACGTTGTGGTTTTTTGTAAATTAAAACTGGTGACTACAGAATCAAAAGATTGGTTTGATGTTGCATTGGCCATTGCGGTAACAAAATCAGGGTTGGATAACTCTTGGCTGTACATATTTACAGTGGGCGTTAAGCCATATGTTTGAAATTTATTGGAAAGTAAATTATAAACTGAATTAGCTTGATTCGATGAAAGATTGCAGTTGTAATAAGCATAACTTGCATAACGACTAGAAGCAGTTGTGGGCGCGAGAGCGGATAAACTATTTACTACATCAGAAAGTCCAGCCGCACAGTCTTGGGAGAGCTTCCAAACACTGTTTTTTTCTAACCAGACGGGTGGTTTTTGTATATTCGATAACTGCCGCACACTGGGAACAATTGGTTGGGGGCGCGCAATACTAAAATATTGGCTGCCCGAGCTTTGATTGGGAACATATCCACCAGTAGCAATACCCCCAGTAGCAATACCCCCCCAAATTAATTTCCTCATATTCATTTAATTTCCTCCAGTTTAATTTCTTCTTTAAAATTGATAAATTTGTTAATTTTATTAGTTCTTTGTTATTGCCTGCGTTTATTTTTTTAAAATCTCCTTCCTACAAAAATGGTTCCCAAACTGCTGATCTCTCGGGTTAACCGTTTATTTCCCTTTTCATCAACGGATAACTCTCCAGGGTTTAGCTGAAATCGTGCTTGAACCCCAACATGCATGCTATTTCGGCTAGCCAGTCCGCCCAATTCACCATAAGCAGACGCTTGGGTTTGCGTATGATAGAAGCTTCGGACTTTTTCTCGAGTAATATAATCCTCTCTTCGAGATCGGTCACCAAAAACTACAGGATTTTTGTTTATATTTTGCTGAGGCAACTCAAGTACAGACCCCCAAATGGCCGCTGTACTAATGGCTAGTCCACCACCCCAATAACACTCAATATGTGCTTTTTGCATAGTTTTTTTGTAAAAGGCGTGCTGTAGCCCCAATCGAAGGGTATGGGTTGTTTTTCTAACAACATGCTCTCCGAGATTAAATATTTCCAATCGGCCATCTTCTGTAGCACCATCTACATAGTTGTGGATATTCGAATTAAGCATGCGTTCGTAGAACACAACCGGCATAGTAATAGTAGTGGCTGGCATGGTTTCCTTAACGATTCCATAGCCATAGCCGGTGACCAGCCAAAAGGTCTTATCAACAACTTTTCTGCTGAACTCAATGCCGCTTTCAAGTCCATAGAGGCGTTTGTTTTTGGGTGATCCAGATCCCGTTGTTCGTAGATCCTCTGCAGCTCCGTCAGCCATCTGATACCGTTCTTCCACAACTTCTGCCGGAGGCTGGTTGGATTGATATGGGCTTTGTCCCAACGATAACCCCCCATATGCGCGGATCTGCCATTGGTGGTCTTGCGTTTCTTTTGTTTGGATCACTGTCGGGGCCGTTACGTCCTCAGTTGGTGTTGCCGGCTCAGTCAATACCGTCATGATGGCAGCGGTGGGTTCGGTTGCAGATGGGGTTGGAACTGCGATTGCAGGGTCCATAGTTGGCGTAGGTTCTGGGCGAATTTTGATCGGCTCCGTCTTGACGGAAAATTCCTTGGCGGCATCAATCCACGGTGTCGCTGTTTGGGCATCAATCGCTCGCTTGGGGAACACATACCCCGGCCCAATGGGTTGAATAATGGCGGCGTTGGCCAGCGCATTTAATGCTTTTTTTGCCCAAGGAACAGTAGTGGCGTCAATGAGCGTTACGGACCGAGTCACACCGGCGTCCCACTGAGGGCTCTGTGCCACAAGCATTCGGTGAATCATGACGGCTGCTTGGGCCCGAGTGGCTGTCATATCGGGAGAAAACAACGTTGCCCTGGTGCCTGACTTTGTGTTGCTTTGTGCTAGGTATCCATTGAGAATTAACCGCTGGGGATCTGTGATTGACGCAAGGTCAGTGTACTGACGGGTACGATCCCCGTCCATTTGCTTTTCAATCGGGATCAGCGGCGCTAAGGTTTCAACAAGCTCAATGCGCGACAACGGATCGCTCGTTGCGGCAACTAGGGTGGAGCTTATAGCCAGAACGCTGGTTAATACGAGTGTTAATGCACAACTTTTTAGCGGTATTAATTTATTCAACTGAATCTCCCTTTTTTAATTTAATATTTTACAAAAAAATATTTTTATTTTAAAATTTATGTTTTTAAATTATAAATGACATACTTTATTTTTGTCAATATTAAAAATAATATATGTATGTACGCTTTTTTTAATTTATTTTTAATTCATATATAAATAAAAATAGCATAATTTAAAAGCGGTCTAAATAAAATTTGTTTTTGACATTAAATTAAAGCTTATTGCAATTTTTTTTGTTTTTTAAATTTTTTTGTTTAAAAAATAACTAGCTTCAGATCTGTTTTTAAATCAGTGTATGGTGTCAAAGTGGTGCTGGTTTAAACGAAAATCAGTATCGGAGTTGCCAGTGTTCTGAATTGATACGATAGTGGTACACTATTAGGTAATGCTAAGACGCTTGTATCCGTCTATCAAAAAATGCTTGGTTGGGGGTGTGATTGGCAGCACGAGTGCCTTGATTTTGGCCGTGGGTTTGATCAACATACCGGCTGTACAGGTCCGCATCGCCCATGCGGCGACGGACTGGTTGAGTCAGCGCATCGGGCAGTCCGTGGTCATCCAGGATATTCAGACCAACGGGTTGACGTATATTCATGCCAATGGTGTGGCGATGCCGGAGTTGGGGGTTTCAATTGAATCGGTTCGGATCCGGTATAATCTGGTTCGATTGTTGGTGCAACCGCATCAGCCGCTGGGGGCGCTAACCCATGTGGTGGTTGATCAACTGCCCTTGGATATGACACGGCATTCGGATCAACGCATTGAATTGTCCGGTTGGGTTCAGTCGTTGGTGTCTCGCCCGGCTCGGGCGAATTCTGGTGCTGGCTTTCATGGGGTGTTGACCATTACGGGGGTGTCTGGTGTCATTGTGGATCATCGTGGGTGGCTGAAGGCACCTCTGCCTGAATCGTTTTCACGGCGGTATGATCAAGGCAGTGTGTATATGGATTTTCGACAACGTCCGGTACAGGTTAATGCCAGCGCAATCGTGCTTCCGGAGACAGAATCGGAGTCCGAATCGGTGGTCAAACTCAATGGGGAGTGGATGGCCCGTCACGATTATGCGCTAACCGCATCGATTCAAGGGGTATCGGTGGCAACGTGGGGGGGGTATTTTTTTCATCAACCGGGGTATGAATTTTTGTCTGGGCGGGCCTCTGTGACAGGCAAACTATTCCCCCATTCGGATCACCCCAATGTGCCGGAATTTTCATTTGATATTTATGCGGAGCAGGCTGTTGTTCAATTGCCATTTTTTGAACCAGGGATTCATGCAATAACCACACATTTTCGTGTAACACGCGACGGGATGCAGTTTTTTCCAACAACGGGCGTGTTTGTGAATCAGGCGGTTCAAGCCCAGGGCTATATTGGGTTTCAAACCAAGACGATTGATTTAACGGTTACTGCGGACAGGGCGCCATTGAGCACCCTTGAATCCGTATTTCCAGCGGTGCGGATACCGGTATCGGGTATGGGGCAATCGGCGGTGGTTCGGGTGCACGGTGGGCTGTATGAGCCGGTTGTATCCGGTCAGGTCCATGTGCCGGCGGTTCAGCCGTTGCCCACGGCCATGATTCGGGATGCTGTGGTGGGGTATCGGTATCATCAAAAAGCGTTGACGGTGCGTGCCTTGGGGGGAACTGTTTATGGGGGGGATGTGTCGGGCGAAGCGGTGGTAACATTTTCCCCAGATGCGCCGACTCAGCTGAATGGTTCGTTTACAGTCACAGGGTCCCCGCTATGGGGGGATGGGCAGGTTGCGTTATCGGGTCCGTTGAGTCGGTATACAGTGACAGCGATGGTATCGCCGAAGCTGTTGCACTGGCAGGGGCAAGCGGTGGATGCGATTCATGCGGTTGCGGTGGTGCCTGCGGAGTCTCCGATTGAGATTCCCACGGCGTCGGTGGTGGTGAATCAGTCGGGAGTGGTGCACGGGCAGGGGCAGGTGTCGCGTCAGGGTGAGGTTGCCCTGTCTTTCTGGGGGGCGGGCATTCCCGTTTGGGGGGGGGATGTATCGGTTCAGTCGTCGGTGGACTTTGCTATTTCAGATGTGGCTGCCAATCCATGGGCGGTCCGCGTTCAGGCGTCAGTATCGGGTAAGGCGTTGGATTTTCCCGATATTGGGGTGGGGGATATTCAGGCTACGGTGATGCACGATGCGCATCGTACCGTGGTCACAGATGGGCGATTGAAAATTTTAGGGGGGGACATTGTGCTATCGGGTGTTCGGCATGATCGTCGAATTACGGCGGATGCTCGCATGCGTGTCACGGCCATTCCGCCGATATTGGCGGGGTTAAAGTGGGCACCGGTTGTGGCCAAAAACGGGGCGCTATCGGGTGTGGCTCAGGTGGTGTATGCGGACGGGAATTGGCAGGCATCGGGGTTTCAGGAAGCAACGGCGATTCGCGTGAATGGGGTTGCGCTGGATTCTGTGGAAACGCATTGGCAGTACAGTCCGGATGCGTGGAGTTTGCGTCAATTGACAGTGGCAATGCCGGGGACTCAGTTTGTGGCGGACGTTCGGCATACGGCGGCGCAGCAGATGGTTCGCGTCAAGGCCGGGAGCCATATTCAATTGGAACGGATTCGCCCGTGGCTGAATCAGTACGGTGATTTTTTGGGGGATTGCCGGTTTGGGGAGTCCCAGTGGGTGCTTGGGCACGATGCGGGGGTGGCCATTCAAGCCGATTGCGAGTCGGTGATGGTGAACAGTTTGGTCCTTCCAGCGGTATCGGTTGCGGTGCAACAGAAAACCGATGGCATTTATGTTGATAGGGTGCGGGTTCGGGATACCGAGGGTGAGTTTTCCCTGTCGGGTCAGGTGCATCCAAAGACGCAGGCGGTCACTGGCACGGTTCAATTAAAACGAATGGCGTGGCAACGGTTGCGCAGCATCACACAGCAGGCGCAAACAGAATTTTTAGCACTTCGGCACTGGGTGTCGCTGGATTCATTAAAGACCGAGCGTATGGATATGCCGGTTGTGGGGTATTCGGGGTCGCGGTTGTGGGGCGGGGAGTCGGCGGTGTCTGTATTTTCATCGGTAGTTTCATTGGTGGAGGCCCAGTCCGATGCGGGGCAACAGCCGGGGGTTTGGGATCGTGCATCGGCCACAGTATCGGGTGAATTGGCGGTGGCCTATACGGGGGCTCAACCATGGCCGGTGGTGACTGGGGCGCTGGATGTTCGATCGGTTGTTGTGGGGGCGGTACAGGTGAATCGGGTACGGATTGACTTGGCCCGTGATGCAGACGATGGGGTTGTTACGGCGACAGCCGAGGATATTCAGCTGGGTCGTGCGCGGCTAAGGGCGTGGCACCAAACCGCTCGCTTGACACCCCCTGGGATCGTACAATTTGAGTCGGGGTACAGTGTGGATGCGACTGGCGGTCAGCATCCGCCCGTACTGGTGGGCCAGTGGCCACTCATGGCGATGCTAATGGGACAGGATGCTCCGGTTTCGGTGCGCATTCATGTGCCGGGTGCCGTGTTGGGTGCCGTGTCCGTGGGGGTTCCGGCGGTGCAATCCTTGCATTCGGATGGGGATATTCAGCTTGAATTGGGGGGGATGTTATCGCGGTTAAATGCTGTGGTGGGCTCGGTGCATTTTCGCAATACAAAGGGCCACGTGTTGGTGGGCGGGAAGCGCATCCCCATTGGCATTGAGGATGCCGTAGTCCCGATCAAAAACAATCGCATGATGCTGTCTGATTTGGGGGTTTATTGGACGCAATCGGATACCCAAAATCGCTTGGCGGTATCGGGGCCGATTGATGTGGCGTTACCCGGGGATTCCGCATCGGTTCGGATGGCGGTGTCGATAGCACCTACACAGCTTCATCTGTTGGTCCCCAATCGATTTTTGGGGCAGGTGGCGCTTCAGTCGGGGCGGATTGTTGGTCAATATCCTGGCCGTGTCACGGTGCACGGAGATGTGGCGATTTCTCACGCAACGATTACGCCTCAAAAGGCGCAGTCAGCCGGTCGGTTATCGGAGATCCTAGCCTTGAATATGGAGGTAACGATTGGGCCGGACGTATCAATTTCTGGCTATATCATTTCGCCAACCGTGTTAACGGTATTGTCGCATTATGTTGATTTAACCTTGGCAGCGGGTCATCCGCCTATTTCCATTCAGGGGCCGATCAATCGGTTGTCGATGACCAATTATATTCAGGTATCGGATGGGTATGTTCAGGTGGCCAATCGGTCGTTTCGGTTGATGCAGCCCAAAGAGCAGGATCAGTTTTTTTCACAGAACAATCAGAAAATGGGGACAAATCGAATCGTTTTTTCAGGAAATTCTGCGCCGTATTTATCGTTTCGAGCGTTGTCGTTAAGCGATGTGCGCCAACAGGTGGTGTCGAAAAATGTGGTGCGGGATGACACGCAATCGGCGATGGTTGCTGTGATTGAGGGGGGGCTTCAAAGCCCACATGCCGTATGGTTTGAGCAGTATCGTGTGGGGTACCCGTTTTTGCCGTCCTCGTTGCCAGAGTTTCGGCATAAGTATGTGTTGCAAACAACGGTGTATGATGCGCTGTCAGAAACGAATGCGTCTGATTCCAACATTTTTGATGTGTTGTTGTCCGATGGGGCATCAACGGATGAGTCGGGGATTGATCAATCGGATACTGTTCGGGTTGAACAAATGGGCCAGCATCGGCTCAATGCGTTTTTTAATACGCAGGTTTTCCGGCCGGTTGAGCGTTTAATTCAGCAGCGAACCGGTTTGTATCAAGTGCAGATTGATTACAACCCAGGACAGGCGATCATTCAATCGGATGAGTCGGTATTTGTTCAGTCGGGTGTGGGCATGAATTTTATTGAACGGTTAACGGATCGGTTGTATGCGCGTGTTCGGACAGACTTCGGCGTGTATGATGACAACCGGCCCTTATCGGAGTATGAATTGAGCTATTATCTTCGCCGAAACTTATCGGTCAACTATGGGCAAACGCGGCGGTTAAATATTGTGGATGACGGGTTTGTCCCGCGATTATTTATTAAGTACAATCATGTATTTTAATCGATTCATTGGTATTATACTGGGGGTGATTTTGGGGTGTTCGGTTATGGCCAGCAATCGGGTGGTGTCCATTCAGTATGAATCCATCCAAGGCATGCCCGTATCAACCCCAATCGCCGTTGAAACGCAACTGGGGAAACCGGTGGATCCCGATGCCCTCAATCGGGATATCCAACGCATGTATGCAGGGGGGCGCTTTCGCACGGTAACGGCACGGGTGGAGCCCCAGACTCAGGGGCAAGAGGTGGTGTTTGTGCTGGATCCGTATCCCATTGTGACGGATATACAGGTGTCGGGGGTGTCTGTGTTTTCGCCGGATGTGTTCACATCGGGTTTGGAGACCCAGGTCAATCGACCGGTTCGGTTGGCCGCTATTCAGTCGGATCAGGCACGCATTGTTACGCGATACCGAGAGTTGGGGTATCGTTTTGCACGATTGGAATCGATTGATTTGGTGACCCAGTCGGTGCATATTCGGGTGAATGAAGGCCGGGTAGCAACGCTGAATATTCATGGGTTGACCCAAATTCCCGCATCGATTATTTTGCGGGATATTCGCCAACAGCCGGGGGTAGCGTACAATCAGCGTTTATGGGATCGCGATCAGCAGCGCATGGCCAATCTTGGGTATGTGACGGGTTTATACAGCTATGTAACACCCACCCAAGACAACCGTGTGGTTATTGATATGTTTGTGAACGACACGGATATTAATATGTTTAGCCTTGGCCTGGAGCAAACAAATGCGTCGTTTGCCACCATGGCAGAGTTTAAAAAGTACCATACGTTGGTGGACAGTGATTCGGTGTCTGTTCGGTCCCAAATTAGTTGGGAGGATTCGTTTGCGGGAAGTTATTATCAGGTGCAGTACCACCAACCCTGGATACTGAATCGATACCCCGTGTTTATGACCTGGGATTTAATGACTAAGGAGCAACGCCAGGGGGTTCAAAATGATTTAATTGCCTCGCGTGTGAACGGATGGCGATTGACGGTGGGGCATGTGTTTGACCCATATTTGGTATCCGTTCAGTATAAAAAAGATGCGGTTTCGCCGATGCGTGTGGGTGATTTTTCAGGGTATCATTTGGAAGCGATGCGTTGGCGGTTTGCGATTCAGGGGTTGGATAGTCCAATGAACCCTACCCGGGGAGTGTATGCGCAAGTGGATTATGAGCGTAGTGGGCATATTTTGGGGATGCCGGTTCCTGGTGTGGATTACAGTAAGTTTACCGTTAATCAAGCGGCTTTTTACCCACTGCGTCCCAAGCATATTGTGGGGATGCGAAATTATTACGGGTATTTGGAAAGTTTGGATGCCAATACCCAGATTCAGCAGTATGTTTTGGGTGGGGCCAACACGTTGCGTGGGTATGCGTATGCGGAGTTTATTGGGGATCGTGTGATTCTGTCGTCGCTTGAGTATCGGTATCATTGGTCGTCGAAATGGCAGTGGGTGGTGTTTGTCGATGCGGGCGATACGTATCAAAAAGCAGAGAAAATTCGAGCGCTTTTTGGTTATGGAACGGGTATGCGATATGTGAGTCGGATTGGGCTATTCCGATTGGATGTGGGTCGGGGTAATGATTATTGGCATGCGTATTTTACGGTTGGGCAAGCGTTTTAGTGGGGGGGTGCTGTGTGGCTGCCAACACGTGTTGCGCAGCGGTTTCCAGGGGCAAATTGGTATACTGAGTGGTCTTAGTTGGGCTTAAAATTAAAAACGACCGGTGCGTTTGGCCAATTGTGGTAGCGTCATTGGCTACCATATAATCGCAGGATTTTTTGATGCGTTTTTGGGATGCAGTGGCTTCTAAGTTATCGGTTTCCAAGCAAAACCCTACCCGAATTGTGTGATCTGGGGTTGATAAATTGGCTAAAATATCCGGTGTGGGGGTGAGTGGTAGTGCATCTGTGTTGGCTCTCGATCGTTTGGATGGACTCATGGGCACAGAAAAGTCGGATACGGCTGCCATCATGTACACATGCGTCGCGGATGCAACGGTATCGGTTAATGCGGCTTGCAGTGACGGGACAGTGTCCCCATGAATCACGCAAATATGTGGGTTTTGAATCCGCATGGGTTGGCTGGTGATTAGGGTTACGCGTGCCCCCGATAGGCTTGCCACATGCGCCATCATTTCGCCCCATCGGCCGGATGATCGATTGGAAATGACCCGAACCGCATCAATCGGGACTTGGGTACCCCCAGCGGTAATAACAATGTGGTCCTCGGGTCGCTGTGTGATGGGTGCCTGTGCCATTTGTTGGGCGGCTAATGCAACGAGTTCGGATTCAACAAGTCGGCCTTCGCCATGATCCATGCCCGACAAATCACCGGTATCGGGCCCAAGAACCAACCAGCCATCCGCACGCAGTTGGGCTAAATTGCGTTGGGTAGCCGGGTGCCGAAACATACTGTCATGCATGGCGGGTGCAATAAGTTTGGGTCCTGTAAAGGATAGGGCTAAGGTGCTTAATGGGTCATCGGCGATGCCGTTGGCATACTTGGCGATACTGTTGGCCGTTGCAGGTGCAATGACCAGACAATCGCCAGATAGGTCAATGTGATTGGCATAATCGCCATTGGGAATCACGGGTGTGCGGTGCGCCAACGCTTCCACAGACCAAGGGGTAATAAAACGCAAACAGGCCTGCGTTAAAATGGGGGTAACAGAATGCCCCGCTTTAACAAGCAGCCGGATTGTATTGAGTGATTTGTAAGCAGCAATGCTACCGGTTATACCAAATAGAATCGTCAATTATGCGCGCGTTTCTGTCTCAACGTCTGTTTCAACATCGGTTTCAGCGCTGGCTTCGGTATCGGTGCTGGGCTTGGGGGTTTCAACAACGACGGGCTCCGGCTGATTATTTTTAATAACCAGTTTTTCTGCATAAAACTCTTCTAAAGCAACCAAGACGGATTGATTGCGGGCTTGATCATCGGTAAACCCATCGACCAGTGGTGCCGATCCTGATTTTAGTTCACGAGCGCGTAGAGCGACGGCTTTCGTCAACAAAAAATGGTTGGGGTATTCCCGAGACAAATGGGTTAATATTAAATCTTTTCGTTCAGCGTCTGACAAATTCATATAAGCTCCTTTTCTAAGATCTGCGTTAGCTCATGTTGGGCTTCAGCAAGATCTGCATTTACTATAGTATACGCATAATCGCCTTGACTTTCAAGTTCGACTTTGGCCACGGCCAGTCGGCTTTCAATATCTTGCGGGGTTTCAGTTTGGCGTTTGGTGAGCCGCTCGGCTAAGACGTCCAAGCTGGGGGGGGCGATAAAAATGGAAAGGGGGTCGCAGTGTTGGCGAACTTTTTTGAACCCCTGGGTATCGATTTCAATCAGGCTATGATGGCCCGTTTGAATGGTGGTATGCACGGTGTTTTTGAGTGTGCCATAGCGATGCTTGTGCACATGGCACCACTCCAAAAAGGCATCATCTTGAATTAGCTGATCAAATTCGGCATCGGTCTTAAAGAAGTAATGAACGCCATCGGATTCGCCGGTGCGTTTGGGGCGTGTGGTGGCAGACAAAGCGAGATGAATGGTTGGAAACTGGGCTAAAACAGGCGCAATAACGGACCCTTTTCCAGCACCGGACGGCCCAGATAAAACAATGATTCTCCCCAAGGGTTTCTGTGCGGTCACGAAGGTATTTGTTTGTCAGATTCGGATGTGTCTGGTTCCGGGGGTTTTTTGAGCCCTTTTTCAAATTCGGATTTGGCTTGCCCCAATGAGCGAGCAAATTTGGGAACAGCTGCTGATCCAAACAAGACCAAGACAACAACAACAATGACCATTAATTCAGTTGATCCAAACATATTCATTTAGTATAGCATAGTTTGAGATAAAATTTGCGTTGAAAAACAGTGGATGATTCGCTATACTGAAAACAATGCGTTATTGGCAATCTTGGTTAATTAAAAGCACGCTCGCTATTGTGGTACTTGCCGGACTTTCGGGTTGTGGACCGTCCTCGAACAATGTTGAAAAAGCGATGCCCATGCTTGAGCGTGAGGCGATTCAGTTTGAGCGGCCTTCTGTTGCCGATGGTCAACCGGTGCGTTTATCGGATTACACGGGACAAGTTGTCTTGGTTAAATTTTTTGCAACCTGGTGTGGCAGTTGTTCGGCCATGAATCCAGAAATTCAGGCGTTTTATGATCAGTACCAATCCAAAGGGGTGCAAATTATTGCCGCTTCGATTGATAAAGATCCTGCCGTCGTTAAGGCCTACATTGAGCAACACGCAATAGGGTATCCCATTGTGATGGCCGATACAGACTTGCTGGAGCAATACGGGGCTGTTAATGCTGTTCCAACGGTTTATATTTTAAATCGGGATCACACGGTTGTGTCTCGGTTCCGGGGGTATCGCAGTCGCCAAGCACTGGCGGATTTGGTAGACGAGCATATTTAAGCGCATTCTTGACAACGTCCTGTTTTTTTATATAAATTAAATTGTGACGGAACGCATGGCGTTCTATTCGGTAGTGTGAATTTGGGTGCTTGGTATGGGTTTGATGGATATGTGTGTGGGGATGGGGCTGATGGCTATCCTAATTGGGCTTCCCTGGTATGGGCGTGCCCCGTTGGATCGCCCGGTTGTGTATCAACAGGTTGTGTTGGCCCGCCAAGCGGCCAAAACCTATGCCAAACGAACCGTGGTGTATGCCCAGGATAATCAAATTCAGGTGCGGTATGACTCCGATGCGGTGATTCAAACGGTTGGCGTGTCGGCGCCGGTGTCTCAGAATCGTCCGGTTGGGTTTACCCACTTGGGGCGTACGAGTCGTGCTGGGACGATTGTTGTTGGGGACGAGGGGCGCATCACAGTGGGGGTGGGGTTTGGGCAAATTTGGATGCGAGAATGAAGCGAACGGGGTTTGTGCTTTTGGATGCGATGCTGGGGCTGTCCTTGATGCTGATTGTGTGTTCAATGCTTGGCGTTGGGGTTGGGGCTGCGACGCGCTATTGTTCGCGATTGATGGCGTTTAATCAGGCCTTAGATCAAGCACATAATCACTTGCAGCTGGCCATGATGGGTCATGTAACCGAGGGCGTGACCCAATCCCCAGGTCCGTATGGATCCATTCAATATCGGGTTGAGATTCAGCCCAATCGCACCCTTGTTGTGTATGGCCGCTAAATTCATGAATGGGCATCGAGGGGGCTACATACTTCTGGAGTGGGTGTTGGTCATTGGCCTGTTGGCGTTTGTGTGGCCGGGATTATTCGGTAGCCTTCGCGGGGCGTATGAATCGGTTGGGCATTGGGTTGAAACGGTCATGCGCCACTATGATAATGACTATTGGCAGGATCAAATTCGCCAAGATGTGAACCAAGCCAGCGCGGTGGGGCGTCAGGATGGTTGGTTGACCCTGAGTCATCCGGATGTGCCGCTCATTCAATACGATATTCGCCAATCGTGTTTGCGACGCCGACTCTATCGCAATCACCGTTGGTATAGCTACACACTGGTGTGTGGGGTATCCGACTGGACGGTGAGTATTTTTTCTGAATATATTCGGATTGAGTATCGCTATTTGGAGGATGCCAAACCTGGTCAGCCATTAATTATTGGGCATGCATGCGCGGCAGTATAAGCGTTAGTTGTGTGGTGGGGGTATCGGTGATTGTTGGCGTGATGACCACAGGCATCACACTGCTGACCCATCACCAGCAATGGATGGGGATGCGCTACGATCACATGCAGGCCTATTATTTAGCGCTTTCAGGCTTTGCATTTGCGCCGAATTTGGAATCCTCAATTCCGGTTGTTGCGATGGGGAATTCTGTGGATGAGGACTGGCTGTATGAGAATCGGTATCAGGGTGTATCCGTATCGGTTAATGGAGGGGTTGTGTGGTTGTTTGATACGCCGGATTCTGTGCGGTATAGTGTTGCCGTTTTGACGCCAACTTCGGCGGATCAGCCGACCGCCCGGGCCATTGTTAAGCGCAGGCTGTCGTTGGGCGGGGATGTTTAAAAAATCGCCTTAGGGGGTATTGCCTAACTATACAGGAGGTCCATCATGCGTGTTAACAATCCATTAAATCCACTGGAAACGATTGCATCAATTCTAGTTCTTGTTTTATGTGTGGTGGGCGCTAATGTATCCCAACGTCAATTGGGCCACGATGCGATGAATCTATATTGGCAGGATAATTTCACCTATTTGCAAGACGAAGAGCTGGGTGAAGATGCGTCCGCCGATTCAGTATCCAGTGGGGTGTATTGGCGTATGGATGATGGGTTTGAAAAACTATAGCGTTGTGACATAACCCGCTAGTTTTGGTTTCGTTCATTCAAACGTGGTATCATGATTTGTGAGGATGAATTATAAACTAGCGGTTATTCCTGGAGACGGAACCGGGCCTGAAGTGACCCGTGAAGCAGTGCGTGTGTTAATGCGGGTTGCCGAATTGCATCAGTTAACCATTCAAACAACAGCGTATGATTTTGGTGCAGAGCGGTATTTCAAAACAGGCGAGTTGCTCAGTGATGCATCTGTCGATGCGCTACGCAGCTACGATGCGATTTTATTGGGCGCCATCGGGCACCCCGACGCCCCCCCGGGTTTATTGGAACGGGATATTTTGTTAAAACTTCGGTTTTCATTGGATCAATATATTAACTTACGGCCAGTCAAATTGTACCCAGGCGTTCAGTCTCCTTTGCGCGATTGTGCCGCTATGGACTATGTGGTTGTGCGTGAAAATACCGGTGGGTTGTACACGGGTGTTGGTCGGCAACTGCAGGCAGGAACGCCGGACGAAGTGGCTGAGCAAACCATGGTGTATACCTACGCTCAGGTGGAACGGTGTTTGCGCTATGCGTTTGAGTATGCGTTGCGACGCCATGCCGATACCCCATGGACCGGCTTGACCGATGCGCAACGTGACGCCGGCTACCGAGCCAAGTTGACCCTGTGTGGAAAAAGCAATGTGTTAACGTATGTGTTTGATTTGTGGGACCGAGTCTTGGCGGCGTTGAAGCCCCAATATCCAGCCGTTTATGTGGATTATGTGCACGTGGATGCGGTGTGTATTTACATGATTGAAGATCCAGCACGGTTTGATGTTATTGTGACCACCAATATGTTTGGCGATATTATCACTGATTTAGCCGCAACCACCCAAGGGGGCATGGGCATTGCTCCGGGGGGTAATTTAAACCCTGAAGGCGTGTCCATGTTTGAACCCATTGGGGGAACGGCGCCGCTGTTTACTGGTAAAAATGAAATTAATCCGTTGGCCGCCATTGGGTCCGTGGGTTTGCTGTTGGACCATTTGGGGCATCCGGATGCTGCAGCGATGGTGGATCGGGCCATTGCCAAGACAACACCCACAATGGCCAGTATGCAAGCGGGTAAAATGGGGATGTCCACAACCGCTGTTGGCGATGCGGTGCTTGCCAATTTGTCGTGATGACACGGGGGCATTTCTGGCTCATAGCGCTGATGTGCGTTGGGCTTGTGGGGTGTCAGCCAACCGTTACCCACTACGATCTACCCAACCATCGGGTACAAACGAACCCCGCGCTGGGGCATCCAAATGCTGGGGCCGATTACCCTGCATATAAACGCATGGTTTGGGGGTTTTATTGGCCAGATATGCCCGATTGGTCTCGAGAAACCACCTCGGACACCTGGACGCGCTTGCGGTTGGTTCGTGGCGATATGGTTCTAACCGTCACGCAATTATCCGGTGATTCTGGGACGGTGTTGAGCAATGTGAATCGATGGCGACGCCAGTTGGGTTTAGCCCCGGTGACCACAGCGGCAATGATTCCCAAAACGTATGGCCAGACACACTACGACACATTGGTGTTGCGTGCGGGTGCCAGTCATATGCGGGTGGCTCAGCAAGCGGTGGGGGCTGACCAATGGTTTGTTAAATTAACGGGCTCGGATCCGGTGGCTATGGCCGCTGTTTGGGGTGAGTTTTTAGCGGAACTGTCGCTAACACAGGTGCCATGATGAGTCGGATTGGCGCCCGGTTAAAACACGCGTTTCATGCCTTGGCCGGGCTGAAAATTACCGTTGTGGGCTTGGTGCTGGGGTTTGTGTTGGTTTTAGTGGGGACGTTGGATCAAGTTAATTTGGGCATTTATTATACCGTCAAGGTGTATTTCAAATCCTGGTGGGTGTATTGGCACGGATGGCCGGTGTTTCCCGGGGGCATGAGCATTGGACTGTTGTTGGGGGTAAATTTGGTGTTTGCGCATATTAAACGCTTTCAGTGGTCCATGAAAAAGATGGGCATATGGCTGATTCATAGCAGCCTATTGGTGTTATTGATTGGCGGGGCGATTAGTGGGTTTGTCAGTCAAGAAAGCCAAATGATTATTCGGGAGGGCGATACCCGATGGTATTCGGAGTCGGTGCATGATACGGAGTTGGTGGTTTTGCACACTCAGGGGGATACAACCCGCGTGTTTCAGATTGATATGGCCAACGTGCAGGCCAACGACTCAATCGCCATGGGGCCCTTGGTTATTACGGTTGAGTCGCGGTTGAATAATGCGATTTTACGGTTGATTGATGATGCAAACCGATGGCAATCGGCCCAGGGAGCCGGTCGGTATTTTTCGGTGGAGCCCCGGCCAGTGGATCGGCGACCGGATGCCCGCAATCACATGGCCCTGTGGGTGCGTATTCATACGCAAGACGGTACGGATTTGGGGCGGTTTTTGGTGTCGTCCTGGCTTAACCATCCCCAATGGGTGGGCGATATTGCTACCATTGCCCTACGCCCAACCCGATATTATTATCCGTACTCAGTGACGTTAATGGAATTTACCCATCGCCAGCATCCGGGCACAACCATTCCCAGTTATTTTTCATCCGATGTCATTGTAACGGATGGCTCGGTTCGCCAGCCGTTTCATATTTATATGAATCACCCCTTAAGATACCAGGGGGTTACCTATTTTCAAGCCTCGTTTGATGACGCAGATACGGTATCAATTTTACAGTTGGTTAAAAACCCAGTGTGGTGGTCGCCATACTTTGCCTGCTTGGTCTTGGGCGTTGGTCTCGTTTGGCATATGGTGCTAATGATGAGGCGATTGCGATGATCCGCTGGGTTCGATGGGCGTGGGTGCTCGTCTTGGTGGGCGTGTTGGTTCGATTTATGGGATCGGTGCCCAGTGATTTGGGTATTGATTGGGCATCGGTTAGTCGAATCCCTGTGCAGGCCAATGGCCGGGTACAGCCCATGGATACGGTGGCACGCAATGCCCTACTCTTTATTCATGGCAAACAGTCCCTGGGGGATCAAGCCGCAATGCCCTGGTTGATGACGGTGATGGCCGATGCCAATACAGCGGATCAATTGCCCCACTTTGTGGTCTACCACAGTCAGCTACACAGTCTTTTGGGGCTGCCCAATGCATCCAAGCATCGGGTGTCGTTTCAACGCATTGAGCCGTATTACCAACGCTTGATTGAATTGGCGGATCAATTTCGAACGGTGGAGGTGCCCCTGCGCGATGCATTTCAGCAAGCGGTGATTCGCTTGGATGATCAAATGCAGCTGTATATTCGGCTAAAAAATACCCTTCAGCTGGAGACAGGGGCGCAGTTGGCCCCCGAGATTGCCGCTGCGTTGCGGGAGCGATTGGCTTATTTTACAGTAGATGACGCTGTGCTTGCGGTAGTTCCGGCGTATCCGGCATCGGATTGGTCATTGGTGAATCGCATCGCCCAGGCGCAGCGAGCCCCGGCCCAATCGCGGGTGACGCTTGAAGCGGTATTAAATCGCACGATGCTCTTTTATCAGGCCTTGGTGTGGTATGGCTTGGTGATGCTGATGCTAGTGGCCAGTTACCGATTTCGGTGGCTGTCGGCGTTCATTTTACCCACTACCGTATGGGCGTTTGGTCTTCAAACTGTGGGGTTGCTGTGCCGCATGATTATTGAAAACCGACCCCCGGTGACGAACTTGTATTCATCGGCTGTATTTGTCGGCTGGGGGGTCTTGGCATTGGCATTGGCAATTGGGCCTCGGATGCGGTCGGCTGCCAATCGATCGGCCTTGCTGTTTTTTTCCTTATGTATTAATTTTTTGACCTTAATTATTGCCCATCATTTATCCATTCAGGGGGATACCTTGCAAATGCTGCAAGCGGTATTGGATACCAATTTTTGGTTGAGCACCCATGTGGTGATCATGACATTGGGATACAGTGCAATGCTGTTGGCGGGGTTCCTAGGCGCTTATTATGTGGTGCGGCGCTTGATGGATAGACACTTTGAGGCACAGGCATCGGATTTGGTTCGGTTAACGTTAATTATTGTGATGATTGGCTTATCATTAAGCAGTATTGGGACCATTTTAGGCGGCATTTGGGCGGACCAAAGTTGGGGGCGATTTTGGGGGTGGGACCCCAAAGAAAATGGTGCGTTGCTGGTGGTGCTCTGGGGGGCGATTATCTTGCATGCGCGGTTAGCCGGTTGGATCAAAGAACGGGGGGTGATGGTCTTGGCGATTGGAGGCAATGCCGTGGTAGCGTTTTCTTGGTTTGGGGTGAATATGCTGGGGATTGGTTTGCATGCGTATGGGTTTATGAATAAATCCATGGGGTGGCTCATTGGGTTTTATTTGCTTAACGGGTTTTTAATGTATTTGGGGCTTTTGCCCAAGCGATTTTTAAAGTAGACTAAGTATATGAGAAATCGATCCGTGATAGCCGGTTTAATTGGGTTTAGCGCCATTGCTGTGGTGGGCTTGTTTGTTTTGATTTACGGAAATTTAATTGCAATTTCGGGCCATAATCCGCTGATTCAATCGTTGCCCGTAGTCAATGCGTTGTTAAACAGTGCGGCAACCGTATGCTTGTGCTTTGGCCTCGCGGCTATCTTAAAAAAACGCGTCAACTGCCATCGGTTTTGGATGCTGGGGGCATTCGTTATGTCGTCGTTATTTTTGGTGAGCTATTGTGTGTATCATGCGGTGCATGGGGATACCCCTTTTTTGGGGCAGGGGTGGATTCGACCGGTGTACTTTTTCATTTTAATTTCCCATATTATCTTATCGATTGCGGCATTGCCGTGTATTTTGGTAACGTTCTATTTGTCGCTGACTGAGCAAATTGTTTTGCACAAACGCTTGGCTCGATGGACGTGGCCGCTCTGGTTTTATGTGTCGGTAACGGGGGTGTTGGTGTACGTCATGTTGCGCTTTTTTGGGTAATCGCTTGATTCAAACAGCCACATTTGGCGGTGGGTGTTTTTGGTGCATGGAAGCGCCATTTGCTATTTATGGTGTGCTCGATTGTGTGGTTGGTTATATGGGTGGGGATTCCCCAAACCCGACGTATGCGGATGTGTGTACGGGTCGCAGTGGTCATGTGGAGGTTGTCCATATTCAGTATGACGCCACGCAAATTCCCTATACCGTTTTGGTGGATATTTTTTTAAAACACCACGACCCGTCGGATGCGGGCGGGCAATTTGCGGATCGAGGCCCTCAGTATGCCTCAACCGTGTTTTATTATGATGCGCATCAGCGTGCGTGTGCCGAATCAGCGATCGCACAGTACGCCCAATCCATGCAGCAGCCGTGCGCCACACACATTCGACCGGCTATGCCCGTGACCGTGGCCGAAGCTCAGCACCAAGGGTATGCCGCATCTCAGCCAGTGGCCTATGCCCAGTATTATCACGGATCCGGGCGAGCAACGGCCATTCAGGAGCAGCAGATGCGGGGACTGACCGATCATCAGCGTCACGTGATCCACGGGGGCACTGAACCCCCGTTTGACAATGCCTATTGGGATCACAAGGCACCGGGGGTGTATGTGGATTGTGTGTCTGGGGAGCCACTGTTTCGTAGTCAAGACAAATACGATTCCGGGACCGGCTGGCCCAGTTTCACGGCACCCCTGGTCCCATTGATGGAGGTTGAAGATTACGCATTGGGGTATTGCCGCACAGAGGTTCGGGCGCCCAAATCATCGATTCATTTGGGGCATGTCTTTCCGGATGGGCCTCAGGGGGGGCGTCGCTTTTGTATTAATAGTGCGGCGTTGGTTTTTCATGCTATCTAAAACGTCGGGAGGATCTACGATACTTGATTGAGCTGGGAGGTGTGTGAAATCCCAATGGTTTTGCATATTTTTAAGGCTGGGTTGGATTGGTTAAATGTATAAAAGTGAATCCCACTGACGCTGTTGTTGAGTAAATCGCGAACCTGTTCAGCAGCCCAGTGAATGCCAATGTTTTCAATATCGGCATCGGTCTTCGCTCGGTTTAGGGATTTTAACAGGGCCGCTGGAAACCGGGCACCTTCGGCTAATTCAGCAATACGATTTAGTGAGCTCAAGCTGGTAATGGGCATGATTCCAGCAACGATAGGTACGGTGATTCCAGCGAGTCGGCATCGGTCTTGAAAATCATAAAAGTCACGGTTATCAAAAAACAATTGCGTGCAAATATAATCAGCGCCAGCATCCACTTTTGCCTTTAAATGCGTCATTTCGAGGAGGCGATTGGGGCATCCCGGATGGCCTTCTGGAAACCCAGCCACCCCAATGCCCATGGATGGGTATCGGTCTTTAATCAAGGCAACCAGATCGGCTGCGTGGGCAAAGTCGTTGGCGGCAGGGTTGGCCAAGGTTTTGGGCGTGTCCCCTCGCAGGGCCATAATATTGCGTATGCCAGCGGCGTGGTATTGATCCAAAATGTGAATAATATCCAATTTTGTAGCCGCTACGCAGGTCAAATGCGCCACGGTGGGCACATTGAGTTCGTTGTTAATCTTAACCACAAGGTCATGGGTCAGCGCCTGGGTTGTGCCCCCAGCCCCATACGTGATACTCACATATGCGGGGTCCATGGTTTGAATATCGGCGATCGTATCGAGCAATTTGAGTGACGCCTGTTCGGTTTTAGGCGGAAAAAACTCAAAGCTTAAGCACGTGGGATTTGCGGCTAAGATTTCTCGGATGTGCATGGCTCGGCCACAGACGTTGGGTTCAATTGTCGCAAGGTTTGTGCGGCCTCAACCATGTTTTTCAGGGCGGGCATGACTTCGTCCCACTGCCGTGTTTTCAGTCCACAGTCGGGGTTGACCCACAGGCGTTCCGCTGGAATACGCTGAGTAGCCAAAGTCATTAGGTTAACGATGGCTGCCGTCGATGGAATATTGGGTGAATGAATATCATACACGCCCGGGCCAATTTCGTTGGGGTATTTGTAATCATCAAAAACATCCAATAACTCCATTTGGGACCGGGATGTTTCAATCGTAACCACATCCGCATCCATCGCAGCAATGGATTCAATAATATCGTTAAACTCAGAATAACACATATGCGTGTGAATCTGAGTTTGATCTTGAACGCCATTGGCCGTGATTTTAAAAGAGCCTACGGCCCAATCCAGGTATGTATTCCACTCGCTTTTTCGTAACGGCAAGCCTTCTCGCAAGGCGGCTTCATCCACTTGAATAATGGCAATGCCAGCTGCTTCCAAATCCAAGACTTCGTCCCGAATGGCCAAGGCAATTTGTTTGCATGTTGTTGCGCGTGGTTGGTCATCGCGGACAAACGACCAGTTTAAAATGGTCACGGGTCCAGTCAACATTCCTTTCATGGGCTTTTCAGTTAAAGACTGGGCATAGCGGATCCAGTCAACCGTCATCGTGTTGGGTCGGGATACATCGCCAAAAATAATGGGGGGTTTAACACAGCGAGACCCATAGGATTGCACCCAGGCAAATTCAGTGAATACAAAGCCATCCAATTGCTCGCCAAAGTACTCCACCATGTCGTTGCGTTCCGCTTCACCGTGAACCAGAACATCCAAGCCCAGTTCTTCTTGAGCGCGAACGGCACGGGTGATTTCTTGGTGCATGGCTTCGGTGTAGTCTTGGGTGTTGAGGGTGCCCCGTTTAAAATTGGCTCTTGCTTGTCGAATGGCAGTGGTTTGAGGAAAAGACCCAATGGTTGTGGTGGGGTAGGCGGGCAATTGAAAGTGTTCTTTTTGAATCTGAGCCCGACGTGCGTACGGAGATTGTCGGTTTTCATGGGCGGTGGTTAATTGCTCAACGGCTGTTTTAACCGCTGGTTTGTGCACACGATTGGACGTGCGTCGTGCATCAATGGCCGCTTGGTTGGCGGCTAGGGCGTCCTGAACACTGGCGCGTCCATGGTTTAATGCTTGGCCAAGAATGGTTAATTCGTCTATTTTTTCTTCAGCAAAAGCGAGCCAGTTTTTGATGTCTGCGTCCAATTTAGTTTCGCGCTTTAAGGATACAGGTACATGCAATAATGAGCAGGATGGGGCTACCCAGAGTCGATCAGATAGCGCTTGATGGACGGGTTCTAGTTGATCCAGTAGCTGGTTTAAGTTGCTTTTCCAAATGTTTCGGCCGTCAATAATCCCCACCGATAGCACTTGGTCCGGGCGAATGCGTTGAGCCAGGGTTGTGATTTCAGCATTACCGCGCACGCCATCCACATGAATGCCATCCACCGGCAAGGCGCAAACGGCATCTATATTACTTTGTAGGGAACCAAAATACGTCGCTAATAAGCAGTTGACCGCAGCGTTGGATAGCTGCGTGTACGCAGTTGTTAGCGCCGTGGTCCATTGGGCATCCAGCTCAGTGACTAAAATAGGCTCATCCAGTTGGACCCAGGTAACGCCCAACGATGCGATGGTGTCTAGTATTGTTGAATATGCGGGCAACAGTTTAGTTAATAAATCCAACGGATTTGAGTTGTCTTTGGCTTTTCCAATGAACAAATAGGTCAATGGCCCGATTAAGACTGGCTTTACTGTTACGCCAAGGGCTTGGGCTTCTTTAATGTCGTTGACCAACTTGTCGGTATTGGGGGTAAAGGTTGTGTCGGCTGTAAATTCAGGAACTAAATAATGGTAATTGGTATCAAACCACTTGGTCATTTCTTGCGCATGGGTGCACGATGTTGTGTTGGCGGATCGCCCCCGCGCCATTTTAAAGTACGTATCAATGGCAGAATCGGTGTCTTGTTGATATCGGCTAGGGATATTGCCCAGCAACACACTCATGTCCAAGACATGATCGTAATTAGAAAAGTCATTCACAGGGACAAAATCTAGGCCAGATTGCTGTTGAATTGTTTGGGTCCGAATGGTTTTTCCCACCTGTTCACAGAATGAGAACTCAGCGTCACCCTTCCAAAATTTCTCCAGTGCTTTTTTTAATTCGCGATCTGCGCCGATGCGAGGGAATCCTAAATTGTGTGTTTTTGCCATTGCATTGTCTCCTTAATTGGTATGGTTCAATTATTTAAGCTACAGTATAAATCGAATTCAAATTAATTTAACAGTTAAAATAACTACATAATTGTTAACTTTTTCTACATGGTTTACAGTGTTTATTAACATGGGGTGAACGAACTCGGTTGAGAAAAGCGACGGCCTGTGGCATCATAGGCACTATGAGTGATTGGGTATCGATTCAAATTCAATTTGGAACGTCGGGGCATCGGGGGATTCTGGGGCAGACATTTACGGCCACACATGTGGATGCCATTGTATATGCCATTATCCGGATCATGCACACACAAGCCATGCCCCAGCATGTGATTATTGGCTATGATTGCCGGACGGGCAACGAAGGGCCAACGGGGTATGCCATGCAGGTGGCGACGCGATTGAACCAAGCGGGTATTCGGGTTCAACTGTCGGATCAACCGGTCCCAACGCCGGTGGTATCAGATACCATTCGTGCGCAGGGTGCGGGGCTTGGGATTATGTTAACGGCATCCCACAACCCCCCGGAGTACAACGGTTTAAAAGTAAATGCGGCCAATGGGGCGCCGGCGCCCGTTGCCCTGACAACCGAGATTCAAACGGTAGCCAATGCCGCTCCGTCCCAAGCCCCAATTGTGCCGGTAGCGATACAACCGGTATCGTTTGTGGATGGGTTTGTGACTCGGTTGGTTGCTGCTGTTGAGTCTCGGTTGGGTCGACCCAGTATTTCGGGCACAATTGTTGTGGATCATCGTCATGGGACTTCGGCACCCACATGGCGGGCGTTAGCCGATGCGCTTGGGCTTCATGTGATTCATTGTCACCCAGAGCCGTTGTCGGATTTTGGTGGGCTTGATCCCAATCCAGTGTCGGCATCGGTGTTGGATGCGTTGGGCGAAACCGTTCGAGCATCGGGGGCGATGTTTGGGGTGGCGCACGATCCGGATGCGGATCGGTTTGCGCTGGTTGATGAAGACGGGACGCCGTGTTCCCCGGAACAAATTTGCATGATTATTGCGCACTATTGGGTGACTCAAGGCTATGGGTTAACTGGTGTGGCAACCACGGTGGCCTCGTCGGGACTGATTCAAGCGTTTTGTGAGCAACAGGACTGTGCGTATTATGAAACAGCGGTTGGGTTTAAGCATTTTTCACCGTTGTTTGATCGTGCACAAGCGGGGACGGTGTTTGCGGTTGAGTCGTCGGGTGGGTTTTCGGCTTCCTGGCATACGCACGAAAAATGTGGGTTCTTGCCGGCGGTACTGATGGCCATGATTGTAGCCAAGACCGGCCAGTCGGTTGCGCAGCATCGTGCAGCATTGGCGCGCTATGGTTCGTTTTATTTTCATGAAACAGCGCTTACCGTATCCGATGCCCAGAAACAACGCATTGCATCGGGAGACAATTTAAGCCATGTTTTGTCTGTTTTGGGCGCGCATCGGTCCGTGAACCGTGTGGATGGCATTAAGGTTGTCTTGGATACGGGCTGGGTACTGTGGCGGTGCTCCGGAACAGAGCCCGTGGTTCGCGTGTACAGTGAAGGGGCTACTGAGGCTCAGGTCACGCATTGGCTGCGGGATGTTGTGCCCGCCTTGTGCGAATAAAGGCTTTATTTAGGATCCAATGTTTATAATAATTAAGAAGGGGGTATCTCTGCAGCATGACACACGAACAAGCACCCAATGCAATGAGTTTGGATATTCGATTGATTCGGTTAATTCATGATATTCAATCTGAGCCAAAATTTGATGCGCGCTTAGCACTCGTTCGGGCGGTGTTGCATGAATCGGAAGCGATTCAAGCTATGCGGCATACGCTGCGGATGATTCATGAGGAGCGCTTTCAGCAACTACGAATTATTGGCGAAATCATGAAGTTGTTGGAATTTCTATCCTGTCAGCATACCCAGTCGCACATGGATTTGGATACGATGCAGGCGTTAGGCTTGGAATGATTGGTTGAGCCAGTCTAAGATGGGTGCGCCCCTGTCACAGCCATGGAATTTAGACAATTCACGCAGGCATGTTGGGGAGGTGACGTTGACTTCAATGAGTCGGTCGCCTAAAATATCCAAGCCCACAAAGTGAAGGCCCAACTCCACCAATGAGGGAGTAACGGCATCAATAATAGCCTGGTCGTTAGCGGTAATATCGGCGGGCTCGGCATGCCCCCCAGCGGCTAGATTGTGCCGGTGGTCATCCCCCGTTTGCCGACGCAATACAGCGCCCAGTGGCTTCCCATTCAGGAGCAATATGCGTTTATCCCCTCGGTGTGCCTCTGGGACTAGGGCCTGTATAATAACGGGCCGTGTTTCACCGTGGCTGAGCAGTTCAAAGGCAACGGATCGATTGGTATCGGTATGGTGAATTTTAAAAATGCCCTGACCGCCAAAATGGTCGGTGGGTTTTATGATAATCGTTTTATGCTTGGCTAAAAAATCCTGATAATCGCTTAACTGAGTGCTCACGATGGTATCTGGAATATGATCTGAAAATTGCAGCGCCCATAGTTTTTCATTAACGGTGCGCAGGCCATGGGTGCTGTTAATAATGCGAATGTGCTTGGGGAGCTGATCCAACAGCCAGGTGAGTTGCAAATAGCGGTGATCAAAGGGCGGGTTTAAGCGAATCCAAATCACATCGCAGTCCGCCACGGGCAAGTCAACCGGGACTTGATTGCAAATTGGATCCGTGGGATGTTCCCGAACGGACAACTCGATAACCGACAAGGTTGATTGGCCATGCCCCACGTGTTCGGGGGCCCAATAATACACGCGGTGGCCGGCGGCTTGTGCGCTGAGCATGAGTCCCAAGCTGGTGTCCTTGTCGGGCACACAGGTGGCCAGAGGATCCATTAAAAAGACGCTGTTCATGCGATGGCAGCCAGTTCGTGGGCGGCGGCAACGTTGGCCACTTGGGCGAGGGTAACATGCAGTTGATAGAGATCTGTGGGCATGTCGTCAATGGGGCCAAAGGTCATGCCGGTTTTATTTAAATTGTTTCGGCTTTCGTGTTCATGCAGTCGGTAAAATCCCCCAATGCAATGATTCATCACGCTGTAGATGCAGGCCTCGGCTGTTTTTCCGTTGTTGATTTGAATCGATGGCACCCCTTCTTGCAACAGCAAGCGTTGAATGGGTTTGGCGGATTTCCCTTTACTCAGTGTATTGCGACTTTTTCGGTTGAGGCTCAAAATCTCGTCGGGGTGTTCAATCACTTGAATGCCCATGCCGTAGGTGCCTTGATCGGATTTTAGAAATATAAAGGGCCGCTGCTCGATGCTATACTCGGTGTATTTTTCTTGAATATTGGCAAATAATGCGCAGGCTTTTTGGTACAAAGACTGTCGGGATTCGGCATCGTTAATGGAGTGAATATCGGCCACATCAAACAAGGTCGAATACAGCCAAGGGTCCACGGATAATTTATGGGCAATGGTTTGAATGAGTTGATTGGCGATGCTAAAATGTTCGGACTTTAAGCGGCTGTGCCAGCCGGCTCGAACAGAGGGAATAATGGGGACGGATGCGTGGGCCAGGCTATCGGGAATCCCGCTCGTGAGATCGTTATTTAAAATAATGGCATCGTAGGTTTGAAGGGTATGAAAGGGGTGGATCGTAATGGTTTGGCGTGTTGCGGTGAGGCATTCGATGGCTTGGTTTGAATCGGGTAAAATCATACTGATCGTTACTCGAAAATCGGCGGCTTGAATGAGATCTGCTAATACACGAATGTTTTCCAAATACCAGGTATTGCGCGTGTGGGTTTCGCACAACAACACTAAATTTTGGCCATAAATTTTATAATGGTTGAGTGCCGTTTGAAAGGCATTGACGGTTTGGCACCGATGAATATGGGATAAATTATTAAAGCCGGCTGGAAACAAATTGTGATCAACGACGGCAATTTTAAACCCAGCGTATCGGATATCCACCGAAGCATAAAACGGCAGGCTATGCAGGTGGCTATTGAGCCAGTGCAAAACATCGGGTTGATTGGTGACAAATGGGTGTGCAATTTCTGACATTTAAGGCGTTATTATAGCATTTTGTATGGGGGGTGAACAAAACACTGAAAATCGGTTGACCCGGGCAAACCCAATCAGGCCAATCCCCAGGGCTTGGGCTTGGGTATAGGCGGCGTGGGTGGGCGCTAATCGGGAGACAATCCAGTATGCCCCCAGGTGGTGGGCGTCGTGGATAATGGCTTCAGTAATGGTTCCGGATATCATGAGCATTCCCACGGCGGGGGCATCGGTGTCGAGCCAATGCCCAACGGCTTTGTATAGGGCATGCTCAACGCATAGGTCTTGGCCAGTGGCGATCAAGTCCCCACGCGGGTCAAGCAAGGCAGCGCTGTGGGTGACGCTGGTGTCTTTGTAAAAAAAACTAGCGGTTTGAAAGGCTTGAATACTATGAATTAACTCTGTTTTTTTAATGGGTGTTGGGGGCGTTGGCGCTGGATACTGTGCGGGTGTTGTGGATGCAATGCGATAGTGCCAGCCGTCTATCTGAGGCTCCGAATCCAGGGTTTTTTGGTGGGCTAGCCAACAATAGCCAGTTATCCAGCGCAGGGGCTTTTCCGGAATAATGGGGTGGGTGCTTGGGGTGTCTGACTCAAGGTAGAGATGCAGATTCATTTCGTGAATTAAATATTCATGATTTTTTTTAACATGGGTGCTGGTATGACTTTTGACCGGTATTTTTTCTTTCCACATACGCTATAGTGTAGCAGTGATTATGGAAAAATCATATTCAGAGCTTAAGACTGAGGATGCGTCGGTGACGATTCAATCAGAACGAGGGTTTGGTCATCGGGGATTACGGCATTTTTTTGTTTAACAGCGTCAAAAATAGCGGTTAGTGTGGCATCCAGGGATTGGTGAACATGCTGTTGGAATAGCTCGCATAACCCGGCTTCGCTTAATCGGTCGCCATTGGTTTTTGGGGCTTCGGACAGCCCATCGGTATACAGCATAATTCGGTCTCCGGGACTGAGTTCATGACGGGCTTCTTCAAAAGGCTCATCCGCATACAGGCCCAAAAAGCTATTGGGGCACGATAGGGGTTCTATCGCACCGGTTTTAGACAGTAGCCAGCCCGGTGGGTGGCCGGCTTGGCTATATACAATGGTTTGCGATCGAGGGAAGAATGTCATCACGTAAGCGGTAACGAAATACAGCGCATCGGTGGGCAATAAGGCACAGAGTTTTTGATTGGCTAAATGTAAAATTTCACTGGGATTGTGGGTGTGTTTGATAATATCTGAGAACAAGGCGATGCACAAGGCCATGACCAATGCAGAGCCAATCCCATGGCCGGTAACATCCCCCACAACGATAGAAATAGCCGTGTCCGACTCGGCGCCATAATGCACAACGCCAGGCAACAATTCGTCCGCCTGCATGGGCAATTGTTTGGGGTCGCCCAATAAATAAAAATCCCCCCCAATACTGTTGGCCGCTAAACTTTGTTTTGCGATGGTCAAGCCAGCCAATTCGTAGGATTGATTTTGGAACGATAAAAGGCCTTGCTGGATACGGCCGGCAAGATCCAGTTCTTTGTGGAACGTATGAATATTCATGGAAATTACATATTAGTATAACAAAGAAACTAAAGCAGGGATATTAATTCTGGGTCTAAATGATGGTGAAGGGCTGATTTTAACGACTGATTGCAATGATTTTTTAATAAGGTATTTAAAACGGTATAGCAGGATTGAATATAAAAAAATTCGCGGGCCCAGGGCTCTAAAATGCGAACGAGTTCGTGAGTGTCGACAGGGTCTAGTAGTCGATGATTCACATGACGACGCATTAATTGGGTAATGGTTTTGAGTTGATGATCGTGGCTAATAACAATTGTTTTTGAGACAACATTGCGAATAAACAAGTGTTCATAAATGGGGACTAACCAATTTTGAATCATGCCATCGGGAAGCATAATGGGTGTTACGATAGCTGAAAAGTCGGTCATTTGAATGGCGTGCATGGCGGCTTCAATGGTTGGAACTAAGTATGGGTCAAAAATTTGGGATTTGAGTGATTGCATAACAGGCGTTAAAGCAGTGCCAATTAGTAGCACCGGTTGGGGCTGGTAGCTGGGCTGGGGTTGCCCAGCGTCGTGACACAGTGTCGCAAGGGTGTCTTTAAATGTTGTGGCATTGATGCGGGAGATTGCGGTTGATCGCGGAATTTTTTCTTGGTAGATCGTTGGCAGTCGTTGATAATCTTGGGTGAGTTTGTGTGTTCGTTTATGGTGAATGTCTTCCATAATAAATGTGGCATTTTGTTGGCTGGATACCATGGGTTTTGGAATTGAAGCAATGTCAATGAGTTCTGCAATGAGGTCATTGGGATGGGCAATGATGCCGTGGTAACCGCGGTTAAAATATTGGGCAGAAGGGGGGATGGGTCGGGAGTCGTACATTAGAATTGTGGTACAGCTTAATTGGATTTCGTGATGAATAATGGCGTCGTCAATGGCTTGATCAATCAGCACCAATCGGATGTTTTTTGCCGGGTTGCGCCACAAGCTGATGCCAGCTAACGCTGTGGGGGCATGCAGGCAGTTAAATGGCAACAGTTGGGTTGTAAATTGGGATAAACAGGTATGAAATGGCCCAATGAATAGGATGCTGGATTGGACAGGAATCAAGGCACTTTGGATCAATTGGCGATACGCAGGTTGAAGGTAGTGGCATAGGTGTTCGATCGGCGTAGTGCTATTCAAGCTTAGGTCAGTCAGTTGCAGCAATTGGATGGTGGCCTGCCGGTCTGGGTCGTCAACCAGCCCGATGGTAAATATGGGGGGTTTGGTCTTTATTTCGATGGGGCCATGGGTGTAATCGATAATGGCGCAATTAAATTCAGCAAAGGGGTTTTGGGTATTGCGAATACTGTCGGTTGATTGAACAGATACGGTGTAGTGTTGGCGCAATGCATAGCACAGTTTTGAAATAGCGAGATAATTATCGGATATAAATACGATGGATGTGGTCACAGGCCCCTCCGGATATTCACTCCTTAGCTATTTTCAAGAATTACTTGAAATAGCAAGGGTGCGACAATGCTAGCATCGCTATGAATCACAAATCGCGGGGTGTCAGCACTTAATTTTCCCCATGTAATTTTTTCGTTGGGGTGTGCGCCGGAATAGCCACCGTAACTTTCGGTTGCATCGGTAATTTGGCAAAAATAGGACCACAACGGCACGGATTCTTGCAAGTCTTGATTCAGCAAGGGTACGACGCAGATGGGGAAATCACCGGCAATGCCACCGCCCACTTGGAAAAACCCAATCGATGTATCCTGGGTGGTGGTGGTGTACCAATCAATGAGTTTATCCATGTAATGCAATCCAGATAAGATACAATCTACGTTGCAGTCCCCCCGACGCCCAGCCGCCACACAGAAGTTGCCCAGTGTGGAATCTTCCCATCCCGGCACATATAGGGGCAATTGGCGTTCAGCCGCCGCCAAGACCCAGCTCTCTTCTTTGGGGACTTGGAAAGCCCCTTCGGCGGCGAGTTGTTGAACCAATGTGTACACATATTCATGGGGCAATCGGCGCTCACTCGCCTCAGATGCGGCTCGCCATGCGGCAATCAAATGCGTTTCAATGCAGCGCATGGCTTCAGCTTCTGGAATGCAGGTATCGGTGACGCGGTTAAATCCGGCATCGTGTAAATCTTGTTCATCGGCAGCACTGAGTTCTCGATAATCGGGAATTGAGCGATAATGAGTGTAAGCAATTGCTCGGAAAACATCCTCTTCCAAGTTGGCGCCAGTACAGCAAATGGCATCCACCAATCCGGCACGAATCATGGGGGCTAACGATCGGCCCAATTCAGCAGTGCTCATGGCGCCAGCTAACGTTACGAGCATGCGTTTTCCAGCACGATGGTGGTCAATATACGCGTGTGCAGCTTGCTTTAATGCATTGGCATTAAAGTGATGGTAATGGGTTGTGATAAAGTCCGTGAGCGGTGTGTTTGCCATAATAAACTCCTCGTGCCCCAGTAGTTGGGTGTTGATCTGGAGCGGGAGACGAGGGTCGAACTCGCGACATTCAGCTTGGAAGGCTGATGCTCTACCAACTGAGCTACTCCCGCATTGTTGTATTAGTGTATCATATCTGACGCCGTTGTTCGAGAGAGCGTTGCAGGGTTAGCGGGTCGGCATAATCCAGTTGAGCGCCAACGGGAAGCCCGAATGCCAAGGTTGTTACGGATAGGTTTGAAAATCGAGCCAAGCAATCGGTTAAATACAAGGCTGTCGCATCGCCCTCCAGTGTGGGGCTAATGGCTAAAATAACCTCAGAAAATTGCCCTAGATCAAGGCGTTTGAGCAGTTCTTGAATCCGAAGCATATCTGGCTGAACGCCGTCTAGGGGTGAGATTAACCCGCCCAATACGTGAAATAGTCCATTGTAGGCATTGGTTTTGCTTAGCGCGACAATGTCTTGGGGGTAGGCAACTACGCACAAGCTATGGGGGTTGCGTGTTGGGTCGCAACAGATGGTGCAGGGACTGGTTAGGCAGATATTAAAGCAGGTTTCGCAATAAATAATTGATTGGTGGGTGTCCACTAAAGTACGGGCAAAGGTTTGAACATCGGTTCTGGACCAGGATAGTAAGACGAACGCAAGGCGTTCTGCGGATCGAGGCCCAATTCCGGGCAGGCGTTGCAGTTGTTTGATTAATGGCGCAAGTGGGGATTCCAAGTGCTTATAAGCCGGGCAAGTTGAGTCCGCCAGTGACTTTAGATAGCAATTTATTTGCTTCTTTTTTGGCTTCATCCGTTGCTTGATTAACGGCTTTAATTAAATCAGCCTCTAGTTTTTTGCTGTCTGAATCAGTAAAGTATTTGGGGTTAATGCTAATGTCTTGAACAGTCATTTCGCCATTAATTTTAATACGAATTCTATTTTTGTATTCGATATCCAATACCATGGCTTCCAGTTCTTTTTTTGTTGTTTTTAAGGATTCCTTAAGCTCTTTGGCTTTGGCCATAATGTCTTTCATATCACCCATTTTATTTTTGAAATTGTCTAGCATAATGTATCTCTTTTTTTAAAACCAGTAAGTTCTGAACATAATCATTCATTTCGATTATACAATTTTACCGTCGAATAGTTCAACGATTTCATTAGATCGGAAGAGCGTCG
>CAXPTH010000015.1:0-11081 GCA_964220215.1 Alteromonas sp. | reverse complement strand
GTTATAGAAAACGTAGCCAGAAGCCTTGGTCAGCCCTGAAGGGTCAAATTCTGTAAATTTCATTTCATTCTTTTGAAAGTTCACCTCATCCAGAACGGCATCTTTGGACTCTTCCAAAAGAGTATCGAGACGCCTTAAAACGACCATTGGCAAAATAACATCGCGATATTTTCCGCGGACATAAACATCTCGCAAACAATCGTCTGCAATAGACCAGATGAATGAAATTAATTTGTTGTGTGATGTATGATTCATTGTTTAACTCCTACTAATTTGATTTTTTAGACAACTCAATTCGGTACGCACTGCGTTCCAAATTGGAAACGCTCTGTAAAACAACCGCATATTTCGTAAGTTTCGTGGGTCAAACCCCTTCCCATAATCGGTTGTTAAAATGGCAGATAGCTGTTCCAATTGTTGTTTGCCATATTCAGCACGATACTGGCCGTGTTGCTCATGCTCAACAATCAGTTTCCCAATCGTCCAGTATGTTTCAACCATTACATGATTTACCGATTGCTGAATATGATGACGTGCCTGATCCAAACAATCTCGTATGGGCGTTAATAATGACAATGAAATAATATTAGAATCCATACTCATATTATCTATGATTTAATCCAATATCACAATTCAATGGGTTGTTCGGAATATGAAATCAGTTTCCCAATCGCAGTTTCCCAATCGAGTTGATCCCCCGTAGCGAATCATGGGATACTTTAGTGCAATCAAATGCACACATACAAACAACCATGTCCGGTCAACTTTAGCGAAAAAAAGTTTACATCGTCTCATGTATGCCAAAATAGCATCACAACCTGTTGGGACTATGTATCCAACATAAACACATTTCAAGGGTCGTTTTGGAATTTATCAAAAGTCGAATACGTAACCCCCGGCCAAGACCGCCCATCGTTTTGTGAAGGCACCTACACCAATCATCACGGCCCTTTATTATCTGCCAATGGCATTCTCTCCACCGTTCATGCACCCACATACCGAAAAATGGACTACTTTTACGGTAGCTACATAGTTACATTTCGGCTATTTAGACCCGTAGCATTAATTTTTGAATTGAACGAATCGGGCGAATCCACACAAATCAACACCGAAATAACCTTCTTTATTCACAAACGCATGCCCAATTTTATTTATTCACTCATGGGTGTCGTATGGCGCACCATGATGCGATCCTTAATGGCACCGTTAGTTCGGACTCAGTCAAGCAACTAACCATGCTCATCATACTCAGTGCCTGCTTGGGATTTGCATCCGTTGCGCTGGGCGCATACGCTGACCACGGGCTTACCCTAGCCCTTCATGAACAGACAATGATGGCGACAGCCTTACGCTACCACCAACTATACGCCATTCTATCCACCAGCATCGGCCTGTATGCCACCCTCGCTCCACCGTCCAGCATTCGCACTCACTTAACGTATACGGGCTATTTGTTTGTATTGAGCACTGGCTTTTTTAGCGGCAGCATTTACACTGCGGTCATCGCCAACGCCCCCCAATGGACGGCCCTCACCCCAGTGGGCGGAATCCTAATCATGCTGGCCTGGATAAGCGTGGTTGTCGTCGGGATTCGAGTCGCCCGTGCCCACTAACGCACGCAATATCCTGGGTACGCCCCTAGAGCCATGCTGCCACCATATCCGTACCGGATTTTTTAGAGATGGCTACTGCAACACCAACGCCCTGGATACCGGAGCTCACGTTGTTTGCGCCGTGATGACCGAAGCCTTTCTGGACTTTACGGAAGCCCAGGGCAACGACCTAAAAACACCACGTCCCGAGTTTGATTTTCCCGGGTTGCAACCGGGCGATACCTGGTGCTTATGCGCCAGCCGATGGCTAGAGGCCCATCACGCCGGGGTCGCCCCACCCATTCGCCCAACCGCTACGCATGAACAAGCGTTAGACACCCTTGAAGGCATCGAGTTGCAGCCGTATTATCAGAAACATGAACTACTTTAGAGATCTAATAACTGGACAAAAAAGGGTTTAGGTTGGTACATTTGAAGCATTACCTGTCCAATGAGAAACAGGATTTTTGTTCAGAAGAAACTGGCTAAAGCTTCTAAGGTCAATGCCAGTTCTTCTAAGATTCTTAAAGCTAATTTTAGTATCAGTAATACTGAACATAGATACTTAATAATCTTTTCTAGCATGATCATCACCTCCTAAACCATATAAATGTGTTGTTGAGGTGTGGCGAAAGCCAGCTCATTGTCGTCAGGTTTTAACCGACTGATTTTAATCTTACAAAATTTATATTGATTGGGCAATATGTTACTGATAAAGACTCAAGCAACTGGAATTCAGAAAGTCAAGTTAGACACCCTCAACGGCGTTAACGTACGGCCGTATTATCATAAATCAAACTTGTGATATAATTACTTAATTAAAAAATATCTAACGTCATACTATACGCTGTTCTGGGCTTTGGCCGGATATTTAGCAGGCATTTTAAGTGTTTGGCATGCTCAGCCCATTTTTATTGGTGTCTTGGTACTGATTGGCCTTTTACTTGTTATTCGCCCCATCAAGAACCCCAGCGTGGCGGTCATCGCGGCTGGATTTGGCATTGTGTATACCCACTACTGCCTAACCCCGGTCGATACGATCCCCGAGCGGGTTCGCGTCCTAACCCCACCCACCCACACAGCTAAACTAACCGTTCGTGCATACCCCTGGGGGCGCACATGGGTGGCCAATCTACCCAGAAAAACCCCTCTCGATGCCCTACACTATGGTGATATTTTAACCATTCAAGCCACCCGAATCACCCCAGAGCCGCCCACCAACCCGGGCGGATTTGACTATGGCCTGTATTTGAAAAAGCACCGGCATGCCGGCCATTTGCGAATTACCTCATACACCCAAACGGGTCGATTGATTCTAAACCCATTGGCCCCAATTGCCTATACCTTAAAGCACCGCATTCAGCAAATTCACGCCCGAACACTGCCCCCCAACTACCGCGATTTACTCATTGGACTGGTGTTTGGGCAACACGGTACCCAATTGCCGGATGAATGGGTGGATAATTTTCAACGCACAGGGCTCACCCATTTGCTCGTCGTATCGGGGTCCAAAGTCGCCTTAATTTCCGGTATTTGTTTCAATATATTGCAACTCATGGGGCTATCCATGCGCAATCGGATTATCGGGATTGGCTTGATCAATGGGTTGTTTTACATCATGACCGGTGGGGGGCCCTCCATTTTCCGAGCCATGGTGATGATGATGTTGGCCTTAATGCTGAAATGGCGCCATCAACGCACATCCCCCTTGCATATCATGGGCACCACCTTGGCCATTCTGGGCCTCATCAACCCCCTGTCTTGGTTGCAAACCGGCACACATTTATCTTTTTTAGCCACCGCCGCCCTCATCTTTGGGGTCCCGCAAATCACACGCAGCCTACCGGCATGGCCCCCCTGGCTATCCCTCATCTTAGCCATGAGCATCGCCCCATTTTTATTTACCGCAGCCGCACTCTGGTTTGTGTTTGGGCAAATTTCAACCGGATCGTTGCTAACCAATATGGTTGTGGGGTTTTGGATTGAATGGCTGGTGATTATTGGATTTTTTTCCAGTGCCATTGGGCTTCTGGCCCCCATCATCACCGATTGGATTAATTTTAGCTGCTTGGGCATGATGCAACTGCTCACGGGACTGGTGAATACGGTTGCACAGTGGCCCGGCATGGTTGTATCGTTAGGCAAGCCGTCACTTTGGGTTGTTCTAGCCCTGTATGCCTTGATTGCCAAATTGGCCACCCAACGCAACCCCATTCAATTTAACCGCTATTACGGTGCCTGTGGCCTAGCACTGATGGTGGGACTGTGGTTGCCCAGCCTGTGGCTCACCCAGCCGTTGCGCATTGTCTTTTTGGACGTGGGTCAGGGCGACAGTTGCATCATTCAAACCCCCAACCGCTACACAATTGTGGTGGACACAGGCCCACCAGGCAGTGGGCGATACGTCTTGGGGCCGGCCTTGCGTCGCTTGGGTGTCACTGCGATTGATGTGGTCATTTTAACCCATCCCCACCGCGACCATGTGGGGGGTTTTGAGACCCTCGCACGCCAATTTACCCTTGGGACGGTTCTTCAGGGCAGCGGAACCAACACGCGCTACACCTTTGATGACGGAACCGTGCTGGACGTCTTATACCCCCCCAACACCCACAACACGATCAACAACCAATCCATCACAACGCGGGTACAATATGGCAATCATCAATTTTTACTCACGGGGGATCTAGAAGCCATCGGTGAGCGTGCGTTGATGGCCCACCATAGCGACCACCTACCGGCCACGGTACTCAAACTGGGGCATCACGGCAGCAAGACATCCAGTATTCCAGAATTTCTAGACGCCGTATCGCCCCACATTGGCATTGTTAGCGCCGGCCGAAACAATCGCTACCGTCACCCCCACCCCCAAACACTCGATGCCTGCCACTGGCGAGCCATCAAACTCTATCGGACAGACCATCACGGGGCCATTGCCTTTCAAACCGACGGAACGTCCCTCTACAGTCGAACATGGCTACCCGAACGGCATTAAGTTTGGTATAATTTAATCACTATATGACAATTTTAATACTCGCCATTATTAAAAATATTTTGAAATTAATTTTGTCCAAAGCTAGCGTGAAGCAACTGGCTGCTGGATTTAGTTTTGGCCTGCTCATTGGCCTAACACCCGGCAATTTGTTGTATACGCTCTTGATTGTGTTGATCGTTGCTTTTGTCAACATCAACATTGGAACAGTTGTCTTGGGTATGGGCATTGTGAATGGATTGGATCAATTCGCCTTTCCGCTTGCGCATCGCATTGGCTATTATTGCCTAACCCAAAACAGCACAACCGTGGACTGGATCACCTACCTGCACAACCTACCCGTGGTGTCTGGGTTTCAGCTTAACAATACGGTTCAATTGGGTACCATTATATTAGGGCTGTGCTTATGGCTTCCGATTTATGGCTTAACCTATGCCGGCATTCACTACGGGCAGGTATCCATAAAACCCAAACTCGCCCACTCCCGATGGGTCCAACGATTGCAAAAAAGCCTGCTGATTCAGTGGGTATTTAAACTTAAACGGCTGTTGCGATTATGAGAAAAAAAGCATTAATTATCGCAGCGATTGGTGTTGGTCTATGGGGAATCGTTTCCCTATTTTTTTTAGACACCTGGGTTAAAGCGGGGCTGATTCGGAGTCTTGAAACAGCGAATGGGGCACCCGTTCATATTGAGTCGGTATCTGTGTCGGTCCTGCCACTTCGCGTATCGATTGAAGATCTTGCGTTCGTGGATGCAGAGGATCCGAGCCTGGATTGGCTGCGCGTCAAGCATGCGCATATCAGTTTGCGATTGTTACCGCTCCTCAGCCAAAAGCTTATTATTGATACGGTTGAGATTACCGATTTTATGACCCACCAACCCCGCGACACCAGTCCCTCTCAAACAAACCAAGCAAACACTGAATCGCCCAAAACAAAATCAGCCCCACCCCAGTCGATTGATCTTGGCGAGTTCATCACCGCCCAGGGCCTGGACTCAAAAAAACTAGAGGCCCTCATTCGAGACCGCGGGGATGTGTACTTGGAGTACTACAATCAGGTCAGTGCATGGATTCAGCGCTATCGCGAGGCCAAATCTGACAAGCCGGAAGGCAAGGATTTTCTTGGGCAAACCATTGATTTGCCAGACACCTCCCCATGGCCACGGCTATGGATTCGATCAATCACCGCCTCGGGTCAGCACGCCGATGCCACCGTCAATCTTGCGATTCGCAACATCACCACCGATCAAGTAAAAATTAATCGACCAACCACCGTTGATGGCCACACGCAAGCGGGAAATCGGGTTACAACCCTAAATATAACCATCGATGCCCGGGAAGAACCGGCCCAAACCCACATAGTGTTTAACCGCGTTGATCCCGAATTTCAAAATCCGAGCATTACACACGCACATCTAGCGACTGACGGCCATATTCGGATAGAGGATCAAAGCCTAACGGGTACCATTACAACCGTAGCCCAGCCATTGCAGATTAATCCCGATGCAATCACCGACGATACAGTATCCGATAGTGTGTCGATGGTGGATCAAACCACCTTGGCTATTGACCTCGGGGGGACGGTAACACAACCGACCATTGGCGTTGCCTGTGACATTGACCAACATATTCGGCGTGCCGCCAATCGGGCGCTCCAGCGAGAAGCGGACCGCCTCAAGCGCCAGGTTGAATCTCAGGTTGAAGAAAAAAAGAAAGAACTCGATGCGGAAATTAACCGATCGATTCAAACTGAAACGGAAAAAATCAACAATCAGCTCCAACAACAACTAAACAACTTATTTTAATTGCTGTATACTTAAAGGAGAGGGTCTCGCATTAGCGCCTGTAGCTCATCCGGATAGAGCGTCAGTTTGCGGAACTGGAGGTAATAGGTTCAAGTCCTATCAGGCGCGCCAGTGGTACTGAGTACCTATTTATCAATTGGTCTTTGTGCTAAAATCAACCAAGATCATGAATTATTTTGCGACCATTATTCTAAGCAACTCAGCAATCGGTGATGACCAAAAAGGAATAACGCTCGCTAATTTTTTGCGTTTTTTCACAACAAACGATGCAATATGCGTCATTGAACCCGACAATCTTGCAACTCATAGCCCCATCAAAACCGAATATTTATTTATATGTTTACCATCCCCAGTATCGCTCGATGCTCTCGATACTATTCAATGGAAGCATTGTGCATTGTGTGTATTTGATGATTCAGTGGAAGCAACATGCCTAGATGATTTAGAGCGATTTTCCAGTGTGGCACAAACACTCTTAAAGCCGGCAATCGATCGGGGGCTTGAGTACCCTGTTCAGCACATTGGTTGCTTACCAATTCGATTTAGATCCTTTTATAACATGGCACCCACGTGGCTATGCCGCCGACGGTATGATTGCAGTTTTTTGGGCGGCGCAACGTGTTTTGGCGGCTATCATCAACGGATTGATTGGGTGAATGAGCTTAAACAACAAAAGAAAATAAAATTTTATGGGGGTCTAATTAACCCAAGCTACAAAAAACCGTTATTAAAAATTCCGAATCTTAAACTGGATGACGCCACCATTAAACGCATCAGTGTTAATGGTGTGAAACAACGATTTTGGTACTTACGTTCCTTAGCCAAAAGCAAAATTGCCTTATGCCCAACGGGATTTGCGCGATGGACATATCGGCATTATGAAGGCATGCTGACTCGTTCGATCATTTTATCTACCCAACTGCCCAGTACCTATACGTTGTTAATTCCATTCCCCAAACTGGACAATTTTTACTGCATCAACGATAAAGCGCCTGTCGTGCCTGCGATTGAGTCCATTTTATCCAATCTGCGCCATTGGGAATCCATAGCAGACGAAAACTATGCCCACATGAACCAATATTTAGAAAACGGCGTCTATTCCACAAAAAAACCCAAGGTATTTGAATCATTTCTAGCCCAAATTCACTAACCTTCATTCCGGCACACCTACCCACCGTGGCTGTGTATGGTGCGTATGATGTGGTATGATTATGTGTGAGTGATAGTAAACATAATGAGGATTAAACCATGACCGATAACCACGATATATATGCCCAAGTGACCCCAAACCCCAACACCCTAAAGTTTGTGGTCAACACCACTATTTTAGAGTCTGGAACTGTTGATTTTAGCGATGCGTCCTTGGCGAACCATTCGCCATTGGTTGAGCAATTATTTGCCATCACCGGTGTGGATGCGGTGATGCTAGGGCAATTTTTCATCAGCGTTACCAAAACCAATACTGCAGCGTGGGGGGATTTGGCCGAAACGGTTACTGAAACAATTAAAGCCTACATGAAAACCGGCGCGGCGATTATTGATGCCACGGTGGCCAAAGAGTTGCAAGCCGCTCAAGTGGATGAAGAAACCGATGACGATGCCGCAACTGAAAAAATCAAGCAAATTTTAAACGATGAAATCCGGCCCGCTGTTGCCATGGACGGGGGCGATGTCCAATTCAAGTCGTTCAAAGACGGCATTTTAACCTTAAACCTTCAAGGCGCCTGCAGTGCCTGCCCCAGCGCAACGTTTACCTTAAAAATGGGCATTGAGAACCGACTCAAAGAAGACATCCCCGAAATCGTCAGCGTGGTCCAAGAAGGCATGGTGGATCCGTTTTAACAGCCGATGCCCAAAACAGCACTCATTACCGGAATTACCGGACAAGACGGATCGTATCTAGCGGAATTGTTGCTTGAAAAGGGGTATGCCGTGCATGGAATTATTCGACGGTCCAGCAGTTTTAATACCAAGCGTATCGACCCCATTTACCAAGATCATCACCTCCCCGATACCCGACTAACCTTGCATTATGGGGATTTAACAGATGCGACCAATTTGAATCGGTTATTAGAGAAAATACAACCCGATGAAATTTATAATTTAGCGGCTCAGTCCCATGTTAAAGTATCCTTTGATATCCCCGAGTACACGGCCCAAGTGGATGCGTTGGGAACCTTGCGCCTCTTGGATGCCATTCGGGATACTCAAGTGCCCTGTCGGCTGTATCAAGCGTCAACGTCTGAACTATATGGTAAGGTTCAATCTGTTCCGCAGTCAGAAACCACGCCATTTTATCCCCGCTCACCGTATGGTGTGGCCAAATTGTATGGGTATTGGATTGTGGTCAATTACCGAGAAGCGTACAACCTCCATGCCAGCAATGGTATTTTATTCAACCATGAATCCCCGCGGCGTGGGCGAACCTTTGTGACCCGAAAAATTACCCATGCCTTGGCCAGTATTAAGGCCGGGCAGCAAGAGTGTTTGTATTTGGGTAATTTAGAGGCCCAGCGCGATTGGGGGTACGCCCCCGACTATGTGCAGATGATGTGGCTAATGCTCCAGCAAGAGACCCCGGATGACTATGTGGCTGCAACGGGTGAAACGCATTCGGTCCGTGACTTTGTTGAAGCCACCTGTGCCTGCCTGGACATTCCTTTGGCCTGGGTGGGTAGCGGCGTGGATGAAGTGGGCATTCGAACCGATACCAATGCCCCCATTGTTCGCATTGATCCCAATTATTTCCGCCCCACCGAAGTGGATCTCCTCGTGGGCGATGCCACCAAAGCGAAAACCCAATTGGGCTGGGAACACTCGGTTTCTTTTAAAGAGCTCGTAAGCATCATGGCAACAGCCGATTGGGCACTCGTTACTAACAACGAACAGGTGTATTATTAAATGGCCGTATCGTGTGATTTGATGGGGGGGTTGGGCAACCAGCTCTTTCAAATTGCTACAACGCTAGCGTACAGCTGGACCCATAGCATACCGGCTGTGTTTCACAAAATTCATCATAGCCCTTCCATATTTAAACCCAAACCGGTGTATTGGGATTCGTATTTTCACACTCTGTCCACCCAACCCAAGCCGTTGGACGATGCCTGGGTATACCAAGAACCTCGATTTGAGTATGATGCCTTACCTAAAACCAAAACAGACATGCTGTTGCGGGGATACTTTCAATCATACCGGTACTTTGATTCATACCGATCAGAAATTTTGAAATTATTTCAGCTTCCCAAGTCCACGATTAATACAATTCATCAACAGTATGAACCCGAAAATTGGGACACACCAATTGCCGTGCATATTCGTCGGGGGGATTATCTTAAATTCAAAAAAAAACACCCCGTTCTTTCAGAAAGCAATTATTATCAAAAAGCACTGTAACAGTTTCCAGACAATGCCAATTTTATTGTTTTTTCAGATGATATTAATTGGTGCAAACGAGCGTTCAAAACCATCACAACCCCACGTCCATACCGCTATATTCGCCATTACCGTGACCGGTATCACCAATACCGACGCTTTCACTTTATTGAATCAACGGATATTAACGAGTTGTATTTAATGACCCGTTGCCACCACCACATCATTGCCAACTCATCGTTTAGTTGGTGGGGAGCCTACATGAGTAGCCAAACCGGAACCGTTGTGGCACCGACCCTATGGTTCGGTAAAAACAGCAACCACACGCTAAATGATTTATTGTTTGATCATTGGAAGAAAGTATGACAATTTTAATAACTGGCGGTTCTGGCATGTTGGGGAAACATTTAAACCATTTGTTTCCTGAAGCTTTTTGTTGTTCGAGTCATGATGCTGATTTGCGAGATTTAAATCAAGTGGATGCATTATTCAAACACCACAAACCAAAACTGGTCATTCATGCTGCAGCGCGTGTCGGTGGGATTCAAGATAACATTCAATACCCAGCGGATTATTTTGATGATAACATTTTAATAAACACGAACGTCGTACGCATGTGCCATCGGTATGCCGTTCACCGCCTTATTGGAATTCTAAGTACATGTATTTACCCAGACAACGTGGATCATTACCCAATGGGCATTGGGTCAATTTTTTCAGGTCCTCCAACTCCAACAAATTTTAGTTACGCTTACAGCAAACGTGCGTTGGCTGTTCAAATTGACGCATACAACCAACAGTTTGGATATCAATGGAACTACGTTATACCCTGTAATTTATTTAGTGAATTGGATAATTTTAGTAACCAGTCAAAAATGCATTTTATTACTGCATTGCTTAAAAAAATAAAGACATCTAAATCAAACTTGAATCTTCTTGGCACGGGCAAACCCTTGAGGCAATTTATATATGCTGGTGATTGTGCTAAAGTGATACAGCTTATGATTACAAATAATATTACTGAACACTTAAATATTGCGCCCAAGTATAATTATTCTATTCATGAAATGGCACAAATGGCATTGGATGCTGTTGGAAAATCTCTGCCAATTGTCTACTCAAACCCTGAATTAGATGGCCAATATCGTAAAGATGTTGATGCCTCTCGATTAACTGAATTGTTCCCTAGTTTTGAATTTTCGGATTTTAAAGCAATGCTTAAGGTGGTTTATGATAAAATTAGTTAATGACACTATTGATCAATCCGACATTGATCATTTAATTGAATGGCTTCAGCAATACCCCAAATTAACCAAAG
>CAXPTH010000014.1:0-13475 GCA_964220215.1 Alteromonas sp. | reverse complement strand
CTGCTGCTGAATGGGCGCCTGGGTTTTGGGAGCTGGGGGTGCCTGTTGCTGAGTGGGCGCCTGCTGCTGAGTGGGTGCCTGGGTTTTGGGCGCTGGGGGTGCCTGTTGCTGAGTGGGCGCCTGCTGCTGAGTGGGTGCCTGCTGTTGAGGCGCCTGCGGTTTGGGAGCTGGGGGTGCCTGCTGCTGAGTGGGTGCCGGTTTTTGGGTCATGGTTTGGATCATTTTTTGAACCAGTTGGTTGAGTTCTGATGGTTGCGTTATTTTGGGTTGCGTGATGGTGACCGTTTCTTGAGCGGGTCCAGGCTGCATATTTTTTAAAAACAAATCATGGCTGGTTGTCACATCCGCCAAGGCGGTGTTTAACGATTGGAGCAGTTCGGCACGCAAGGCGTTGGCTTGGGCGTCAGTGTGGTGGTGTTTGGTTTGTTGAAATAAGGCTTTAAACTTATCCAACATGGAGTTTTCTGTGGCTAAGTATTGGGCTATTTTTTTGATATGGTGCGACTCTTCAGCCAATCGCTGGTCATTAATGGTTTGTTTCTTTTGTTCGTTTTCTAGTTTTTCTTGGAGGTGTTGGAGCAGCTCGGTATCATACTGTTTGGTCAGAATGGTGTCTTTGCGTTGGTGGTCGCTAAGAATTTGGTTAAATCGATCAATACTCATTGAACAATCCCAGATTTAGATAGGCCCAATGTTTCAGTGTGGGCATTCATTGTATCCAGATTGTCGTATCCCATTAGGGTTTCATAGTGTTGATCCAAGTATGCTTTTCGTTGGCTGACGGCGTGTTTGTAGAGTGCCAGCCGATTGAGTTTTTGATTGATATCGTCTAATGAATCCAGATCATAATCGGATATTCGGACGGTGACGGTGCTGGGCGCCTGGGTGTTGTAGTAGTGGTTTTTTTGTGCGTTTAGTTGGGATTCTTCATCATTAAAATAGGTGTTGATGCGATCCACTTGGTTGTGTTGGATGCGATTAATATGCTGGGGCGTGTACCAGTCGTCTTTCCCGAGTTTGGCCATATGCACGCACAACTCGTTTCGGATTTTGGTTAATGATGCAATGGTTTTTTTTGCATTTTTTTGGGGTGTGATTAATTGAATCATTTCCAGATTGTATTCATTATCGGCAAACTTCAGTTTATTGTCTTCGACGGCGTCTTGGATGGCTTGTTTGCGACGGGATTCCAATTCGGCAAAGGGGATGCCGGATGCCAATAAAATTAAGGTTAGGCCGTTTAGTTTGATCCATCCGTAAGTGGCTAGAAGCACATTGGGGGCCCGGGATTGTTGGACCATGGCTTGGTAATCGTCCAGCAGTCGGTTTAGTTTTTGGTTGGTTAAGTGAATGGGAATTGCGGGTCGTTGGATGGGTTGGGGGTTGGTGACAACCGTAGTGAAAAAGGCCTCTTGCGTGGATGCACTGGGAACAAGGGTATTGGCATCCCATTGAAAGCCGAGCGATACGGTATCTTCAATGGGTGCTTGGGGGCGTTCTTTTGCCTGTTTTTGATGAGGCTCTGGGTGGTTGTTTATGGGTAGTTTGTTTAGGCCAATGGGTTGTGTCATTATAACTCCTCAACCATAACAATACCCCCCGATGGGGTAGATTAAACCCATCGGGGGGCTGGTGGTTTAGCTGCCCAGTTTTTGGGCGATTTTTTGTAAAATTTGGGTGACGCGGCTGAGTGACTCTAGAGACAATTGCAAAACCGCATCGTGGTGCCCTTTGAGCTGGGATTCTACCGCAGCCAGCGAGGTGGGTGTAATACCGTTTTTAAAAATTTCTTTTATATCTGCAGGCTCCACGCCGACCCCACGGAGGTTCATGGCCACCACCGCCATGGCTTGGGCAACAGATTTTTGGGCGGGAGTGGAATTCGTGCCGGTAGCCTCTTCGGGGATTCCAGTTGACGGGATGCCAACTGTCATTTGAATAGTATTAAGGCGGAATGTAACATTTGTGATTGGGAATGTGTTTATCTTGATATTGGTATTCCCAATACTATTTAAGTCTGTGCCAGTCAGATCGGGAGCTATTTTTCCGCTAAGATCATACGACCCATTCGCTCCAGAAATAGCAGCAGCGGCCGTTAGCCTATGGTATGTTGTGGCACCACCATTTGTTAAGCTAATATAAGTACCCGCTGGAATAGTCGAACCCTCATCTACAGGACTTGCCGTCCCCACTGTGGCAGATGTGATAAAATTCGGCGCTGTCTCCATTTTAAACTGATTCTGATCATCCAAAGACTTCAGTGATAAGTTAGACAGCTGGTGTGAAAATTGCAACAATTGGCTTTGCATGTCCGTAGCATTTTTAATTAAATCGGCATGAATGTTTGACATTGTGTTTCCCTCCTAGGTAGTTATTTAGCTGCCCAGTTTTTGGGCGATTTTTTGTAAAATTTGGGTGACGCGGCTGAGTGATTCTAGAGACAATTGCAGAACTGCATCGTGATGCCCTTTGAGCTGGGATTCCACCGCAGCGAGCGAGGTGGGGGTGATGCCGTTTTTAAAAATTTCTAGTATGTCTACCTCCCCCACGCCGACCCCACGGAGGTTCATGGCCACCACCGCCATGGCTTTGGCAACGGTCTTTTTTGGTTCGGTGGTGGAGCCTGTTGTCGTTCCAGGTACTCCGCTTCTCAGGATATCTACGGTTGTTTGAGTATCACCTAATTTAAATTTAACAGTAGTTGTTGTAGACGACGGTGGTGACTCGAACATAAGTGTGTCTTCTGAATATGCCGTCATTTTAAAATTAATTTGATCATCCAGAGACTTCAGCGACAAGTTCGACAATTCGTGTGAAAATTGCAACAATTGGCTTTGCATGGCCGTGGCGTTTTTAATTAAATCAGCATGAATATTTCCTGACATTGTGTTTCCCTCCGTATTTAAAAAATTAAACTGTAAATACAATAAAATTGTTTTTTCATAATAGCTATCGTCTAGGACTGGGCAAACAATGCATCGAATTTTTTCAATACATTACATTCACCCCCACCTCCATTCACCCTCTCGGTGGGTGTTTAGGTAATAGCGCCTTCGCTGGCGGACTGCACCAATCGGGCATATTTTGCCAGAACGCCCGTTGTGGCATTGGGTGCTGGGGGTACCCACTGGGCGCGGCGGTTGGCTAAGGTGTCGGCATCCACATCCACCATAACCGTTTGGTCATGGGCATCAATTGTAATAGAATCCCCGTCGTGAATGAGGGCAATGGGCCCACCCACCATGGCTTCGGGCGTAATGTGCCCAACCACAAACCCGTGGGTGCCACCGGAGAATCGGCCATCGGTGATCAGGGCCACATCATTCCCCAACCCCTTGCCCATAATGGCGGCGGTGGGGGAGAGCATTTCGCGCATACCGGGGCCGCCTTTGGGCCCTTCGTATCGGATGACAATCACCTCCCCTTTCTGAATGCCGGTGGTGGGGCTGTCATCCAAGATGGCCGCCATGGCCGCTTCTTCTGAGTCAAACACACGGGCGTTGCCCGTAAACGACAGCCCTTCTTTCCCGGATAATTTGGCCACAGCGCCGTCAGGGGCGACATTGCCGTAGCAAATAACCAAATGACTGCTGGATTTAATGGGATTGTCTAGCGATCGAATAATGGTCTGCCCCTCGGGATAGGGGGCCACATGCGCCAAGTTTTCGGCCAATGTTTTTCCCGTCACGGTTAAGCAATCCCCATGCAAGAGTCCGGCGTCTAGCAACTGTTTCATCATGGGACGAATGCCCCCAATGGCGACCAATTCTGCCATGCTGTATGCCCCGCTGGGTTTTAAATCGGCCAAGACGGGTACCCGTTGGCCGATGCGGGTAAAATCATCCAAATGCAAGGATACCCCGGTGGCGTGTGCCATGGCTAGCATGTGCAGCACCGCATTGGTGGATCCCCCGAGGGCAATAATCACGGTAATGGCGTTTTCAAAAGCCTTCCGGGTCATAATGTCTCGGGGACAGATGTTGTGTTTGACCAACGCTAGCACCGCTTCGCCGGCCTGTTCACAATCCCGCTTTTTAGCCTCAGACACAGCCGTTTGAGCGGAGCTATTGGGCAGGCTCATGCCCAACGCTTCGATGGCGCTGGCCATGGTATTGGCGGTGTACATACCGCCACAGGATCCGGGGCCTGGAATGGCTTTTTTTTCAATGGCTTCAAAGGTTTCTCGGTCAATTTTACCAGCGGCATGGGCGCCTACGGCTTCAAATACAGACACAACATCCAGGTTTTTGCCGTTGTGGCACCCGGGCAAGATGGTTCCGCCATATACAAAGACAGCGGGCCGATTGAGTCGAGCTAGTGCAATGATGCATGCGGGCATATTTTTGTCGCAGCCGCCAATGGCCACTACGCCGTCAAAGCCTTGGCAGCCGACGACGGTTTCAATGGAGTCCGCAATGACTTCCCGAGAAACCAGGGAATATTTCATGCCTTGGCTGCCCATTGAAATGCCGTCTGAAATGGTAATGGTATTAAAAATAACCCCTTTGCCGTTGGCGGCATTGACGCCCACTTGGCAGTGCTTGGCGAGTTCATCAATGTGGCTGTTGCAGGGGGTGACTTGGCTCCAGGTGGAGGCGATGCCGATTTGGGGTTTTTTAAAGTCGGCATCGTCAAAGCCAACGGCGCGAAGCATGGCTCTGGATTGGGCGCGATCATCCCCATCCACGAGGGCGGATGAGTAGGGTCGGGATGGATCGGGGGTGCTGTTTGTGTCTGGGTGTGTCTGTTTTTTCATTTTATTTATTCAGTAATCATAACGAACTCTGTACGGCTTGTCATCTATTTGGGTACAATAGAGCCATGAGTCGGACAATTTTAGTACATAAGTATGGGGGAACATCGGTCGGATCCACCGAGCGGTTGCATGCGGTTGCGGATCGATTGGTTCGGTGTGTGGCGGATGGGCATCGGTTGGTGGTGGTGGTGAGTGCCATGGGGTCCACAACGGATCAACTGGTTGAATTGGCGCAGTGTATGCGGGCTCCGGATTTACCCGTGGATTTTCAATTGGCGAGTGATCGGGAATACGATCAATTGGTGGCCACGGGTGAGATTGTGTCGGCCTCGTTATTGGCGATGGCGTTGCAATCCCGCGGGTGCTCGGCTGTTTCGTTGACGGGGGGGCAAGCGGGCATAAAAACGGAGATGATCTATTCGCGCGCCAAAATTTTGGGTGTGGATTTAACCCGGATTCATCAGGAATTGGCCAGCCATTCGGTGGTGATTGTGACCGGGTTTCAGGGCGTGAATAATCGCAACGATGTGACCACAATTGGGCGTGGGGGATCGGACACCTCAGCGGTGGTGTTGGCGGCGGCTTTGAATGTTGAAACCTGTGATATTTATACGGATGTGGATGGGGTGTACACCTCGGATCCGCGATCGATTCAAGGCGTGAGCAAATTATCCACGATTAGTTATGATGACATGTTGGAGTTGGCCTCCCTGGGCGCGCGCGTGTTGCATCCGCGTGCGGTGGAGTGTGCCAAGTTGAATGGCATTATGTTGCATGTGCGGTCTTCATTTAGTGATGAAGCAGGAACAATTGTTAAGGAGGTTGATATGGAAGTTCAGCAGCCAGTCACGGGTGTGACTGTGAATGACGATGAGGTATTGTTTGCGTTGCGGGGGTTGCCGGATGTGCCCGGTGTTGCGGCGCAGGTGTTTGGAGCGTTGGCTGATGCGAGCATTAGTGTGGATATGATTGTGCAAAGTACGCAAGACAAAGGCACGAATACCATTACGTTTACGGTTGCGCAATCCGACACTCAGGCAGCCAAACGCATTGCAGTGTCGATTTCAGAGTCGTTGGAAGGGGTTTCCGTTGTTGAGCATACTCAGATTGCGAAAGTTTCAGCCGTGGGCGTGGGTATGATTAGCCGGCCTGGTGTGGCAGCCACCGTGTTTGATGTATTGGGCAAAGCGGGGATCAACATTCATTTGATTTCTACATCCGAAATTAAAATATCGTGTGCGATTGACCGGAGCCAAGCGGATACAGCGGCTCAATTGTTGCACGATGCATTTGGGCTTGATCAGCTGTAGTGATGCTGGATTGGGCCATTAGCCTTATCACCGTGGCTGCTGTCGGGCGTGTGCCATGGCGGCAGGTGTTTATGGCGGTGTCGAGCTATGCTTGGCGATTTTTGGTGGGCCCTCAGAAACAGGTGGTGGTGTTTGTTTCCTGGGCAGTGGTTCAGGCGCTGTTGGCCAATGCGGTTGTGGTGGTGAAGGGGGTTGTGTTGATGCAGGGGATCACGAGTGTGGGGGTGAACAGTTTGGTTGGGCTGGCGGTGGGGTTGGTGGCCCATTATTGGTGGGATCATCGCAACAACGCGCATCCGGCCATGGTGTTGTTGCTGTTGTGTGGGATTTATGTTGCCTTGGATTGGGGGGTATGCTTGGCGTTTTTTGGGGTGACGGTGGCTGCGGCGGTTGGGCTTCAATCCCTGCGATTGGGTATTGTGTTGGGGTGTTTGAGCGTGTTTGTGTTTGTTGGGATTTTGGGGGCGTTGCCCATGGTGCTAATGCTGAATTTGGTCATAGTTATTTTGATTCTACTGCTCTATTGGACGGCTATTTTGCGCTACGTCGACCATGGGTCTCAATCTTGATTTTTCCCTTCTTCCCTTCTTCCCTTCGATACAATCGCTCCCTTCTTCCCTTCGATACAATCGCTCCCTTCGATACAATCGCTGACGCGATCACTCAGGGAACTTGGTGTACTCAGGGAACTTGGTGTGTTTCCCTTCGATACAATTGCTGACGCAATCACTCAGGGAACTTGGTGTGCTTGGGGAACTTAGAGGATGGGACGAACGGTGGCTGAGTGCCGTCGAAGACGGTGTATCGAAGCCAAAGCTCCCTTCGATACAATTGCTCCCTTCTTCCCTTCGATACAATCGCTGACGCGATCACTCAGGGAACTTGGTGTACTCCGGGGCACGTGGGTGATGGGATGAACGGTGGCTGAGTGCCGTCGAAGACGGTGTATCGAAGCCAAAGTGTTTTTTGGACAATGCGGCTAATTTTTCTTTCGACTGTTCTATTAAGGCCTGCTTTTTTTTGCGACTCCACCCTTGCACCTGTTTTTCTCGATAAAACGCTTCATCAATTCGTTTAAATTCTTCAAAATACACAAGTTTTACAGGTTGTCTCTTTTTTGTATAATTAGCCCCTAGCATACTTTGATGCTCCAAAAGCCTTTTCTTTAAGTGTTTAGTGCTACCCGTATAATAACTGCCATCGCAGCACTCTAAAATGTACATATACCCCATACTCATCACTCGCTCCCTTCGATACAATCGCTCCCTTCGATACAATCGCTCCCTTCGATACAATCGCTGTCGCGATCACTCAGGGAACTTGGTGTGCTTGGGGAACTTATAGGATGGCACAAACGGTGGCTGAGTGCCGTCGAAGACGGTGTATCGAAGCTGGGGAACTTGGTGTGCTTGGGGAACTTAGAGGATGGGACGAACGGTGGCTGAGTGCCGTCGAAGACGGTGTATCGAAGCCGGGGCACGTGGGTGATGGGATGAACGGTGGCTGAGTGCCGTCGAAGACGGTGTATCGAAGCCAAGGGGTTTTACTTTGGTCGAATAACGACGTATTGAGAATAGCGCCCACGGCGGATCCATAATAGAACGTTTTTGCCTGCTGGCAACTTGGCAACCGTTTGGGTATAATCGCTGAGTGTGTCAATCCGAGTATTGTTGATTTCAAGCAGCACGTCACCCGTTTCCAATATACCGGCAGCGGGGCCATCGGGGGCGACTTGGGTGATCACTAGTCCCGATTGTTCATACACAGTAAAATCGCGTTGGGCATCGGCTTGAATGGGCTCCACACGGATGCCTAGGGTATCGTGTTGGTTGGCAGCGGCGGTTTGTTCCACATCATCGGGAAATCGATCCACGGTTACAGACACGGTTTTCGTTTTTTTCTTCCGGATTAGGGTTAGCTGAACGGATTGGCCAACGGGGGATTGGCTAATGCGATTGCGTAGGTCGTTGTAATCGTCAATGGGGGTGTCGTTAATGTGGGTGATGACATCGCCGCGTCGGATACCGGCTGTGTCCGCAGGGCCATTGGGAACCAAGTCCCCAATTAGAGCGCCGGCATTGGAGTCTAACGTTAATTGTTGGCTCAATTCGGGTGTGATGGGTTGAATAATGACCCCAATCCAGCCCCGAATGACGTGGCCGTGCTCAATTAGATCGGTCATAACTTTTTTTGCCAAATTAATCGGGATCGCAAACCCAATGCCATTGTAGCCCCCACTTTTTGTAAAGATAGCCGTATTAATGCCAATGAGTTGGCCGTCAATATCCAACAAGGCCCCGCCGGAATTGCCCGGGTTAATGGCCGCATCCGTTTGAATAAAATTTTCGTAATCCACAATGCCAACATTGGATCGGCCCGTGGCACTAATAATCCCCACCGTCATGGATTTGGATAGCCCAAACGGACTGCCAATAGCAATGGCCCAGTCGCCCACACGCAAGGTGTCTGAATCCCCCAACTGGATGGCCGGCAGCGGTTTTGATTCGGGTTTGATTTTTAAAACAGCAACATCGGTCCGGGGGTCGCTGCCCACAAGCGTTGCTGAAAACTCGTTTTTATCGGATAGGGTGACGGTGATGTCGGCGGCATTGTCCACCACGTGGTGATTGGTCAAAATGTATCCGCTATTATCTACTAAAACGCCCGATCCTAAACTGGTTTGTTTCGACGGTGGTTGTTGGAAATAGTGTTTAAATAGATCATCCCCAAAGAAAAAATCAAACGGGTCTGTGTTGGAATAGCCATTTAACGATTGGGGCTGTTTTTGGGTTGCGCTAATATTGACAACCGCATCAATGCCCGCCTCCGCCACCCGATTAAAGGCACGGCTGGTTGCTTTTAAATCGGCCAAACCATCGGCTGCCTGGGCGTACGGAGTGATCGTTATGAACAGGGCCATTAAAACCCCTCCCATGATATAAGAAAAATTAAAGCGATATCCCATAACGTTTGGCTTTATTATAAAGGGTGGTCCGTGAGATTCCAAGGGCATCGGCCGTTTGTTTGATGTTGCCTGATTTTTGGTCCAATGCGGCCCGAATGGCGGCGGCTTCTAGGGTGGCTAGGGGAACAATTTCAGAGGGTAGTGGCTCTGTAACTTTGGGCTCGGATAAGGCCAATGGGGTGGGGCGCAATTCGCCGGGCTTGGTTTGCAAGATCGTGGCGGTGATGGTGTCTGGGCTCATGATGACGGCGCGTTGCATTAAATTTTCCAATTCTCGGATATTGCCAGGAAAGGCGTAATTGAGTAAATAGGCTTGGGCATCGTTGCCCAGGTGTTTGTGGGGCAGTTTGAATTGCTCGCAATACAGCTTAATAAAAAAGTGCGCCAATGGGACAATGTCTTCTTTTCGATCCCGCAATGCAGGAACTAAAATGGGGTAGACATTGAGTCGGTAAAATAGGTCCAGGCGAAACGTCTTGGCTTGGACGGCGGCTTCTAAATCAACGTGGGTTGCGGCAATAATCCGCACATCCACAGGGACCGATTGAGAGCCCCCCACACGCTCGATCTGCCGATTTTGAATCACGCGCAGCAACTTTACCTGCAAGTCCAGGCTTAACTCTCCAATCTCATCCAAAAAGAGGGTGCCCCCGTTGGCTAATTCAAATTTACCCAAGCGTTTGGCATCGGCACCGGTAAATGCGCCTTTTTCATGGCCAAACAGTTCCGATTCAATCAGCTCTTTGGGAATAGCCCCGCAGTTTAGGGTCACAAAGGGTTTGCCTTTTCGGGATGAGTTGCTGTGTATGAGGCGGGCCAGAACATCTTTACCGGTTCCGCTTTCCCCTTGCAGCAACACGGTGACATCGTTTTCCAAAATCAGACCGATGGCCTTGTAGACGGTTGCCATAACGGGACTTTGGCTAGCCAGCAGGGTCGACGACAACGTGAGCTTGTGGTCTTGCAAATAGGCAATTTGGTCGGATTGTTGTTGAATGATATCGTCGTGTTCGGCGGAGTAAATTTCAAAGGTTAAGCGGGCAAATAGGTCTAAAAACGGGGTAATTTTGGCGAGTTGAGGGTCTGGGGTTGTATTTAAATAATCGGCAATGCCCGATTTTAGTGAAAAAATAAGCAAGGCACTGTCTCGGGTGGTAAATCCTTTTTTACGCAACTCATTGAGCATGCCATGCCAAATACTAAACGATTCGGACAAAGCCTCGGTGTCCACGCTGGGATACGGCTGGTTGGCGGTGGCGTGCCAAACGGTGTTGAGTAGTTGGTTAGAGGTTTCATAGAACTGATCGGTTGTCGTGGAAAAATGGGGGCTTCGAGATAGTTGGTTGAGCCAACAGGCGATAATGTCGCGGCGTTGGCTCTCGTTGAGTTGTTGATTGGGCAACTGATGTGATGTCATACGCTAATAGTAGTATACCTGATATACTTAAACATAGATATGATTGTATTTACTGGTGGCGGTACGATGGGCCATATTGGTCCAAACATGGCATTGTTGGAGCACGTTGGCGGTGCCTACATTGGAGGGTATAGCAGTGTGGAGGCGCAGGCGTTGCGGGGGTATCCGTTTTATCCCATTTTATCGGGCAAGTGGCGCCGATATTTTAGTGTGCAAAATGGCTTAGATTGGATCAAAGTGTTGGCGGGTATTGGGCAGGCGTTGTGGCATTTGCGTCGATTGAAGCCTCAGGTGGTGTTTTCAAAGGGGGGGTATGTGGCCTTGCCGGTGGTCATTGCGGCGTGGCTGTTGCGCATTCCGGTGGTTATTCACGAATCGGATGTGACCGTGGGGTTAACCACCCGATTGTCACAATACATGGCTCGGAAAATTTGCTTGGCGGTACCGGAGACGCGGGCGTTGTTGCGGCGGCCGGACCGGGCGGTTGTGACGGGGATTCCCATTCGTCAGGGCATTCGGCAAGGGGACGGTGCCCGCGCGCGGGCGCACTGCGGGTTTGATGCCAATCGGCCGGTGGTTGTGGTATTTGGGGGTAGCCTGGGTGCGGCGGCCATTAACGACTGTGTTGCCCAGTGGTTGCCGCAGGCGTTAACGCAGTATCAAGTGGCCCATGTGGTGGGGCATGGGCCGTTGCCGGCGGCGCAGCCGGGATATTATCCGGTCCAGTATATTGCAGAGGGCTTTGGGGATTGGTTGGCGATGGCCGATGTGGCCGTGTGTCGGGGTGGGGCGGGCTCTTTGTCTGAGTTGCGGTATTATCAATGCCCCCACATTGTGGTGCCCTTGCCGGCCAAGTATAGTCGGGGGGATCAAATTGACAATGCCCGTTATTTTGAATCGCGGGGTATTTGTGCTGTGATTGAGCAATCGGATTTAACCCCCAATCGGGTGCAGGCTCAGGTTGCATCAGTATTGGCCCAGGCACCGGCGTATCGCACGGCCATGGCTGTTGGGGCGGAGGCGGATGCTACCCAAGCGGTGTTGGCGGTGTTGCAGGCGGTTCAGGGGGCGGCATCGTGACGGTTTTGGTGGATGTTGGCAATTCAATGACGCAGTGGTGCGTGGTCACCGATGGCCAGTTGGGTCCGGTATCGGCGTGTCAGACGCCCGCGTTTTCAGTGTCAATGCTGCCTGCGAGTGCCCGATGCGTGGTGGCCTCTGTAGTGCCCCAAAGCACGGCGTTGTTTTCAGCCCGGCCGGGGTGCGTGTTTGTGAGTCCGGACACGATTCCGGATCTTCGGGTTGGTATTCCGGAGCCCCAGCAGGTGGGTGCGGACCGATTGGCGACGGCTTTAGCCGGCTATCGCCATGCGCAGGGGGCCTGTTTGGTGATTGATTCGGGCACGGCGACGACGTTGTGTTATGTGGATGCGGAGGGGGTGTACCATGGGGGGGTGATTTTACCGGGGTTGGCGTTGTCGGCCAAGGCATTGCATCGCTACACGGCGCAATTGCCCGATGTGTGGGTAGAGCCGACGGATAGTTATTGTGGTCAGACGACACAAGAAGCCATTCAAATTGGCTTGTACCGCAGCGCGGTGTATACGTTATCGGGGTTTATTTCGGCGTATCGAGACTCGCACCCGGGCATTGCAATTATTGGCACCGGAACGGGCATGACAGTGCTTCACGATGCCCTGGATCTGGATTATTTTGACACCCATTTAATCTTTCATGGCCTAGCGGCGGTGGTGGGGTGAGGACCTATGCTATACTAATAACCAGTGCCATGTGTGCACAGGGTCTTTGATGGGGGTGTCCGGTTTCGACAGATTGGACTGGAACCTGAAGCACGCGAGTCGTGGAGCTGCCCGGCCACGTAAAAAGGCAGAAAACTATAATTGGCAACAGTTATACAAATGAAGCGCATGCATTTGCAGGCGCTTTAGCTGCTTAATCGTATTTAAGTAGTAATGCCGGTTGACTGGTGATAGCCTGGTCAAACTCGGTATCATGATGCTATCTCGTTGGTAAACGGTGGGTCTGCGTTTATCCAATTAAATGAAACAGGGTCTCGTTCAGTTGGGTTTGTTTGTTTCGTGTCAACTGAATTAAATACAAGAAATAAACTACACTCGTAGTGGGCCTCGGGGTCTCCAATTTGGACAGCGGTTCAATTCCGCTCACCTCCACCAAAATGCATTTACTTTGGCTAATAGCATAGTTCGCACATCGGTCACTGTAGGTACTTATTCAAGATTATCGATAAATTTTTCTAGGTAATTGGTATCGGACGCATAGCCACAATACGTTGTTTCCATTTTAATTGATACTTCTGTGGTACTGCAGAGATAATGTTCATAGCGAGCTATGAGTTTATTGCAGGCATCCTCATCTGCACATTTGTTCACAAGATGTAATTTCCTTTTAGGTATCAGAGACTTACCCTCATCTGTAACAGCATTTAGGTTATCTTGAAAAAAGAATCGAACCGGAAGATCGCTTTCAGGAAAAGAGTATCCAATAAAATATATATCTGTTGCATGTTTGATGTACGATGACGCTTTATACCACAAATGCTGTAAAGAATTGTGCTTGTAGAACGTATTTTTATCAAGTGTCGGTGGAATGATAAAAGGACATAAATCAGGAACATCGGATTTAGAATAATATAACTGCTCAGTTTTGTACTCAAAATTACCTGAGAAGTACCAATTAATTGACCCATGAAGCTTTACTAAATGTGGGGCTGATTTTGTTTCGCTACCCAGCACTGCTCCAGGATATCTTTGCAGTTCATAGTGCATTGGAATTTGATACAAGTCAAAAGGTTGATAGACTTTTGGTTTTGCTAAAGTGGGACTGTTGCGAAATTAAATGAATCAGCCAGCTGTAAGCTGGCTGAGTAATCCTTTATACTTAGTAAATATATATGAAAAGTATAAGGAGGATACAAATGGCATTTTACGACATTGATTTAGAAAAGAAAATAGAAAGCAATCATGAGTTGCGAAAAATCAATGAGTG
>CAXPTH010000013.1:0-23306 GCA_964220215.1 Alteromonas sp. | reverse complement strand
GACACATCGCTCTGCCCCTTTTTAACAATGATCGGCTCATGCTCGCCTTGACGATCACGTGGTATTGCTAAATCAATTGGACCAAACGAGGACTTCACTTGCTTCTTGTAACTCCCGTTTCGACTATTGTCCGTGTCTTTTTGGGACCGATCATACTTTCCATAGCCCAGGCTAACATCCAATTCTGCCTCTAATGTTTGTTGAAGAACGCCCTTCATAATATCTTTAACAGCATGATGAATATCCTCTGTTGAGGTAATCTTATACGCATCCATTATTGATGCTATTTGTTCGGGGGTTAATTGACTCATTTTTGTGTCTCCTTTTTGCTTCCATCTGTGGATTTGATGGAAACACTTCAGGTTCCCACAGATCTCACAGATTCTACGACTACGCTTTTAGTTTACACAAAATATATTACACTCCCTTCATCTCTTACCTTTTAATATCTTTTCTACATTACTAAAGACGGTGGTGTCTAGATCTTTAGCATAATTAGAAAGAGCCTGTAAAGGTGTGTATCCATCAGTGTTTATCAAGGATAATTGCTCTGGAGTCAGTTTATTTATTAATTTGGTTGCTACTTTCTCAAAGACGGCTTTGTCTAGATTGTCATAATAGTAAAATAAGGCATGTAGGCACGTGTCACGAAAGCCATTTTCTTGACTAATCAAAATTGAAACATCTGTTTGGTCAATCAAAGACTCCATCTCATCACTGGTTAATGGATGACCGTAGAGTTTAGAACCCTTTTGATTTCGCAATATCAACGATAGTGTGGATTCACCCGCTTCATTCAGTTGATTGGCTAAATCGTTTGTGATGGCATCGGTCCATGAGCCCTGAGCCTCAGGATTTCCCCCGACTAAATATAAATATAGTTTTGGAATCCCATAGGTATCAATTGAATCCTTCATTGATAAATTGTTAATTTCTGATTGTGATAGCTTTTTTGTAAATAACTTATTAAACTCAATATGTAATTTCTCCACTTTTTCTTTGCTTACATCATCAATATTTAAAATTACTTTTCGTTTATTATCTGGATCTAACAGACTCATCAAGCATCTGTTCACCATATACATAATATCTTCAACATCACCTGGGGCATGTAGCAAAACTGTTCCTTTATTATATTTTGAATACGTACATACTCTATGGTAAGAGCTTCCCAGCCCAACTTCACTAATATCACTTGGAGGGATAACGTATCTGCCATTCCCCCCTCTTGCGATTACTTTTAATTCCCTCAAAGAAGTTCGCTTACTGTTAATGATGTCCAGTTTAGCTGAAATAGCATTCCAAAAAGCAGTCTTATCGGACTCGTTTTTACCATATACATCAAATCGAACGAATGTAACTTCGTCACTAAGACTATCAAAAAATTGATCTAAATTAAAATGATCATATTCAGGGGGGCGTCCAGTCAATTCTTTGCTAAACAATCGATTAGCTGTTCCAGCCGCACCGTGCCCAACATTGACCGCTTTTAAATCACTAAAATCAGAAATATCGATATCCAGCTCAAGCACACTATTAGGAAAATTCTTTTGTAGTTCTTCCAATGGTGTGTACTGTGCTCCCAGTGCTTTTCCCCTTGATCCGGTAAATGCATTATAGAACATATTTGTGTGTTGTACAAAAACTCTATCCCCCCCTTGTTCATACGCATTATGAATACCTAGGTGTAAATCAAAATAGTCACGGACTTTCAATTCTTCTGAATTTTCTGAGGTATATAAAAAAGAATGATGACCCGCTGCATAAGCGGATTCTTTCTCAGCCAGTAGAACATGAGCAGATACTTCAGCGAGTACTATTAAGCTACTAATTATTTTTAAGACAGTATGCGTATATTGACGACACTTACGTGGTTCACTAACAGATTCTAGGTTATGCTCAACTTTGTATGCCCAACGATCTGGTTGTTGAGATGATTCAGCGCCTATAGGTTTAGTCCTTGCAGATTCAAGATCATTAACTTTTTCAACTGGTTCTCCCCAAGCATATTTACGAGGCTTTGTTTTTGGGAAACTTGATCGAGGTGTCTCATTAGCCGGACTTACTGCTGAGATATTATTTGGCATAGTTAATTCCCTCCCTGTCATAAACACTTATTTTATATAAAAAACATATTTTAGTGTCTTTGTTATAATATTATCGTTATTAAAGCAAAAAAAAATGCAACAAAACAATTATTAATTATTGTTTAAACAAATAAAATATCAAAATTGGTAGCGCTCAGTACGTTTTTTAATAGCACCTCCAGGCTATTTTAATAATGGGTATATTGACCCCAGCTTTTCCCCCATTCCACAGTCAGGCTCAACCACAGATCCTGGGAGCCTGTGGATAGTGTGGTAAAGTGAGTCAAAAAAAGGAGAGATTTGAGTGAAAAAACGACAATGGAGACTGTTGCAAAATAGGTAAAATCTTATGCTTTTGATCCTCTTTAAGAAAGCTTAATTCATCATCCAATATGTCTTCTGAGATAGCTATCCTACCATTATTATCATCAATCTTATGTAAAATACCGTTTTGAATCAATTTTTCATAAACGTCCTCATAACCATTGCCAAGATCTGAAGTTGTCTGTTTTGCGACAGTCCCATTAAGTAATTCCCGATATTTTATCCGTCATTCAACACGCTTTAAATAGTATCCTCGTCTTTAGGGGGTGCTAGACAGTTACACACAATTTAACCACGCATTCCAGATGAAACGAGTGGGGGAACATATCCACAGGGATGAAGCGGACCACGCGGTAGCCAGCTGCGCGAATAACACCCAAATCTCGCAACAGAGTACTGGGGTTGCAGGAGATATACAGAATTGTATGTGGGTCTTGCTCAATCAGTCGATTCAAGGCTTTGGGAACAAGACCCGAACGCGGGGGATCCACAATCGCTACATTGGGGCTATAGTGGTTAAATTTTAATAAGTTTTTCACCCGTCCCGCATAAAACTCACAATTGGTAATGCCGTTGGTAGCCGCGTTTTGCTTGGCATTTTCAATCGCTTCAGGAATGCTTTCTATTCCAATCACATGCCCAACATATGGCGCAACCAACAACCCAATCGTTCCCGTACCGCAGTATAAATCCAACACCCGATCCGTGGGTTTAAACTCAGCCACATCCAAGAGTGTTTGAAACAGTACCGCTGCTTGATGGGTATTGGTTTGAAAAAACGCATTGACGGCGATTGTAAAGGTCGTATTTAAAATCGTTTCGGTAATCACGGGTGAGCCCGCAATCTGTGTGGTATCCATGGCCATGGAATGGTCGGCCGCTTCGGCATGGACGCTTTGTACCAACCCCCGAATATGGGGCGTTTGGCTGGGGTCACCCACATGCAAGTCATTGGCCAGGTCGGCGAGCAATTCCGGGATGGGCTTGGACACGCTAACCATGAGTAAAAACCCGCCTTGTGTTTTGGATTCTCGGATCACCAAGTGGCGCAAAATGCCCGTATGGGTGTGGTAATCCCACGTCGATAGCCGATGGCGGGTCGCCCACTCAGCCACACGATTCAGTAGCGTCGCCATATGCGGCGAGGCCAATTGGCAGTCCGGGACCGGATGCACCCGGTCAAAATACCCCCGTTCTTTCAGCCCCACATACACCGTGCCATCCGCATGGGTGGCAAAAGAAAAATCCATCTTATTGCGAAAAAATTGCGTATTTTGCACAGGGATAATGGCTTCTGGCTCATACGGAAAATGGGGATCCAATTGATGGATTAAGTCCGTTAACATGGCTTGTTTTAAGACCAGCTGATCTGCATAGTCTACATGAATGAACTGACAGCCCCCACAGGTGGGGTAATGGCGGCAGGGCGACTCATTGCGCAAGGGCGATGCCGTTTGGAGATGCGCGACTTTGCCAAACGTGGTGCGTTTGCGCCGATATGTCTGGCTTAAAGTCACGGTATCGCCCGGCAACGTGTTCGGTACAAAAATGGCTTGCCCATCGCAATAGCCCAAGCCCCAGCCTTGGAATACTAGTTTTTCAATGTGTAGTTCAAGCATGATTAAGCTCCCTAACGACGATTAAGACCGATAACACTGAATATGCTGGGTAGTCGCCGGGATTCGGATACGGTGATGGTCTAAAATTGGGAGGGGTGTGTCGGCCATGACCCGCTGGATGGCTGGATGCAATTGAATGACAATCTCACTGGGCGGGGTATGAAATTGAGGGGTTAATTTTAGCGTGTAGGGCGTATCCATCCCAGGGATTATTTGGCAATTCAGTTGGCCAAACGGTGTATGAATGTTTGTAAAGTGAGACCCCTCCCAGATGCAGTCGGGGGTATAAAAAAACAAATTCAGCGTGGTGGCATCCGCATGGGCAATCAAGCTCATGAGGACAGACAAACAAGCAGCCGTTGCCACCGGATCATGGCCAAGTCCATCCGCACCTTTTTGTGTGCTGGGATGCACCGTTGTGGGAAACGCCCCGCTGGTATTGGCCGATTCAATGAACCACTGAATCATTCGCTTGGCTTTTTGGTGATCCCCACGGGCCAAATATAGGTGAGCCAGTTGCGCATTGTGCCGGACGGAAAACCCATCGTATGGGCCCGTGTTAATCACCAGCCCGTCATGCCCAAACGTTTGCTCAATAATATCCAGGGTTTCCGTCACCAAGGGGTCGTAAACACTAAACACATCCAAAGGAACCAGGCTGTACAGGGCATCCAACAGCCTGCCATGAACCGTGGGGGTTCTATCTAAGGCTAGATAAGGATTTTCAGGCCGACGGTCAAAAATAAAGGCAATGCTTTCTTTCAAATAGGTCTGCAGCATCCGGGCAACAGCCGGGTAATTCATGTGATTGGTTAAGCCGAGTGTGTTGGATAATTTACCCAACGTACGCACAGCATGAATCAGCCAAGCATGGTTCATTAAGGGGGTGGATGTTCGGTTGTGGGGGTGGTTGGGTTCTAAGGCTAATAACGGGTATGGAATGGGCGGATGATGGTGCAATTGTTTGACCCAATGGGCGATGGGCTTATTTAATTTTGCCCATTGGTTCTGAACCCACGCTGTATCCTGAGTATACGTTGCGGTGTGATGCGCCAGGTCCACCGCAATCGCAGCGGCATCCGGTGACGGGTGCCACCACCAATTGGTTTTCATGACCGAATGAATGATCGATTCCGTATGCGTGTGGGTCCCCAATTGCGTGTACACGCGGCCCAGGATCCATCGGCCAAGGGGTGTGGGGGCCGGGTTAGCGCTGACATGGCCTTGGAGTAAGTAATGAATGCCAGTGGATAGTGTGTAATCCAGGGCACTATCGGGGGTTTGAATGCTTAAGGTGGATTGTTTGACGGGCGACCATACTTGATTTAACGTGTGTTTAACATCGGAAAACCGCTGGCTTTGGATATCCGCAAGGGGTAGCTTCGTGGCGGGTCGGATCCCTTGAGGCAGGGTATACACAATATGATGATCGGTATCAACCGAATAGGAAAAACAGGCACTGGCCAACCCGTGTGAGCAGTGTGTTTGGGTAATCATGCTCCAGTTGGCTAAAGCAGTTGGCACTGAAAGTTCATCTTGGCTAAAGCAGGCAATCGCGTCGGGCTTTTGATGCAAAATGAGCTGCGGGGCATTGTTGATCATGACGGTGTTGGTGCTTAAATAGCAAATGGATTTCAAACTGCCCAGGCCATCGGGATGCATGGGGGATAAAATGACAACCAAGTGAACGGGGCTTGAGCGATCATTTTTAACGGTTATGTTCACGACAGAGCCGCCACACGGTGCGCCCGGGCTCAATTCGGGGAGGGTGGCTACCGATTGCCGGAGCGTAACGCCGTCGTATTGCCACAAAGTTTGATGGGTGTTGGCCTGATGGGCCTGAACAGAATCCGCCATACGGGGACAATGCAGCCGACCCGCATAATACAGCCCATACTGCATGGACCAAGTATGGGGGGCTGGCGATAGCATTCCGGTTGGGTCAATCCGTAGGGGATCCGATCCATGGGGATGGGATACGTCGGTCCAAGATCGAAACGCTAGATTCTGAACATGGGATTCAATATGACAGGAGAGTTGCTGCTGAAGCTCAACCCAATACGGCCAAAGCAAGCGAGCATTGTGTTGGAATGCCGCTCTATTTTTAACCAGTTGTTGATTACTTGGATGCGTTGGGGTCATGTGCCGATAATTCGGTAACTTCTAATTTTAATATACGCCGTTGATTCATTTCCTTGACTTTAATTTTTAGATGCTGAAAGACGAAGGATTCATCAATGGCTGGGAAATGGCCCAACTCATGCAAGACAAATCCGCCCAATGTATCGTAGTCATCCGATTCCTCTAAATCCAATCCAAATTGTTCAATTAAAACACTCATGCTTGTTTTGGCATCGGCGGCATATACATGGGGACTAATCGCGTATACGTCTGGGGTATGGTCACAATCGTATTCATCTTGGATTTCACCAAAGATTTCTTCAATAATATCTTCCAAGGTAATAATGCCCGCCATGCCCCCATGCTCATTCACCACAATAGCAATGTGGCATTTGGATTGCTGCATTTCTCGGAATAGCGATTCAATGTCTTTTGTTTCCGGTATAAACAAGGCATCGCGTTGATAATCGGCCACAGGGGCGGTGCGTCTGTTGCATTTTAATAAATCTTTGGCATAGACGGTACCCACAACGTTATCCATTTTTTTATCGTATACAGGAATACGCGAATGGCCATGTTTAATAATTAATTCAATCGCATCTTTAACGCTCGCATCCAGTTTTATGCACACGGTATCGGTTCGGGGGGTCATGATTTCACGGGCAACCGTGTCCCCAAAGCCAAATATAGAATGAATCATATCGGTTTCATCTTGTTCTAAAACACCCGCTTCTTCAGCTAACCGCATAATTGTTTCAACTTCGGCTTGTGAAATCTTGGGCGTATCGTGATTGGCAGGTACACCCAACAGTCGAAAGACCATTCGATTGAGCATCGCAAAGATGGCAATAAAGGGGGTCATGATTTTTAAGGACAATCGCAACGCAGGGGCAATCACCATGGCATAGTGGGTGGGGTTTCTCAGAGCCACACTTTTGGGTGTGATTTCACCAAAAAAGAGCAATACCGAGGTTACCACTAATGTAGCAATGACTAAAATCAAATAATCCGGTAGGGCTAATTGGGATAGCCCCGATATGAATAGGGATGTGGCAATGGCGGAGGCGGCCACATTCGCTACATTGTTGCCGATTAAAATGCCGGTAATCAGCAATTTGGGGTCTTCCAATAACACATTAAGCAGTGACGCTCGGCGATTGCCCTGATCCACCAAGGTTTTTAGCTTGATATTATCAACACCGGTAATGGCGGTTTCTGAACTTGAAAAGAAGGCTGACAAAACAATGCAAACCATCAAAACAAACAGCAGGAATAACGTATGACTGGGTTCCAAAAGTGCTACGAAACCCCCATGGTATAGTGATCAGAAATACTCATCTTTAGAGGATTAATTATAGAGTGACTCATTGGATTTGTCTAGACGTTGGCTGCTGAATTTACCGATCTGAATGCCGGTATCTGTCGCATCGACATCAACCGTATCGCCGGGTTGAACGTCCCCATTGAGGAGCTGCATGGACAGTGGGTTTTCAATGGTTCGTTGAATGAGCCGTTTGAGTGGGCGTGCGCCATATTGGGGGTTATACCCATGTTGGCTGAGATAAATTTTGGCTTTTTGAGAAACGGTTAAGTCCAAATGTTGATGACGGAGTCGATGGATCAATCGGGCCAGTTGGATGTTGACAATAGTAATCATGTCAACTTCAGACAGGGGTTCAAATAAAATAATTTCATCAATCCGGTTAATGAGCTCGGGTCGAAAATACGATTCAATACAGGCCATCATGCGGGTTTCTAGTGGCTCAAGGTCCGGGCCGGATTCTTGCACCAACGGTGTGCCTAGATTGCTGGTAATCATAACAATGGTATTTTTAAAATTAACGGTGACGCCTTTGGCATCCGTTACATGACCGTCATCGAGTAATTGGAGTAAAATGTTGAGCACATCGGGGTGGGCTTTTTCAACTTCATCAAACAGGATCACTTGGTAGGGCCGTTGCCGTACAGAATCGGTGAGTAAACCGCCTTGTTCATAGCCAATATAGCCAGGCGGCGCACCAATTAACCGCGCAATGCTGTGCCGTTCTGTATACTCACTCATGTCAATGCGTAACATGGCGCGTTCATCATCAAACATAAATTCGGATAAGGCCCGGCAGACTTCGGTTTTTCCCACCCCCGTGGGGCCAGCCAGCAAAAACGATCCAATGGGTCGGGTGTGATCCCCAATGCCGGTTTGAGCGCGACGCAACGCATGACTGATGGCTGAAATAGCGGTTTCTTGACCCACAACACGCGCACGCAGTTTGGTTTCCATGGTGACCAGTTTGTCTTTTTGGCTGGATAATAATGCGTCAATGGGAATTCCGGTGCTTCGGGTAATGACACTGGCAATATCGGAATCATCAATCGTATCACGTCGGCGGTCGCTACCAGATTCTAGTTCGGTTAATTCGCGTTCAATAGTTGGAATATGGCCATATTTTAATGTTGCGGCATAGTCTAAGTCGCCGGCGCGTTGGGCAATGGCCAGATTTTTTTTAGCGGCATCAACCGCTTCGTTGAGGGCATGAATGCGATCCAATTGATGTTTTTCAACCGCCCAATCGTCGGTTAGCTGTTGGGAGCTGGCTTCCAATTCAATTAACGTGGCTTCGAGTGAGTGGAGTCGAGCCTTGGAATCCGAGTCTGTTTCTTTTTTTAAGGCGGCAATTTCGATTTTTATATGCATGATTTTTCGATCAACACTGTCCAGCTCACGTGGTTTACTATTTAATTCAATCGTTCGTTGGCTGGCGGCTTCATCCATTAAATCAATCGCTTTATCGGGTAAACAGCGATGGGTGATGTAGCGGTCGGACAAATTGGCGGCGGCAACAATCGCGGAATCTTTAATTTTAACGCCGTGATGCCGCTCATATTGTTCTTTAATGCCCCGCAAAATTGAAATGGTGTCCGCCACGCTAGGCTCTTCGGTATAGACGGGTTGGAATCGACGGGTTAGTGCCGGGTCTTTTTCAATATACTGCTTGTATTCGGTGAGGGTAGTGGCGCCAATACAATGCAAGGTTCCGTTTGCCAGCGCTGGTTTGAGTAAATTGGCAGCATCCATGGCCCCATCGCTACGGCCGGTACCGATGAGCAAGTGCACTTCATCCACAAACACAATCCAATCGGTTCGGTTGGATACGGTTTGAATAATCTGGGTGAATCGGTTTTCAAATTCACCGCGATAGTGGGTTCCCGCTACAATAGCGCCCAAGTCTAAGGCAATAATGTGTTTGTGTTTTAAGGTGTCGGGCACATCTTCAGCGGCAATCCGTTGGGCGAGGCCTTCGACAATGGCTGTTTTTCCTACCCCGGATTTTCCGATTAAAACGGGATTGTTTTTTGTTCGACGGGCGAGCACTTCCATGAGGCGTCGAATTTCAAGATCTCGGCCAATCACAGGGTCCAGATGACCGGCTTTCGCTAAATCGGTTAGGTTTCGGCTGTAATCCTTTAAGGGATGTTCGGTGTCATCGGTCGCATGGGTAATGACGCGGCCATTGCGGTAGTTATCGCGAGCGATTCGGATGGCTTTCGCAGATAAACCGGATTGCTTAAAGACGTGTTGAAGGCTTTGCGATTCCGTATGTTCGGCCATCGCAATCAGCAGGCTATCCACAGACACAAACCGATCCGTGTAGGCTTGACTCACGCGTTCGCAGGCTAGTAATACAGCCACAACTTGGCGGGTAATCTTTTTTTCGGTCGTGGCTGCGGTGGGGTACTGATCCAATACCGCTTGGTTGGTTGCCTCAATCGTGGGGAGTTTAGCGCCAGCTTGAGTGAGTATCGTTTGTGCAATGGGATCCCGTAGCAGACTGGCCAATAGGTGGTGTTCGTCGCAGTGTTGATGCTGATTCGCCACGGCGATTGCCTGGGCTTTTTCAATAAGGCGCTGAAGCTGCTGGGTATAGTTGACGAGTTGCATGCGCTTACAGTTTTTTGAAATAGGTGGAAGGATTAATGGGGGTTCCGTTTTTTCGGACTTCAAAATGCAAATGGGGGCCCGTTGAATAACCGGTGGATCCCACATAACCAATTAGCTGGCCTTTTTCAACTTGCTGGCCTTTTTTAGCCACAATTCGGGATTGGTGGGCATAGACGGTGGTGATGTTGTTGCCATGATCTAAAATCGTCGCTTTGCCGTAACCGCCCCACCATCCAGAAAAGATGACTGTTCCCCGGTCAGCGGCAATAATTTTTCGACCAGAAGGGGCAGCAAAGTCAATTCCAGCATGAAAAATGCGCCGTTTGAATATGGGATGGGTGCGGTATCCAAAACTGGAGGATAGCCAGCCCAGTACCGGCTTTACAAATTGCATACTCCCCATAACGGTTGTTTTTTTACGGGATCGAATCAGCGTGGCCAATTCACTGGAGCTGGCCAATAGGGCCTGATTTTCTTTTTCAAAGGCTTCAATGGTTTGGTTTAGTGCTTGCAGGCGTTGATTTTTTTGTTTTTTGGTTTGTTGAATGTCTAGCAATGTTGATTGGGCTTGGGATTGCATGGATTCAATGCGGGATTTGCGTTGTGCTATTTTGCGTTGATAATTGAGCCAGGCTTGGTGTTTTTTTTGGATGTTATCCAATAATCGAATATCGGCTGTGAGTAGTTTTTCAAACCAAATGGCGGTTTCGAAAAAAGACAACAGATCATGCGATGAAAACAAAACTTCAAGAAATCCAAAATTTTGATATTTGTAAATATCCCGAATACGACGTTCAAAGTGGTGTTGGACGTTTTGAAATTCGGTGTGTGCATCGGCGACCTGTTGTTGAATGTTGATTTGTTCATGTTGATAGGCTTTTAGATTGGCATTTAAGCGAGTGAGTTCGGTTTGTTTCACCTTTAAATTGCGATCAATTGTGAGTAATTCATTGAGCACTTTGGATTGTTTTTCACGCTGTTCTTCAATGTGTTGTTCATTGCGGGTATAGGCTTGTTCCAATTCCTGTACCGCGTTGGGTGTTGTGCCTGAACACGCCAGGCCAATCCATAGCATTATACCGATGTATTTAATCATTGAACCACGTGTCCTTGCGCTTGAGTCGTTGGTAGGCGCGGGCGAATCGATGGGACTCGTCCCGGACGTGTTGCAACAGAAATCGCCCCGGATCATTGGCACCCAACTGAATGCCATTGGGGTAGTGATCGCTGTATACCATCTCCTCGCGTTTGGCCAAAGCCACAGTATCAATACGATGGTGTAAACCACTGTCATACAGTGCCATTTTAGCAGCAGATAGCTGTCCTTTACCACCATCAATTAAACACAGATCAGGCAAGGCCTCGTGATGCTTTAAACACAATTGCAATCGTCGGGTGACAAGTTCATAAATACTTTGGGGGTCATTGCTGTGGCCGTGTGTCGTTTTGATTTGAAATCGGCGGTATCGGCTTTTATCGGGTTGGCCATGCCAAAAGCATACGGCAGATCCCACATAGGCGGTTCCCTGAAAGTGAGAACTATCGAACCCAAAAATCAAATTGGGTGTTTGCCTAAGTGATAAACGGGTTCGTAGTGTGTCTAAAATAGAGTGGCTGTCGGCATCCCGTTTAACGGATTTGAAGTCCAAGGCCAACATTGATAAATACGCATTGCGGTTGGCGGTATCCACAATCACTTTTTTAGCCCCCCGTTTGGGGCATGCCAACTGACGATTAAATAAATTTAATTCGGTGAGTAACTGATAAATAGGCTCCGATATTAATAATGTCTCAGTGGGGGACTCTGCATAATAGTGAAGGAGGGTGTGTTGAACAAATTGATCCCAGGCAAGCGGGGGTGTTTTATAAAAGCCTTTTTGTGCGATCAATTTGCCATCAATAATGTGTTGAACAATGGCATACTGCAAAGAGTCCGAGTTTGAAAATCCCCAGACATGGTAGGCTTTTTTATCTGTAATGTGCACGGTATTGCTGGCATCCAGTTGCTCAATTTGACGCAATTGGTCTCGGATAATGGCGGCTTTCTCATAGTGTTTGGTATCGGCAGCCGTTTGCATGGACTGTTGCAACTGGGCAATCATAGGGGCTCGATTGCCGTTTAAAAATGTACTAAGTGATTGAATCATAGCCCGATACGCATCGGGGTCTTTGTGAATGCAGGGCCCCAAACAGGTGCCCATATCCAATTTAATGCATTTGGGTTGTTGGGACACGGCATCAATGCGCTGATGGCAATCGCGTACCGGAAATAGCGCGTGAATCAGTTTCATAAACTGTCGAATCGATCCCATAGACGGAAAAGGGCCAAAGTAGGTGTAGCCACGCTCACCCATACTGCGAACAACCTCGAGTTTCGGGAAGGGCTCGCGTTTAGAAATTCGGACCACCGGAAAATTTTTATCGTCTTTGAGAATAATATTAAATTCAGGCTGATGCTTTTGAATGAGCTGCCGTTCCAATACCAAGGCATCCGCTTCAGTTGCCGTGGCAATAAATTCAATGTGCGCAATTCGGGTACGCAATAATCGGGTTTTTGGGTCTTTGACAGACGGCAAAAAATAATGCCGAATTCGTTGACGCAAGCGTTTGGCTTTCCCAATATAGATAATATGGTCGGTGCTATCTTTCATCAGATAGACACCGCTATCGGTGGGGAACTGACTAAAGTCGGGCTGAATCAAGCCTGAGTGACAGAGACGGTTAGTGTTGCGGCAACGTCACCAAACAGCTCAATCGTGGTTTCGTGATCGCCAAGTGCATTAATTTGAAATGTTCGAGACACGCGATCTTTGCTCACACTCACGTTTAAATCGCGCTGAATAGCGGCACACAATTCTTTTGCGCCAACACTGCCGTATAAATCACCGTTGTCATTGACAGCAACAGGAATTGCCACGGATTGGCCATCCAATTGTTTTTTTAGACTGGTTGCTTCGTCAGTCTTTTGTGCTTCATAACGGGCTTTTTTCTTTTGAATGTCTTGAATTAAGTTGGTATTGCTGGCATTAACCAACTCAACCAATCCCTGTGGAATTAAAAAATTATTTGCATAACCGGCTTTGACTTTTTTTTCGTCTCCGAATGCGCCTAAACCTGGAATGTCTTCAACTAAAATAACCGATACTTGTTTTCCCATGATACCCTCCTAATTTATACTTTGGCTGAGTAACGAATCAAACCACTGTTTCGCGCACGTCGGATGGCGCGTTTAATCCGTCGTTGCTGCTTGGCGGATATTCCTGAGTTCCGGCGAGGAACAATTTTGAGTCGATCGGTCAAAAAAGCCAATAGACGCTCATCTTTATAATCAATCACAGCTTCAGACTCTGAGAAAATAGTGTCGGGTTTTACACGACCACCTTCACGGTTAAATCGATAAATTGTTTTTTGCTTCATTGGGGCTCTCCTTGAAATTCTTGTTGTACAGCATCAGCTGAACGCTCTAACATTTGCATATCATCGGCAACAACCTCAAAACTGGTTCGGGCTTCGCCATTTTGCTCGTATTTGTCCACTTGCAAACGACCGGCAATACTAATTAGGCGGCCTTTTTTTAAGTATTTTTCACAGATCTCAGCCAATCGGTTCCAACAAACCACTCGGATGAAATCGGCATCGGATGTTCCATCGGCATTGCGCCGGTTTCGATTCACGGCTAAACTAAACCGAACTACGGGAATTCCAGATGCTGTCATCCGCAACTCAGGGTCTCGGGTTAGTCGGCCAATTAAAAACACATCATTTAAATACGCATTATCCATAGTGTAACTCCCTAAAACGGAACGTCGTCGCCCAATTGTTCTGAAAATGTGGTATCGGCATCCCGACTGGCGGGAACGGTTTCTTTTTTTTCGGGTAAGGGTGAGAAATCAAAGTCGCTCTCAGCAATGCCTGCTTGAGTTTCGGTTGTGTTGGGTGTGGCTGTTGGTACGCTCTCTGGGCTAGACGCTTGTGGCGAGGCAGCTGTGCTTTGCAAGACTTGAAAGTCCCGAACATCAATTTCAGTTACCCATTTTCGATTTCCATGTTGATCATCAAAACTGTTCACTAAAATTCGGCCCTTAACCAATAAAAGACTTCCAGAAAAAGCCGTTTTTTGTATGGATTCAGCGACTTCGCCCCAAGCGAGCAGGGGGATTTCATCAAAACTAACCGGCGCACCCGGCCGTGCAACGCGCTGAACAGAGAGTGTTAATCGTGCACGACTCACCCCCTGATCACTTACCTTAATGTCAACATCCCCGGTGACGGTTCCCATTAAGGTAATTTTATTAACGCTAGACATGGCTAGGCTGTTTTGTATTCAAACGGTGTCATTGTTGGGGTTACAACAGAATCCCCAGTGACAATGTAATGCGATAAAATACTTTCAGTAACCAAAACAAAATTTCTCAATTCTTTTAACCCAGTTGTGCTCAAAGACACTTGGTAGATGCGCAAGGTGCCTCGGGTTGTTTTGTTTCGCTTGAGTAATAAAGTTCGGGTCCCCAAATCTTTTTCTTCAATAATACTTCCACCGTCGGTGGCTACGATACTATCAATTTTTTCTTTTATTTTTTCAAACTCGTCAGCTGATAGTGTGCCGCTCGTTGTATATAGAAATTCGTAATTTTTTAACATGCATCTTATAATACGACAAAGTAGTATGAAAAATCAAGATCCAACAGGCACGAATTTATTGCTGGGTATTTTAGGGAATCCCGTTTCGCATAGTTTGTCCCCGAACATGCAGCAATCGGCGTTGGATGCATTGGGTATCCCGATGCAGTATTTGCATTTACCGGTTGAGCCGGACCAGTTATCCGGGGCATTAAATGGTATCCGGTCGCTACCGTTCCGGGGGGTAAATGTTACCATTCCGTACAAACAGGCGGTGATGCCGTATTTGGATCAGTTGGATGCCACCGCTCAGGAGGCCAATGCCGTTAATGTTATTCTCAATGACCATGGGCGTTTAATTGGATACAACACCGATAGCGCTGGATTTATGTCCGGATTTAGCGATGGCTCCGATGCCTTAAAACGGGGGCGTGTGTTGCTGGTGGGAGCGGGCGGGGCAGCGTGTGCGATTGTGGCGGGTCTGATGCGTCGGGTGTCAGCGATTACTGTGGTTGCGCGTGATACAACCAAAGCGCAAACGCTATTGAATACCGTGGGGGCTGCGCAGCATTGCCAGACCGCGGCATTGCCGTGGCCGGTTACGCCGGCCATGATTGCGGACCATAGTATTATTGTGAATGCAACGCCGATTGGCATGCAGGGATTCTCGGTTGATCGGTGGTTGCCGGAACATGCGACACTAACAGCCTCGCATACGTGTTATGACACGGTGTATATTCCCCAAGATACGCCCTTTTTAGTTGAGGCTAAACGCCAAGGGGCATACTGTATTTATGGCAAGGCGATGTTGGTGGGCCAAGGTGAAGTCGCGTTTCGGCACTTCACCGGTCAATGCCCACCGTCGGGGCTTATGCAAACTGTACTTGACGCGTCTCTATCGCAGCTTTGATGTCAGCGAAAAGTGCGGCTTTATTTAATGTCCCACCGGATTTTGTGTCTACGATGTAGGATTTATCGGCATTGGCGATTCCAATTTCGCTGAAGTTAACGGTGTCGCCAGATTGATAGTTGGAATCCAGGAATTCGGATACGTTTAATGATTGGAATGTTTGTGTGTCGCAAATGTTGGCAGGCCCACCGGTAAAATCAATGTAAAATACAGAGGCATTATCATAGAAATTAACTTGACTGGGGGCAGATTTAATTAGCGGTGTGGCGATGGCTAGTGGGCCACCCATACATAAGATAATATCGGGTTTGAAATCAATAACTTTAAGTGCTTCTAGAAATGCCATGGAGAAATATTCGAATCGTTCGAAATGATCGGGGTAGGTGCCGGTGCTATCGCTGTAGCAGGTATCGCGCTTAAAATACAAATCTTTACCAATAAAATAGGGCTGAACACCGGGCTCTAGTGTTTCATGCTGATAGATATTAAATTCTTTATTGCCTTGGCCCATGCGCAATCGGATGCGACGGTAGATCCGAGTGATGTCGGTTTTTTTTGAGACCCAGGCATAGCGGGGTAGAAATTGCAGAACAGATGCACCCTGTTCGGCTAGATAATTGCCGGTTTGGGCAATTTCGTTTGCAATAATACCGGTGCCATCAACAGCAAGGGGGGCCATTTCAGCGGATATAATTACAATATTCATAATAATTTATACTCCTTTATTTTTTTGTGATTAATCATTGAATCACACTAGCTAATACAGTATTTCTTTTGGACAATATAGTTTGAAGTAATACAGGCAACCTAATAATTAGTGTTGACAATATACTAGCATATTAATCTCAATAGATCTAATGGGGTTTTTTTAAATTTACGTTGTATGCGCAATGTTTAGTATTTTGGATTTTTGGGTATTGATAGTGTACGTGTTTAAAATCACGGATGAAATAATGAATAAAATGCTGGGCTAGGAGGATCGGGTTTAATGTCAAAACAAGATGAACTTTTTTTGAAAGAATTGTTAGCAAATGCCGGAGTGTTTCGGTCGTATTCTGATGATGATCATTGCTTGTTTACCATGAGCTTTGGGGATATCTCAGTTCAAACAGAAGTTATTTCAAACTAAGATGGTGTAGTCGTGGGGTAGCAATGCTCCGGGTTAAGTTTGCGGTAGCTTGGGAAACTCGAGGGTTTTGTGAGGCTTTGAATGCTAGATCTGATGATACTAAGAAACAGGCTGCACGTGCGTTGGCTAATTTGGCTGTTAATGAAGTTATTCGAGAACAAATAGCTAGCTTAGATCTGGGTAGTATTTTAAAAGGCATGGGCGGTGTGATGAAGGGTGCTAATGTTCCTTATGATGCTAAGCAATTATGCTACACGTGCGCATGAAGCTATTCTAAAAAAAATAGTCGAGTCAAAGAAGCTGAGAAGTGTTTTCATTCGTTTGTTTAGTGGCCGTTATGTGCGGGTGGCTATGCGGTTAATAACACATTGGCGCTTTTCTAAGAATCAGCCTGAAGGTCAGCCCAAAGGCATGACTGGCTTAGTTCATAGCTAATATTAATCAGTTTTTAAATTTTCAGTTAATTTTTTCGGGGGGAGATATAATGAGTTTAGGGCTGAATGGCAATTCATCAATATAAGGTGCTGCTTCAGCAAAGCCATCGCAGGATGTTTAGCCCATTCACTATTTGTGATACCATTAAACGATAGGAATGGCAAAGCGCAACTTTCGGTCTCGATATTCGGTCAGCAGGATCGAAAAATCCATGAACAAGATTCGGGGGCAGTCGCATTTTTTAAAGCGGCATCGGCGTCAAAAAGTGTGGCGCAGCATTCGAATGGTGTTGGGAATGGGCGTTGTGTGTGGAACGATTGGCCTAATTGGACTAACCACTGTATTGGTGTATTTGCACCGAGGCTTGCCCGATGTCACTACCATTAATACCTATATCCCCGCTGAAACGACTAAAATATACTCCCACGATGGGGTGGTTTTGGCCGAATTGCACGAAGAAGAAAATAGGGTATTAAAGCCCATTGAATCCATATCGCCCATTTTGAAACAAACCGTCATTGCCATGGAAGACACGGATTTTTATGATCACAATGGACTCAATGCGAAATCTATTATGCGGGCCTTGTATCGGGATATTATTGCGATGGAGTTTGTCGAAGGGGGAAGCACACTAACCCAACAATTGGCCCGAAATCTATTTTTAACCAAGCGCAAGACAATTTTAAGAAAATTAGAAGAAGCCCTGCTTGCTATCCAAATTGAAAAGCATTTTACCAAAACGGACATTTTAGAAATGTACCTCAACCAAGTGTACTGGGGGCATAACACCTATGGCATCGAATCCGCATCCCAGTATTATTTTGGCAAATCCAGCCAAAATTTGCGTGTTGCCGAGTCGGCCATGCTCGTGGGCTTGCTTAAAGGCCCGGAACTGTATAGCCCCTTGCGCAATAAAGTGCGGGCTAAACGGCGGCAACGCGTTGTATTAAACCGTATGGCGGCTCTGGGGTTAATTACGGAGGCGCAAGCGCAGCAAGCCTATGTTGAAGAATTAATCTATCAAAAACAAAAAAAACTCCGGTACAAAGCCCCCTACTTTACCTCCCATGTATTAAAACAGTTAATTGAAATGTATGGGGAGAAAGATACCTATACTTCGGGGCTCAAGGTCCGAACCACCCTAAACTACCGGTATCAAGAAAAAGCCAAAGCGGTGGTTGATACATATATTTCAGAAGCCCAAAAACCCCATTGGATCAAAAAACAGCGGGTGGATGGACTGGGGTATTCCCAGGCGGCTATTTTGGCCATGGATCCACGTACTGGCTATATTCTAGCCATGCAAGGGGGCAATGACTTTTTGGATACGCAATTTAATCGGGTGACCCAAGCTCAACGTCAACCCGGTTCTGCGTTTAAGCCGTTTGTCTATCTAACCGCCTTAGAGCATGGCTTTTCCCCAGGGTCGTTTATTGATGATTCAGAAATATCATTTAATACCATTGAGGGGGTCTATACTCCACAAAATTACAACAAAAAGTTCCGAGGCTTGTTGCCCATGCGTCGGGCGTTGGAGTTGTCCGTCAACGTTGTTGCGGTGAAATTAAATGATATGGTGACTCCTGAAGCCGTGGTTCGGACCGCCAAACAGATTGGGATTGCTGCTGATTTGAAGCCTGTGCTGTCCTTGCCCTTGGGTGCATTTGAAGTCACCATGATTGATTTGGCGGCTGCCTATGGCGTGTTTGCCAACAATGGAATTCGGGTTGAACCGGTGTCTATTTTGAGTATTGAAGACCGAAACGGTACGGTGTTGTATAAACACCAGCATCAGGAAAAGCAGGTGTACTCTCGAAAAATGATTTTAGCCTTAGTGGATATGATGACTGGGGTATTAAACTATGGGACCGGGCGCAACGCACGCCTGCCCCGTCCCATTGCCGGAAAAACGGGGACAACGTCCAATTATAAAGATGCTTGGTTTTTTGGCTTTATTCCACAAATGGTAACGGTAGCCTGGGTGGGAAATGATGACAATGAACCCATGAATCAGGTTACGGGTGGTTGGATCCCGGCGTTGATGTGGCGAGACTTTATGAAATATTGTGTGCAAGACATTAACCCCCAGCGGTTTCCGAGTCCTACTGGCTTGGTGTCTGAGCAAGTGAGCTGGGCCACAGGCAAATTAGCCGGCCCACAGTCTGAAACCGTGACAATGGAAAAATATTGGGTTGGGCGTGAGCCCAAAGAAATTGAAACCGGGGTGGTTCCAATGCATGAATCTGCACCGGTAACCGATTTGTTTGATTTATAAGAAGGAGGCATTCGAGATGGTACATCCGGTCATTATTATTGGTTCAGGCCCTGCGGGTCATACGGCAGCAATTTATGCCGCACGTGCGGCGCTAGCCCCCGTGATGTTTGAAGGGCTCATGGCGGGTGGGGTGGCCGCTGGGGGGCAGTTGACGACAACCACCGACGTTGAGAATTTTCCCGGATTTCCGGATGGTATTTTAGGCCCGGAGTTAATGGATCGCATGCGCCAACAGTCCATTGCCTGCGGAACCGATATTCGGACCGAAACCGTGGACCGGGTTGATATGAGCCAGCGGCCCTTTGCGGTGCATGTGGGTGACGCCGTGTACCATGCGGAGACGTTAATTTTAGCCACAGGGGCTACGGCCCGTCGGTTGCATGTGGCTGGGGAAGAGACTTACTGGCAGCGGGGCATGTCGGCCTGTGCGGTGTGTGATGGGGCATTACCATTGTTTCGCAATAAGCACCTGTTGGTGATTGGGGGTGGGGATTCAGCGGTGGAAGAGGCGGCTTACTTAACCAAGTTTGCGAGTCAAGTCACGATGGTTGTTCGAAAAGATCACTTGCGAGCGTCTCAAGTCATGCAACGCCGCGCGGAAAGCAATGACAAAATTACCATTCGGTACAATGCTGAATTGCATGCGGTTCGTGGCAATGAGCAGGTACTAACCGAAGCGGATTTGATTGGTCCGGATGGCACTATTGAAACCGTGGCAACATCGGGTATTTTCTATGCGATTGGTCATGAGCCCAATACGGCTTTTTTAGAGGGGCAAGTGGCGCTGCATGACAATGGGTATATTCAAACGCCACATGCGCCGTCTATGGCCACGTCGGTGCCGGGTGTCTTTGCCTGTGGGGATGTGCAAGATTTTACGTATCGGCAAGCGATATCGGCTGCGGGTAGTGGGTGTCAGGCCGCGTTGGATGCGGAACGGTTTTTGAATCATTAAATGCCATCGGCGTTTCAACTGGTTTCTGAATATCGGCCAGCCGGGGACCAGCCGGACGCCATTGACCGATTAACGGCAGGGTTAAACGCAGGCAAAGACAATCAAGTATTATTGGGGGTTACGGGTAGTGGGAAAACCTTTACCATTGCCAACGTGATTGCCAATGTGAATCGACCGGCGTTGGTCTTGGCGCATAATAAAACATTGGCGGCACAATTGTGTTCGGAATTTCGGTCGTTTTTTCCCAACAATGTGGTGGACTATTTTATTTCTTATTATGATTATTATCAGCCAGAGGCGTATATTGCGGCTCGGGATATTTATATCGAAAAAGAGGCCCAAATTAACGAAGAAATTGAACGGTTGCGCCACCACGCGACGCGGTCTTTGTTTTTGCGCAAGGACGTGATTATTGTCGCTTCGGTGTCTTGCATTTATGGCTTGGGGTCTCCCAAGGCGTACTATGATGCGGTGGTGTCGGTTCGGTTGAATCACGAGTATGATCGCTCTGCATTTTTAACGACGCTGCATGAGTTGCATTACGAACGCAATGATATTCAACTGAGCCCGGGGGCTTATCGGGTGCGGGGTGAGGTTATTGAGCTGTTTCCCAGTTGGGATGAGGCGACGATTCGGTTTGAGTTTTTTGGCGATACGCTTGAGGGCATTAGTCGTTGCCATTCGGTGTCGGGTGAGGTGTTAAATAATTTGTCAGAAGTGTCTATTTTTCCAGCTACGCACTATGTTGTCGAGGATGATTTAAGCCCGGCCATTGGCCGAATTAAAACCGAATTAGCGGCTCGGATTAAGGAACTCAATCAGCAAGGATTAGAACTGGAGGCCAAGCGATTGGAAAAGCGAACGCGCTATGATATCGCTATGATGCGGGAGTTGGGGTATTGCAAAGGCATTGAGAACTATTCGCGTGTGATTGAAAATCGTGCGCCGGGAAGTCCACCGGATGTTTTGCTCGACTTTTTTCCCGATGATTTTATTACCATTGTGGACGAATCCCATGTGACGATGCCCCAGGTTCGGGGCATGTATCGTGGCGATCGGAGTCGGAAAGAGTCGTTGGTGTCGCATGGGTTTCGGTTGCCGTCGGCGTTTGATAATCGGCCACTGACGTTTGAGGAGTTTGAGCAACGCAAAAAACAGACTATTTATGTGTCGGCCACCCCAGGTCCGTATGAGCTGGATCAATGTGTCTGGCCCGATTCGGTTTCGGAGCCGTCGGTGAGTGTGGCGTGGCAAAGCCCGGATGTGGTGGAGCAGGTGATTCGCCCGACGGGCTTGGTGGATCCGGTGATTACCATTCGCCCGATTCAAGGCCAAGTATCGGATTTAATTGAAGAAACACGCCAACGGGTGGCGGTGGATGAGCGGGTCTTGGTGACAACACTGACAAAAAAGTCGTCTGAGGAATTAACCGATTATTTGGTTAATGCTGGCTTTAAAGTTCGTTACCTGCATTCGGATATTGATGCGTTGGAGCGTATTGATATTTTGCACGATCTGCGGGTGGGTATCTTTGATGTGTTGGTGGGGGTGAATTTATTGCGGGAAGGCTTGGACTTGCCGGAGGTATCGTTGGTGGCCATTTTAGATGCGGATAAAGAAGGGTTTTTGCGTAATGAGCGGTCATTAATTCAAACCATGGGGCGGGCGGCTCGGAATCAAAACGGCACCGTTATTTTGTATGCGGATAAGCTGACGAAGTCCATTCAAGGTGCGCAGCGTGAAACCCAACGGCGACGGGACAAACAATTGGCATACAACAAGACGCACGGCATTGTGCCCAAAACGGTCATGCGCAAAGTGAGCGATATTCGAGATGCGGATCGCGAGGCCGTGAAAGCAGCTGTCCAGGCGGTGGCTAAACCCGATGCCGAAACGCCGTTGCCAGATTTAATCCAGGAGCTGACTCAAAAAATGGAAGCGGCTGCCGCAGAACTTAATTTTGAAGTGGCTGCTGTTTTACGGGATCAGATTGAGAAGTTGAACGAGGATATATTATGAAAAAAATAGTCATAAAATACTGCTTTGTTTTTTTTTATTGTGCAGTAGTGTAACAGCGAAGGTTTATACGAATGCCCCTATGGATAGCGTTAGTATGGTTGAAAACGGGTGGTTTGTTGGTGCTGGTTTTGGAAGTTATTTAGCAGATGCAAAAAGAGAGCCTGGTATATTGACGGGGTCAATAAGCGAACAAGAAAGATATGGTGACGCGTGGTAATTTAACCGGGTTAAGTTATAAAGGTAGGTATACGTTTCAGTTCACTAAGCATTATTTTGATATTTATGCGTTTCTAAATACATTTGATGGGCAGCTTAAAAAAAATGATACAACGACTTCAAATATAAAAATGCATATTAATCAACAGGTAGGGATAGCAGGAAATGTTGGCGTTTATCTTTTATCAAAGGTATCTCTGTATGGAACAATAGGTTATCCATGTGTTATTGAAGTTTTTGAAGAAGGTAGGGTTCTCAATGACGATGAAACATGGAATACGCTTGGTATGCTGTTGGGTTTGTATATAGAGTTTCAGATCATTTAAGTGTTGACTTAGGGTATACAAGAACAGGTGCTGGTTTTCTCAGCAACCTACTCACACTTGGTCTAGCTGATAAATTGACAATGACTGTGAGCAGTATCACACTGAGTACATCGTATAAATTCTAAAGCTGGTTAAATAAAGTCATTTGCCTCTGATAGATTTTAAAGCTATTAGCATTTTATACTTGTTTTTATTGACAATCATGGTAGTTTATTTGTTATAATTTAATTTTAGAGATAAGGGAGATTAGAGAGGTAAAGGATATTAGTGTTATGAAAATTAATAAAATTATTGTAAAACATTTATGTATTGGCTTGTTTTTTTTATTAGGCA